>CAILZB010000098.1 GCA_903838565.1 uncultured beta proteobacterium | reverse complement strand
GCCTGCACCAGGTCCGCCACTTCCTTTTCGATCGCCACTTCCTGCGTGCGGTCCGCCCATTCGACCACGGTGCCCAGTCGCTCACCCTTGGCGTCCAGGATCGGGCTTGCGCTGAGCGAGAACGACAGGCTGCCCACGGAAATCTGCGTGCGGTAGTTGCTGCGCAGGCTGGAGAGCAGGTCGCGCTGGTGCGCCGGGTTCTTGTGGAAGATGTCGATGTTCTGGCCGATGAGGCGGTGCGCGTCGAACTGCGGCAGCGTCTTGCGCAGCTCGCCCTCGTTGCGCTGCATCATCGCCGTGACGGTCTCATTCATGTAGATGATGTCGTTGCTGGTGTTGGCGATCATCACATTGGTGCTGCACTTGTCCAGCGCGTTCCTGATGCGCAGGTTGGTGCTCGCTGCCTGCGTGGCCTCCTGCATCGAGCGCTGCACCTTGTCCAGTGCTTCGCTGATGCGCGCCTTCTGACCCGGCAGGCGGTCCATCGCCACGTCAAGTTTGCCCTCGGTGTAGCCGGTGACCACGTCCACGATCTTCATCTTCACCGCGATGTGCGACTGCACCAGGTCGTTCACGCTTTGCATCAGTGCGTGGTAGCTGCCCTGCATCTGTTCGGTCGGCATGCGGTAGTCGATCATGCCCAGGTCGTGCTGACGTGTCATCTCCAGTTGTGCCGCTTCAAAGGCGGTGAGTGTTTGCTGCATGCGCTGCAGCGCCGCCAGCAACTGGCCCACTTCATCGCTGCTGTCCGAGCTCACATCGCTGTCGAGTTTGCCTTCGGCCACGGCTTGGGCTGCGGCCACGGCCCGCGCCAGGGGCCGGGTGATGCCGCGCACCAAAGCTAGGCCGAACACACCGGCAAAGCCGACGCCAAGCAGCATCAGGGCGATGGACAGGTTGCGCGTGAACTGGTAGCGCGCCAGGCCGTTATCGGCATCCTGCTTGCCGTCGGCCTGCATGCCGGCGATCAGCGCGTCCAGGTGCGGCTTGGACGCGTCGTAGAACAGATGGATCTGCTCCACCACCAGTCGTCGCGCTTCCTTCTGATCGTTGGCGCGAAGGGCGGCCACGGCCGGCCTCAGCCCCTTTTCCACGAAGACCTGGCGCTGGTCCGCAAAACTCTGGGCAGTCTTGGCCATTTCCGGTGACATCGGTGTGCTCAGGAATGACTGCCACAGCTTGCTGATGGTGGCGATATTGGCTTCGACCTCGGCGCTGTACTTGGTGATCTTCTCCGGCGTCGGGTCGATCACGGTATTGCTGATGACCAGGCGGTTGCGCGTCATCAGGAAATAGATTTCGTCCAATTCATGCGTGGCCTTCAGATTCTCCTGGATCACCGCCTGCAGCGCATCGCTCGATTGCTTCAGACTCAGCAGGCTGAAGGTGCCGATGCCTATCATCAGCGCGGCCATCACGCCGATCAGCAGGGTCAGTCGGCTGCCAATTTTCCAGTTGTTCAGGTTCATCTCATTGCTCCGCACATTATTGATTTCATGGTCCACCGTCGCCGCTCGAAAGATCGATCCCGGTCCGGTCTATCCGCTGGCAACAGCGGTGCGCGCCGACTTGACCGGGCCTTCCGCCGAGGCCAGGTCGCCCAGCGAATTCACGTCCAGGATCAGCGCCACCTCGCCGCTGCCCAGGATGCTGGACCCCGAGATGCCGCGCAGTGTTCTGAACAAACGCCCCAGCGGTTTGATCACGGTCTGGTACTGGCCCAGCAGCACGTCGATCTCGATGCCGTAGCGGCCGTGCATCGAATGAATCACCACCACGCTGGTGCGCTCGGTCTGGGGTGCGTCGGCGCCGTACAGCGTGCGCAGGCTCACCACCGGCAGCACCGCGCCGCGCAGTTCGATCACGCGCCGACCGGTGCGGTCGAACTTGGCTTCGCCGCGCTGCGACTCGATCACTTCCACCACCGACTCCAGCGGCAGCACGTATTTGGATTTGCCCACCGCCACCATGAAGCCGTCGATGATGGCCAGCGTCAGCGGCAATCGGATGTCGACCTGCAGGCCCACGCCGGGCATGCTGGTGAGCTTGATGCTGCCGCGCAGGGCTTCGATATTGCGCCGCACGACGTCCATGCCCACGCCCCGGCCCGACAGGTTCGTCACCTGTTCGGCGGTGGAAAAACCGGGCTCGAAAATCAGCATGTTGATGGTGTCGTCGCTGGGCACCACGCCTTGTTCCACCAGGCCGCGGTTCCAGGCGCGCTGCAGCACGCGCTCGCGGTTGATGCCGCGCCCGTCGTCCTCGATCCGGATCAGGATGCAGCCGGTCTCGTGCTGGGCGCTGAGCGTCAACGTTCCGGCGCGCGACTTGCCGGCGGCCAGGCGCTCCTGCGGCGGCTCCAGTCCGTGGTCGAGCGAGTTGCGCACCAGGTGCATGAGCGGGTCGGCGATCTTCTCCACCATCGACTTGTCGAGCTCGGCCTCGCCGCCGTGGATTTCGAAGTTGACTTCCTTGCCCAGCGAGGACGCGGTGTCGCGCACGACGCGGCGAAAGCGGCTGAAGGTCTCGCCCACCGGCACCATGCGCAGGCCCAGCGTGCCGTTGCGGATCTCCTCGATCAGGCCGTTCATCTGCAGGCTGGCTTCGGTCAGCGCCGACTGGCGGCTTTGGCGCGCCAGCAGCGTAGCGCCTGCGCCTGCGATCACCAGTTCGCCCAGCAGGTTGATCACGGCGTCGAGCCGGTCGGCCTGCACGCGGATGTAGCGCCCCTCTTCGCTGGGGGCGTTCTCGCGGATCTTCTGCTGCTTGCCCAAGGCGGCTTCCACCACCTCGTGCGCCACACCGGCCTGGGTTTCCAGCAGATTGCCCACCTTGGACTGCGCCGCGGGCGGCAGAGCCTTGGACTTCTCCTGGGTTGAGAGCACCTGGCTGAGCTGGTCCTGCGTCACCGCGCCCACCGACACCAGCATGTCGCCCAGGCGCGGCGTCTCTGGCAGCTCCTCGATTTCGCGCGCCAGCTTTTGCTGCGGCGTTTCGGGTGCGACGATTTCGACTTCGCAGTCCTCGCGCACAAAGCTGAAGGCGCCGTCGATCTCGTCGCGCGTGGCTTTGGACTCCAGCACCATGACGAAGCTCAGGTAGCAGGTTTCGGGATTCAGGCTCACCAGCGGCGGCACGGTGTCGGTGCTGCATTGGATGCCGAGCACCTGGCCCAGGCCGCCGAGGTAACGCGCAATCGACAGCGGGTCCATGCCGTTGCGGAAGATCTCGGGCCCAAAGCGCGCCGTGATGGTCCACCGTGTCGGGCCCTCGCTTGCCACGGCGCCGCTGGCCGTCGCCGCGGGCGTGGGCGCGGGTGCCGCAGCCGACTGCGCCTCGGTGATGGCGCGCAGCTGGATCACCAGGTCGGCGCGAATATCCCGCTGTTCGTCCGAATCGGCGTTCTCGTCGTTGGCCGCGCCCACGAGGAACTTGATCTGGTCGTTGCACTCCAGCAGCAAGGTGCTCAAGCCCGGGCTCAAGGCCACGTGGCCGTCGCGCATCATATCGAGCAGGGTCTCGACGTGGTGCGTGAACTCCACCACCTTGTTCAGCCCGAAGATGCCGGCCGATCCCTTGACCGTGTGCGCGCAGCGAAACAGAGAGTCGAGCAGTTCGCGGTCGTCGGGCGTCTCTTCCAGTTGCAGCAGCAGCTGCTCGATGGTTTCGGTCTGCTCCTGCGCTTCACTGATGAAGGCCGGCATGGCCTGCGCAATGAAATCGGCGTCCGAGTCGGCGCTGGATTGGCTCATGCTGTGGTCTCCTGCGATCCCGCTTTGATGTAGGGGTTGTCAAGCCACTGTCCCAGGCCCAAGGTGTTGCAGGCCTCGGTGAAGGCGCGGCTGGTCTGCACCAGCCACCAGGTGACCTCCATGTTGCTGAGCGAGGCCAGCAACTGCAGGCCCGAGCCGTCCACGGCTTCGACGTCGCGCGCCGAAATCTCCAGCGGCGCATTCGTCTGCGAGCGCGCCTTCTCGGCCCAGGCCAGCAGGCTGTCGCGCGCTTCCATCACGCTGTAAATCGTCAGTTCTGCCGGCAACTCATAGCGGTAGCTCATGGTGTTTCCTAATCAAGGGGGAACAGGGTGCCCCGACCCGCGACGAACGGTTGAGGACAGAGGGTCTGTCCCGCAAAGCATCAAGGAAGGCACAACTTGGATACGGCGTTGAGCAGCGATGCCGGGGAGAAAGGCTTGAGCATCCAGGCCTTGGCTCCGGCCGCGCGCCCTTCGTCCTTCTTCGATTCCTGGCTCTCGGTGGTGAGCATCAGGATCGGCAGAAAGCGGTACGCGGGCAAGGCTTTGGCCGCCTTCACGAATTCGATGCCGTTCATGCGCGGCATGTTCACGTCGCACACCGCCATGCCGATCTTGCGCCCGTCCAGCAGCGCGAGCGCGGCCACGCCGTCGCCGGCCTCCAGCACCTCGTAGCCGGCGCCACGCAAGGCCATCGCTACCACCTGTCGCAGGCTGGCAGAGTCGTCAATCACCAAAATGGTTTGTGCCATAAAGAACCTCTTCAGAAAAAAATGGAATCGTCGTCGCTGGGTTGCGCAGGGCTGCCGGCCGCGGTGTCGGCGCTGTGGTTCTGGCGCTGCTCGGCCATCGCGTACTGCGATTCCAGTCGCGCCAGCCAGTCCTGGTGCGCCAGCGCCGCCGGGTCGGTGCCGGGTTGTGCCAGCGTTGCCTGCAGTCGCTCGATGTCTTCGTGCAGCAGGCTCACCATCTGGCTGATGCGGTCCTGGTACTGCAATCCGATGTACATGCGGTCCACCTGCTGGGCAACCATCTGGGTTTCATGCGCGAACGGTTTGGCGATCTGGTCCAGCGCATGCACCGACTGATGGATCATGGCCATGACCTTTTGCACTGCGGCGGCCGACGGCGCGTCCAGGCGCGAGAGCACCGGCGCGATCTCGTCCTCGCAGGCCTGTGCCAGTTGCGTGATGCCGCCTTCACCGTGCGCCAATGCGGCCGTGATCTCGCCGGATTGCTTGGCCGCGCGCGTCAGATGCGGACCGATGGCGGCGAAAGCCGACAGCATCTCGGCCACGGCCGCTTCAGACTGCGAGCGCGAGGTGAGCAGTTGGCGGCCCCAGACCGGCAGCACGGCGGCGCACAATTCCACCAGGGCCTGAGGGATGGGCGGTGACGTTGACTGGTTCGTGCTCACAGATTCACCCATTCGGTATTGAGGTAACAGCCGCAACCCAGCAAGCGGTTTTCGTCCAGCGGCATGACATAGGACGATTTCCCCTGGATGTCTCCGGTGAGGGGGTTGGTGATGGCATAGTTGACCCAGCCGCCTTCGCTCTCGTCGCAGGCGGCCCAGGCATCGGCCAGCAGCTTGTCGGCATCCAGTCCCTCTATTTCGGCCAGGTTCGTGCCATCCTTGAGCGGCGCGGCGCCATGCACCACGTAATAGCCTTCGCGGTCGAATACGAACACGTAGAGGTCGCGGTCGATGAAGGGCCCGTCGGGATTCTGCAGGTCGCGCGCGGCCTGCTCCAGGCCCACGGACTGCACATGCACCATCGCGTCGAACACCATCTGGCGCGCCTGGTCCGCCGTGCCCTGGCGCAACTCGATGTCGGAGACGGAAATTTCCAGCGCCGAGGCCTGGGCGATGAGCCGGTCCGAATTCGTGGCCGAGCGCGCCACCAAGCCGGTGTTTTCCTGCGTCAGCACGTCCAGGTCTCCCACGGCGCTGACCACCTCCTCCAGCGCCGCGCTTTGCGCCGCGCTGCCCTCGGCCATGACGTTCACGTTCATCGAGATCTCCCCGATGCCCGAGATCAGGCTCTCCATGATCACGTTGACTTCGCCGATGCCCTTCACGGTGGTATTGACCCGGTCCGACGACTCGGCGATGAGGGTGCGGATTTCCGCGGCAGCGCCCTGGCTGCGCTTGGCCAGGTTGCGCACCTCGGAGGCCACCACGGCAAAGCCACGCCCCTGCTCGCCGGCGCGGGCCGCTTCCACCGCGGCGTTCAGCGCCAGCAGATTGGTCTGAAAGGCGATGCCGTCGATGGTGCCGATGATCTCGCTCATGCGCCCGGAGGTGACCTGCAGCGGGCCCATGCTGAGAACGGCCTGCTGCATCATCTTGCCGGCCGAATCGGCCTCCTTGTGCAGGCTGTTGGTCATCATGCTGATTTCCTGCGAGGCCGAGGCATTGCGCGCCACGGTCTCGCTCACGCGTTTCACGTGCACCGAGGTCTGCCTCAGGTGTTCACCCTGGGATTCGGCCCGCTCCGAGAGCGAGCGCGTGTCTTCCACCAGCTTTTTGCCGGTGTCGCCCAGCAGCACGGCGGCGGTGCGGATGTTGGCCACGATCTCCGACATCTTGTTCATCATCACGTCCAGGTGCCGGCCAAAGTTGCCCAGCGTGCCCACGCCCGAGGTGGCGCTGCCCGTGAGGTCGCCGTTGGCGGCCATCTCGATTGCGGCGTCCGTATGCTCGCGGTCGATCTGGCTGCTGCGGAAAAAACTCAGCAGGAAATACCACCACACGAAGAACCCCAAAAGCGCCACCACCAGCGTGGCCACCCACTGGGCGCGCAGTTTGCTGGTCCGCGCCTCCAGCTGCTGGCGCAGATGTTCGCGGGACTCCAGGCTGGCCAGGTTCACCGCTTCCACGACACGCGTTGCGGCCATGAAGAAGTCGCTGGCCGAGCCCTGGGACATGATGTTTTTCGACGCCGCCGCAAACGCATGGACCTGGGCCAGGGCCTTGTCCCAGGAAGCGGGAACCGTGTCACCCGTGCCCTTGATGGCGTCAAGCGTGCCTGCCACGTGCAGGGCTTGCTCGGCCAGCGTGTCGACCATCAGCGCCATGGACGTGAGGTCGGCTGGATTGCCGTCCTTGCGCGCCAGGATGTCGGCGCCCTGGGCGCGCAGCAAGCCGATGGCTTCGACCAGCGGGATCAAGTGGTCGATCTGCAGGTCGGAGTTGAAATGAATCGCCGGCTCCGGCGAAAACGCCAAGCCCGAGCTGTTGCCCAGATCGACCAGCAGTTCATGCAAACCAAAGATCTGCTCGCGGTACGAGCGAAACAACGCTGTTCGGTCCTGCGGCGCCGCCGCAGCGCCCTGGGTCAATTGCAGGATCTTTGGCTGCAGCGCCGACCAGCGGCTCTTGAGCTGAGCGTCTTCGCTGGCCTGAATCTGCGCATCGAGCTTGGCCACTGCCGCCAGCAGCGCCTGGCGCGTGGCCTCGCGTGTGCCGCCCAGATGGCCGTCGCCCGACTGGACCATCAAGCTCTGGCCGCGCAGCGTCTGCAGCGGGCCGACCACGTCGATGATCTGCCCCAGCAGCACGGTGGAAGAACCGCGCCGTGCGGCGTCGCGTAACTCGCCGCCCAGGTCGGACAGGAACTGGCCCGCCACGATGGCCAAAGCCAGCAGCAGCGGGACCGGCAAACCCCAGAACTTGACGGGCCCGCTCAGGCGCAGCATCAGTGCCAGGCCAGGCCTGAAAAAACGGTCTGACACGGTGTCGTTGGACTTGAGTGCCATGGTTACTTCAGGGCCAGTTCCAGTTTGCTGCGCAGTGTCTCGGGTCGGGGCGGCTTCACGATGTAGCCGAAGGTTCCCAGCGGCAAGGCCTCCTCCAGCGTGGCCTTGCTCGAGTCCGCGCTCATGAAGATGACGCGGGTCCTGCGCAACTCCACGCTGGCGTGCTCACGCAGTTGCCGCACGAATTCCAGCCCGCCCATGGGCTCCATATGGATATCGGTCAGCACCACGTCGGGCTTGAAGCTGGCGACCCATTTCAGCGCGGCCACGCCGTCCGCGCAGTCGCGGATCTCGCCCACGCCGACGCGGCCCAGCACCGTGCTGACGTATTTGCGCATCAGCGGGTCGTCGTCCACGATCAGAATGCGTGCGGTGGCAAGACTCATGCTTTGAATTCCAGGGTACGGGTTGGATCGGGCCGGCGCGCGCAGGCAGGGGGCGCTCGCTGCGTTGGATTGTGACTCACGGCGCACTCCCGCTTTTGCGGATTCCGTCCAGGTGCACGCCGATTTCGTCGCGCAGCTGGGACAGTCCGGGCGCCAGTTGGGCGTAAAGCGGCGTGACCTCGGCCGCCGAGGCGGTTTTGCTCAAAGCTTCGACGACCGTGATCTGCTGCACCAGTTCCGCGCTGCAGAAGATTGGCGCAAAACCCTTGATCGCGTGCAGCAGCTGGTTTGCGGCTTTCGCGTCGTCCTGGGCCAGGTGCTGCGCGATCGCGGGAATGTCGCGCTCCAGCCCCTGCAGCGCCAGCTCCAGCAATTCGGCCAGGGACTCCTCGTCGCCCAGCATCTCCAGTCCCAAAGCCACATCCAGGCGGGCAGGGGGGGGAGCGTCAGTGGGGGAAGAACCTGATTTCGAGGTCACGGAAATCGTCTGAGGGGTGAAGTGATGGGGCTATTGTCACCGAAAAAAGGGGGGCTAAAAAACCTCGCCAGGGTCCGCCCTGGGCTTGGCGCAAGCCCTTCATGGGAGCAGCGCCAGCGTGTGCGCCAGCGCCAGGTTCAGGGCCTGCATTTCGTCGCCCAGCTGGCTGAAGGTGGCGTGCGCCTGTGCCAGGTCGGCGGCCCCGCCCAGGTGTTCGAGTTCGCGCGCCAGCTTCTCGATGCGCTGGGCGTTGAAGTTGCCCACCAGTCCGCGCAGCGTGTGCGCCGAGCGCAACAGCGTTGCCGCGTCGCCGGCATCGATCGCGTCCTTGATTTCCTTCAACTGCCGCGGGCAGTCGTCCAGATAGGCCTGGCCTATGGTTTCAATCACCCAGCTGTCGGCGCTGGCCAAAGCGGCCGCATAGTCAAACGCCGGCTCGGCAACGCTTGGCAGCAGCGACTCGGGCGGCTCGCTCGCGGGGATGGTCGCCAACAACTCCTGCAGGCGCTTGGCGCTGAGCGGCTTGGAAATGTAGCCGTCCATGCCCGCGTCCAGGCAGCGCTGCTCGTCATCGCTCATCGCGTTGGCCGTCAGTGCCACGATGGGCGTGTGTCGCCCCTGTCCTGCTTCGCGCTCGCGGATCAGGCGCGTTGCCTCCAGGCCGCCCATCTCAGGCATCTGCAGGTCCATCAAGATCACGTCGTAATCCTGCAGGAGCGATTGCTCGACCGCCTGCACGCCGTCGGCCACCACGTCGGTCCTGTGCCCCCACTTGGAGAGCAGGGTCAGCGCCAGCTTCTGGTTCACGGCATTGTCTTCTGCCAGCAGGATGTGCAGGGCTTTTTGCGACGGCGCATCCTCCAGGTTGTGCCGGGTGATCAGCACCGAGTCCGGCTGCGCACCCAGCGCGATGCGCACAGCGTTGAACAGCTCATGCTGGTCGATGGGCTTGGTCAGGTAGGCCAGCACGCCCAGCTCGCGGCAGCGCTGCGCGTCGCCGCGCATGCCGGCCGACGACAGCATCATCATGACCGCGCCCGACATCTCAGGGGCGTGCTGAAACTGCTGCGCCAGCTCGAAGCCGTCGACCTCGGGCATCATCGCGTCCAGCAGCGCGAGCCTGAAGGGCAGGCCGTCCCGATGCGCCTGCGCGGCCATGGCCAGCGCTTCTTCGGCACTGCTGGCCGAACTCGGGCTCATGCCCCATTTCTTCAGCAATTGCGACAGCAGCCGCAGGTTGGTCGCGTTGTCGTCCACGATCAGCACCGAGATGCCCTCGAGCTCCACCGTCGAAGGTCCGCCGAGCCGGGCCCTGCTGGCCGTGAAGGCGGCGTCAAAGCTGAACACGCTGCCGTGCCCGAGCTCGCTTTGCACCGAGAGTCGCCCGCCCATCGCCGCCACCAGCTGGCTGGAAATCGCCAGCCCCAGACCGGTGCCGCCGTACTTGCGCGTGGTGGAAGTGTCGGCCTGGGTGAAGGCTTCGAAGATGCTGCTCAATTTGTCGCTGGCGATGCCGATGCCCTGGTCCTGCACCTCAAAGCACAGGACCACGATTTGGCCCCGGACCTCGCGCGTCTTGACCCGCACCGAAATCTCCCCCCGGTCAGCGAACTTGATCGCATTGCCCAGCAGGTTCGTCAACACCTGGCGCAGCCGCCCGGGGTCGCCCAGCAGGGTTTCGGGAACGCTGTCGTCGAGCTCGTAGATCAGCTCCAGGCCCTTTTGCTCGGCGCGCACGGCCAGCACCTTGGTGGTCGCCGCCAGCAGCGTTCGCAGGTCAAACTCGACCCGCTCCAGCTCCATCTTTCCCGACTCGATCTTGGAAAAATCCAGGATGTCGTTGATGATGGTGAGCAGCGAATCGGCGGAGGATTTCACCAGCCCCAGGTAGTCGCGCTGCTCGGCGTCGAGTTCGGTTTCCAGCGCCAGCTCGGTCATGCCGATGATGCCGTTCATCGGCGTGCGGATCTCGTGGCTCATGGTGGCGAGGAAATCGCTCTTCGCCTTGCTCGTGGCCTCGGCCGTTTCCTTGGCGCGCAGCAGTTCGTTCTCCACCTCCCGGCGCAGCGTGATGTCGCGGCAGGACACGTAGACGTTGCCGTCGGGCAGCACCGCGGCGTTCAATTCCAGCGGAATCTTGTGGCCGTCCTTGTGCGTGAAGTCGACTTCGGTGTGCAGTCGCCGGCTCTTGCGCAGCTCATGGCTCAGCGAGCGGTCGTACAGATCGAGGAACGAACCCGGCAGCAGGCTGAAGACCGAGACGCCCATGAGCTCGGCGTGCGAGTAGCCGAGCAGTTTGATGGCGAGTTCATTCGCGTACAGCAGCTCGCCTTCGCTGCCCAGGATGAGCACGGCGTCGGCGGCGTTGTCGATCAGCATGCGCTGCTTGAGGTCGCCCTGGCGCAGTTCCTCTTCGGTGCGCTTGCGCGCGCTGATGTCCTGGAACGCGGCCACCGAGCCCGTGACGCGGCCTTCCTCGACAATCGGGGCCGCGACGATGGCGATGGGGAACTGCTCGCCGCCCTTGCGCGTGAACACCTCTGCCTCGGAGCGGTAGACCGCGCTGTCCTGGGTGTGCACATGCATCGGGCATTCGCTTCGGGCCAGCGCGCTGCCGTCGGCGCGGCGGGCGTGGATCAGGTCGTGCAGCACCTGGCCCTGCATCTCCTCGCGGCTCCAGCCCAGCAGCGCTTCGGCTTCGCGATTGGCGTAGGTGCACAGGCCCTGGCTGTCCAGCAGGTACACGCCCTCTCCGAGCGTGTCCATGATGTTCTCCAGCATGCGCCCGCGCGAGGCGATCTCGGTCTCCATCGCCTTCTGTGCGGTGATGTCGGTGCGCAGCGAGATGTACTGGTAAGGCTGGCGCTGGCTGTCCAGGAACGGCACGATGGTGGCCGCAACCCAGTAGATGCTGCCGTCGGTGGCCTGGTTTCTCACCTCGCCGTGCCAGACCTGGCCGCTGGAGATGGTGCGCCACATCTCGCGGAAGAATTCCTTGCTGTGCAGCCCGGAGTTGACGATGCGGTGGTCCTTGCCGATCAGCTCGTCGTGGGAAATCTTGCTGATGGTGCAGAATTTTTCATTCGCGTAGATGATGCGACCGGCTTCGTCGGTGATGCTCACGATGGCGTGCTGGTCCAGCGCAAACTGCTGGTTCTGCAGCTTGGCGTAGGACGACTCGGCGCTCTTTTGCGTCTCCAGGAAGTCGCGCACCAAGCCCGACAACAGCTGGGTCAGGCGGTCCAGGCTCTGGTCGTCCTCGCCGATGTGTTGTCCCAGCGGCTCCAGCAGCTGGTTTGTCGTGTCCCTCAAGGTCTTGAGCGCGAGCTCGCGCGTCGCCGCTTCCTGGCGCAGGTGCTCGTTCGCCTGACCCAATTCGTGGGAGCTCAGCTCCAGGCTGCGGGTGCTCAACTCGAGCGCGCGCTCGCCCTGGACGTAGGCTTCGTCCACTTGGGCCAGGAAGGATTCGATCCCGGACAGGCTGCGCTGCGCCAGCGCCGAGAGCTCGCTGCGCTGTGCCAGCGTCTGCAGCTCGGCCAGCAGCTGCGCCAGTTGAGTGTCGTCGGAGACGCCCAGCAGCCGCTTGAATTGACGCTGCAGCAGCTTGTGGGTCATGCGGCGGACTCGCCCAGGTAGGAAATGGTCATGGTCTGGTTGTGCAACTGGCAGTTCTGGATGCCCACGCCGGGGCTGATTTCGCCGTAGGAATAAAAGCCCGCCAGCGTGGCCTGCTGGCCCAGCGTGTCGTGCACGATCTCGGTTTCCTCGTCCACGCGTCCGCCCATCACGAGCTTGCGCCCGACGCAGCTCACCAGCAGCGCCAGGCCGGCCGCTCCGTCCTGCTGCATCAGCTTGAGCGTGGCGCGCGCGGCTTCCTCGGCGCCGTCCACCAGACCGTCGGTCTGCGCGTGCATCAGGCGCAGAAAGCCGTTCTGGCTGATGGCGCCGGCCAGCGTCATGCTGCCGTCGGCCTCGTTCACGCCCAGGATGGTGCGGATCAGGCCCGAGGGCTCGCGCGCGTCGCTGAGCATCTCGAACGGAAACAGCAGGCCCGAACCCGGCAGGTCCTTGGCGTGCTCGCCCAGGTAGCGCTTGTAGACCTCGAGCGCGGGTTCGCCGTCGAGCTCGTACAGCACGTTGTTCACGCTGCGCGTGACCTTGCGCACCGGGCCAAAGGGCTTCCAGCCGCCAAAGCTGCCGTGCGCAAACTGCAGCGCATCGCCCTTGAGTCCGACCGCCAGCACGCGCGTGCTGGACACCCCCTGATTGCACAGCGTGAAGGTTTTCTGAAAGGCGGCGTCGTCTCCGGCCAGGCCGCCCACGATCGGCAGCGCCGGCCCCAGCAGGCTGACCATGCCGTCAATCAGCGCGCTGCCGTTGATGTTCAGGCCCTGGCCCAGCACCAGCACTGCCTTGGGCGCCCAGCCGGCGAGCTGCTGCGCCAGCGCTTCGCCGGCCTGGAACGAGTTCTCCATCGCCGCCAGTTCGGTGCTCACGACCTGGAACTGCGCGCGCTCGAAATGCAGCGCGGTGACCACGACGCTGCCGTTTTCAACGCCCTGCTGCGAAATCTCGCCAGCGGTGGAGCAGCCCACCAGCTGCGCCTGCGGGAAGCGCTGGAGCAGCTCCTGTGCCAATGCGGGCGTGGAAAAATGGGTCGGACCGGCGAACACCAGCAACAGCTGCGGCGCGATCGCCTGCAGCGTCTTGAGCTGCTCCAGGTCGGCAGGAAATTTCTTCATCACCACTTGTTCGATACGCATTGACGGTCTCCTCTGGTAAAAAATTGAAGCGTTGAGCCTTGCGCCCGGGTCTCAGAAAGCACCCAGGTTGTGGCTCTTGATTTCGTCCTCGTCGTCCTTGAATCTCTCCCGGATGCGCAGCACATCGTCCCAACCCGCGAGGAAGGCGGCCACGCAGGCGGGGTCGAAGTGGCTGCCCGCGCCCTCGCGCAGGAAGTCGGTCGCGCGCCCCAGCTCCCAGGCTTTCTTGTAAGGCCGCTCCGAGGTCAGCGCGTCAAACACATCGGCCACGGCGCAGATGCGCGCGAACAGCGGTATGGCCTCGCCCTTGAGCCCGTTGGGGTAGCCGCCGCCGTCGAATTTCTCGTGGTGCCCCAGCGCAATCAGCGCCGCGCATTGCAGAAAAGGCGACTGGCTTCCGTCGAGTATCTCGAAACCCATGCGGGCGTGGCGCTTCATGATGTCGAACTCGGCCGCGTCCAGGCGCCCGGGCTTGAGCAGGATGTTGTCGGGGATGCCGATCTTGCCGATGTCGTGCATGGGAGCGGCTTCCAGGATCATTTCCTGGTCGGCCAGCGCCAGCCCCAGCTGGGCCGCGATGAGTTTGGAGAAATGCGCCATGCGCAGGATGTGGGCGCCGGTCTCCGGGTCGCGCGAGTCCGCGGCGCGCGACAGCCGGATCACGGTCTCGCGCTCGCGCGCCAGGATTTCGGCCGTCGCCAGCCGCACCTCCTCGGCCAGACTGGCGGCGTGGTTCTCCAGCCGGCGCTGGCCGCGGCGCAGCGACAGCATGTTGCGCGAGCGCGCCATGAATTCGGTCTTGTCGATGGGCTTGGTCAGGAAATCGTTGGCGCCCGCGTCCAGCGCCTGGTGCCGCACCGCGACCTGATCATTGGCCGTGACCATCAGCACCGGGATGTCCGCGCGCCCCGGCGCGCTGCGAAAGCGGCGTATGAACTCGATGCCGTCGAGCTCGGGCATCATGTAATCGACGATCAACAGATCGGGAACGTTCTGCAGGCTCCAGTCCAGCCCCAGATGCGGTTCGGTGAACGTGACCGGAGTGCAGTCGGGCAACCTGGCGATCAGGTGCGACAGCAGGCTCACGTTGATGGGCGTATCGTCCACCACGACCACATTCATTTTCAGGGGATGCATCGGCTTTCCGTCCAATCGACCAGAGGTACCCGCACTATACATTCCGCGCAGCCTCCCCGATCGGGCGCGCATGGGGGGATTCCACAGTTAAGATGCGGCGTGATGTAGAAGTGCGCTCCCGTAGTGAACCTGAACGTCAGCCTGAATCCAGTCCCCATAGAACGCCTGCCACGCCATGAATCCGCGTCACCCCTCGCCAGAATTGCCGCGCCGCCACGGGTGGCTGCTGTGGCTGGCGCTGGTGGCTGCGGGGCTGGCGGGCAACTACTTCAGGTTCCCGCTGTTTCTCAACATCGACATCCTGTTTGGCAGCATTTTTGCGATGCTGGCGCTGCAATTCTTCGGGCTGGGCCGCGGCGTTGCGGCGGCGACGCTGATCGCCGCCAGCACCTATTTCCTGTGAAATCACCCCTGGGCCGCCGTCATCATGAGCGCCGAAGTGGCGGTGGTCGGTGTCTTGATGCAGCGGCGCCAGATCGGCATGGTGCTGGCCGACACGCTGTACTGGCTCTTCATCGGCATTCCGCTGGTGTATTTCTTCTACCGTTTCGTGATGCAGGGCTCGCTGGACAACACCGCCATCACGATGACCAAGCAGGCAGTGAACGGGATCGCCAACGCGCTGGTCGCCAGGCTGATCTTTGTCGGACTGGCGCTGCGCTCGAACCGCACCAAGATCTCGTTTCGCGAGCTGATCTACAACCTCATGGCTTTTTTCGTGCTGTGTCCGGCGCTCATCATGCTGGCCGTGGGCAGCAGAAGCGACTTCGAGGAGACCGACCACAGGATGCGGACCAGCCTGAGCCAGGAGCAGTTGCGCGTGACCGATCTGCTCGCGGTCTGGGTGGGCAACCGCCGATCAGCCATGGCCAATCTGGCAGAGATCGCCGCCTTGCGCACGCCTGCGCAGATGCAGACCTATCTGGAGCAGGCGAAGAAGTCCGATGTCAACTTCCTGCGCGTCGGGCGCGTCGATCGCGATGCCGTCACCACCGCATTTTTCCCGCTGGTGGACGAACTCGGCCACAGCAACATCGGCAAGAACCTGGCGGATCGCCCCTTCATACCGACGCTCCAGCGCGAGCAGCGACCTTTGCTCACCGAGGTCTACATGAGCCGCATTGGAAACCCCAAGCCCATGGTGACGATCGTGGCCCCGGTGCTGTCGCAGGGAACCTATGACGGCTTTGTCACCGGCGTGCTGAGCCTGGAGCAGATCGCGGATCAGATCGCCAGCATCACGCGGGGCGAAGGCACGCTCTATACCCTGCTCGACAAGAACGACCGGGTGATCCTCAGCAACCGAACGGATCAGACCGCGATGCAGGCCTTCGCCCGCGGCGCAGGAACGCTGGTGCCGCTGGACGGGAACATGAGCCAGTGGGTCCCGCTGGCCTCGATCAACAAGCCCGTGTCCGAGCGCTGGAAGAATTCCTTTTATATCGCCGAGTCACGCGTCGGCGATCTTGCGGACTGGAGGCTGGTGCTGGACCAGCCGGTCGCCCCGGTGCAAAAGGCGCTGTTCGACAACTACGCCGGCAAGCTCGGGCTGCTGTTCGTCATCCTCGTGGCCGCGCTGGCGCTGGCCGAGCTGCTGAGCCGCAGGGCGGTGGCGACGCTGGAAGAACTCGGCGCACTGTCGCGCGACATGGCGCAGCTTCCGGTGCACGGCGCTGCGGACAGGGTCTGGCCCCAGAGCGGCGTGCTGCAGACGCACGAGCTGATCCAAAGCTTCAAGGCGATGTCGGAGTCGATGGGGCAGCAGCTGCGTGAAATCGAGCGCGTCAACGCCAGCCTGGAGGCGCGCGTGCAGCAGCGCACCGCCTTGCTGCAGGGAATTCTGGACCATATTCCGGTGGGCGTGAGCGCCTTTGACGGCGCGCTGGATCTGATCGCGCACAACCGACTGTTCCGGGAGAATCTGGAGCTGCCCGACGCGCTGTTCGTGGGCGGCAAGACGCGCTTTGAAGACATCATCCGCTTCAACGTGCAGCGCGGGGAATATGGCGCGGGCGACCCCGAAGCGCTGGTCGCCCGCGTGCTGGAACGCACGCGCCCCCCGGTTGCGCACCAGTTCGAACGCCTGCGGCCCAACGGCGTCACCCTCGAGGTGCGCGGCGCACCCCTGCCCGGCGGCGGTTTCGTCACCACCCACGCCGATGTGTCAGAACGCAAGCGGGTGGAACGGGAAGTCCAGCGCAACGCGGATCTGCTGCGCGGCGCCATCGAAGCGCTGGACGAGGCCTTTGTGCTCTACGACCCCGAAGACCGGCTGGTTTTCTGCAACGAAAAATACCGCCAGATGTACCAGAGCGTCGCCCATCTGATGGTCACGGGCGCGAGCTTTGAGACGCTGGTGCGCAAAGGCGCAGAACTCGGCCATTACTCGGACGCCATCGGGCGCGTGGATGAGTGGGTGGCCGAGCGCGTGGCCTTGCATCGCGCCAGCAATACCACGCTGATCCAGCGCCACGAAACCGGCCGCGTAGTGCGCATCGTCGAGCGCAAATTGGCCGATGGACACATCGTGGGTTTTCGCATCGACATCACCGACCTGGTGCACGCGACCGAAGCGGCGCAGGCGGCGAACGTGGCCAAGAGCCGCTTCCTGGCGACGATGTCGCACGAGATCCGCACGCCCATGAACGGCATTCTGGGCATGGCGCAGCTGCTGCTGATGCCGCAGCTGGTCGAGGCCGAGCGGCGCGACTACGCGCGCACCATCGTGACGTCCGGGCAGACGCTGCTGACGCTGCTCAACGACATCCTGGACCTGTCAAAGATCGAGGCCGGAAAACTCGAACTGGAGGCCATGGCGTTCGAGCCCGGCGCGGTGCTGCGCGATATTCGGGCGCTCTTTGCCGGTGCGGCACAACTCAAGGGCCTTGAGCTCGACTGCCACTGGACGGGCCCCGCCGAGCTGCGCTACCAGAGCGATTCGCACCGGTTGCGCCAGATGCTTTCGAACCTCGTGGGCAACGCCATCAAGTTCACTGCGGGGGGCAGCATTCGCATCTAGGGTCTGGAGTTGGGGCGAGATGCCGCTTCGGCCTTGCTGGAGTTTTCGGTCACGGACACGGGCGTCGGCATCGCTGCCGACAAGATCGCGCTGCTGTTCAAGCCGTTCTCGCAGGCCGACAGTTCCACCACGCGCGAATTTGGCGGCTCCGGGCTCGGCCTGTCGATCGTGAGCCATCTGGCCCAAGCGATGGGCGGTGAAGCCGGGGTGCAAAGCGAGCCGGGCCAGGGCTCGCGCTTCTGGTTCAGGGTGCGGGTGCAGCTGCCGGTCGCGGGCGAGGACAGCCGGCGCGCAGAGCGGGCGCCAGAACTGGCTTGCACCGTGGCACCGGGCTTGAGCGGCAGCGTGCTCGTGGTCGAGGACAACCCGGTGAACCGCCTGTTCGTCCAGGCGCTGCTGGGCAAGCTGGGCCTGCAGGTGGCCGTGGCGCATGACGGCCAGCAGGCGCTGGACCGGGTGATGCGAGGCGAACGCCCCGACGCCGTGCTGATGGACATCAACATGCCGGTGCTGGACGGCTATGGGGCCACCGAGCGCATCCGGCAGTGGGAGAGCGCGAACGCTCAGTCGCGCCTGCCCATCATCGCGCTCACGGCGGACGCGTTCGAGGAGGACCGCCAGCACTGCCTGGCCGTGGGCATGGACGATTTCCTGACCAAGCCGGTGCAGGTCGAGGCGCTGAAATCGGCCTTGCTGAAGTGGCTGCCGCAGGCACCCCGGCCAGCGCCCGAAAGCTCGCCGCAACCAGCACTGGGCGCCATCGACCGCCTGCAGTTTGCCGCCCTGGCGCAGGCGCTTTTTCCGCTGCTGGAACAGAACAAGTTTGACGCGATCTCGCGCTTCAAGAAGCTGCAGGCCCTGGCGCATGGAACGGCGCAGCAGGACGAGGTCGATGACATCGGCCGGCTGCTGCGATCGCTGCAGTTCCAGCCGGTGCTTGCGCGCTTGCGCGCCCTCGCCGCCAGGCTCGATGCAAAGGAGTCGGCATGACAGTGAAACGCCCCAAGATTCTGGCGATCGACGACACGCCGGTGAACCTGCTGACGCTGGGCTCGGTGCTGGAGGCGGATTACGAACTGCAGTTCGCCACCTCGGGCGCACAGGGCCTGGCGCTGGCGCTGGCGGATCCTCCGGACCTGATCCTGCTGGACGTGATGATGCCGCAGGTGGACGGTTTCGAGACCTTCAGGCAGCTGGCCGCGCAGGCCACGCTCAGGCACGTTCCGGTGATCTTCGTCACGGCGCTGAGCGACTTTGGTTCCGAAGATGCAGGACTGTCTCTGGGCGCGGCCGACTACATCACCAAGCCCATCAACGTGGCGCTGGCGCGCGGGCGCATTCACAACCTGCTGGAGCGCGAGCGCCTGCGCAAGGAAGTGGAGGCGCAGCGCGACCGGCTCGAAGCCGAGATCGGTGTGCGCCGCCGGGCAGAGGAGAAGCTGCGCCTGGCCGCGAGCGTCTTCACGCATGCGCGCGAAGGCATCACGATCACCGACCTGGACGGAACGATACTGGACGTGAACGACGCCTTCACCCGCATCACTGGCTACAGCCGCGCCGAGGTGCTGGGGAAGAATCCGCGCATCCTGAGTTCCGGGCGCCAGGGCAAGGATTTTTACCATGGCCTGTGGCAAAGTCTGAAGGAAAAAGGCCACTGGTACGGTGAAATCTGGAACCGGCGCAAGAACGGCGAGGTGTACGCGGAGATGCTCACCATCAGCGGCGTTCCCGATGCCCAGGGCGTCGACCGACAGTACCTGGCGCTGTTCTCGGACATCACCACGGCCAAGGAACATCAGCGCCAGCTCGAGCACATCGCGCACTACGACTCGCTCACGCTGCTTCCCAACCGCGTGGTGCTGGCCGACCGCATGCTGCAGGCGATGGCGCAGGCGCAGCGGCGCGAGCTGCCGCTGGCGGTGGTGTTTCTCGATCTCGATGGCTTCAAGAGCGTCAACGACAGCTATGGCCATGAGGCCGGAGATCAGCTGCTGATCGCTCTGGCCGATCGCATGAAGGCAGCGCTGCGCGACGGCGACACGCTGGCGCGCCTGGGTGGCGACGAATTCGTGGCGGTGCTGCTGGATCTGGAAAGCGCGCAGGACTGTGTGCCGCTGGTGTTGCGGCTGCTGGCGGTGGCATCGCAGCCGGTGCAGATCGGCAGCGAAGTGATCCAGGTGTCGGCCAGCATCGGCGTGAGTTTCTACCCGCAGGCGGAGAACGTGGACGCGGACCAGCTGCTGCGCCAGGCCGATCAGGCGATGTACCAGGCCAAGATGGCGGGAAAGAACCGCTATCACATCTTCGATCTGGAGCAGGACCGCAGCGCACGCGGCCATCACGAGCATCTGGACCGGATTCGCCTGGCGCTGCACGCCGGTGAATTCGTGCTGCACTACCAGCCCAAGGTGAACATGCGCACCGGCCAGGTGATCGGTGCCGAGGCACTGATCCGCTGGCAGCACCCGCAGCACGGCCTGCTCGCCCCGGCCGCATTCCTGCCGGTGATCGAGGACCACAGGCTGGCGGTGGATGTCGGCGAATGGGTGATCGCCAGCGCGCTGGGCCAGATGGAGATCTGGCGCGCAGCCGGCCTTTACATGCCCGTGAGCGTGAACGTGGGCGCACGCCAGCTGCAGGACCCGGACTTTGTGCAGCGTCTGCGCCAGGCGCTCGCAGCGCATCCGGGCGTCAGGCCCGGCGAGCTGGAACTCGAGGTGCTGGAGACCAGTGCGCTGGAGGACGTGACGCGCATGTCACACGTGATCGATTCCTGCGCGGCCTTGGGCGTGGGTTTCGCGCTCGACGATTTCGGCACCGGCTATTCCTCGCTCACCTACCTGCGGCGCTTGCCGGTGGCGCAGCTCAAGATCGACCGCAGCTTTGTGCGTGACATGCTCGACGACCCCGACGATCTGGCGATCCTGGAGGGCGTGATTGGCCTGGCAGCGGCCTTTGGCCGCCGGGTCATTGCCGAAGGCGTGGAGACGCTGCAAAGCGGCAGCATGCTGCTGCAGCTGGGCTGCGAACTGGCGCAGGGTTTTGGCATCGCGCGTCCCATGCCGGCGGCCGAAATACCGGCCTGGTCAGCAGCCTGGCGGCCCGATCCGGCCTGGGCGGAGCTGCGCGCGGTCGGTCGCAGCGATTTGCCGCTGCTCTTTGCCTGCGTCAAACACAGCGCCTGGAGCAAGGAGCTGGAGCACTTTTTGCGCGGCGAGCTGGCCAGCCCGCCCGAGCGGCACCCGCAGCAATGCCACTTTGGCGCCTGGCTGGAGGTCGAAGGCCGGGCGCGCTACGGCGCCTTGCCCGCTTTTCAGGGGATTGAAGCGCTGCACCTCAAGGCGCACGCGCTGGCTGCCGAGCTGCTGCAGCTGCACGCCGATGGCCGCGGCGCCAACGCGCTCACGCGGCTGGGCGAGCTCCACGGGCTGCGCGACGAACTGCTGGGGCAACTGCAGCTGCTGTTGCAGCAGTGTCGGCACTAGCGGCTGTCCCTCTTTTCAGCGCGCAGCGCCAGCGACTCGAATTCCACGATCGGCAGCGCACGGCTGTACAGGAATCCCTGGTAGTTCAGGCAGCCGTTGTCCGCGAGGAATTGGCGCTGTCCCTGAGTCTCCACACCTTCGGCGATGACGCCCAGGCCCAGGGTCTGCGCCAGCGCCACGACCATCTTCGCGATCGCCGCATCGTTGGGGTCGATCAGGATGTCGCGCACAAATCCACGGTCGATCTTGAGCTGATCCAGCGGCAGCCGCTTCAGGTACGAGAGCGAGGAATAACCGGTGCCGAAATCGTCCAGGGCAAAGCCCACGCCCACGGCCTTGAGCCGGGCCATCTTGCCGATGATGCCTTCCAGATCCAGCACCAGCAGGCTTTCCGTCAGCTCCAGCTTGAGTCGGCGCGGGTTGGCGCCAGTGCGCACCAGCACCGCCAGCACCTGATCGACGAAGTCGTCCTGGTGAAACTGGCGCGCGCTGACGTTGACCGCCATGGTCAGCGGCTCCAGCGCAGGCGTGTTGGCCCAGCGCGCGAGTTCGCCACATGCAGTCTCCAGCACCCAGGCACCGATGGGCAGGATCAGATCGCTTTCTTCGGCCAGAGAAATGAAGTCCCCCGGCGGCACCATGCCCCGGGCCGGGTGCTGCCAGCGCAGCAGGGCTTCAACGCCGGTGATCCGGCCGTCGCCGTGGACCTGCGCCTGGTAGTGCAGCAGGAACTCATCCCTTATCACGGCTTCGCGCAAGTCGGCCTCGAGCGCAGAGCGTGCCGTGACCGCAGCCTGCATCTTGGGGTCGAAGAACCGCAACACATTGCGGCCCGCCAGCTTGGCCTGGTACATGGCAGCGTCGGCCCGCTTCATCAACTCGTCCACCGAGGCCGTGTTGTCCAGGAACAGGGAGATCCCCATGCTGGCTGTGCTGTGGTGCACACGCGTGCTGGAGGCGTCTCCCGGCAGTGACAGATCGAGCAGATAGGGTTCGTTGAGCTGCGCCTGGATCTTCAACGCCACCGCCTCGGCCTGGGCCGCAGCCGCGTCGGTTTCGTCCAGGTCTTGCAGTATCACGACGAACTCGTCGCCGCCCAGGCGCGCTGCCGTGTCGCCCTCGCGGATGCAGGAGATCAGGCGCGCAGCCACCGCCACCAGCACCTGGTCCCCGGCGCCGTGCCCCAGGGTGTCGTTGATGGCCTTGAAATTGTCCAGATCGATCAGCATCAGCGCGGCGTGCCGGTTGCGCCGCACCGTGCTGGTCAAGGCCTGACCCAGTCGATCGATCATCAACCTTCGATTTGGCAGCTTTGTCAACGGATCAAAGAACGCGAGGTGCTCGATTTCGAGGTGGGTCTTCTTTTGCTCCGTGATGTCGCGCGTGACCGCCAACTGGGTCGGTTGGCCATGGTCGAGCAGGGGCACGGCATGGGTCTGCATCCAGCGCCGCGTGCCCTTGAGCCCGATGATTTCGAATTCGAGCTGCACCGACTCACCCGCCAGCACGCGCTGGTGCATGAGCTCAAACGCCTGCAGGTGTTCGGGCGCGACCAGATCCAGCACCTGAAGGTTGAGCACCTGCTGCAGCGACTCGGCTTCTATCATGGCCAGTCCGGCCGGGTTCATCTGCGTCAGGCGGCCCTGCGCGTCCACAATCTTGATGCATTCGGGCTCGTTCTCGATAATGGCGTGCAGGCGTGCCTGGCTTTGCGCCAGGCCGATTTGGGCCTCTTCGCGCTGGGCGATCTCGGCGCGCAGATGCGCCACCATGTCCACCGCCATGGCGTCAAAGGAGCGTGAAAATTCACCGATTTCATCCTGCGCGTGCGAAGCGGCGTACTTTGACGTTTCACCCCGGGCCACGCCCGCCACCGCGGCGCGCAGTCGGGCCAGCGGATGCAGCACGCGGCGCACCAGCAGGGCGGCCAGCAGCAGCAGCACGATCAGCATCAGCATCGGGACGGCGATCGCGATCGCGCGGAAATGGCGCTCTGCCAGCTGATGTTGGGCTTCGGCCGCATCGACCCAATGCTGTACCGATTCCGACACCCGCATCACCTTGTTCAACAGCTGGTCCTGCAGCAGTTGGCGCCGGCGGGCGTTCAAGCCGGCGTCAGGTGCGATGGCCACGTTTTCAAGCAGGGAAAACAGGTCCGACAGGGCGCGGGCCTGGTCGTAGGCCTCCTGCAGTTCGGGCACGACTGTGGCGTTGGAGGGCGCGATGGCGCGCACGATTTCTGCTTGGTTCAGCCGCCACTGTTGGGCCATGCGCTCCTCAGCTGCAAGCTGTACTCCTGCGTGAGAACCAGCAGTTCAGCGGCGTTGCGGGCGCTGGCCTGCGCCCGGGCACGAACCTGCGAGGTCGCCTCAAGCCTTTGCACGAAGACCCAGCTGCCCAGGGCCAGCGCCAGCACCAGCACGATGGACGCCGATACCGCCGCGGTCAGCACGGTGCGAATGCGCATGGCTAATTGCCAAAGCCCGCGGCACCTGGAACGGCACTGCGCAACGGGCCTGGATAGATGAAATCGAGGTAGTTGGGTGAGCGCTCGGCCTTGACGTGGCCTTCCTGCCGCGCCCAGCGGGCCTCGCTCTCGAGCGTGTACAGCAGCGACTGGTTCAGCGACAGCTGGTAGTGGGTGCGAGGCCAGATCCAGTCGATGAACGGCGGGTCCAGTTCAAGCCGCAGCCGCAGCAGCGCCTGCGCCTGCTGCGGCTGGGCGCGGATGAATTGCTCTGCGCGCTCCAGCGCGCGCAGGATCTTGCCCAGTTCGGCGTCGCGCCGGCCCAGGTGCCTGGAGCCGACCAGCAGGTTGAAGCTCAGCGTATAGCTGCCCATGTTGGGGAAGGCCTTTGCCTGCGGCACGGCGCGCAGCGTGCGGTAGGCAAAGGGCTCCCACGTCACCACGGCGTCGACCTCGCCGCGCGCCAGTGCCGACTCCATGGCATCGGGGGCCAGACTCACGCGTGTGACCTCGTTCGGGTCGATCCCCTGGAGCAGCAGCCAGGAGTCAAGGTAATACTGGCTTGCGGAAGCCGGCACCATGCCGATGCGTTTTCCCCGCATCTGCAGCGGCCGCGCCGGATCCACGGTCTTTGCGCCGATCAGTCGCACGTCCTCGCTGCTGGTCACGAAGCTGGCCAGCAGCGCAAATTCCCGACCCTGAAAACTGCTGAACATGACCACGGTTTCCGACGAAGTAGCGAGGTCGGCTTCACCGAGCAGCAACCGGTCCATGGCGAGTTTTCCACCCACCACGTCCACCAGCTTGACCTGGACCCCCTCGGCGTCGAAGTAGCCCTGGCTTTGCGCCACATACAGGGGCAGGGACAGCGGCGTCTTCGCCACGGCGATCGTCAACGCCGCCGCGGTGGCTGCGCCCGCGGCATCCAGCGTGGCAAGGAGCAGCAGCGCGCCGGCCAAGCGCCGGCATGTCGCCCACAGTCCAGCCTCAAGCCACCCGCTCGCGCGCCACCGCGGCAGCGGGCTGCTGGACACCAGCGCGAATTCTTGGCGTAGGTCGTTGTGTAGCATGGCTTTGTCCGGTTGCACTCAAGGGTGCCGAGCGGCAGCCCGGTGAGACTCTGATCGTCATCGAATAATAGCCGACGCTGCAGCTCTTTCTGTCAAGGCGTCGCTCGATCTCAGGGAGCAGGCGCCTGCGGCGCGCGCGGTGAGCCCGGGTTCGTACAGCCCCTAATCGAGATCGAGTTCGCCGAAGCTGGTGGTCGGCTGCTGGCTGCCGATGAACACCACCGGAGGCTCCAGTTCGAGCAGGGTCACAACCGTTCCTCCACGCTGTTCGCGCGTGAGGCGCGCGCCGCGGCGCGGCATCAGGGCCGCAATCAGTTGCAGGCCGCTGTGCCCCGGTCCCGAGGCTGCCGCCGTGGAAAACAGCCCGGCATTGCTGATGCAGATCTGCACGGCGTCGTCGCTCGAACCCTGGATCAGCGCAACACTCACGCTGCCAGCGGCCTGGCCGCCGTGCTTCACGGCGTTGGAGACGAGCTCGTTGAGGACCAGCGCGATCGGCACCGCGTCGTCCTCGTGCAGGTTCCAGCGAGCGGCGTCGTCGCAGGTGTCCAGCGTGACGGGCGTCTGCCACAGTTCGTGGATTTCCCGGGCCACCGCGCCCGTGAGCTCGGCCACCGAGATCCGCGCCATCACCTCCTGCGCCTTCAGGCCGTGGATCACCGAGATCGATTGCACCTGGGCGATGGCTTCGCGCAGTGGCTGGGCGGTTTCGGGGTGCCTGGTGGCAAACCTGCGCAGCAGGCTCATCACGCCTTGCAGGTGGTTCTTGATGCGGTGATGGACTTCGCGCACCAGCGTGTCGCGGTGCGCCGATTCTTCGGTGAGGCGCTGCTGCTCGTCCTGCTGGCGGCGGCTCGCGTCGATGAAATTGATGACGTAATGCGACACTTGTCCGCGCTCGTCGACCACCGCCGTCGTACCGCCCTGCGCCAGGTAATGGCTGCCGTCCTTGCGTCGATGCCAGACCTTGCCTTTCCCGCGTCCCGTGCTGGCGATCTCGCGCCAGACGGCATCGTACGAATCCTGCTCATGCTGGATGGAGCGCAGCATCGCCGACGATTGCCCCACGACCTCGTGCTCGGCATAGCCCGAGACCTGGGTGAAGGCGCGATTCACGCGCAGGATCAAACGCTGGGCGTCGAGCACCAGCATACACTCCTGGCACTCGAAGGCCGCGGCCGCGACACGCTGTCTCTGTTCGTCGCGCCGCCGTTCGGTGACGTCACGGATGGAGATCTGGACGGCTGTGTCATCGTCGAAGCTGATCAGTCCGCCTCGGATTTCCACGTCGCGCTCGCTCCCGTCCAGTCTGAGAAGCTTGATTTGCGCCACCGGCACGCCGACCTTCTCGGTCATCAGGTTGGACAGGCGTGCGGCCACAGCGGGACGAAAATCGGGGTGCACCCGGTCCATGACATCCGTGCCAACCAGGTCGCTGGCCGAGCGCGCGCCGCAGGTCAGCACGGCCGCCGGGTTGACATAGAGGATCACGCCGTTGCGGTGCACCATGATCGCGTCGGTCGTGGATTCGGCCAATGTGCGAAAGCGCTCCTGGCTTTCCAGCAGCGCGGCCTGGGCCAGCTTGCGCTGGGTGATGTCGATCAGCACGATGTGCAGGAAGTTCCCGCTGGCCTTGGTGTGCGCCTCCATCGACAGATTGACCCACAGTGGCGTGCCGTCCATCTTGAGCACTCTCAGTTCGCCCGACTGCGCCCGACGCGTGCTGGCGAGTTTGGCCCGCATCAGGTGGAACGCGATCATGGCGCGGCCGACGGTGAATCGGGAAAACCACTGATTTTTCGTCTCCGCGCGGTCCAGCCCCAGCAACAGGGCAGCCGCCGCGTTGGACTGCAAGATCATGCCGCTCTGATCGAGCCGCAGGTAGCCCACAGGCGCCAGTTCGTACAGGTCGAAATAGTATTCCCTGGACGCCTCCAGCAATTCCAGCGTTGCGCGCAGTTCCTCGTTCTGCGCTTCCAGGTCGACCTGGCGCAACTCGGCATCGTGCAGCAATCTGCGGATTTCTTCCATGGGGTCTCCGATCAGCCATCGACGCCGATGTGGCGTCTCCCGCTCAGCTGGCCCATCATAGGCGATCGTGTTTAGGCTGATAACCGCACCGAGGGAAATGAGCGCAGCACTGGCCGGACTTAGACTGTCACCGATCACCGTCACTTGCAAGGCCCGCCATGATCCCGATTTCGTTGCACAAGTTCGATCACAGCGGCGTCGCCGCCGAGGAGTACACGCTGCCGCGCGAAAAGCTCATCGCCGGCAACCCCAAGCAGACGCTGTGGCCGCATTACACCGACGCCAGCGGAAAATTTTCCACGGGCGTCTGGCAAAGCGAGGTGGGCAAGTGGCGCATCCACTACACCGAAGAGGAATATTGTCAGTTGCAGCAGGGCACCAGCGTCATCACCGACGAGCAAGGCCATGCCGTGACGGTCACGGCGGGTGAGAGCTTCGTCATTCCCGCCGGCTTCGTCGGCACCTGGGAAGTGGTCGAGTTGACGCGGAAGATCTACGTCGTGTACCAGGCCTGAGTTCTTTGACGTTGCAGCGGCGCAGTTCAGCTCGCGTTGGAGCCCCGATGCGCCCAGGCGGTGGTGTGGTGCTCGACGTAGCTGAAGAGCTCGTACATCGCCATCGCCATGGCGCCGATCACCACCAGCCCGGCAAAGGCCAGCGGCATGCGCTGCGAAGAGCCGGCCGACTGCATCAGGTAGCCGATGCCGGAGTCGCCAGCGGTCATTTCGGCCAGCACGGTGCCGACAAAGGACAGCGTGATGGCGATCTTCAGCGATGCGTAAAAGTAGGGCAGCGAGCGCGGCAGTCCGACCTTTACCAGCACGTCCCAGCGTTTGGCGCCGAGCACGCGCAGCACGTCTTCGAGCTCGGGCTCGAGCGTGGCCAAGCCGGTGGCGATATTCACCGTGATCGGAAAGAACGAGATCAGGAACGCGGTGAGCACGCCCGGGCCGATGCCGATGCCGAACCAGACGATCAGGATCGGCACGATCGCCGCCTTGGGGACAGCGTTGAAGGCCACCAGCAGCGGGTACACGGCCGCGTAGGCCAGGCGCGACGAGCCCACCAGAAAGCCCAGCAGCACGCCCACGACGATGGAGAGCGAGAATCCCACCATCGTGACCCAGAAGGTCTTCCAGCTCGCCTGCGCCAAAGGCCCCGAGAACTCGAGCATCGCCTGCCCTATGGTCCAGGGGCTGGGGAAGATGTAGTCGTCGATGCGAAACACCGCGCACACGGCCTGCCAAACGAGCAGCAGCGCCAGTCCCAGCAGCACCGGTGCCCAGCGTTCGATCTGTTTTTGCTTCATGCGGGTGTCACCGTCTTGCGCGCGGCGCCGATGTGGCCGCGCAGTTCGTGCACGATGTCGGTGAACTCGCGCGTGTAGGTCAGTTCCAGGTCGCGCGGGTGCGGCAGTGCTATCTGTTTTTTCTCGACGAAGCGCCCGGGGCTGCCGCTCATCACGTACACCGTGTCGGCCAGAAACACCGACTCGCGCAGGTCGTGCGTGACCAGGATCACATTGAATTTCTGCTCCACCCAGAGGTCGCGCAGGATGCACCAGAGGTCTTCGCGCGTGAACGCGTCCAGCGCGCCGAAGGGCTCGTCCAGCAGCAGCATCTGGGGCTCATGGATGAGCGCGCGGCAGATGCTCACGCGCTGCTGCATGCCGCCCGAGAGCTGCCAGGGGTACTTGTCCTCGTAGCCCGCCAGCCCCACTTTTTGCAGCAGTTTGCGCGCGCGTTCCTCGTATTCCTTGCGCCTCGCCTTGAACTGGCTGCGGTGCGGCTCGACGATTTCCAGCGGCAGCAGCACGTTGTGCATGGTGCTGCGCCAGGGCAAGAGAGAGGGCGCCTGAAACGCCATGCCCGAGATCTTCAGCGGGCCCGTCACCGGCTGGCCGTCGATCAGGATCTTGCCGCGCGAGGGCATCTTCAGGCCGGTCGTGAGCTTCATGAAGGTCGACTTGCCGCAGCCCGAAGGCCCGACGATGGCGATGAACTCACCCTGCTTCACGCTCAGGTCGATCGCCTCCACCGCAAAGTGCCCGGCCGCGAGCAGCTCGGCGTTGTACGCCAGCCAGACGTCGCGAAACGCGACGAACTCCTTGTCCGGGCCTGGCGCCATCGCTCCCTCTCCCGCTGGCGGGAGAGGGCTGGGGTGAGGGTGCATTTGCGCCAAGAGACTCTCCCGATACTATTTCTTCGGCAGGATGTTCAACTCCGCCGCGCTCGGCAGGAAGGAGCCGTTCCACACTGCTTCGGCGTTGACGCGGGTCTTGGTGGCGAAGGCGTCGGACACCTGGCTGGCCATGAGCGACAGGCGCGCCGGTTTCACCTGGCCGAAGCCTTCGGCGCGCGCGTCAGCGCTGTTGATGACGGTGTCGATGGCCAGCTGCAGTCGCCGCTGCTCGAGCTCGACGTTGATGATGCCGTCGCGCGCCTTGACCGAGTCGATCGCGGCCTTGGGGTTGGCGATCACGTCCTTCGCGCCTTTGGCAAAGGCCAGCAGGAAAGCCTTGATCGCGGCCGGGTTTTCCTTGATCAGCTTGGGCGAGGCGATGATCACGTTGCCGTAGAGCTTGACGCCGTAGTCGGCGTAGGGCAGCACCACCACGTCGGCGGCTTTCACGCCGCGCGCTTCCAGATTCAGCAGCGAGGTGAAGGTGAAGCCGGTGATGGCGTCGACATCGCCGCGCGCCAGCATGGTTTCGCGCAGCGGCGGATCCATCGCGGTCCACTGCACGCCGGGAATGCCGTTGGCTTTCTGGAAGATCGGAAACGCGCGGCGTCCGGCGTCGAACACCGGCGCACCCAGCTTCTTGCCGTTCAGGTCCGCGGGCGTCTTGATGCCCGATTTCTTCAACGCCATGACCGAGGCCGGCGTGTTGTTGTAGACCATCATCACGGCCACGGGCTTGTTCGCGGCGTCCGGGTTGTTGGCATGGAACTCCATCAGCGCGGCCATGTCGGCGAATCCCATGTCGTAGCTGCCCGACGCGACGCGCGTGACGGCGCCACCCGAGCCGTTGCCGGCGTCGATGCTGACGTCGAGCTTGGCATCCTTGAAGTAACCCTTGGCCGCAGGCACGAGGAACAGCGCGGCCGGCCCTTCAAAGCGCCAGTCGAGCTGGAACTTGATGGGGGTGGTCTGGGCCTGGGCGCTGGCCAGGCTGAAGGCGGCGGCCAGGGCGGCGGCGGTTTGCAGGAAGAAACGCTTTTTCATGGGGGCTCCAGTAGGGTCAAATGCAGACCAGGGTGCAAGCAAGGATGATGCCGATTGCGATTTTTTCCGAATTCGGCGTCAGCGGGTATTTTCGGGCAATTTGCGCAGCACAAAATCGAGCGTCAATTGTTTCACGACATCGGTCCAGCTGCCGCGGATCTCCCGGCCGCAGGCGTCGGGCGTGACGCTGCCGACCCAGGTCGCGCTGATGGCCACGCCGTCCACCGACTCGTCCAGCGCGAACTCGCCGTCTTCGGCGTCGCCGCTGACCATGCCGCTGGCGCCGCCGCGCGCCACCGTGCCGCTCACGCCCTGCGGGTAGTCCGGATTCGGCGCCAAGCGCAGCGTCGCGCTTGCGCTGACGCGCGCCTGGCCGGCTTCGTGGAACTCGGCGCTCCAAAGGCCGTAGAGATGCTGGGGCAGCAGGTCGGTGGCGGCGGGGCAGGGCGCCGCCTGCTGGGCAGCGGCGCCCCAACAGAGTGCACCGAGCAGCAGGCAGGCGAGGGCGCGTTTCACGACAGCTTCTCCAGCGCGGCATTCGCCAGCGCCGTGTCCTGCGCCTTCTGGGCAAACTCGGCGCGCAGCGCCTTGAGTTTGGCGCGCGGGTCCTCGCGCACCGTCTCCTTGTTCAGCGCCATCTCGGCGATGAAGCGGCTGGGCTGTGCCAGCACCATCTCGCGCCCCTTCTTGCGCCGCTTGGTCCAGCTCACCGCCAGCGTGCGCTGGGCGCGCGTGATGCCCACGTACATCAAACGGCGCTCTTCCTGCAGGCGCTGCGTCATGTCGGCCGACATGGGGCCGTCGGCGCGGCCGGTGGGGTTGTCCTCGTCGCCGAGCTTGAATGGCAGCAGCCCTTCAGTCACGCCCACCAGCATCACGTGCGGCCACTCCAGGCCCTTGGCCGCATGCAGCGTGGACAGCGTGATGACGTTCTGGTCGGTCTCGCGCTCGCTGATGGTGGAGAGCAGCGAAATGGTTTGCGCCACTTCCAAAAGATTTTTGCGCTCGGTCGTGACCGTGGCGCCGCTGGTATCGTCAATGATGCCGCCGCAGCGCTTGGACATCCAGTCGCAGAAATCGAGCACATTGGTCCAGCGCGCGGCCGCGACCTTCTCGCTGTCCTCGCCCTCGTACAGGTGCTTCTCGTAATCGATGTCCTTGAGCCATTCCTTCAGGAAGGCGAGCGCGTCCTCGGCGCCTACGCAATGGCGCGCACGGAACTCAAGGTCGTTCACGGCGCGGCCGAATTCATGCAGGCTGCCGACGGCGCGCGTGGAGAGCACCGAGCCCAGACTCGAGCTGAACAGCGACTCGAACAGGCTTTGCTTGTACTTGCCGGCGAACTCGCCCAAGGCCGCCAGGGTCTGGTGCCCGATGCCGCGCTTCGGGCTGGTGATGGCGCGCAGAAAGGCCGGGTCGTCGTCGTTGTTCACCCACAGCCGAAACCAGGCGCACAGGTCCTTGATCTCGGCCCGGTCGAAGAAGCTCTGACCACCGGACACCTTGTACGGCAGGTTCGCTTTGCGCAGCGCTTTCTCAAAGGTCTTGGCCTGATGGTTCGCGCGGTACAGGATGGCAAAGTCTCTGAGCTCCTTGTGCTGCGTGCCTGCATTCGTGACGCCTTCGGTGCCGGCGCGCAGCGACTGGATGCGCGCCACGGTGCGCTCGGCCTCGTGCTCCTCGGTGTCGGCGTCGACCACGCGCACCGGCTCGCCTTCGCCCAGGTCGCTCCACAGATTCTTGGGGAACAGCTTGGGATTGGGGCAGATGACGTTGTTGGCGGCGCGCAAGATGGCGCTGGTGGAGCGGTAGTTCTGCTCCAGCGTGATGACCTTGAGCTGCGGGTAATCGATCGGCAGTTTCTTCAGGTTGTCCAGCGTGGCGCCGCGCCAGCCGTAGATCGACTGGTCGTCGTCGCCCACCGCGGTGAAACGGCCGCGTGCGCCCACCAGCAGTTTCAAGACTTCGTACTGCGTGGCGTTGGTGTCCTGGTACTCGTCCACCAGCACATGACCGAGCGCGGCCTGCCATTTGTCCCGCACGCTCTCATGCTCGTTCAGCAGTTTCAGCGGCAGGCTGATCAGATCGTCGAAGTCCACGCTCTGGTAGGCGGTCAAGCGCTCTTCATACAGCGCCATCACACGCGCAATGATGCGTTCGTTGTCGTCCTTGGCCTGAATCAGCGCCTGGGCCGCATTCAGGCCGGTGTTCTTCCACAGGCTGATGGTCCACTGCCACTGGCGCGCCGTCGCCAGGTCCACGGTGCCGCAGTCCTTCAGGATGCCGGTGACGTCGTCGGCGTCCAGGATGGAGAACTGTGGCTTCAAGCCAAGCACCGCGCCGTCCTGGCGCATCATGCGCACACCCAGGGCGTGAAAGGTGCAGATCACCACCTCTTTCGCCGCGCGTCCGATGAGGCTGCGGGCGCGCTCGCGCATCTCGGTGGCGGCCTTGTTGGTGAAGGTGATGGCCGCAATGCGCTTGGGCTCCATGCCGACCTGGATCAGGCGCGCGATCTTGTGCGTGATGACCCGCGTCTTGCCCGAGCCCGCGCCCGCCAGCACCAGGCAAGGGCCGTGCATGAAATTGACGGCTTCCTGTTGGGCGAAATTCAGACCGGAGGGGGGGGAGTTGGACATGCAGAGGGAGGAGGGAAACAGTCGACAGGCGGGCCGCGAATCATACTTGCACGGGCAGAGTCATATGAGTGGAAGACTCGCGCACCTGCCAAGTTCAATGACACTCCCGGTTGGCACTCGCGGCCGCCTGCCCTGTGGAGCGGGCTCAGGGATGTTGCAACAAGGTTGAACTCAAAGCCGCGCAAAAGGCATCCAAGTCCAGCGATTCTCCCGAATCTTTCGCCGTCTGTCGTTTCAAGAGCAAAAACCGACCTTCCTCGGAACCGTGTGAATCGCAAGGGAAATTCGCAAGGCTTTGGCTCTATCCTGCACCAGGCACTCGCGGCCGAATTCGAAAACGCGGCCGCAACTGCCGTCCCTGGCGACATTCAATTGTTCCCGATGGCGGGCTATCCAGCGCAGCGCAAGCGGGCATTTCACAGCACCGCCCAGTTTGATCAGAAGAGGTCTGCTGTTTGTGCTGCACTACCAACCCGTGGTGGATCTGGCCAGCGGCCGTTTGCGGGGATGCGAGGCACTGGTCACAGCAGCACAGGGTCAGTTATCGGCATTGATTGCACGGCAGGCGAGCCCCCTCATCCAACCGCCCACGAACAGCATTTGCGCCGCGTAGTAGCTGCCCAGCACCCAGAGCTGCGACAGTGGCAAGGGCAGCACGAACTTGTTCGTTGCCAGCAGCGAGTCGCTCAGCATGAAGAGCGAAGCGCCCGCGGCCACCATTCGCGCCGCCGGGCTGTGCAGGAGGCTGGCGCGTCCCAGGGCCTGTGCCGCCATGAGCGCGATCACGCCCACATAAACCCCCACGGGAAGTCGCAGCGCCGCAGGCAGACCGCCGAACCACAGAAATGCGTACATGGCCGCGCCCACGCCCAGCGTGGCCATGAGTGCGCGCCGGTTCGGGAACCAGGGCGCGTCCTGACGCAGCAACACGATGTAGGCGAGGTGTGCCAGCAGGAACGAGACCAGGCCGGGGATGAAGAAACCCTCGAACATCAGGAACACATCTCCCGCGAGCGAGGCGGCCAGCGCTGCGATCAGCCAGTTCTTCCCGGATGGCGCCGCTGGCGAATGTCTTGCCACCATCAGCAGGGCGATGAGCAGGGTCAGGGGCTTGAACAGGTGGTGCCACGCGGTCCAATCCGCTACGCTCGTGGCCGTGGCCAGCGCGGCCGATGCCAACAGAGTCAGCGCGAGGGGTGCGATGCGTTTTTGGACCATGGAGGCATTAAAGCAAAATAGGCCGGTGCTGCAAATCCTCCTTGTCACGTTCCCCTTTTTCGCGCTGGTGCTGGCGGGCTATGTGGCGGCGCGTCGCGCCATGCTGCCGCTGGAGGCGGTGGCGGGACTGAACAGCTACGTGCTGTTCTTTGCGCTGCCGTGCATGCTGTACCGTTTTGGTTCGACCACGCCGCTGGCGCAGTTGGCCGACCCGGCGGTGTTGGTGGTCTACCTGGTGTGCGCGCTGAGCATGGTGGCACTGGCCGTCGCCGTCAGCCGCAACCCGCGCATCGGCTGGAACGACGCGGCCTTTGGCGCGCTGGTCGCGGCCTTTCCCAACACCGGCTTCATGGGCGTGCCGCTGTTGGTGGTGTTGCTGGGGTCGCGCGCCGCGGGCCCGACCATCTTCACGATCGCGCTGGACATGGTCATCACCTCGTCGCTGTGCATCGCGCTCTCGCGCCTGCCCGATGCGGGCGCCGCGCCGGGCGCCGGAACCTCGGTCCGGCTGGCGCTCAGGAATGCGATCGCGGGCGTGGCAAAAAATCCCCTGCCCTGGGCCATCGTGCTCGGTGCCTTGGCGTCGGCCTTCCATCTGGACCTGCCCGCGCCGCTGGCCCAAACCATGGGACTGCTGGCGGACTCGGCCTCTCCGGTGGCGTTGTTCACCATCGGCGCGGTGCTGGCGCGCTCGCAGATGCTGGCCGCGCGCGGCCAGCATCCGGTGATCCTGATGCGCGACTACGTTCCCCTCGCCTTCATGAAGCTGCTGCTGCATCCGCTGCTGGTGCTGCTGGTGGGCGAGGCGGCGATCCGGCTGGGCTTGCCGCTGGAGCGCTTCTCGCTGAAGGTGCTGGTGCTGGTGGCCGCGCTTCCCAGCGCCAGCAACGTGTCGCTGCTGGCCGAGCGCTTTGGCGCCGACACCGGACGCATTGCGCGCATCATCCTGGTGTCGACGGCGGCGGCGTTTCTGAGTTTCTCGTTGGCCGTGACCCTGCTGGCCTGAGTTGGCCGGTTTCTTGCAAGCCAGGAACTCAGGGTCTGCAGGGATAAGGCAGCGCGTCGCTTGCCAGCATAATCGACCCGGATTCAATGCCACCGACTCTTCACAAAGGAAAAGCACCATGCGCAACCTCCATTTCAAAATCGCGGCCCTGATCGCGATCGCTGCACCGCTGGCCATGGCCCAGACACCGCTGACGCTGGACAAGGTCAAGGCCAGCGGCAGCATCACCGTCGCCTACCGCGACTCGTCCATTCCCTTTTCCTACCTGGACGACAAGGCGCAGCCGGTCGGTTTTGGCTGGGAGATCTGCGGCAAGATCGTGGACGCGGTGAAGAAGGCCACGGGTCGCGCTGACCTGAAGGTTCAGAGCCAGGCCGTGACCTCGGCCAACCGGATTCCGCTGCTGATGAATGGCACCATCGACATCGAATGCGGCTCCACCACCAACAACTCCGAGCGCGCCAAGCAGGTGGCGTTCGCCACCAATTACTTCTACACCGGAACGCGTTTCCTGGTGAAGTCCAGTTCGGGCGTGAAGTCGCTCGACGACCTCAAGGGCAAGACGGTCGTTTCCACCACCGGCACCACCAACTACAAGATCATCCGCAACCTGAACGAAGAGAAGAAGCTGGGCATCGACCTGATCGGCGCCAAGGACCATGCGGACTCGGCGCTGCTGGTGCAGACCGGGCGCGCGCTGGCGTTCGGCATGGACGACATCCTGCTCTACGGCCTGAAGGCCAGTTCCGCCAACCCGGCCGATTTCGCCGTGGTGGGCGAGGCGATACAGGTCGAGCCCTACGCCATCATGGTGCGCCGCGACGACCCGGCCTTCAAGAAGCTGGTGGATGACACGCTCGCGGGGCTGATGAAGAGCGGCGAGTTTGACAAGCTCTACAAGAAGTGGTTCCAGTCGCCGATCCCGCCCAAGGGCATCAACCTGAGCGCTCCGATGAGCAAGGAATTGATGGACAACATGAAGGCGCTGTCGGACAAGCCGGCGACCTGACATGCATTGGGAGTGGCAGGTCTTCCTGCAGCAGACCGGAGGCGGCCAGACCTATCTGCGCTGGCTCATGTCGGCCTGGGGCTGGACGCTGTCGGTGGCGGCGTGTTCGCTGGTGGTGGCGCTGCTCGTGGGCACGCTCATGGGCATCGCGCGCACCACGCCAAGCCGCGCGCTGGTGTTCCTGGGCAACGCCTGGACCGAGCTGTTCCGCAATATTCCGCTGCTGGTCCAGGTGTTCCTCTGGTACCACGTCATTCCCTCGCTCTTCACCAGCCTGCGATCGCTGCCCAGCTTTGTGCTGGTGGTGTTCGCGCTGGGCTTCTTCACCTCGTCGCGCATTTCCGAGCAGGTCAAGGCCGGCATCCAGGCGTTGCCCAAGGGGCAGCGCTACGCCGGGCTGGCGCTGGGCCTGACGCTGGCGCAGACCTACCGTTACGTGCTGCTGCCGATGGCGTTTCGCATCGTCATTCCGCCGCTCACGAGCGAGGCCATGAACATCATCAAGAACTCGTCGGTGGCGTTTGCGGTGAGCATCGCCGAACTCACGATGTTCGCGATGCAGGCGCAGGAGGAGACGGCGCGCGGCATCGAGATCTATCTGGCGGTGACGGGCCTGTATTTCATCTCGGCCTTTGCGGTGAACCGCGCTGCGCTGGTGCTTGAGAGCCGGGTGCAGGTGCCGGGCCTGCTGCTGGGCGGCAAATGATGGAACTCGATTTTTCCTTCTTCACCTGGAACGTCGTCACGAATCTGGTGCTCAAGGGCCTGGTGTTCTCGGTCCAGCTCACGCTGATCGCGATGAGCGGCGGCATCGCGCTGGGCACGGTGCTGGCGCTGATGCGCCTCTCAGGCAAGAAGTGGCTGGTGGGCCCGGCGGCGGCCTACGTGAACACGCTGCGCTCGATTCCACTGGTGATGGTGATCTTGTGGTTCTTCCTGCTGATCCCGCTGCTGACAGGCCGCCCCATGGGCGCCGAGGTCTCGGCCATCATCACCTTCACCGTGTTCGAGGCCGCCTACTACGCCGAGATCATGCGCGCCGGTATCCAGTCCGTGCCCAAGGGCCAGGTGAACGCCGGTTACGCCATGGGCATGACTTATGGCCAGGTGATGCAACTGGTGGTGCTGCCGCAGGCGTTTCGCAACATGCTGCCGGTGCTGCTGACGCAGACCGTGGTGCTGTTCCAGGACACGTCTCTGGTCTACGCCATTGGCGCCTACGACCTGCTCAAGGGCTTCGAGGTCGCGGGCAAGAATTTCAACCGGCCGGTTGAAACCTATCTGGTCGCGGCCGTGGTCTATTTCGTGATCTGCTTCAGCCTGTCGATGCTCGTGCGTCAGCTGCAGAAGAAGATCGCCATCATTCGCTGAGCTGCCGAGAACACCCCATGATCGAGATAAAGAATGTTTCCAAGTGGTACGGCGACTTCCAGGTGCTGGACAGCTGCAGCACCCGCATCCGCAAGGGTGAGGTTGTGGTGGTGTGCGGCCCCTCGGGTTCGGGCAAGTCCACGTTGATCAAGTGCGTGAACGCGCTCGAGCCTTTTCAGAAGGGCGACGTCGTGGTCGACGGCATCAGCCTGTCCGACCCGAAAACCAATTTGCCCCAACTGCGTTCGCGTGTGGGCATGGTGTTCCAGCACTTCGAGTTGTTCCCGCACCTGAATGTGAGCGAGAACCTGACGCTGTCGCAGATCAAGGTGCTGGGGCGCAGCCCGGCTGACGCGATGGCGCGCGGCCTGAAGATGCTGGAGCGCGTGGGACTGACGGCGCACAAGGACAAATTTCCGGGCCAGTTGTCAGGCGGCCAGCAGCAGCGCGTGGCCATTGCCCGCGCGCTGGCCATGGACCCGATCGTGATGCTGTTCGACGAGCCCACGTCGGCGCTGGACCCCGAGATGGTGGGCGAGGTGCTGGACGTGATGGTCAAGCTCGTGGGCGACGGCATGACCATGATGTGCGTGACGCATGAGATGGGGTTTGCCAAGAAGGTCAGCCACCGCGTGATCTTCATGGATGCAGGCAAGATCGTGGAGGACTGCACGCGCGACGAGTTCTTCGGCAACTCCGACGCACGCTCGCCGCGCGCCAAGGAATTCCTGTCCAAGATCCTGCAGCACTGATCCATGAGCCTTTCCCCGACCCCTCTGAAGTTTCTCGGCGCGGGCTGGTTCGGCAGCGTCATGGGCCTGTGCGGTCTGGCGCTGGCCTGGCACCGCGCGACCCCGCTCATGGGCGAGATGGCCGACAGCGCGGCGCTGATCCTGGGGCTGCTGGCCGGTGGGTTGTTCGTGCTGCTGGCCGGGTTTTACCTGCTGCGCCGCCAGCGTTACCCGCAGGCCGCGCTGGAGGATTTCCGTCACCCGGTGCGCCATCCCATGGTCGCTGCGCTGCCGATCTCGCTGCTGCTGCTCGCGGCCGTGGCAGTGACGCTGACCGGACCTGGGCTGCTGGCGCGGGGCGTGTGGATGCTGGGCGCGGCGTGGCAATTCGCCGTGACGCTGTGGGTGCTCAAGCGCTGGCTCAATGGCAATGGTCAGGGCGGCTTGACCTGGGCTGGCGTCACGCCCGCGCTGATCCTCTCGGTGGTGGGCAATGTGCTGGTGCCGCTGGCGGGTTTGCCACTGGGTTACGGCGCATGGTCGGCGGCGCAGTTTGGCGTCGGGCTGTTCTTCTGGCCCGTGGTGGTGCTGCTGCTGTTTGTGCGCATCGCGATCAACGGCATGTGGTCCGAGCGCCTGCTGCCTTCGACCTTCATCACGATCGCGCCACCCGCGGCAGCGGGACTGGTGGCGCTGCAATGGGGTGCACCGGCGCTGCTGGGCTGGACGGCCTGGGGCGTGGCGCTGTTCTTTCTGCTCTGGTCCGCAGCGGTGTTTCGCCGTGCGCTGGCGCAGCCGTTTTCCATCGCGTTCTGGGCGCTGTCGTTTCCATTGACGGCTTTTTGCGCGTTGACGCTGCGCCTGGGGCAGGAAGGCCCGGCCTGGTTTCAGGCTCTGAGCATGATGCTGCTGGCCTTGAGTTCGCTGGTGGTCGCGGCGCTCGCGCTGGCCACAGTCAAGGGACTGCGCAGCGGCAGCCTGCTGGTGGCGGAGACGGTGCCGCTGAGCACCGCTGCAGTTTAGAAAGTTGAGGCCAGACATGCTTTACGCCACCCTGAAAATCACGCACCTGCTGGCCGTCATCGTCTGGCTCGGCGGCATGGTGTTCGCCCACTTCTTCCTGCGCCCCGCGGTGGCGTCGCTCGCGCCACACGAGCGCGTGACGCTGATGCACGCGGTGCTGGGCCGGTTCTTCTCTGCGGTGCTGTGGGCCGCCAGCGCGGTGCTGGTGAGCGGCGTCTGGATGATAGGACGCGTCACGATGCAGACCGTGCAGGCGGGTGCCCACTTCACGCTACCGCTGGAATGGCTGGTGATGGCCGCGCTGGGCCTGATGATGGTGGGCATCTTCGGCTCCATCCGCTTTACGCTGTATCCGGGCCTGACCCGCGCCGTGGCCGCCGCCGACTGGCCCGCCGGCGCCGCCGTGCTCGGCCGGATTCGCCACTGGGTGGCGCTGAACCTGGTGCTGGGAACCGTGATCGTGGTGGTGACGCTGGCCGGCGTGTCGAGCTGAATCGGGCGGGGTTGTCCCGCCCTGAAGCTCAGCCCGCCACGCCCAGCTTCTGCCTCCAGCCCGGGAACAGCGTGTCGGCGTCTCCGGGGAAGGACTCGAAGGCGCGGGCAAACTCCCGGTGCTCCTTCGCGTACTCGATCGGATCCGACCCAGACTTCCAGCACTCGTAGGACTGACGCAGCGAGATCGCGCCGGCAGCCGGGCTGTCCAGGTGGCCGTAGGCGCCGCCGCCGGCGGTGTTGACGACGTTGCCGTGGCCCAGGTTCGCAAAGAAGCCGGGCAGCCGCAGTGCGTTCATGCCGCCCGAGATGATGGGCGTGGTGGGCTTCATGCCGTACCACTTCTGGAAGTAGACCGGGCCCTGGCATTCGTCGCGCTCGATCATGTAGGCGATGACGCGGTCGTCGCCTTCGCCTTCCATCTTGCCGTAGCCCATGGTGCCGACGTGGATGCCCGAGGCGCCCTGCAGGCGGCTCATCTTGGCCAGCACGAAGGCGGTGTAGCCGCGCTTGGAGGAGGGCGAGGTGACCATGCCGTGGCCGGCGCGGTGGTAGTGCAGGTACTGGTTCGGGTACTGGCGCCGTGCCGTCGTGATCATGCCCGGGCCGCCGACGAAGCCGTCCACCAGAAACGCCAGTTTGTCCGCGTCCACTCCGAAAGTTTCGAGCGCGAAGTCGGCGCGCGCCAGCATTTCGTAGTGGTCATCGGCCGTGATGTTCATGGAGAACAGCTTGGCCTGACCGGTTTCGTCCTGGGCGCGTTTCATCGCGTCGTACACCAGCGGAATCGTCTTCTTGATCGGGGCGAACACCTGGTTGCCTTGGGGCTCGTCGTTCTTGATGAAGTCGCCGCCGAGCCAGAACTGGTACGCCGCCTTGGCGAAAGGCTCGGGCCGCAGGCCCAGCTTGGGTTTGATGATGGTGCCGGAGATGTAGCCGCCGTCTTTCACCGGGCGCCCCAGGATGCGCCACAGGTCCGAGATGTCCTTGGCCGGGCCGTCGAACATCTGCACCACACGCTCGGGCACGTAGAAGTCGATCATCTTGGCGTGCGCGATGTCGCCCATGCCCTGGTTGTTGCCGATCGCCAGCGTCAGGAACGACACCAGCATGAAGCGGCCGTCGGTGACGTTGCGGTCGAACAGCTCCAGCGGGTAGGCGATGCGCATGTCTTCCGTGGCTTCGTCGATGTAGTACACGAGCGCGTCCACGCCCTTGGTGAAGTCGTCGGTGGTGGAGACATCGACGTTGGTGCCGGTGGAGGACTCGGCGGAAAAGTGCGCTGCCGCTTCCAGGTATCCGTGGCCCGATTTGGGCTTCATCTTGTAGGCCACCAGAATGTGCTGGCCTGCGGCCATGAGGTCGGCTTCTTTGAGGCTCAGGTCGGCGTAGCGCTTCGATTGGTCCATGTCAGGCTCCTGTGGGTTGGGTTTGATGGCCGAACTATAGGGAGCAAGGTTCATCAGCGATAGTCAATAATTTTCATTGATTCATCAGTAAATAATGATGCTAATGGGCGATCTCGATCGCCTGGGGCGGCCTGGGCATGCACCCTTGGATCTCGCTCCTTGCCTGACGCTCTTTGCGTTTTGACTTCAATTGGATGCGAATACCGTGAAATGATTTTGCCAATCATTGGCATTTTGAAGCCACTTTATGCTATGGTGAAATATCAAATAGATCGCAATCCGCATGGCGCCCTGCTTTCGCGCCAGAGTTGTAGCAACTTCTCTGGAGACGCCCTGTGAAAATCAAGCTTCCGGTGACCCAGCGTGAGTACCGATTCGCCAGCCAGGAAACACTGATGTCGGCGACCGACACGGCGAGCCATATCCTCTACGCCAACGCCGCTTTCTCCCGCACCAGCGGCTACGCCAGCGATGAACTGCTGGGTCAACCGCACAACGTGGTGCGTCATCCGGACACGCCGGCCGACGCCTTCGCCGACATGTGGCGCAGTCTGAAGTCGGGCCAGTCCTGGACCGCACTGGTGAAGAACCGGCGCAAGGACGGCGACCACTACTGGGTTCGCGCCAACGCGGCTCCGATGCGGCGCGGGGGACAGCTGGTGGGCTACCTGTCGGTTCGAACCCAGCCCTCGCGCGCCGAGGTCGACGCCGCCGAAAGCCTGTATCGGCAGTTGCGCGAGGGCAAGGTCAAGGGCCGCGGCTTTCACTGCGGGCTGCTGGTGCGCACTGGCTGGATGCGCTGGAAAAGCGCGCTCCAGCTGCTGCCCACGGTGTGGCGCATACGGCTGCCGATGCTGGCCCTGGGTGTTGTCATGGCCGCGGCGCTGGCCACTTCTGCCTTGCCCGGCGGTGCGCTCGCAGCTTTGGCTGGGATCGCACTCGCCAGCCTGCTGCTGGCGGACGCGTTCATCGAGGCCCAGGTCGCGCAGCCGCTGGCAAGGATACGGGCGGTGGCGCAGCAGGTGGCCAGCGGTGAGGCGGCAGACCTGCTGAATCTGAATCGCTGTGACGATGTCGGGCGCATTGCGCGCGCCATCAATCAGGCCGGCTTGAATCTGCAGGCGCTGGTGGCGGACGTGCACGAACACGTGACGGGCGTGCAGAACGTGAGCATGGAGATGACCTCGGCGACGCTGGATCTGTCAAGCCGAACTGAAATAGCGTCGGCCGGCCTGCAGCAGGCCGCCGCCGCGATGGAGCAGCAGACCGCCACCGTGAGCAAGAATTCGGAGTCTGCACACCAAGCCAGCCAGTCGGCGGATGCGGCAGCCCGCCTGGCCGAAAAAGGCGGCGAGGCGGTGCGCGACGTGGTCGCGACCATGGCGCTGATCTCGGGCTCAAGCAAACAGATGACCGACCTCGTGAGCGTCATCGATGGACTCGCCTTCCAGACCACCAACCTGGCTCTGAACGCCGCGGTCGAGGCGGCGCGTGCCGGAGCGCAGGGCCGGGGCTTTGCCGTGGTGGCGAGTGAGGTTCGCAGCCTGGCCGGGCGCTCTGCCGCTGCGGCCAGGGAAATCAAGCAAATGATCGAGGACTCGGCCACCAGGGTGAAAAGCGGTTCGTGCCAGATCGCCGATGCCGGGCAGACCATGGACGAGGTGGTGGTTCAGGTCAACCGCGTGAACGAATTGATGCTCGAGATCACGGCCGCTTCGCGGGAGCAGGCGACGGGGATCGCGCAGGTGGGACGGGTGGTGTCCCAGTTGGACCAGATGACGCAACAAAACGCCGCCATGGTCGAGCAAAACAGCGCCGCCGTGATCAGCGTGGGCGAGCAGGCCCAGCGTCTGGCCGACGTGGTCAAGGTGTTTGCCTCGTAGCAATATGAATTCAGATGTGAAAGGTCATCATGAAAAATACCGAAACCCAACGCACTGTGCCCGACGATCGTCTGGTGCAAGCCCTGTTCGAGCTGCGCGACGCCCTGGTGAATGCTTCGCTGCTGCTGCAGGACATCGAGTTTCAGATCGATCTTGCGCGGCGCATGGAGGCCGCCAGGGATTCGAACGCGCTGATCGAACGGGTCAGGAGCTTTTGACCGCAGCGGCGGCCCCTGGGCTCAGGCCCAGGATTCGATCAGCGGCCCGCCCTGCTCGATCAGGAAATCCCTGAAGGCCTTGGCCGCGGGCGAGAGCCGGTTCTGGCGCAGATGCGTCACGTACCAGTGGCCGATGATGGGCATGCCCTTGATGTCCACCAGCGCCAGATGACCCGCCGCCAGCTCGTGGCGCACGGTGCGCAGCGACAGGAAGCTCAAGCCCATTCCGGCCATGACGGCCTGCTTGATGGTTTCATTGCTGGGCATCTCCATCACCACCTGGAGCTCCACGCCGTGCTGCGCAAAGAGCCGCTCCATCGCCGCGCGCGTACCCGATCCTTGCTCGCGCACGACAAACTGGTGCTCGCGCAGCAGCTCGAATGAGGCTTTCCTGCGTCGGGAGAGCACGTGGTCGGGCGCGCACACGATGCCCATGGGGTTGGTGACGAAGGGTGTGGCTTCGCAGTCCAGCGTCGTCGGTGCGCGCCCCATGATGACCAGGTCGACTTCATTGCGCGCGAGCATGGACAGGATGTTTTCGCGGTTGTCGATCTGCAGCTTGATCTCGATGCCGGGCAGCAGCCGGGAAAAACGCACCAGCAGCATGGGAACAAAATACTTGGCGGTGCTGACCACGGCCAGCTCGATGCGTCCCTTCTTCAGCCCCACGTGCTCGGCCATGCTGGCTTCGAGATTGCGGAACTGCGCCACCGCGGCAATGGCGTGGGTGAGGAATTCCTCGCCAGCCTGGGTCAATTGGATGTTGCGCCCTGACGGCTCCACCAGCGCCAGGCCAAAAGCCTCCTCCAGCTGGCGCAGCTGCATCGACACCGCAGGCTGGGTCACAAACAGCCGCGCTGCCGCCTTGGAGACGGAGCGGTCGCGCGCGACTTCGATGAAAGTCAGAATCTGCTTGAGCGTGTAGTTGCGCATAAACCTAAACAGTTGAGGACAGAGCACAGGTTTTTGGGGTCAGATACCAATTTTGCCGCGGCGCAACGCGCCGCAAGGGCGAGCCGAAGGCTCCGCGAATTTGGGCTCTGACCCCAAAAACCTGTCCCGCAAGGTCTTTAAAGATAACGTTAAGCTGATGATTGAACGAAAAAATGTAATTTGAGTTTATGGGTATTGGCGGATAAAGTAAATCCATTGAAACCGTTGCCTACTTCCCTTAACGTGAAAGCCCTGCATGTTGCGCGCCCTGATTTTTGATGTCGATGGCACCCTGGCGGACACCGAATCCGCGCACCGTGCGGCCTTCAACCACGCCTTTGCCGAGTTCGGCCTGGACTGGCATTGGGACGAGGCGCTGTACACCGAGCTGCTGAACGTCTCGGGTGGCAAGGAGCGCATCCTGCACTACTGGAACAGCGCGCAACCGGGTCTGCGCGAACTGGGGACAGGCGCCCTGCAGGACACGGTGAACCGGCTGCACGAGCTCAAGACCGCCGCCTACGAAGAGGCGGTCGACAGCGGCGCCGTGAGCCTGCGACCGGGCGTGCTCAAACTCATGGATGCGGCGCTGGCCCAAGGCCTGCAGCTGGCCATTGCCACCACCACCTCGCCGGTGAACATCGCGGCGCTGCTGCGCCACGCCGTCGGTCCGGATTGGCGGCTGAACTTCACGGCGATCGGTGACGCCTCCACGGCACCGATCAAGAAGCCGCACCCCCAGGTCTATCTGCAGATGCTGGCTGCACTTCAGCTGGATGCCGCGCAGTGCCTGGCGTTTGAAGACTCCAGCAACGGCCTGCGTTCGGCGGTCGCCGCCGGCATCGCGACGCTGATCACGCCGAACAACTACACCGCGCAGCATGACTTCAGCGGCGCGATGTGCGTGGTTCCCGACTTGAGCCACACCGATCTGACGCAACTTCGCCTCTGGCACGGCGAGCACCGTGCCGCGACCCAAAAACCCTGAACCGCAGAAAGTCCGCCATGACCCAGACCCTGAGAATCGCCCCCAGCATCCTGTCCGCAGACTTTGCCCGCCTGGGCGAAGAGGTGCGAGCGATTGAGGCCGCCGGCGCGGACCTGGTGCACTTTGACGTGATGGACAACCACTACGTGCCCAACCTCACCATCGGTCCCCTGGTCTGCGAGGCGATACGGCCGCACGTGAAGATTGGCATCGACGTGCACCTGATGGTGGAGCCCGTGGACTCGCTGATTCCGCTGTTTGCCAGGGCCGGCGCCAACCTCATCACCTTCCACCCGGAGGCGTCCAGACACGTGGACCGCACGCTGTCGCTGATCCGCGAGCTGGGCTGCAAGGCGGGGCTGGTGCTCAACCCGGCAAGCCCGCTGGACTGGCTGGACCACGTGATGGACAAACTCGACATCATTCTGCTGATGGGTGTGAACCCCGGCTTTGGCGGGCAGAAGTTCATCCCCTCGACGCTGGGCAAGCTGCGCGCCGTGCGGCAGCGCATAGCCGCGCACCAGGACAGCGGCGGCCAGCCGATCTGGCTGGAAGTGGACGGCGGCGTGAAGATCGACAACATTCAGCAGATCGTGCGCGCCGGTGCCGACACCTGCGTCGCCGGCAGCGCCGTGTTCAGCGCGCCCGACGCCGACGGCGGCTACCGCGGCGTGATGCAGGCGCTGCGCCAGGCAGCGGCCTGACAACTCATTCAACTCTGAAAGTGCCACCATGCCTTTGACCCATCGCTCCACGCTGACCCAATTCCTGATCGAGGAGCGCCGGCGCTTCCCTGGCGCCAGCGGCGATTTCAACGCGCTGATCCTGGATGTGGCGCTGGCCTGCAAGGCCATCGCCCGCGCCGTCGCCCTGGGCGAGCTCGGCGGCAACAGCGGCGACTTTGCGGTTCAGGGTGGCGCCATCAACGTGCAGGGCGAGACCCAGAAGAAGCTCGATGTGCTGAGCAACGACGTCTTCATCCGGCGCACCGAATGGGCCGGCAATCTGGCGGGCATGGCGTCCGAGGAAATGGAGGCGGCGTACCAGATTCCGGCGCAGTATCCGCGCGGCAAATACCTGCTGGTGTTCGACCCGCTGGACGGCTCCAGCAACATCGACGTGAATGTTTCCGTGGGCAGCATCTTCTCGGTGCTGCGCGCCCCCAAGGAGGTCGAGGCCACGGGTCGCGACGTGGTCGAAGCCGACTTTCTGCAAGCCGGCGCGCAGCAGGTGGCGGCGGGCTACGCGCTGTACGGTCCGACCACGATGCTGGTGCTCACCGTGGGCGACGGCGTGAACGGCTTCACGCTGGATCCGAACCTGGGTGAATTCATGCTCACCCACCCCAGGATTCGCGTGCCCGAGGACACGCAGGAGTTCGCCATCAACGCATCCAACAGCCGCTTCTGGGAGGCGCCGGTGAAGCGCTATGTGGACGAATGCCTGGCCGGCAAGCCCGGAGCACGCGGCAAGGACTTCAACATGCGCTGGATCGCCTCCATGGTGGCCGAGGCGCACCGCATCCTGATGCGCGGCGGCGTCTTCATGTACCCGCGCGACACCAAGGACGCGAGCAAGCCGGGCCGGCTGCGCCTGCTGTACGAGGCCAATCCCGTGGGCCTCATCATTGAGCAGGCCGGAGGGCGCGCCAGCACCGGCGAAAAGCCCATGATGGGCGTGCAGCCGACATCGCTGCACCAGCGCATCGGACTGGTGTTCGGCTCGAAGAATGAGGTCGAGCGCATCGAGCGCTACCACGCCGAGCCCGTTCCCAAGACGTCGCTGGACCCGCTGTTCTCACCCCGCAGCCTGTTTCGGGATTAGCCCCAGTCCGCATAGATTTTCAAAACTCCTGGAGACTCCCCATGTCTGAACGCCATCCCATCATCGCCATCACCGGCTCCAGCGGTGCCGGCACCACCTCGGTCACGAGAACTTTCGAGAACATCTTCCGGCGCGAAAAAGTCGCCGCCGCGGTGATCGAGGGCGACAGTTTTCACCGCTATGACCGCAAGGAAATGAAGCTCAAGGCAGCCGAAGCCGAGAAGCAGGGGAACCAGCATTTCAGCCACTTCGGGCCGGACAACAACCTGTTCCCCGAGCTGGCCGAGCTGTTCCGCTCCTATGGACAAACCGGCAACGGCAAACGCCGCAAATACCTGCATGATCCGGAAGAAGCCGCGCCTTACAAGCAGGAGCCGGGCACCTTCACGCCCTGGGAACTGCTGCCCGACAACACCGACCTGCTGTTCTACGAAGGACTGCACGGCGCCGTGGTCACGCCCGAAGTCAACATCGCGCAGCACCCGGATTTGCTGATTGGCGTGGTGCCCGTGATCAACCTGGAGTGGATTCAGAAGCTGTGGCGCGACAAGTCCAAGCGCGGCTATTCCACCGAAGCCGTGACCGACACCATCCTGCGGCGCATGCCCGACTACGTGAACTACATCTGTCCGCAGTTCGCGCACACCCACGTCAACTTCCAGCGCGTGCCCACGGTCGACACCTCCAACCCCTTCATCGCGCGCGATATCCCCGCGCCCGACGAGAGCATGGTCGTGATCCGCTTCGCCAACCCCAAGGGCATCGATTTCCAGTACCTGCTGAACATGATCAACGACTCCTTCATGTCGCGCGCCAACACCATCGTCATCCCCGGCGGCAAGATGGAACTCGCGATGCAGCTCATCTTCACGCCCTTCGTCTGGCGCATGATGGAAAGGAAGAAGAAGAACGCCCCCTGAGTCGGCTGACGCCGCCTCCCCCCAAGGTTTTTGGGGTCAGAGTCCAAATTCGCCAAGCCTTCGGCTTACCACTTCGGACAGCGCGTAGCGCTGTAGCGAAATTGGCGTCTGACCCCAATAACCAAAGCCGGTTCCGCGGCGTTCTGGAACCACTTCCGCCTGGGCAGGTTTTTTGGGGAACCCCATTTCAATTGATCAAAGTTTTGAGACACTCATGAACCATCCCTCTCCTGAACTCGCGCGTCGCATGGCGAACGCGATCCGCATGCTGGCCGTCGATGCGGTCGAACTGGCCAAGTCCGGCCACCCCGGTGCGCCCATGGGCATGGCCGACATGGCCGAAGTGCTGTGGAACCGGCACCTGCAACACAACCCTTTGAACCCGCATTGGGCGAACCGCGACCGCTTCGTGCTGTCCAATGGCCACGGCTCCATGCTGCTGTATGCGCTGCTGCATCTGACCGGCTACGACTTGTCGATGGAAGACCTGAAGAAGTTCCGCCAGCTGCACAGCAAGACGCCGGGGCACCCGGAGCTCGGTGTGACACCGGGCGTGGAAACCACCACCGGACCGCTGGGCCAGGGCATCGCGAATGCCGTGGGCATGGCACTGGCCGAGAAGCTGCTGGCGGCCGAATTCAACCGGCCCGGGCACGAGGTGGTGAATCACTTCACCTACACCTTCCTGGGCGACGGCTGCATGATGGAAGGCATCAGCCACGAGGTCTGCTCGCTCGCCGGCACATTGAGATTGTCCAAGCTGGTGGCGCTGTACGACGACAACGGCATTTCCATCGACGGCCACGTCGAGGGCTGGTTCACCGACGACACGCCGGCGCGCTTTGCCGCTTACGGCTGGAACGTGATCGCAGGCGTCGATGGACATGATCCGGCGGCCGTGGACGCGGCGCTGAATGCCGCACGCGTCCAAGCCCTGAGCGACGACGGAAAACCCACGCTGATCTGCTGCAAGACCGTGATCGGCCAGGGCTCACCCCACAAGGCAGGAACGCACGACGTGCACGGCGCGGCCTTGGGTGCGGCCGAAGTGGCGGCGACGCGCACGGCGCTGGGCTGGACTTCCGGGCCGTTCGAGATTCCCGCGGACATCGCCCAGGCCTGGGATGCAAAGGTGCGCGGCGCTGCTGCCGAGCTGGCGTGGCAGCAGGGTTTTGCTGCCTACCGCGGAGCCTACCCCAAGGAAGCCGCAGAATTCGAGCGCCGCATGGCGGGCGGCCTGCCGGCCGACTTCAGCGCGAAGCTGCCCGAGCTGCTGCTCGCCATCGCTGCCAGGCCGGAGGCGTTCGCCACGCGCAAGTCGAGCCAGAACGCGCTCGATGCACTGGCGCCTTTGCTGCCCGAGTTCTTCGGCGGTTCGGCCGATCTGACGGGCTCCAACCTCACCAACTTCAAGGGCTGCGTGAAGGCCGGACGCGATGTCTGGGGCAACCATCTCTCCTATGGCGTGCGCGAGTTCGGCATGGCCGCGATCATGAACGGCATCGCGCTGCATGGCGGCTATCTGCCCTATGGAGGCACCTTCCTCACCTTCAGCGACTACTCGCGCAACGCGATTCGCATGGCGGCGCTGATGAAGCTGCGCGTGATCCACGTGTTCACGCACGACAGCATCGGCCTGGGCGAGGACGGCCCCACGCACCAGTCGGTGGAGCATGTGCCATCGCTGCGCATCATCCCGAATCTGGACGTCTGGCGTCCGGCCGATGGGCTGGAAACCGCGGTGGCCTGGAGCTATGCCATCGAGCGGCGCGACGGCCCCAGTGCGCTGGCGCTGTCGCGACAGAACCTGCCGCGCCTGACGGACGCGAGCATGGTGGACAGCATCCGCCAGGGCGGCTACATCCTGGCCGACAGCGCGAACGCGCAGGCCGTGATCATTGCCACCGGCTCCGAGACCTCGCTCGCCATGGAAGCGCACACGGCCCTGGCGCTACAGGGCATCGCCACGCGCGTGGTCTCCATGCCCTGCACCAATGTGTTCGATCGCCAGAGCCAGGCCTACCAGGACAGCGTGCTGCCGCTGTCGCTGCCCGCGGTGGCCGTGGAAGCCGCACATCCGGACTTCTGGCGCAAGTACGTGGGGCGCACCGGTCGCGTCGTGGGTATCGCCGCGTTTGGCGAGTCCGCTCCGGCCAAGGACCTGTACGCCTACTTCGGCATCACGGTGGACCGACTGATCAAGGAAGTTCGCGATGTTGTTTGACCTCGTCCTGTTCGATCTGGACGGCACGCTGATCGAAACCGCGCCCGAGATTTTCGACGCGGTGAACGACACGCTGCGCGATTTGCATCTGCCCGAAGTCGAGCTGGGCCGGGTGCGCGACTGGATCGGTCACGGCACGCGCGAACTGCTGGTGCAGGCGCTGGCCCATGTTGGCAACAGCAGCGCCGATGCGGTGCGTGCGGCACCCGATTTCGCCGTTGCCAAGGACCGGTTTGACGGACATTACCGGCAGCGCTGTGGCACGCGCAGCCATTTGTATCCCCATGTGCGCGAGGTGCTGATCGCCCTGCGGCTGGCGGGCGTGAAACTGGCGGTGGTGACGAACAAGGAGCAGCGCTACACCCGCACCGTGCTGGACGCGCACCAGATGGCGCCGCTGTTTGACCGCGTCGTCAGCGGCGACAGTTTTCCCGTGAAGAAGCCCGACCCGGTGGGGGTACTTTCCTGTATGGAACAGTTCGGCGTGACAGCGCCGCGCGCGCTTTTTGTGGGCGATTCTTCCATTGACGTGGCCACCGCGCGTGCCGCAGGAGTTACAGTCTGGGCCTTGCCTTATGGCTACAACATGGGCAAGCCGATTCAGGACTGCGGTCCGGACCGTGTCATTGAGGACTTTTCTGCGCTCATGGCGATCACTGCAGGGCTGCAGAAGGATTTGCAAACTGTTTAAGGAATGAAAATGGCGATCAAGGTAGGCATCAACGGTTTTGGACGTATCGGGCGCATGGTATTTCGCGCCGCGGTGCAGAACTTCTCGGACATCGAAGTCGTTGGCATCAACGACCTGCTCGAGCCCGAGTATCTGGCGTACATGCTGCAGTACGACACGGTCCACGGCCGCTTCAAGCGCACGATTGCTGTGGACGGCAACACCTGGATCGTCAACGGCAAGCGCATTCGCCTGACTGCGGTGAAAGACCCGGCTGAGCTCAAGTGGAACGAAGTCGGCGCCGACGTCGTGATCGAAGCCACGGGCTTGTTCCTGACCAAGGAAGCCGGTGAGAAGCATCTGGCTGC
>CAILZB010000097.1 GCA_903838565.1 uncultured beta proteobacterium | reverse complement strand
TGCCGTTACCAGAAAGTGGGAAGTCCCTTCGTATTCCTACGGGGCCTACGGGGCCTACGGGGCCTACGGGGCCTACGGGGCCTACGGGGCCTACGGGGCCTGGAACGCCTGAACGTTGGCGAGTTCCACTTCCACCAGGCAGTCGTAAAAGGTCGGGCCGCGTCCCAGATCGGTGAGCTTCTGGCTCGTGAGCTGGTTCACGTTGGTGCCGTTCAGTCCGAGCTTGCGCCACCACACGCCCAGACCGTTCACCACCCCGGGCCTTGCGCGCGGCGACAGCCGGGCCTTGCAGACATAGCTGCCGCGATCGTTGAAGACGCGCACCACGGCGCCGTTGGCGATGCCACGCGCAGCGGCGTCGACCTCGGAGATTTCCAGCAGCGGTTCGCCCTCGATGTCGCGCAGACTGGTGACATTGACGAAAGTCGAATTCAGGAAATTGCGCGCCGGCGGCGAGATCATGGCCAGCGGGTAGTGCGCCGACGTCCCCGGCAACTCGTGGTTGGGAACATGGTCGGGCAGGCCGTCGAGTCCCTGTGCTGCCAGCGCCGAGCTGTAGAACTCGCACTTGCCCGAGGGCGTGGGGAAGTTGCCGTTGGCAAAGGGCGCATCCGCCACCGGCAGCGTGGCAAATCCCCGCTCCAGCAACTGCGCATAGTCCACACAAGGATACGCAGTGCGGCACAGCGTCTCGTCGTCGTCGGCAAAACAAGGGTCGTCCAAACCCATGCGTGCCGCCAGTTCGCGAAAGATCTGGGTGTTCGGCTTGGCCTCGCCCAGCGGCTTGATCGCCGCGCGATTGAGCAGCACGTCGGTGTGGCCGTAGCTCAGGTGGATGTCATCGTGTTCCAACTGCGTGGTGGCCGGCAGGATGTAGTCGGCATAGTCGGCGGTGTCGGTCTGGAAGTGTTCCAGCACCACGGTGAACAGATCGTCGCGCGCAAAACCTTGCACCACCTTGCCCGAGTCGGGTGCCACCGCCACCGGGTTGCTGTTGTAGACGATAAGCGCTTCGATTTTCGGGCCGAAGTCGGCCGAGGCCTCGCGTAGCAGGTCGTCGCCGATGCTCACCATGTTGAGCGTGCGCGGCGTGCGCCCGGCGAGCAGGTCCGGGCGCTCCAGCGCGGCGCGGTTCACGGGGAAGCTGCCGGAGCTGCTGAACAGCAGGCCGCCCGCGCGCTGGCGCCAGGCGCCGATGAGCGCGGGCAGGCAGGCGATGGCCCGGGTGGCGTTGCCACCGCCGTGCACCCGCTGCATGCCGTAGTTCAACCGTATCGCGGCCGGCTGCTGCTCGACAAAGCAGCGGCCATAGTCCCGTGCCAGCGACTCGATCTGCGCCTGCGTCACGCCGCAGACCTGGGCTGCGCGCTCCAGCGTCCAGTGCATGGCGCGCTCTCGGAGCTGCTCCCAGCCGAGCGTGTGTTGCGCAATGTAGTCGTGGTCCAGCCAGTCGCGAACGATCAGTTCGCGCATCATGGCCAGCGCCAGCGCCGCGTCGGTGCCCGGCAGCAGCGCGATGTGCTCGTGGCACTTGTCGGCGGTCTCTGTCTTGCGCGGGTCGATGCAGATCAGCTTGGCGCCCAGGCGCTTGGCTTCCTGCGCGTAACGCCAGAAGTGCAGGTTCGAGCCGATGGAATTGCTGCCCCAGATCAGGATCAATCTGGACTCGGCAAAGAACTCGACCTTCATGCCGAGCTTGCCGCCCAGCGTGCGCACCAGTCCCTCGCCGCCGGCTGCGGCGCAGATGGTGCGGTCCAGCAGCGACGCTCCGAGCTGGTGAAAGAAGCGCGCCGCGATGCTCTCGCCCTGCACCAGACCCATGGTGCCGGCGTAGCTGTAGGGCAGGATGGCCTGCGGATCGCGGGCGGCGATTTGGGTAAGCCGACTGGCGATGTCGTCCAGTGCGCTGTCCCAGCTCACGCGTTCGAACTGGCCCGATCCCTTGGGCCCGACGCGTTTGAGCGGGTGCAGGATGCGCTGCGGGTGGTAGGTGCGCTCGGGGTAGCGCGACACCTTGGCGCACAGCACGCCGTTGGTGTGCGGGTGCTCGGGATTGCCCTGGACCCTGATCGCCACGCCGTCCTGCACCGTGGTCAGCAGGGCGCAGGTGTCGGGGCAGTCGTGCGGGCAAGCCCCTCTGATCTGACGGCTCGGCGGGGTGGCATCGCGAGAGGGAGACAAGATCATGTCAATTTTCCGGTGAAGTCGCGGGCTTGGGGGGAACCCACATACGTAAAGAGCCGATTGTTCACGATAATGCCCCACCATGATTCAACGCAGACATTTCTCCCTCGGTGCCGGTGCGGCACTCATCACCGCGTTCAACCCGGCCCGCGCACAGAGCGAGGACAAGATCGTCCTGGGCCAGTCGGCACCGTTCACCGGCCCGGCGGCGCAGCTGGGAATCCAGTTCTACCAGGGCGCCAAGGTATTGTTCGACCAGGTCAACGCGCAAGGCGGCGTGGGCCGGCGCTTGATTGAAATCCGCAAGCTCGACGACGGTTACGAACCCGAGCGCTGCGCCGATAACACCCGCCGGCTGATCGCGGAAGACGTGTTTGCGCTGTTTGGCTACATCGGCACGCCCACCAGCCTGGCGGCGCTGCCCCTGGCGACGCGCGCGAAGATTCCCTTCATTGCGCCGTTCACCGGTGCCATGGCGCTGCGCGAGCCTTTCAATCGCTATGCGTTTCATGTGCGCGCCTCGTACAACGACGAGACCGCGCTGATCGTGAAGCAGCTCACAAATCTGGGTCTGAAGAAGATTGCGGTGTTCCATCAGAACGACGCCTATGGCAAGGCCGGACTCGACGGTGTCACGCTCGCGCTGGCCGCGCTCAATCTCAAACCTGTGGCTCAGGCCACGGTGGAGCGCAATTCCGTGGACGTGGATGCGGCCGTGAAAGCCATCGTGGCGGCGGCGCCCGACGCGGTGGTGCAGGTCAGTGCTTACAAGGCCTGCGCTGCCTTCATCCGGGCGGCGCGCAAAGCCGGTTATGGCGGCACTTTTTACAATGTGTCCTTCGTCGGCACGCAGGCGCTGGCGGACGAGCTGGGCAAGGAGGGTGCGGGCGTGGTGGTCTCCCAGGTGGTTCCTTCTCCCTATAACGCGGCGAGCCCGCTGGCCCGGGAATTTGTGGCGGCGGTGAAGAAGGCGGGCGGCGAGGCACAGGTCAACTTTTCCAGCATGGAGGGGTATCTGGCGGCCAAGGTGTTGGTCGAGGGACTGAAGCGGGCGGCGACGCGCAGCCTGAGTCGCGACGCGCTGATATCGGGCCTGGAGTCGCTGAACAACCAGTCGTTTGGCGGTTTTTCTGTTTCGTTCTCGCCCAGGAATCATGTGGCGTCGAGTTACGTCGATATCTCCATGCTGACCGGCGACGGCCGCGTGCGCACCTGATGGCGGGGTAACGAACAGGGCGATGCCTTTGTGTCATAAACTGCGCGCCTGGGAGAAGAACGTGCAACTCATAGATTCCATCGTCAAGCAGGCGGCCTCCATCGCCGCCACCCGCCGTGACATCCACGCCCACCCCGAACTTTGCTTCGAGGAGCTGCGCACCGCCGACCTGGTGGCGCAAAAGCTCACCGAGTGGGGCATTCCCGTGCATCGGGGCTTGGGCAAGACGGGTGTCGTGGGCATCGTGCGCAGCGGCACCTCGTCGCGATCCATCGGCCTGCGCGCCGACATGGACGCGCTGCCGATGCAGGAGTCCAACTCCTTTGCCCACGTCAGCCAGCACCCCGGAAAGATGCACGCCTGCGGCCACGACGGCCACGTGGCGATGCTGCTCGCGGCGGCACAGCACCTGGCGGTGCAGCGCGACTTCGACGGCACGGTGTACCTGATCTTTCAGCCGGCCGAGGAGGGCGGGGGCGGCGCGCGCGAAATGATCAAGGACGGGCTGTTCGATCTGTTTCCGATGGACGCCGTGTACGGTATGCACAACTGGCCGGGTGCCAAGGTGGGTCGCTTTGCCGTGAGTGCCGGGCCGGTGATGGCTTCGAGCAACGAGTTCAAGATCACACTGCGCGGCAAGGGCGGCCACGCGGCGCTGCCGCACAAGGCGGTGGACCCCGTGCCGGCCGCGTGTCAGATGGTGCAGGCGTTCCAGACCATCATCAGCCGCAACAAGAAGCCCGTGGACGCGGGTGTGATTTCCGTCACGATGATCCACGCCGGTGAGGCCACCAACGTCATCCCCGACAGCGTCGAGTTGCAGGGAACGGTGCGCAGCTTCACGCTGGAGGTGCTGGACCTGATCGAGCAGCGCATGGAGCAGGTGGCGCGCCACACGGCTCTGGCCTTTGATCTGGAGTGTGATTTCGAGTTTGTGCGCAACTACCCGCCCACCGTGAATTCGCCGGCCGAAGCCGAACTGGCGCGTCAGGTCATGGCCGGCGTCGTGGGGTCCGACAGGGTGGACGCCCAGGAACCTACCATGGGCGCAGAAGATTTTTCCTACATGCTGCAGGTCAAGCCCGGCGCCTATTGCTTCATCGCCAATGGCGAGGGCGATCACCGCGCGATCGGGCACGGCGGCGGCCCTTGCATGCTGCACAACGCCAGCTACGATTTCAATGACGAACTGATCCCCCTGGGTGCGACCTATTGGGTGCGACTGGTGGAGCGCTGCCTGGGCGCGAAAGACACGCCATGATCGCCGCCAGGACCTGCTTCTCGCACAGCTACGCCAGCGCGCGCAAGCGGTTTTTCGATGCGGCCCAGGCCCGGGGCCTGCAGGTGGAGTCGCACAAACAGCGCATGCCCGGTCGTGACAAGGAAACCCTGGCCATGGACGTGGTGCTCGACGGGCCGCCCGACGCCGACCGTTTGCTGGTCGTGAGCAGCGGTGTGCACGGTGTGGAGGGTTTCTGCGGCAGCGGCATCCAGGTGTTCTCGCTGCAGGACGAGGAGTTGCGCGCCAGGGCGAAGGAGCGTGGCGTGGCGCTGCTATACATCCACGCGGTCAATCCCTATGGTTTTTCCCATATTCGCCGGGCCACGCAGGAGAACGTGGACCTGAACCGAAACTTTTGCGACTATGCAAAACCTCTGCCGGTGAATGTGGGCTACCGGGCTTTGCATCCATTGCTGTTGCCCGAGCAATGGCCGCCGACGCTGGGCAACAAGCTCAAGGTCGCATGGCTGATGTTGCGCCAGGGCAAGCCTGCGGTGCAAACGGCGGTGTCGGCCGGACAATACGAATTTCCCAAGGGACTGTTTTTTGGCGGCACCCAGCCGACCTGGAGCAACGAGACGCTGCGCGCCGTGGTACGCAAGTATGCGGCCCACGCCCGGCATATCGCGTGGATCGACCTGCATACCGGACTGGGCCCCCCCGGCAAGGGCGAGCGCATCCTGAGCGCGCGCAATGACGCTGAAGGACTGGCCGATGCGCAGGCGATGTGGGGCGATGACGTGACCTCGTTCTTCCAGCAGTCCAGCGTGTCCGCCAACGTCAGCGGCAGCATGCTGGACGCGATCCAGCAAGAGTGCGCGCAGGCGGACTTCAACGCGATCACGATCGAATATGGAACCCAGCCGCTCAAGACCGTGCTTGCCGCCCTGCGCGCCGAGCAGTGGTTGCATAACAACCCAAGGACATCGCTGCGCAAGGCGGCAGCCATCAAACGGCAGATGCTGGATGCGTTTTTCACCGACACCGACGCCTGGAAAGAGCAGGTGGTGAGCCAGGCGCGTGCGGCCATGCTGCAGTCCGTTGACGGCCTGAACGCACGCTGACGGGCGCCTCGCGCGCCGGACGCGAGCGCCCGGGAGAGCCGCCCTCTCTATAATCGAAAGCTTTGCAGCTTCGACCGAACTTATGCCTATCTACGCCTATAAATGCGAGTCCTGTGGTTTGGCCAAGGACGTTTTGCAAAAAATGTCCGACCCCCTGTTGACGCAGTGCCCCTTCTGCGGCGCCGAGACTTTCAAGAAACAGCTCACGGCCGCCGGCTTTCAGCTCAAGGGCACGGGCTGGTACGCTACCGACTTCAAGGGCGGTGCAGCCCCCGCCGCCACGCCCCCGGCGGCAGCGGCAGCGCAATCCAAGCCCGCTGATGCGCCTGCAGGCACAGCAGCCAAGACCGACGCGGCACCCGCCGCGGCGGCTACGACAGCGTCCGCTCCTGCGGCTGCGGGTGGTTGCGGGTCTTCCTGCTCCTGCCATTGAGCCCTGACGTCTCAACCCGGGAGTTGCCGTGCCTTTCAAGAAATACCTGATCACCGGCCTGTTGGTCTGGCTGCCGCTGGCCATCACCGTGTGGGTCATGGCGTGGCTGGTGGGGCTGCTGGACGGCGTGTTTGGCGGCCTGCTGTCGGGCTTGGGCGCGGTGATGCCAGAGAGCGTCATGCCGCTGCTGGAACGCCTGCGCGCCATGCACGGGCTGGGCGTGATCCTGGTGCTCGCCGTGCTGCTGGTGACCGGCTCCCTGGTGTCGAATGTGGCGGGTCGCTGGTGGCTGGTGCAGTGGGACAAGATGTTTGCCAACATCCCCATCTTCAAGACCGTCTACACCAGCGTCAAGAAGGTGTCTGATACGCTTTTCTCCAGCAACGGCAATGCGTTTCGCAAGGCGCTGCTGGTCCAGTACCCGCGCAATGGCTCCTGGACCATCGCCTTCCTGACGGGCGCCCCGGCCGGCGAAGTCGCAGCCCATCTGGCGGGCGACTTTGTCAGCGTGTATGTGCCCACCACGCCCAATCCGACCAGCGGTTTTTTCCTGATGCTGGCCCGAGCGGACGTGATCGAACTGGACATGAGCGTGGACGAGGCGCTGACCTACGTGATTTCCATGGGCACGGCGGTGCCCACGGCGTCGTCCAACCCTGCTCCCCACTGAATTCATCTTTACTTGCGCGGTGCAATCCGCCACATCCCTGAAAGAAAAACCATGGCCATGCGTTCCCACTATTGCGGTCTTGTGACCGATGCCCTGTTGGGTCAAACCGTCAGCCTGTGCGGCTGGGTGAACCGTCGTCGCGACCACGGCGGCGTGATCTTCATCGACCTGCGCGACCGCGAAGGTTATGTGCAGGTGGTGTGCGACCCGGACCGCGCCGACATGTTTACGACCGCCGAAGGCGTGCGCAATGAATTCTGCGTCCAGGTCAAGGGCCTGGTGCGCGCGCGCCCCGAGGGCACGGTCAACGACAACCTCAAGAGCGGCAAGATCGAAGTGCTGTGCCACGAACTGATCGTGCTCAACCCCTCGGTGACGCCGCCGTTCCAGCTCGACGACGAGAACCTGTCCGAGACCACGCGCCTCACGCACCGCGTGCTGGACCTGCGCCGCCCCTACATGCAGAACAACCTGATGCTGCGCTACAAGGTGTCGATGGAGGTGCGCAAGTTCCTGGACGCAAACGGCTTTGTCGACATCGAGACGCCGATGCTCACCAAGTCCACGCCCGAAGGCGCGCGCGACTACCTGGTGCCCAGCCGGGTGCATGACGGTCACTTCTTTGCGCTGCCGCAAAGCCCGCAGTTGTTCAAGCAGCTGCTGATGGTGGCGGGGTTCGATCGCTACTACCAGATCACCAAATGCTTTCGTGACGAGGACCTGCGCGCGGACCGCCAGCCCGAGTTCACGCAGATCGATATCGAGACCTCGTTCCTGAGCGAAGAGGAAATCCGCGAGATCTTCCAGGGCATGATCAAGACGGTGTTCCTCAACACCATCAAGGTGGATCTGGGTGAATTCCCGGTCATGACGTATCAGGACGCGATGTACCGCTACGGCTCGGACAAGCCCGATCTGCGCGTGAAGCTCGAGTTCACCGAGGTCACCGACGTCATGACCGACGTGGACTTCAAGGTTTTCTCGGGCGCGGCGACGATGAAGGGCGGGCGCGTGGTGGCGCTGCGCGTTCCCGGCGGCGCGCGCGAAACCGGCGGCCTGTCCCGCGGCGAGATCGACGCCTACGCCGAATTCGTCAAGATTTATGGCGCCAAGGGCCTGGCCTACATCAAGGTCAATGACAAGACCAAGGGCAGGGAGGGCCTGCAAAGCCCGATCGTGAAGAACATCCACGACGCCGCGCTCGCCGCGGTGCTCGAGCGCACGGGCGCGCAGGACGGCGACCTGATCTTCTTCGGCGCGGACAAGGCCAAGATCGTGAACGACGCCATCGGCGCGCTGCGCCTGAAGATCGGCCTGAGCGAGTTCGGCAAGAAAAACGGCCTGTTCGAAAAGGGCTGGCGTCCGCTGTGGGTGGTGGACTTCCCGATGTTCGAGTACGACGAGGAAGCGCAGCGTTTCACCGCCACGCACCACCCGTTCACCGCGCCCAAGGATGGGCATGAAGATTGGATGGTCAGCGCGCCCGAAAAGTGCATCTCCAAGGGCTACGACATGGTGCTCAATGGCTGGGAAATGGGCGGCGGCTCCGTGCGTATCCACCGCGCGGACGTGCAGCAAAAGGTGTTCGACGCGCTCAAGATCACGCCCGAAGAGGCGCAGATGAAGTTCGGCTTCCTGCTGGACGCGCTGCAGTACGGCGCACCCCCGCACGGTGGCCTGGCCTTCGGCCTGGACCGCATCGTCACGCTGATGACCGGCGCCGAGTCGATCCGCGACGTGATCGCCTTCCCCAAGACCCAGCGCGCCCAGTGCCTGCTCACGCAGGCGCCTTCGCCCGTGGACGAGAAGCAACTGCGCGAACTGCACATCCGTCTGCGCACGCCCGCCGCTGCGGTCTGACGTTCCGGGCGGCCCGGCCTGCATCGCCCCTATCCTGGGGCGGCGTGGGCTGTTGCGCGCACGGCTTCCGGCGCCTTGCATCGGCATTCTTGTGCTGGAGCATGAGGAATGCCGGTGCCCGGCCTCCTGGGCGGCGGCTTCACCGGTAGAACTACCTAGGTCATAACCCGCTGGCCGTGCGTTGGGCAAATCGCTAACATCCGCCCATTGTGCGGACCGGTGTGTCCGTGCGCTTCAACACGCAGCCGGAGATCCATTTGTCAGCGGAATTCATTCTTGAAACGCGCGGATTGACCAAGGAATTCAAGGGATTCGTGGCGGTCAATCAGGTCGACCTGAAAGTCAGGCGTGGCCACATTCACGCGCTGATCGGCCCCAATGGCGCGGGCAAGACCACGTTCTTCAACCTGCTGACCAAATTCTTGCATCCGTCCCACGGCAGCATCAACTTCAACGACATCGACATCACGACCGAAGGACCGGCGCAGACGGCCAGGCGCGGCGTCGTGCGCTCGTTCCAGATTTCGGCGGTGTTCCCCCACATGACGGTGCTGGAGAACGTGCGCGCCGCGTTGCAGCGCAACCTGGGCACCTCGTTTCACTTCTGGAAATCCGAAAGCTCGCTGTTTCACCTGCATGAGCGCGCGCTGGCCTTGCTGACCGAAGTGGACCTGCAGGACTTCGCCGACGAGCTCACGGTGAACCTTCCCTACGGCCGCAAGCGCGCGCTGGAACTGGCCACGACGCTGGCCCTGGAACCCGAACTGATGCTGCTGGATGAGCCGACGCAGGGCATGGGTCACGAAGACGTGGCCAGGGTGACGCAATTGATCAAGAAGGTGGCCGCGGGCCGAACCATCCTGATGGTGGAACACAACATGAACGTCGTGTCTTCCATTGCCGACCGCATCACCGTGCTGCAGCGCGGCGCCATCATCGCGGACGGGACCTATGGCGAAGTGTCGAGAAACCCGCTGGTGATGGAAGCCTATATGGGCACCGCGGACGCCAGCCTGCAGGGAGCGCACTGAATGGCCCCCACGCTTTTGGCTACGCCGCTCTTCGAGAGCACTTCGTGTAATACGCTGCCCCCCGAGGGGGCTAACTTGCTCGGGGCGGCCCTTCGCTGCGTTGACGATGGCCTCTGAACTGCTGCGCATCGAAGACCTGCACGCCTGGTACGGAGAATCCCACATCCTGCATGGCGTGAACTTCGCGGTGAACGAAGGCGAGGTCGTGACGCTGCTGGGACGCAACGGCGCGGGGCGCACCACGACGCTGCGCGCCATTGTCGGCATGACCGGCAGCCGCAAGGGCTCGATCAAGCTGTTTGGCCAGGAGGCGATCCACCTGGCCGCGCACAAGGTGGCGCGCCTGGGCGTGGGTTACTGCCCGGAAGAGCGCGGCATTTTTGCCAGCCTGACGGCCTTTGAGAACCTGATGCTTCCGCCCACCATCGCGCCGGGCGGAATGAGCATCGACGAAATCTACGCGATGTTCCCCAATCTGGCAGAGCGCGCCAACAGCCCCGGCACCCGACTGTCCGGGGGCGAGCAGCAGATGCTGGCCGTGGCGCGCATTCTGCGCACCGGAGCGCGCCTGCTGCTGCTCGACGAGATCTCCGAAGGCCTGGCGCCAGTGATCGTGCAGAAGCTGGCCGAGATGATTCTGGCGCTCAAGGCCCGCGGCTACACCATCGTTCTGGTGGAGCAGAATTTCCGCTTCGCCGCACCTCTGGCCGACCGCTTCTATGTGATGGAGCACGGCTGCATCGTGAAGCAGTTTGCCCAGGCCGAGTTGCGCCAGAACATGGGCATGCTGCAGGAGTATCTGGGCGTTTGACCCATCTTCCTCCGGCCACAATGTCCTCCTTTTTTTCGACGCGTTCTTCCATCAACCACCCTTCAGGAGACCCTATGAAACTCAAGAAACTGGCAGCCGCCTGCACCCTGGCCCTCGGCGCCATGGTCGTGTCCACCGCGCCGGCGCAGGCACAAATCTCCGGTGACGTGGTGCGCATCGGCATCATCACCGACATGTCCAGCCTGTACGCCGACATCGACGGACCCGGCGGCATCGAAGCCATCAAGATGGCGATCGCCGACATGGGCGGCGCGATCAACGGCAAGAAGATCGAAGTGATCTACGCCGACCACCAGAACAAGCCCGATCTGGCCGCCGGCAAGGCGCGCGAGTGGTTCGACACGCAAGGCGTCGACATGCTGATCGGCGGCACCAACTCCGGCACCAGCCTGGCCATGGCCAAGGTCGCGCAGGAGAAGAAGAAGCTCTTCATCTCCATCGGCGCGGCCACCTCGGCGCTGACCAACGAGCAGTGCAACGCCTACACCCTGCACTGGGCCTACGACACCGTGGCGCTGGCCAAGGGCACGGGCAACGCGGTGGTCAAGTCCGGCGGCAAGAGCTGGTACTTCCTGACCGCCGACTATGCCTTCGGCGCGCAGCTGCAAAACGACACCTCTGCCGTCGTCAAGGCGGCGGGCGGCACCGTCGTGGGATCGGTCAAGCACCCGCTGTCGGCCAGCGACTTCTCCTCCTTCCTGCTGCAGGCGCAGTCGAGCAAGGCGCAGATCCTGGGCCTGGCGAATGCCGGTGGCGACACCATCAACTCGATCAAGGCGGCAAACGAATTCGGCGTGACCAAAACCATGAAGCTGGCCGGCTTGCTGGTGTTCATCAACGACATCCACTCGCTGGGCCTGAAGACCACGCAGGGCATGTACCTGACCGACAGCTGGTACTGGAACCGCGACGCCGAGAGCCGCGCCTGGAGCCGCAAGTTCTTCGAGAAGCTCAAGCGCATGCCCTCGTCGATTCAGGCCGGGGACTACTCCGCCACGCTGAACTACCTGCAGGCCGTCAAGGCCACCGGCAGCGACGATCCGGACAAGGTGCTGGCGCAGATGAAGAAGACCAAGGTCAACGACATCTTCACCAAGGGCGGCTGGATCCGCGGCGACGGCAGCATGATCCACGACATGTATTTGATGCAGGTGAAGACGCCGGACAAGTCGACCGAGCCCTGGGACTACTACAACGTGGTCGAGACCTTCAAGGGCGAGGCCGCCTGGACCACCAAGGCCGAGAGCAAGTGCGCCCTCTGGAAATGAAGCTGCTGCGCCGACCCCGCACGGTCGGCGCGTGCCGAGTCACGTGATCGACCGCTTATGACTGAAATTTTTGGCATTCCGCTGCAGGCTTTTCTGGGCCAGTTGCTGCTCGGTCTGGTGAATGGCGCCTTTTACGCCTTGCTCAGCCTGGGGCTGGCGGTCATCTTTGGCCTGCTGGGCATCGTGAACTTTGCGCATGGGGCGCTGTACATGCTGGGCGCGTTTGCCGCCTGGATCATGATGGATCAGTTCGGCATCAACTATTGGGCGGCGCTGCTGCTGGCGCCCCTGAGTGTGGGCATTCTGGGCATGCTGATGGAGAGATTGTTCCTGAAACACCTGTACAAGCTCGACCCGCTTTACGGCCTGCTGCTGACCTTTGGCCTGGCGCTGATCTTCGAAGGCGTGTTTCGCGAGATGTACGGCGTGTCCGGGCAGAATTACGAGGTGCCCGAACTGCTGTCGGGCGCCACCAACCTGGGCTTCATGGTGCTGCCGAATTACCGCGCCTGGGTGGTGCTGGTGTCGCTGGTCGTGTGCCTGGGAACCTGGTACCTGATCGAGCGCACGCGGCTGGGCGCCTATCTGCGCGCCGGCACCGAAAACGCGGCACTGGTGCAGGCCTTCGGCATCAACGTGCCGCTGATGGTGATGCTCACCTACGGCGCCGGCGCCGCGTTGGCCGCGCTGGCCGGCGTGCTGGCCGCGCCCATCATCCAGGTGAACCCGTTGATGGGCTCCAATCTCATCATCGTCGTGTTTGCCGTGGTGGTGATCGGCGGCATGGGCTCCATTTTGGGCTCCGTCATCACCGGCCTGGCGCTGGGCCTGGTCGAAGGCCTGACGCGTGTCTTCTATCCTGAGGCGTCGAATATCGTGGTGTTCGTGATCATGGTGATCGTGCTGCTGGTGCGACCCGCCGGCCTTTTTGGCAAGGAAGCCTGAGCATGAGCAAGTCCACCAAACTCCTTCGCGTCACCTACACGCTGCTGCTGGTGCTGTTGCTGCTGGCACCGGCGCTGGGCCTGTACCCGGTGTTCGTGATGAAGCTGCTGTGCTACGCGATCTTTGCCTGCGCCTTCAACCTGCTGCTGGGTTTCACCGGGCTCTTGTCCTTTGGCCACGCGGCATTTTTCGGTTCGGCCGCCTACATCACCGGCTGGCTCATCAAGTCGCAGAACTTCACGCCCGAACTGGGGATTCTCGCGGGCGTCGTGGGCGCCGGTGCGATCGGTCTGGTGGTGGGCCTGGTGGCGATACGGCGCCAGGGGATCTACTTCGCGATGATCACCATGGCGATCGCGCAGATGGTGTATTTCGTCTGCCTGCAGGTGCCCTATACCGGCGGCGAAGACGGCCTGCAGGGCGTGCCGCGCGGCGCGCTGTTCGGGCTGTTCTCGCTGGCATCGGATACGGCGCTGTACTACCTGGTGGTGGCGCTGTTCGTGGCGTGCTTCCTGGCCATCGCGCGCATCGTGCATTCGCCCTTTGGCCAGGTGCTCAAGATGATCCGGGAGAACGAACCCCGCGCCATTTCGCTGGGCTACCAGGTGGACCGCTACAAGCTGCTGGCCTTCGTGCTGTCGGCCGCGCTGGCCGGCCTGGGCGGCTCGCTCAAGACGCTGATCATGGGTTTTGCCACGCTCTCCGACGTGCACTGGTCGATGTCGGGCGAGGTCATCCTGATGACGCTGCTGGGGGGCGTGGGCACCTTCTTCGGCCCGGCGTTCGGCGCGGGCATCGTGATCTCGCTGCAGGACCTGCTGGCCGACAAGGTGGGCTCCTGGGTGACCGTGATCATCGGCGCGATCTTCGTGCTGTGCGTGCTGACCTTTCGCAAGGGTGTGGTCGGCGAAGTGCAGGCCATTCTGGAGCGGCGTCGGCGCGCCGCGTCCAAACCGGACGCGTAGCGCGCTGCCGCCGGTCTCACATCGCCCAGATTCTCGGCTGTTGCGCGGGCAGGTCCCACAGGCATTGTCGCCATGCCGCCCAGACGCTTTTCAGCAAATCAAGAGCCGGCTCCACCTGCGGCGCCAAGGCGCGCAGCACCAGCAGCTGGGGGTTCGGACTGGTGGCGCCGGCCATCGTGCCCAGCGGGTGTGCCTGCAGCCGCTGGCGTGCACAGTCCAGCGCGCTTTCGCGCCGCTCGCGAGTCATGGCGCTGCCAGCCGCAAAGAAGATCGACGCCATGCAGTGCTGACCCGCCAGCCCCAGCGGGCTGTTCAGCAAGCGCGCGTCGCCGGCATCGATCACGCCGCGTTCCAGCCACACGCCAGACATCTCGATGTGCTGGCAAAAGCTGCCGCGCGCAAACGGCTGATCGGCGTGCGGCAAGCCTAAAGCGGTGATGTCCCATGCCAGCAGCTCGGCTCCGGGGTCCAGCTCAAAGCTCAGGCGGTTCTCGCCGCGGCAGCCGTTGTACAGGATGGACTCCAGCGGCAGCCACTCCATGCGCGCTCCGGCCTGCAGCCGCAGTTGCGTGCGTTGCAGTGCGAGCTCGCCTTCGCTGCGGTAAAAGCGCGTCGCGCCGGGTGTCGTGACGAGCGCGTGCGCGCCGCCGCCCACGTTCACCCGGATGTCCAGCGTGTCGCCGCCCACCAGCCCGCCGGGCGGATGCACCAGCACGTTGTGGCAGATGGCGTCGCCCTCCGGGTACAGGGTCTGCAGCACGCGCAGCGGCCCGTCGTGCACGAAGCGCGCCACGCTGCGATCCGATTCCAGCGTGTAGTCCAGTGCGAGAGCGGCGTGCCAGGTCATGGCCCGATGGTAGCGAACGCGGAGGTAGGTTTCAGATCGCCACCAGCTGACGCACGCCGTTGGCTTCCATGTCCTTGCCAGCACCGCGCGCGATCACGGCGCCGCGCTCCATCACCAGATAGTCGTCGGCCAGTTCCTGCGCGAAGTCGTAGTACTGCTCCACCAGCAGGATGGCCACGCGCTGCCCGTCCAGTCCCTTGAGGGCCAGCATGCGGATGACGCGGCCGATGTCCTTGATGATGCTGGGCTGAATGCCTTCGGTGGGTTCATCCAGAATCAGCAGCTTGGGCTTCGCCGCCAGCGCGCGTGCAATCGCCAACTGCTGTTGCTGCCCGCCCGACAAATCGCCGCCGCGGCGCTGCAGCATCTGTTTGAGCACGGGGAAGAGTTCGAACAGCTCCGGCGGGATGGGGGTGCTGGCCGACTTGTAGGCCAGGCCCATCGCCAAGTTCTCCTCGACCGTGAGCCGCGCGAAGATTTCGCGCCCCTGCGGCACAAAGCCGATGCCGGCGCGCGCACGCTGATACGGCGTGGCTTGATGTATGGGCTGACCCTCGAATTCAATGCTGCCACTGCGAATCGGCACCAGCCCCATCAGGCACTTGAGCAGCGTGGTCTTGCCCACGCCATTGCGCCCCAGCAGCACCGTGACCTGGCCCGGCTGCACCGTCAGGCTCACGTCGCGCAGGATGTGGGAGCCACCGTAATATTGGTTTATATTTTTGACAGTTAGCATGATTGTGGGTCGGGTCTTGCGCCGATTGCGCGCCTTTGCCGGGATGTCGTCCCGGCGGCCGATGGTGCTGTTTTGCAGTGCGTGCGGCCCGCGGGGCATGCCGGGTCTCGCCCCGGCGGGCGAGGTGGGTTGATCTGGTCTTGCGCAGAGTGCGCGGCTGTGTCGGGATGTGCGCCCGACTGCGCAGTAACTTTCTTTTGCTTCGCCAAAAGAAAGTCACCAAAGAAAAGGCGACCCCGCTCTCTGCTGCGCTGCTCGGCGCATACAGAGGGGGAAGTCCAGAGCACGAAGTCCAAACAACCAGAATGCAAGACTCCACAAGGACGCGCCATGGCGCGTCCTTGCGGGCGCCGGTTTTCGGTATTGGTTTTTGGAGCCCAAGCCGTTATGAGGAGGCGAGAAGCGCAGGTGCAGCCGGACAAGGGCTGGCGTTGTTTGAGCGAAGCGAGTTTAGCCAGACCCCGACTGCGCCGAGCATCGCAGCGTGCACGCAGGGCCGACGAATCCGGCTCGCCTTCTCTTTGCTTACTTTCTCTTGGCGAAGCAAGAGAAAGTGAGTCGCCCGCCGGGGCGAGACCCGGCATACCCCGCGGGCCAAGCGAATATTCAATTACCAACTCTGCCGCCGGGACGACGCCCCGACCAAGCCGCGCACTCTGCGCAAGGAACGATAAGAAAGTAGCCTTCATCATCGCCCCAAATAAACCTCAATCACCCTCTCATCCGCCTGCACCTGATCCAGCGTGCCCTGCGCCAAAACAGCGCCATCGCACAACACGGTGACGATCTCGGAGATGGTGCGGATGAAGCTCATGTCATGCTCAACCACCAACAGCGAGTGCTTTCCCTTGAGCGTGAGAAACAGCTCGGCCGTGCGTGCGGTTTCCTCGTCGGTCATCCCGGCCACAGGTTCATCGAGCAGCAGCAGCTTGGGGTCCTGCATCAGCAGCATGCCGATCTCCAACCACTGCTTCTGGCCATGGCTCAAGTTGCCGGCGCTGCGCGTCACGCTCTCGGCGAGGTGCACCGTGTGCAGCAGCTCGGCCAGCTTGTCGCTTTGCGTCGAGTCGAGTTTGAAGCGCACCGACGGCAGCACGCCCTTGTGCGTTTTCAGCGCGAGCTCCAGGTTTTCGAACACCGTGAGCTGCTCGAATACGGTGGGTTTCTGGAACTTGCGGCCGATGCCCATCTGCGCTATCTGCGGCTCGTTGTAGCGCAGCAGGTCGATGGTGCTGCCGAAGAACACGCTGCCCGAGTCCGGGCGCGTCTTGCCGGTGATGATGTCCATCATCGTGGTCTTGCCCGCGCCGTTGGGGCCGATGATGCAGCGCAGCTCGCCTGGTGCGATGTCCAGCGACAGGTTGTTGATGGCCTTGAATCCGTCAAAGCTCACGTTCACGTCTTCCAGATACAGGATGCGGCCGTGCGTGACGTCGACCACGCCGCTCGCATGCGCGACGCGACCAAAGCCCGCATTGCGACCGCCGGACTCGGTCTGGCCTTGCGCTGCGGCCAGTTTGGCCGCGTGTTCTTCGGCGCGCTTGGCGCCCTGTTCCAGCAGATCGGGGGTCATGGCTTGGCTCCCCGAAGTTTCTTCACCAGACCCACCACACCTTGCGGCAAGAACAGCGTGACACCGATGAACAGCGTGCCCAAAAAGTAGAGCCAGAATTCGGGATAGGCCACCGTGAGCCAACTCTTGGCTCCGTTCACGATGAAGGCGCCAAGGATCGGGCCGATGAGCGTGGCGCGCCCGCCTACCGCGGCCCAGATCGCGATCTCGATCGAGTTCGCCGGGCTCATTTCGCTGGGGTTGATGATGCCCACCTGCGGCACGTAGAGCGCGCCTGCGACACCGCACATCATGGCCGAGATGGTCCAGATTGTGAGCTTGTAGCCCAGCGGCGAATAGCCACAAAACATGACGCGCGTTTCAGCGTCGCGGATCGCCTGCAACACGCGGCCGAACTTGCTCTGGATGAGCCAGCGCGCTCCCAGGTAGAAGCCCAGCAGCGTCACGCCCGTGAGCACGAACAGCGTCATGCGCATGCTGGGCGTGGCGATCGGCAGGTTCAATATGCGCTTGAAATCGGTGAAGCCGTTGTTGCCGCCAAAGCCGGTTTCATTGCGAAAGAACAGCAGCATCGCGGCGAAGGTCAGGGCTTGCGTGATGATGGAGAAATACACGCCCTTGATGCGCGAACGAAACGCGAAGTAGCCAAAGACAAAGGCCACCAGTCCCGGCACCGCCACGATCAGCAACAGCGTCGCCACGAAGCTGTCGGAGAAACTCCAATGCCAGGGCAGCGTTTTCCAGTCCAGGAACACCATGAAGTCGGGCAGGGCGCTCTTGTAGTTGCCGTCCAGCCCGATCTGGCGCATCAGGTACATGCCCATGGCGTAGCCGCCCAAGGCGAAAAACAGGCCGTGCCCCAGCGACAGGATGCCCGTATAACCCCAGATCAGGTCCATCGCGAGCGCGCAGATGGCGTAGCACATGATCTTGCCGATGAGCGCCACGGCGTAATCGCTGAGGTAGAACACACTGTCGTGCGGCACCAGCAAATTGAGCGCGGGCGCCAATGCGCAGACCACGAGCAGCGCCGCGATGTAAGCACTCCAGCCGCTGCGGGTGAGCAGCGGTCGAGGGCGAGGTAATTGAATGTCTTGATTCACATCGATGTTGCTCATATCAATCTCTTTGCCCGGAGCCATGCCAGCCAAGCGAAGCGAGGCTCCATCCAGAAACACCGCAGAACCGGCTCCGCCGGGCTGCTGGTGTTGCCCCCTGCAAGGGGGAAAGCGGCCACGCGTAGCGGGCAAGCCGGGGGGTGTTCATACTTCCCTGCCCTTCATCGCGAAGATTCCCTGGGGGCGTTTTTGGATGAAGATGATGATGAACACCAGCACGGCGATCTTGGCCAGCACGGCGCCGGTCCAGCCTTCGAGCAGCTTGTTCAGAAGCCCCAGGCCCAGCGCGGCGTAGACGGTGCCGGCGAGCTGTCCGACACCGCCCAGCACCACCACCATGAACGAATCCACGATGTAGCCCTGGCCCAGGTCCGGGCCGACGTTGCCGACCTGGCTCAGCGCACAGCCGGCCAGGCCGGCGATGCCGGATCCGAGGGCAAAGGCATAGGTATCGATGCGGGCCGTGTTCACGCCCATGCAGGAAGCGATAGCGCGGTTTTGCGTGACGCCGCGCACGAACAGCCCCAGGCGCGTCCTGGCGATGAGCCAGGCCATGGCCAGCAGCACGGCGGCGGCAAAGGCGATGATCACCAGGCGGTTGTAGGGCAGCTGCAGATTGCCCAGAAGCTGCACGCCGCCGCTCATCCATCGGGGATTTTCGACGCCCACGTTCTGTGCGCCGAAGATAGAGCGCACGCCCTGCATCAGCATCAGACTGATGCCCCAGGTGGCCAGCAGCGTCTCCAGCGGGCGGCCGTAGAGGAAGCGGATCACGCTGCGCTCCAGCGCCGCGCCCACCAGCGCCGAGGTCATGAAGGACACCGGCACCGCGGCCAGCAGATACCAGTCGAAGGCGCCGGAAAGGTGCTTCTGGAACACGCCCTGCACCACGTAGGTGGCGTAGGCACCGATCATCATCAGCTCGCCGTGCGCCATGTTGATCACACCCATCAAGCCGTAGGTGATGGCCAGACCGAGAGCCACCAGCAACAGTATCGAACCCAGGCTGATGCCGGTGAACAACTGGCCCAATCGCTCGCCCAACATGAGAGACGATTCGACCGAACGCAGCGAGGTTTGGAGCGCGGTCTTGACGTCGCCTTCGGTCTCGATCTTGAGACGTTCCAGCAGCAGCGTCTTGGTGTTCGGGTTGCCGCTTTGCGCGAGCAAAGTGGCGGCTTGCAGGCGCTTTGATTTGTCTGCGCTGCCCAGCAGCATGGCGGCGCGCAGCAGACCCAACTGATCCTTCAGTGCGGGCACGCTCTCGGTGGCGAGCGCCTTCTCGATCAGCGGCAGACGACCATCGTCGTTGCTGCCTTGCAGTTCGAGAATCGCCGCGGCGCGCAGCGCCTGGTCTTTGGAGAACAGCTTGAGCGCGGCCAGCGCGTTGTCGAGTTCGCCGCGCATGCGGTTGTTGTTGGTGATGTCGTCCAGCGTTGCGGGCATGGCCGCCTCGATGCCCGTGACCGGGTCGTAGGCTTTGCCGTCCTTGAGCAGGATGACCTGTTCGCCTGCGAGCTTGATGGCGTCGTCCGACAGCGCCTGGATGAAGGCCGCCGTGCGTTCGTCCGCGTTCGGCATGGCCTGGTTCAGGGCCGCGATGCGCGCGTCGGTGTCGCCGGTTGCGATTGCCTTGGCTTCGGCTGCGGTGAGCGCTTGGGCCTGCGCCCCGGCGAACAGCGCGGCAAGGAAAATGATTGATCGAAGCATCATGAAAGAACCTGTAGTGTGGGCACGGTGTGGATGTCCACGCTGCAACTCCTGAGCGACGCCCGGTGAGGGCGTCGCATGGGGCTATTTACTTCTTCACAGGTTCGTCAGGCTTGGATGCATTGCCTTCGATGTACGGAGACCAGGGCTTGGCCTTGACCGGGCCCGGTGTCTTCCACACCACGTTGAACTGGCCGTCGGCCTTGATCTCGCCGATGAACACGCTCTTGTGCAGGTGGTGGTTCTTCGGGTCCATCATCGAGGTGATGCCGCTGGGCGCCTTGAAGGTCTGGCCGGCCATCGCCGCGATCACCTTGTCGGTGTCTGTGCTGCCGGCTTTCTTCACGGCCTGGGCCCACATGTTGATGCCGATGTAGGTGGCTTCCATCGGGTCGTTGGTCAGGGGCTTGTCGGAGCCTGGCAGCTTCTTGGCCTTGGCGTAGGCGGACCACTTCTTGATGAACTCGTCATTGGCCGGGCCCTTGATCGACATGAAGTAGTTCCACGCAGCCAGGTGTCCCACCAGCGGCTTGGTGTCCACGCCGCGCAGCTCTTCTTCTCCCACGGAGAAAGCGACGACGGGAACGTCCTTGGCCTTGAGGCCGGCGTTGCCCAGTTCCTTGTAGAAGGGCACGTTGGAGTCGCCATTGATGGTGGAGACCACGGCGGTCTTGCCACCGGCAGAGAACTTCTTGATGTCGGCGACGATGGTCTGATAGTCAGAGTGGCCGAACGGTGTGTACTTCTCGTCGATGTCGGAGTCCTTCACGCCCTTGCTTTTCAGGTAGGCGCGCAGGATCTTGTTCGTGGTGCGGGGATAGACATAGTCAGTGCCCAGCAGGACCCAGCGCTTGGCCGCGCCGCCGTCCTTGCTCATCAGGTAGTCCACCGCAGGGATGGCTTGCTGGTTCGGAGCTGCGCCGGTATAGAACACGTTCTTGGACAGCTCTTCACCTTCGTATTGCACCGGGTAGAACAGCAGGCCGTTCATTTCTTCCACCACCGGCAGCACCGATTTGCGCGACACGGAAGTCCAGCAGCCGAAGATCACGGAGACCTTGTCCTGACCCAGCAATTGCTTGGTCTTCTCTGCGAACAGCGGCCAGTTGGAGGCCGGGTCCACCACCACGGGCTCGAGCTGCTTGCCCAGCAGGCCGCCCTTGGCGTTGATCTCGTCGATCGCCATCAGCACCGTGTCTTTCAACACGGTTTCTGAAATGGCCATGGTGCCCGACAGGCTGTGCAACACGCCGACCTTGATCGTGTCTGCTGCCAGTGCTTGCGTGGCGAAAGTCAATGCGCCGGTTGCGACCGCTGCCGCAAGGGCGACGGCCTTGAGATGTCCTCGACGATTCATCATGAGCTCCAGTAAAAGGAATAGGTTTAGGCGAAATGGGCAGTTTGAAAACAAACCGCTGCAGGCTTCATCGCAAGCACCGTGCCAGCTCAACCACCGCCCGGTCTGTGCGGCTGAGGCCCGACAGAATGCACGGCCATGCACCACAAATGCGTCGCTGTTGCACCAAAAATGAGCTGACTTTGGCGACGCCTGAGCGGCTGAAGCCTCATCACGGTGCGTGTGCACCGGAGTTGCCGTGTCAGCGCAGCGGCACGCAAGTTGCGAGACAATGACGGCGCCCCCTTCACCCGCACCGACGACTCAGGCACACCATGGAACTCACCCCCGCGTTCGGCCGACATTTTCGGCCGCACGAGCCAATGACCCCAGCATAGAGTGAAACGTTATGGAACTGACTCCTCGTGTTCGACCGGCATCTGCGGTCGCACGAGCCATTGACCCCAATATGGAGTGAAACGAAATGGAACTGACTCCTCGTGAAAAAGACAAGCTCTTGCTGTTCACCGCCGGCCTGCTGGCGGAGCGCCGGCGCGCGCGCGGCTTGAAGCTCAACTACCCGGAGGCGGTGGCGCTGATCAGCGCAGCCGTGATGGAGGGCGCGCGCGATGGCAAGACCGTGGCGCAACTCATGAGCGAAGGGCGCTCGATTCTGAGCCGTGCCGACGTGATGGACGGCATCGCCGAGATGATTCCCGACATCCAGGTCGAAGCCACTTTCCCCGACGGCACCAAGCTGGTGACTGTGCATCAGCCCATCATCTGAAACCATACAAAATGATCCCTGGCGAACTCTTCACCGACGGCCCCGACCACGTCCTGAATCCCGGTCGGCGCACGCACACGTTGCTGGTGCAAAACACCGGCGACCGGCCAATCCAGGTCGGCTCCCACTACCACTTTGCCGAGACCAATGGCGCGCTGCGCTTTGACCGCGTTGCTGCGCACGGCATGCGCCTGAACATTGCGTCGGGTCTGGCCGTACGCTTCGAGCCGGGCCAGCAGCGCACCGTGGAACTGGTGGACTACGCCGGTGCGCGCCAGGTCTATGGGTTCAGGGGTTTGACCCAGGGAGACCTTTAATGGCCACGATAACCCGACGCGCCTACGCCGAGATCTTCGGCCCCACCGTGGGCGACCGCGTGCGCCTGGCCGATACCGATCTGATCGTTGAAGTCGAGGCCGACTACACGCTGCGCGCCGGCGGCTATGGCGAAGAGGTGAAGTTCGGTGGAGGCAAGACGATACGCGACGGCATGGCTCAGAGTCAACGCACGCGCGATGGCGCAGGCGCTGGGGCGCAGTCGGGTGGCGCTGTCGACACCGTGCTCACCAACGCGCTCATCATCGACCACTGGGGTATCGTCAAGGCCGACATCGGGTTGAAGAACGGGCGCATCGAGGCCATCGGCAAGGCCGGCAATCCGGATGTGCAGCCGGGCGTGGACATCGTCATCGGCCCGGGCACCGAGATCATCAGCTGCGAAGGACTCATCGTCACCGCCGGCGGCATCGACACGCACATCCACTTCATCTGCCCGCAGCTGATCGAAGAGGCGCTCACCAGCGGCGTCACCACCATGCTGGGCGGAGGCACCGGGCCGGCCACCGGCACCTTCGCCACGACCTGCACGCCGGGCGCCTGGAACATCGAGCGCATGTTGCAATCGGCCGACGCCTTCGCCATGAATCTGGGCTTCATGGGCAAGGGCAACGCGAGCCTGCCTCACGCGCTGCACGAGCAGATCAACGCCGGCGCGCTGGGGCTCAAGTTGCACGAAGACTGGGGCACCACGCCTGCGGCCATCGACAACTGCCTGAACGTGGCGGAAGAGGCCGACATCCAGGTGGCGATCCACTCGGACACGCTGAACGAATCGGGCTTCGTGGAGAACACCGTCGCCGCCTTCAAGGGCCGCGGCATCCACACCTTCCACACCGAAGGCGCAGGCGGCGGCCACGCGCCCGACATCCTGAAGGTGGTGGGCGAGCCTAACGTGCTGCCCAGCTCGACCAATCCCACGCGCCCCTACACCGTGAATACGCTGGACGAGC
>CAILZB010000096.1 GCA_903838565.1 uncultured beta proteobacterium | reverse complement strand
TCGCGGATGCGGTCAGCGGGACCGTCCTTTCCGACCGACGAGGTAATCTCCCAGGCGTGGCCTTACCTCCCAGCCTGGCGTTGCAAAGAGGGCGGTACTCTAAAGCCGCGAGCGACTGGCAGCCGCGCGGCACTGGCTAGTGGTCATAGCGGTCAAATTTCCAGACGTCGTCTACCAGGATGAAGACCATGCGCCAAGTGACAACAGGTGGCCATTTCATGCGCCCGTTTTCCATCACGTCGTAGGCGACGGTGACCGCCAGTGCTCGGAATGCAACGAGCTTACCCGTCGTCCCTGGCGACGCGCAGGCCGGCGCCGTAGTAGTGAATGACTGTCGTGTTCCAGCTTCGATAGAACGCCTGCAGGCTGGCGGGTTTGTCAAACCACGCCCCGCCGCGCAGCACACGAAGTGCTCCGTCGCCGCCGCTCATCCATGCCGAGCCGTCCGTAGGTGCGCCATCGTAGTTGGGATGCCATACGTCTTGCACCCACTCCCACACATTGCCGTACATGTCAAAGAGTCCGAAGCCGTTTGGCTGCTTTTGACCGACAACCTGCGTTCCGCCAAAGCTGTTGCTCCCGAACCATGCGTGGCGGTCCAGTTGATTGTCGTCATCGCCAAAACTCCACCTGCCCGAACTGCCCGCCCGAGCCGCATACTCCCATTCCGACTCGCTGGGGAGCCGGTAGTGCCGTCCTGTGCGTCCACTCAGTTTCTTCACGTAGATCTGCGCGTCTTCCCAGCTGACTTGGGAGACGGGGCAATCGTCGCCGCACTGCGAAATGCTTCGTGAACTGGGGCCCATCAGCGCTTTCCATTGACCATACGTTACTTCCGTCTGGCCGAGCAGAAAGCTCCTGACGTTGACGCGATGCGCCGGCATCGCATCAACGTCACCGTCGCGCGCCCCCATGTCGAAGCTCCCGGCCTGAATCGGCACCAGCGGTGGACACAGGTCGCAATCCTTGACGGTCTCAAGGTGTGATGCTGGCTGGCCATGCGCATGTGTTGCCTGAGTCGAATCACTTGAGACGTCATGGATCGCGGAGGAACATCCCTGCAGAGCGCACAGGATAGCCAGCGCCACAGCCAGTCGATTCTTGAAATCCGTCTGGATGATTTGAATCATGCTGATCTCCATGTGCGTGAGCGGGGACTGGGTGGTGTTCGACTGAAGGAAGAAAGCGCCCTTGCGCCAATCATTGAATTTCGTGAATTCGCGCCGGGCTTCGCCTCGTGAATTTCGACCCCGAACAGTTTCATCTTCAATGAAATTGAGATGGTTTTGATAATTGCAATTTACCTTGACCTTGAGATCTTCCAGCGCGTGAAAACCCTGCATCCGTGGTGATTTTTGTTGCCAATCTGTTGCGGACTTTCCATCGGCACGTCACGTAGCTGCGGGTCAGCGGCAGCGCCCGACGCGTGCGGTTGGCACCGAGGCGCTTGCCGGAGCCGACGGGTTGCGAGGCCAGCAGCGTGCGACAGCGGCGCCGCGCGCGCCTGGCGCAAAAGCCGCCGCCGGTCTGCGCGCGCAGCGCCTTCGCGACGCAGCGACGCACGTCGCTCTTCTTCTGCCAGGTGTTCATGTTCTTTCGCCTTGGGTTGGTGTGACGGCGCGTGCCGTGCTCGGGTGAGCGCTGGCAGTGTCATGTGTTCCGGGATCGAAGACATCCGTGTCATGCCGGGGGCAAGACCTGTGTGAGTACGTAGAGGTTTACCCTCGGATATCGCACTGCGCGGACCTGTAAATGCCACTTGCGGGGGCGTGCCAACGCGGACCAGTCACTACAATAACGATCACAACCACGCCACCGGTGTGAAAGGAATTCGGATACGTTTGCGGTCGTTGGTGATGCTGTTGGCAGCGGTGCCGCTGGTGCTGGCGATCGGCGCCGTGGCCTGGATCGTGCGCCAGCAATCGGTGCAGCTGGCCGGCGCGCAAATCACCGCCGTGCAGCCGATCCTGCTGCAGGCGCGCCAGGACGAGCTCAAGCACTTCGTCCAGGTCGGACGCGGCGCCATTTCGCAGCTTTACAAGAATGCCGGCGACGATCCGGCGGCGCAGCGCGAGGCGCTGGAGCTGCTGCGCCGCATGGACTTCGGCGAGGACAACTATTTCTTCGTCTACGACCTCAACGGCAAGAGCCTGATGCATCCGCGCCTGCCTAACCTCGAAGGCCGTAGCCAATGGGAGCTGCGCGACAGCGCGGGCAACCCCATCATCCAGCAACTGCTGGGCACGGCGCGCAAGGGCGGTGGCTTCGTCGACTACATGTGGAACCGGCCCTCGACCGGGCGCGAGGAGCGCAAGCTCGGTTACGTCGAACTCCTCCCGCAATGGGGCTGGATGATCGGCACCGGCCTGTATCTGGACAACCTGCAGGAGACGCAGGCGCTGATCAAGACCTCGACCGCCGCGGCAGTGACGCAGACGCTGGACCAGATCCTGCTCGTCGCCTGCATCGCGCTGGCAGCGGTGACGGCGGGCGGTCTGGCGCTGAACCTGTATGAGCAGCGCGCGGCCGATACCAAGCTGCGGGCCATGGCGCACAAGGTCGTGCTCTCGCAGGAGACCGAGCGCTCGCGCGTGGCGCGCGAACTGCACGACGGCGTGAGCCAGTGGCTGGCGTCGGTGAAGTTTGTTTTCGAGTCGGCCCTGGTGCAGGTGGAACGCGGCACCGGGGACGCAACCGCCACGCTGCGCAACGGGCTTGCGCAGATGCGCGGCGTGATGGCCGACGTGCGCCGCATCTCGCACGACCTGCGCCCGACCCTGCTGGACGACCTGGGGCTGTCCAGCGCGATCGAGCAGATTGCGCGCGAGTTTGGCGAACGCTCTTGCGTCGCGGTCGAGGCACAGATTGGCCTGCTGCCAAAGATCCCCGAGGCGGCGGCCACGGCGATGTTCCGCCTGGCGCAAGAAGCGCTCGGCAATATCGCCGAGCACGCACAGGCCAAGCATGTGCTGCTGCAGCTGCGCTACAGCGACGCCGGCCTGGAGCTGCGACTGCGCGACGATGGTTGCGGCTTTGACGTGGCGGGTACCTTGCGCCAGCCGCGCGAGGGTCTGGGCCTGACCAACATGCGCGAGCGCATGGAGACGCTCGGTGGGCATTTCGGCATCCAGTCAGCGCCGGGCGCCACCGTCGTGAGCGCCTCGCTGCCGCCAGCGGCACTGAAATCCTGAAACCTCGCAGCCCACGCCATGACCGACTCATTACCCCACAGCAGCCGCTGCGGTACGCCATCCCCGATCAAGCTGCTGATCGTTGACGACCACCCGATCGTTCGGCGCAGCCTCATCAGCCTGCTCACGGCCTATGGCCCGCGGTTCCAGGTCGTGGCACAGGCGCACAACGCACAGGAGGCGCTGGAGCAGGCACTGCTGAACCCTCCGGATGTCGTGTTGACGGACTTGCAGATGAAGCCCACCAGCGGCATCGAACTGATTGCGCGCTTAAGCCAGCGTCAGCCGTTGATCCGCTTTGTCGTCTTCACCGCCTCAACCCAGGAAGAACACATGCTTCAGGCCTTCGACGCCGGCGCCGCGGGCTACGTCGTGAAGGAATCCGAGGAAGGTGAAATCGTCAAGGCGATAGAAGCCGTGATGAACGGCTCCACGCACTACCCCGCGGGACTGCGGCGTGCGCTGGACCGGCGCCAGCAACAACCGGTACTGACGGCGCGCGAGACCGAGGTGCTGGCCCTGATTGGGCGTGGACTGACCAGCAAGGAAATCGCGCGCGAACTCGGCATCGACTTTCGCACCGTCGACACCCACCGCGCCAACATCAAGCAGCGCTTTGGCCTGGAAAGCAGCGCCGCGCTGTTGCGCTTCGCGCTCAAAGGCGGCGCCGTGGAGTGAGGCTGCACATGCCGACGCGCGCTCTCAAATCACCTTGAAGCCGTGCGTGCCATCGCGCGCCAGCTGGGCCACCAGACCGTACTCCCAATCGAGGTAAGCCTGCATCGCCGCGCGCGCGTTGTCCGTGCCTTCGTAGGGCCGGCGGTAGCGGCGCCCGGGCGTCGATGCAGCGGCCGATTGCTCGGGTGTCAGTGTCGGCTCCGCGGCGATCCAGTGCCGTGCGCCGACCTGTGCCAGCGCCGCTTCGGCAGCACCCACACCGTCCAGCACCCACACCTCCCAGCCCATTTGCGCCAGCCAGGAGGCGGTCATGTTGGCGCGCACGCCGTCGTCATCGGCCAGCACGATGCGGGCGCCGCGCACGGGCACGCTCACGTCGGTCTCCTGCACCAGTTGGCCGCCGGGCGCGCTGCGAAAACCGGGCAGATGCCCAGCGGCAAACTCCTCGGGCGTGCGCACGTCCAGCAGGAACGTGCTGCGCATTGATTCGGCCATAAAGCGCACCAGGTCCGCCGATTGGGCGCGGCGCACACCGGCCCGGTCGGCCACAGCACGCGCCGCCACCGCAGCCTGCGCACGTTGCTCGGGTGCGACGTCGCCGAAGCGGCGCTTCGCGCCCCGCTCCAGCGCCTGACCCTCCAGCGTCCAGCCGATGGTGCCGTTGCGCAGCGCCGCCACCGGGTTCGGCAGGCCTGCATTCACCAGCGACTGCGTGCCGATAATGCTGCGCGTGCGTCCGGCGCAATTCACGATGATGCGGGTCGCCGGGTCAGACGCCAGGCTGCGCGCCCGCAGGGCCAGCTCGGCGCCGGGCACGCTGATGCTGCCCGGGATGTTCATGGTCTGGTATTCGTCGAAGCGGCGCGCGTCCAGCACCACCACGTTGGCGTTCGCGTCCAGCAGCGCCTTCACCTCCTGCGCCGAGAGCGAGGGCGTATGCCGCTGTGCGTCCACCAATTCGCCAAAGGCCTTGCTCGGAACATTCACGTCCTGAAAGACTTCGCCACCCGCTTCGCACCAGCCCTGCAATCCACCGGCCAGCAGTGAGACGCGGCCGTAGCCCAACTGATGCAGCGCCTGCGCCGCCGCGGGTGCCAGCCCCTCGCCGTCGTCATAGACCACGATCTCGGTGGCCAGCCGCGGGATCCGGCGCCAGGCATCGAGCGCGATGCGCGCCAGCGGGAGATTGGCTGCAAACAGCGGATGCGCCAGCGCAAACTCGTCTTCCTCGCGCACATCCAGCAGTGCGATCTCCCGGCGCTCCAGCAAGGACTGGCGCACGTCGTGAAAGGTCTTGGTGGGAAATGAAGTGCTCATGGGCGAGTGAATGGTGTGGTTGCCCTGAGTTGCGCGTTGAGTTCGGCGGAGCGGTCCCACAGGTTGGGCAGGGTCGTGTTGCTGTAGCCCGAGACAAAGGGCTTGCTTGTGCCGGCCTCCAGAAAGACCGAGCGCTGCACCGCGCCGATGTTGGCGCCGTAAACGTGGATGCTGATGGAGGCTTGATCTGCCAGCGCGTTGCTCACGCGGTGCACGTCGCCAAGGGTCGGCGACACCGCCTGCACCTGCCCGGCCAGCAGCGTGTGCGGCCTACCTTGGGGCAGCCAGCGCCCGTCGTCGGCGCGCGCAAACGGCTGCTCCAGCTCGGCGCCGCGCAACACGCCGATCAGGCCCCAGACCGTGTGGTTGTGAATCGGCGTGCATTGCCCCGGACCCCAGACGAAGCTGACCACCGAAAATCGCTCCAGCGCATCCGCGTGCAGCAGGTATTGCTGGTAGCGCTGCGGGTTCGGCTGGGCGTAGGCGTCGGGCAGCCAGTCGTCGTGTGCCACGAGTTGGGCCAGCAGCGCCCTGCCCTGCGCGATGATGTCCGGCTCGGCTGGATGGCGCTGCAGCAGCGCTGCCAGCGCCTGCACGAAGTCGCGCAGGCGTGCCAGATTCGGTGAGTTGTTCATGGTGTTCTCGAGCTCGACAAATGACGAGCTGGCAATGTACACCGTCGCCGCCATTGCCCTGGCACAAAATCACGCGGAAATCTTCAGACGGGTGCTGGCGTTGAATTTGGCAAGATCAGCTACCATTCACCACGAATGAATTGCAAGCCGCAGCAAACCTTGTGCCGACCAGGTCCTCACCGCCAGCGTGAACGCGCTGACCGAAGGACCGCAGACATGCGCCAGCACTGCAACCGTGTTTGATTCGGCGCCCGTCTGAACGTCCCCACCGCGATGAACCTTCCACGCCAGCGCCTGTCCCGACCCGCGCTGGTGACGACCGGTCTGCTGCACCTTGCGCTGCTGTGGCTGGTACTGCAGTCGGCGCCGGTGCAGCAGGCGGTGCGGCGCGTGGTGACGTATCTGGCCCCGATCACATTGCCACGCGAGAAGGCCCCCGTGCCCCAGCACAGCATCACGCCCAAGCCCGCGCCGCCACCGCTACCCGTGCCAAAGGCAGAGCCCAAGCCGATCCCGCCGCCCGCTGTCATCACACCGCCCAAGGCGATTGAGCTACCGCCGCAAAAGCCACCCGAGCCCAAGAAACTGCCGCCCGTTGAGCCAGCACCTGTCCCGACACCGCCTGCACCCACCCCGCTGCCTGAGCCCACGCCACCCGCGCCCGTGCCCGTGCCCGAGCCAGTGCCCACGCCAGAGCATGCCGCCTTGCCGACGCCACCCGCTCCAGTGCCACCCGCGCCTGCTCCGCCCGCGCCCGCGCCTGCACCACCCGCGCCAACACCCGTGCCCGCACCGGTGCCCACGCCGGCAGCGCCGCGTCCTGCGGCCATCACGCCGGTGGAACAGGCCCCCGCATTGCCGCAGACACAGGGCGCCGGCATCGGCGCTGCGCCAACCGGTGCCGTGAAGATGCCCTCGGTCGCCTACCCCAACTCCATGAAGAGCCCGCCGCGGCAAAAGAGCCTGTCGGAAATGGCGAACGAACAAATCGGCGGCAGCCAGCGCCGTGATCGCCTGGCCGATGGCGTCTCCGATGCCGAGTTGCCCGATTGCATTCGCCCTGGTGGCAGCCTGCTGAGCCTGATCACGATTCCAGTCGCCGCTGCCACCGGAAAATGCAAGCCACCGAAATAGACCCGCAGCGACCCCTGCCTCCTCCGACTTACCCAGGAAAGCCCATGTCCAAACCATTCCCTCTCGCACGCCGCGCAGCGCCTTGCTGGCTCGCGCTGGCACTGATCGTCAGCGGCGCCGGCCTAGCGCAAGCCCAAGGCAACCCGCCCGTGGAGGCGGCCAGCGTCGTGGCGCCGGCGCTGGCCGCCAGCACCTCATCCACAGCCACGTTGCCGCAGCCCGGCGCCGCAGCCATCACGCCACCCGCGGGCGACATTGCGGCCAACCCCTATGGCTTGCGCTCGGTCTGGGCGCAAGGCGATGGGGTGGCCAAGACCACGCTGCTGTTGCTGGCCATCATGTCGTTGCTGAGCTGGTACCTGATCATTGCCAAGCTGCTGCAGCAGCGCCAACTGAGTCAACAGGCGCTGGCGGCCAGAAAGACTTTTGCCGGCAGCGACAGCCTGCAAAAGCGGGCCGAAACCCTGGGGAAGAACAGTCCTTTCCGCTTCATCGTGGACTCTGCACTGGAAGCCGCGCGGCGCCACCACAGTCTGTCCGGGCAGGTCGACATGGCGACCTGGCTGAGCCAAGACATCGTGCACTCGGTCGGTTCGCTGCAGATGCAGACGCAGGAAGGCCTGTCTGTGCTCGCCACCGTCGGCTCCACCGCCCCTTTTGTGGGACTGTTCGGCACGGTCTGGGGCATCTACAACGCACTCGTGACGATCGGACTCTCGGGGCAGGCATCGATCGACAAGGTGGCCGGGCCCGTGGGCGAGGCGTTGATCATGACCGCGCTGGGCCTGGCCGTGGCCGTGCCGGCGGTGCTGGGCTACAACTGGCTGTTGCGGCGCAACCGCGTGGCGCTGCACGCGGTCAAGGGTTTTGGTTCGGAGCTGCACACGCTGCTGCTGATCGACATCGACAAGGCGCAGCGCGGCGCAACGCCAAGATCGGTCTGAGTCATGGCGATCACCTATCTCGAGGGCGATGGGGAGAGCGACAGCATGTTGTCGGAGATCAACACCACGCCCCTGGTGGACGTGATGCTGGTGCTGCTGATCATTTTCCTGATCACCATTCCCGTCATCAACACCTCGGTCGCCGTGCGCCTGCCCACGGCGCTGAATCAGCTGCGGAAAACCCAGCCGCAAACCGTGGTGATTTCGGTCGATGCGCGCGGCGGCATCTACTGGTTCGACGCCAAACTGGGCGACGCGCAAAGCCTGCAGCAGCGCCTGCAGGAGATCGCGCTGAAGACGCCGCAGCCCGAGGTCCACATCCGGGGCGACGCGCGCGCCGACTATGAGGCCGTGGCGCGGGTGTTGCATGCCTGCCAGCAAGCCGGCATCGCACGCATCGGCTTTGTCACCGAAGCGCCCATCAACCCATGAGCGGAGGAAATCATGGCGATTGATTTCGACGACGCCCTGGACGCCGATGCACCGGAGCTGGCGTCCGGAATGAACATCACGCCGCTGATCGACGTGCTGCTGGTGCTGCTGGTGATGCTCATCATCACGATCCCGGTCACGCTGCATTCGGTCAACATGGAACTGCCCGCAGGATCGCCACCGCCAACAGCAACGCTGCCGCCGGTGGTCCGGATCGACATCACCGCGACCAACCAGTTGCTGTGGAACGGCGAAGCGCTGGCGGATCAGGCCGAACTGCAAGCCCGGCTACAGGGCGCTGCGCTGCGGTCCGATCAACCCGAAATCCACGTCATGCCGGACCCTCGCGCCAAGTACGACACGGTGGCTGCGGTGCTGAGCGCAGCGCAACGCCTGGGCCTGCAGAAGATCGGTGTGATCGGGCTGGAGGCCTACTGAACCCCCTGCGCATGAATGTGAAAGAACGAATTTTCATGGTGCTGGGGCGCCTTGCGCACCAGGCATGAAAGTCAGGACAAATCTGCTTGGCGGCTGTCCAGCGGCGCGTTGAAGGAGTCGGGCGCCCAGTCTGCTGCCAGCACGCTGTCCACGAAGCCGGCGTCACCGCTGCGGGTCACGGCGGTGTCGGACTTGCTGTTGCGCTGGCGCAGCACCGTGGCACGCAATTCGGCCCGGGCCCGGTCCAGATCGCCGGCGGTCACGGCCGCCTCCATCGCGTCGATCTGGATCTGCATCTCGTCTTCCTCGCGCACGAAGGCCGAGAAGATGTCGCCGCTGGCGGGCAATTTCTCGGCCTGAACCACACGGTAGGGCACGCCGCAGCGGATGAAGAGCTTGCGCTTGATCAGCAGGTTGCTGGGCGAAATTCCGTTCGGGCCCGGAACATCGACGCAACCGATGACATTGCCCTCGGACGTGGCCACGGTGAAGGTGCAGTAGATGTCGCTCAGCAGTTCAAACCACTGCGCGCGGTCGACCTCGGACACGGGCGTGGTGAAGCGCGTCACCGGGATCTTGACCATCACGTGGTGATCCCTGAAAGACTCCACCAGCCAGCGCCAGACCGCTTTCTCCCGGGTGTTGACGAGTGCGCGCCTGACGATGGCCGACTGGCGCGGCACGCGGCGCTTCTCCAGCTTGATCCGCTGCATCCACCAGGCATAGGCGGCTGCACCCGCAGCCACGCCGATGGTCAGCGCAACGCCGCTCGCCAGCCACACCAGGTAGATATCCATGCGCCCCTTTGGTCCATCGTGTCAAAACAAATTTGTGCGAGCGCCTGCCGCGCTCTCACGCCATGGCGCTAGGCCACGCCCAGCACCTGTGCACGAATTTCGCCATGCGCATGCGCCGGCAAGCGCGGACCAAACTGCATCACGCAACGCGCCGAGGCCAGGCTGGCCAGATCGCCAGCTCGCTGGCAACCCATTCCGGCGGCGTAGGCGTGCAGAAAGGCACCTGCAAAAACGTCACCTGCGCCGTTGCTGTCCACCGGCGTCACGGCGTGGGGAGCGATTTCCAGAAAGTTCTCGCCGTCGAAAATCAGCGCGCCACGCGCACCAAGGGTAATGCAAAAACGCCGCGCGACTTGTTTCAAAGCGTTAGCGGCGGCGGCGATGCTGGCCTGGCCCGACCACTGCAGCGCCTCGCCTTCGTTGCAGAACAGCAGGTCCACACCGTCGTCGCCCAGAATCTGCGCCACGCCCTCGCCAAAAAACTGCAGCATGCTCGAGTCCGACAGGGTGTAGGCGACCTCGATGCCGCGTTCGCGGGCAAAGGCCTTGGCCCGCACCGCCGCTGCGCGCCCGGTGGGCGAAGTCACCAGATACCCCTCGATGTACAGCAGACGGGACGCGGCCAGCGCGTCGAAGTCGATCTCCTCGTGCGACAGATCGCTGGTGATGCCCAGAAAGGTGTTCATCGTACGTTCGGCGTCGTCCGTGACCAGCACCAGGCAGCGGCCGGTCATTCCTGGCGCTGCGTTGTCGGCGTCGCGGCGCGGATTGGTTGCCACACCCGCCGCGCTCAGGTCGGCCAGATAGAACTCGCCCGCCTCATCCGCGCCGACGCGGCAGGAGTAGAACGCGCGGCTGCCGAAGTAGCTGGCCGTGACCAGGGTATTGGCGGCTGAGCCGCCGCTGGCGCGCCCCTTGAGGCCGAACTCGCTGCGCAACTCGGCCAACAGGCTCACCAGCCGCGGCTCGTCGATCAGCGTCATCGATCCTTTGGCGATACCCCGCGCCTGCAGGAATTCGTCGTGCACCAGGAACTCCTTGTCCACCAGAGCATTGCCCAGTCCATAGATGTCATAGCGGTGGGAGCTGGCAGGCGTGGGTGTGGTTGAAGTCGAGGACATGATGAATTTCGAAAAAAGGGGCTAGTTTAGCGGGCCGCTCAGTGCGAATGCGCTGCACCGCTGACCAGCGTGACCAGCACGATGCCCACCGCCAGCCAGACGATCTGCGCCGTGGTCTCGCGCGCCGTGAGGCGCTTTTGCAGCTGCGGGATCAGGTCCGCCAGCGCCACGTAGACGAAACTGCTGGACGCCACAACCAGAAAATAGGGCAGGAAATCCTGCAGCGCGTCGACCAGAAGGTAGCCGACCAGGCCGCCCAGCGCCGTCACCGCGCCCGCCATGGACACCTTCACCAGCGCCATGCGCTGGTTGCCCGAGCCACCGCGCAGCACCACCAGGTCGCCCATGTGGTGCGGCACCTCGTGCGCCAGCACCGCCACGGCCGTGATCGCACCGAGGCGAAAGTCGGCGACGAAGGCCGAGGCGATCAGGATGCCGTCACCAAAGGCGTGCAGGCTGTCGCCGGTGAGCACGGCCCAGCTTCCGGGCTTGGCTTCGTGCGCATGCGCGTGTCCCGCGTGGTCGTGGGCTGCGTGGTCATGGTGGGGCGCACCTTGGTGGTGATGTTCGTGCCCGTGGTGCCAGAGCTCGGCCTTGTCCAGCAGGAAGAAGAACACCAGCCCCACCAGCAGCGTCGTGAACAACTCTTTGGCGCCGGCCTGGCTTTCAAACGCTTCCGGCAGCAGATGCATGAAGGCCGTCGCCAGCAGCGCGCCTGCGGCCAGGCTGAGCATGTGCTGGGTGTAGCGCGCCAGCACGCCAAAGCTCAAGGCGGCGGCAAGCCAGACGCTGCCGATACCGGCGGCGAGCGTGGCCAGAAGAATGGCGATCAAGGTCATGGTGTATTTCAGACGAATCCGGGTTGAGGGCGAAAATCAGCTTCGAAGTCTAGTCAAAAAACCTCCACCCAGGGTGGATCAGGGTTCAGTGCGCCTGGTCCCAGTTCTTGCCCACGCCCACTTCGGCCAACAGCGGCACCTTCAGGTGCGCCACACCCGCCATCAGGCGTGGAATCTCGGTCTTGAGCCAGGCCACTTCCGACTCGGGCACCTCAAACACCAGCTCGTCGTGTACCTGCATGATCATCTTTGTGCTGCGGTGTTCGGCGTCCAGCACCTGCTGCACCTTGACCATGCTGAGCTTGATCAGGTCGGCTGCCGTGCCCTGCATGGGCGCGTTGATGGCGGCGCGCTCGGCACCGCTGCGCCGTGGCCCGTTGGGCGAATTGATCTCCGGAAGGTACAGGCGCCGGCCAAAAACGGTCTCCACATAACCCTGCGCCTTGGCCAGTTGGCGCGTGCTGTCCATGTAGCGTTTCACGCCCGGGTAGCGCTCGAAATAGCGCTCGACGAAGTTCTTCGCCGCCGTGTTGTCAATCCCCAGGCTGCGCGCCAAACCATAGGCGCTCATGCCGTAGATCAGGCCGAAGTTGATGACCTTGGCATAGCGCCGCTGCTCGCTCGAGACCTCGTGCGTGGCGATGCCAAACACCTCGGCCGCCGTGGCGCGGTGCACGTCCATGCCGTCGTGGAACGCCAGTAGCAGAGCCGCGTCGCCGCTGATGTGGGCCATGATGCGCAGCTCGATCTGCGAATAGTCAGCGCTGGCGATGAGGCAGCCCGGTGGCGCGACAAAGGCTTCGCGCACGCGCCGCCCTTCGGCCGTGCGGATCGGGATGTTCTGCAGGTTCGGGTCGTTGCTGGAGAGGCGCCCGGTCACCGCGACAGCCTGCGCGTAATGCGTGTGCACCCGGCCCGTGCGCGGCAGCGCCAATTGAGCCAGCTTGTCGGTGTAGGTGCCCTTGAGCTTGGAGAGTCCCCGGTGCTCGAGGATCTTGGCCGGCAGCGGGTAGTCCTCGGCCAGCTTTTCCAGCACCTCCTCGTCGGTGCTGGGCGCGCCGGTGGCGGTCTTCTTCACCACCGGCAATCCCAGCTGCGTGAAAAATATTTCGCCGATCTGCTTCGGGCTCGACAGGTTGAACGGCTGACCGGCGAGCGCGTGCGCCTCGGTCTCCAGTTGCAGGATGCGCTGGCCCAACTCGTGGCTTTGCGTGGCGAGCAGCGGCGCGTCGATCAGCACACCGTTGCGCTCGATGCGGTACAGCGCTTCACTGCTCTGGATCTCCAGCTGGTAAATGAAATTGAGTTTCTCGTCCGCCTGCAGCTGCGGCCAGAGGACGCGATGCACATCCAGCGTCATGTCAGAGTCTTCGCAGGAATACACCGCCGCCTTGGCAATGTCGACCTGGTCAAAGCAGATCTGATGCACGCCCTTGCCGCACAGGTCTTCAAAGCTGATGCCGCTGCGCCCCAGGTGCCGCAGCGCCAGGCTCGCGAGTCCATGCGGCTTGTGCACTTCGAGCACATAGCTTTGCAGCATGGTGTCGTGCGCATAGCCCTGCACTTCAATCCCGTGGTTCGCAAACACGTGGCGGTCGTACTTGACGTGCTGGCCCAGCTTGGCTCGTTGGCCGTTTTCCAGCCAGGGCTTCAGGCGCGCGAGCACCGCTTCGCGCGGCAACTGCTCGGGCGCGTCCGGGTAGCGGTGCGCCAGCGGGATGTAGGCCGCCTCGCCCGGCGTGACGCTGAAGGACAGGCCCACGATCTCGGCGCGCATCTCGTCCAGCGAGGTGGTTTCGGTGTCCAGCGCCACCAGATCCGCAGCTTCAATTTTGGCCAGCCACACATCGAACACGTCCCAGCTGAGGACGGTGTCGTAGGCCAGTGTGCTTGTCAAAGCGAGCGTGGGCTGATCGTCTTGCGCTACGGGTTCGTCGAACAGCCCCGGCTCATTTGGATTTGCCGAATCTGCTTTCTTTGCGCGGACCTTAACGGGCTCCGGCTCGGCCGCGCCGCCGATCGCCTGGGCCAACCCCTTGAAGCCGTACTTCTCGTAGAACGCCTTCAGTTCGGCGTTCTGCATTGGGCCGGGCGCGATCGAATCGAGCAGCGGCATGCCGGGAACGTAGCCGTCCAGATCGCAGTCGGTCTTGACCGTGAGCAGCGCGCGCCCGGTGGGCAGCCACTCGAGCGACTTGCGCAGGTTTTCGCCCACCGCGCCACCGATCTTGTCGGCATTGGCCACGATGGCATCCAGCGAGCCGTATTCCTGCAGCCACTTGGCGGCGGTCTTGGGACCGACCTTGGGCACGCCCGGCACGTTGTCGACCGCGTCGCCTACCAGCGACTGGTAGTCCACCATGAGTCGCGCCGGAACACCGAACTCCTCCTGCACGCCAGCCAGATCGCGCCGGCGCCCGTTCATGGTGTCGATGATCGTGATGTGTTCGTCCACCAGCTGCGCCAGGTCCTTGTCGCCGCTGGACACCACCACTTCGATGCCCTGGCGTGCGGCCGTGACGGCCAGCGTGCCGATCACGTCATCGGCCTCGACACCGGGAACGTCCAGCACCTTCCAGCCCATGAGCCGCACCACTTCGTGGATGGGCTCGATCTGCGTGCGCAGGTCGTCGGGCATGGGAGAGCGGTGGCCCTTGTACTCGGGGTAGATGGCGTCTCGGAACGTCGGTCCTTTGGCGTCGAAGACACAGGCGGCGTAATCGGCGGGCTGGTCCTTGCGCAGCTTTTGCAGCATGTTGATCATGCCGCGGATGGCGCCGGTGGGCGAGCTGTGCGGATCGCCCGGTACGGCGCGCAGATCGGGCATGGCGTGGAACGCCCGGTACAGGTAGCTCGAGCCGTCGACCAGCAGCAGCGTCTTTTTGGGTGAAGGGTTGGGGGTGTCGCTCATGCAGGCATTTTGCCTGCATGAGCGATGCGACGCGCCGCCGTCAGATCAAGCGCGCCGCTTCCTGCGCTGCAACTTGCCCTTCATCGGTGGGAATCACCCAGACCTGTACGCGGCTGTCGACGGCGTGGATCGCCCGCACGTCGCCGCCCGTGGCCTGCTGGTTCATCTCTTCGTCCAGGACCACGCCCAGCCAGCCGAGCTGTTCGCCCACCTGGGCGCGCAGCGTGGCGTCATGTTCGCCGATGCCGCCGCTGAAGGCGATCAGGTCGAGCCCACCCACGCAAGCCACCAGCGCACCCGACTCGCGCACCACGCGGTGCGTGAACAGGTCGATGGCGCGCTGCGCCTGAGCGCTGCCGTCTGCGCGCAGCGTGCGCATGTCGGCCGAGATGCCGGACACGCCCAACATGCCGCTTTGCTTGTAGAGCAGGGCTTCAAGCCGCGCGTGATCCCAGCCCTGTTCCATCAGGTAGAGCAGCACGCCGGGATCGAGCGCGCCGGTTCGCGTTCCCATCATCAGGCCGTCGAGCGCGGAAAATCCCATGGTCGTGGCACGGCTGCGCCCTCCCACGGCCGCGCACAGGCTGGCGCCGTTGCCCAGGTGCGCCATCAGCACCCGCCCCGAGGCTTGCGCGCTGTGCTGCTGCAACACACCCATCACGTACTGGTAGGAGAGGCCGTGAAAACCATAGCGGCGCACGCCCTGCTCGGTCAATGCGCGCGGCAGCGCAAACTCGTAATCCATCTCCGACAGGCTGGCGTGAAAGGCGGTGTCAAAGCACGCCACCTGAGGCAGTTCGGGAAAGGCCCTCTGAAAGGCGCGTATGCCTTGCAGGTTGTGCGGCTGATGCAACGGCGCCAGCGAATTGAGCTTGGCCAGGCGCTCCAGAATGTCGGCGCTGACGAGGACGCTGGCGCTGAAGTCCCGCCCACCGTGCACCACGCGATGTGCCACGGCTTCGATTTCGGGCAAGGCGGTTTCGGCGGCGAGCAGTTCGCCCAGGCTGCGCAAGGCGTGGCCGAAGGAATCGCTGGCGCTGGACGGCAGTTGCCGGTTCTGGCGCTGTCCCTGGAACTCCCAATCCATCACGGGCGCGCCACCGGGCTCCAGCCCCTGAATGCTGCCGCTGAAAACGCGCGAGCGCACCTGATCACCCTGGCGCGGATGGATGGAAAATTTCAGCGTGGAGGAGCCGACGTTGACGGCGAGGATGGCCATGCGCCGCAGCCTATTGAGGTGCGCGCGGTTGGCGGGCGCGCGCATGGTGCGCGGCGAGCATGGCCAGCAGCGAGGATGCCACCCGGTTCATCGGGCCATCGGCGCGACTGGTCAGTGCAATCGGAACGCGCGCGCCCAGCACCAGGCCCGAGCCGCTGGCGCCCGCCAGATACTCCAGCTGTTTGGCCAGCATATTGCCCGACTCCAGGTCCGGCACAGCCAGGATGTCGGCGTCGCCGGCCACAGCGGATTCGATCTTCTTGATCTGCGCTGCATGCGCCGAAATCGCGTTGTCAAAAGCCAGCGGGCCGTCCAGAATGCCGCCCTTGATCTGGCCGCGCTCGGCCATCTTGCACAGCGCCGCCGCGTCCAGCGTCGAAGGGATGCTGGGGTTCACGGTCTCCACCGCCGACAGGATCGCCACCTTGGGAATGGACACGCCCATGATGCGCGCGAAGTCGATGGCGTTCTGGATGATGTCGACCTTCTCCTGCAGGCTCGGACGGATGTTCAGTGCGGCATCGGTGATCAGCAAAGGCTTGCTGTACAGCGGAACGTCAAAGCGAAACACGTGCGACATGCGGCGACCGGTGCGCAGTTCGGGCCGCTTGAGCACCGCAACGATCAACTCGTCCGTGTGCAGGCTGCCCTTCATGATGATCTCGACGGCGCCGCTGGCGGCCATCTCGGCGGCGCGCTCGGCCGCCGCGTGGCTGTGCGGCTCGGACACGAACTCCGCCCCGTACAGGTCGATGCCAGATTCAGCGGCCAGTTTGCGGATGCGCGCCTCAGGCCCGATCAGCACCGGCACGATGAGGCCGTGGCGCGCCGAATCCATGGCGCCGCTGAGCGACTCCAGGTCGCAAGGGTGCACGACCGCGCAGCGTACCGCCTCCAGGCCGTGGCCCAGCGCCAGCAGGTCCTGGAACCGTGCCTGCGGGTCGAACAGCTGAATCCGGGGCGCATGCACGCGCGGCAAGCGCACCTTCTGCGTGGGGGCCAGCACGCGGGCCGTACCGTGCAGCACGCGCTCGCCTTTCTGGTTCAGCACCTGGCAATCGAGCTCGATGCTCTTGCGTGTGTCGTCCATGGTCTGCACCATGGCCGTGACGGTGACTGTATCGCCCACGTGCACCGGTTTCACGAAGTGCAATACCTGGTCCAGATAGATCGTTCCGTGGCCGGGAAACTTGGTTCCCAACAAGGCAGAAATCAGCGCCCCACCCCACATGCCATGCGCCACCACGCCGTGATACAGCGTGTCATTGGCAAACTCGGGGTCGGTGTGCGCGGGATTGGTGTCGCCCGACACCGCGGCAAAAGCCTCGATGTCCGCCAGGGTCAAAGTACGCAGCAGGCGCGCACTCTGGCCAAGCTTGATTTCCTCGTAAGTGAAGTTTTCGATCAGGTCGTTGCTCAGGGGTGAATTCATGGGTCTAAGTGTAAACCCTAGGCATCGATTTCACGGTGACGAACCTTGACCTTGGTCAGGTCTTTTGTTCGCTGCACCTGCAGCGCTGCGCCGCCTATGATGCCAGCGATGAACTCACTGCCACCACCCCGGCCCCGCTTTGTCGTGATCTTCCGTGCCAGGGGGCGCACGCTGGACGATGAATACCTCACGGTCGCGGCGCGCCTGCGCGAGCTGGCATTGAGCCAGTTCGGCTGCCTGGAATTTCAGGCCGTGACCGAAGGTCGCGACGAAGTGGCGCTGTCCTATTGGCCCGACGAGTCAAGCATTCGCGCCTGGAAGTCGCACGCGGAACACGTGCTGGCGCAGCAGCTGGGTCGCGCGCGCTGGTACGAGTCCTACGTGGTGCAGGTGGCGCAGATCACGCGCGAGTATTCCAAATAATTGGCAAATAATTGGGGTCAGATTCCAATTATTCAGGGCGAGCGGTGCAGGCGCGGCGCGGTCAACGCGTCAACCTGATCGGCGATCACGGTGTCCACCGCCGGTTGAGCGGGCTTGAGCTTGGCGAGGATGAGCGCGGCCTGCAGCTGCTTCAAATCCTTCACGCTGGGCGCGACCTTGATCTGGCTGATGGCCGCACTGATATTGCCGCCCTTGATCAGCGCCAGCACCTTGCTGGCCCATTCTTTTCGGGAGGTTTCATTCACTCGGCTCATGGCATTCCTTTACGTGAAAGAAAGAACTTTCATGGGTTTGGGGCGCGATGCGCACCAAGCATGAAAGTTCGCGCATCGACATGCGCCATTGTCGGTGTTATTCAGACCTGTGTCGGCGCAGCGCCGACAGCCGCCAGGCGGCGAACAGCGCCACCAGCGCCAGCACCGAGCCGCACAGCGCCGTGGTCCAGACCACGCCGAGGCGGCCCACGACCACACCGGCGACCACGCCCGACAGCGCGGGCACGACCTGCGAGGTGATGGAATACATCGCCATGACGCGGCCGCGCAGCTGCGGGGGCGCCTGGGTCTGGATGCCGGAAATCACCAGGCTGATGACCATGCCGCCGAGCACGCCCACGGCGCAGAGCACCAGCGCCGACAGCGCCGCAGCCTCGATGGCGGCCAGTGTGGCAAAGAGCGTGCAAGCGATGACGATGCCAGCGAAGATGGCGCGACCGTGGTGCAGCCGTCTGGCCAGCGCCAGCGCCGCCACCCCACCCAGGATGAGCGAGACGGCGAGCAGGCCCAGATAGGCGCCGCGGCCGGACTCGGACAGTCCCAGTTGCGTTCGCGCCAGCTTGGGCAGGAGGATCTGCAACGGCCCCGTCATCGCGTAGGCGACCACGGCCGCCAGCATCAGTTGCCGCAACAAAGGGGTAGCGCCCAGCGCCGCAAAGCCTTGCGCAATGTCGGCGTGCATGGAGTTCTGCGATGGCCGGGGATTCGCGTGGGTCTTCAGTGGCAACAGCAGCAGTGACGACAGCACGAAAGCCGCAGCCGCAACGACCAGCACCGTGCCCCAGCCGGCGTGGGAGCGGATGATGCCCAGCAGCAGCGGCGCCAGGCCGAAGCCTACCAGCACCTGCAGGTTGAACACGATCGTCGCGGGCCGCAGCTCCTGGGGCGACGCCATCTGCGCCAGCGCCGTGAGGCGCGCCGGCCCGACGAAGGACCAGGCCAGACCGCCAAAGAAGGCGCCTAACAAAACCCAGGCCGGGCGCGACTCCAAGGCAGCGCCATGGTCTGCCCAGGCGATGCAGGCCAGGCCCAGCAGGAACAGCGCCTGCGCCCCATGGATCACGCGCCCCGGCGCCACCCGGTCGCACAGCACGCCGCCAAACCAGCCGAAGACGATCGAGCTGCCAAAGGCCAGGCCAAAGCCGATACCCGACAGCAGGTCCGAGCCCACGCTTTCCTGCAGGTACAGGATGACGGTGTAGTTGAACATGTGGCCCGCGGTGAAGGCGAGCAGGCACGAGAGCAAGAACAAGCCGTGGCGCCGGATCATGGCTTGCCCGGCTGGAGCTGGATCAGCGTGGGCTGTGCATCCTCGATGTGCCACGATGGAAAGCTGGCGCTGGACAGGAACACGCGGCCGTCGGCGCCGAACTCCACGTCGCGGGTGAAGGTGGCCTTGCGGGGCAAGGGAAAGAACTGCCATTGGCCGCTGGCGATATCCAGGCGCTGCGCCGAATCCGAGTTGGTTCCCGTGACCCAGACCTGATGCCGCGTGCGGTCCACGTTGAGCGAATAAGGCGTGTCGCTGCCTTTGGGAATCACCGGCAGATCGAAGGTGGTGAACTTCCCGCTCGAAGGTTCATAGCGCAGCAGCGCCGATTCGTTGAACATCACGATCCACAGGTTGCCGTCGCGGTCACTGCGCAAGCGCCGCGGACCGTGCAAGGGCGTGGGGATCATCGTCACCTGGCCCGAGTCCGGGTGGATGGAGGCGATCTCGTCCGTGTGCAGGCGCGCGATCCACACCATGCCGTCGGGCGTGATGTCAATGCCGTAGGGCAACGGCACGCCAGTGGAAACGCTGTCGATCTTGACCCAGTTGGTGACCGGAATGCCCCAGCCTATGAGCTTGAAAAAGAAGGGCGTGAGCTTGACCGTGAGCCGCTCCATGAAAGAACGAAACGGCAGGTCGTAGGTCGTGAACTTCGACGTCGTCCGGTCGAACATCGCGACCTGATTCGAGAGCGCCAGCGTGAACCAGACCCGGTCCTTTGCGTCGATGCGCACCGTGTGCGGATAAAAGCCGCTGTCCATGGGGTGCGCCACGAAGCTCCTGGTTTGGGGATCGAACTCCAGCAGGCGCCGCTGGTAAGAAGGCGTGATGAAGATATGGCCGTCCTTGTTCGATTCGGCCAGCGAGTGGATGCCCTGGTAGGTTTCATGCTTGGGAAAATCGCGCAATCGCCCAGCCAGCAGGCCGCCGAGTGAGTCGCCCGGCTCGGGCGGCACCTTGTACACGGTGTAGGCGCCGGTCTCGGGATTGACCTCGTACAGACGGTCCTGCAGGTTGTCGCCCACGTACACGAAACCGTTGGAGTGCAGCAGGAAGTCGTGCATCTGCGAGAAGGCGTCGCCCAGCGGCAGTTCGCGGATGGTCGCGCGCTCCAGCGGCGCGGTCCAGGGCGTGGACTGCGGCACCCGAGCCGGGTCGGCGTTCACGCCCGTCCAGTGCGCCGACAGCAAGGCCGGAAGCTCCTTTTGCGCCTGGCTGGACAGACGTGAGCCGTAGCGCAGCATGCGCTGGATCGCCTCCGACCATTCCTGCGCGCTCCGATCGCGACGCAGAAAGGCCGAACCCTGCTGGTGACAGAAGCCGCAGTGCAGCAGGAACTGCTTGCGCAGTTCGGGGACGGGAATGCCCTGGACCAGGGTCGCGATCCAGGCGTTGGAGGGTCGCTGTTCGGCCAGCGCTTTGGGGTCGGTCTCGGGGACCAGCTTGAGCACACTGGCGCTGCCCAGATCGCTCGATGCGACGTTGAGATCCTTGAAGCCCGGCTTGCGCAGGCGCAGGCGGAATTCGCCCGCGGCGTCGGGCAGTTGCACCGCGCCGCGCTGGTCGGTGAAGCGCGTGGTCTCGAACAGCGCCTGCTGTGGTTTTCCGGAAGCGGGATAGCCGTGGTCCGAGGTGTCGACCAGCGCCGGTTTGACGGGCGAGCGCGTCACCATCACCAGACCCAGCGGCTGGCCGTCGGGTGCGGACACGCTCAGGTTCAGCGCAGGTGACGGCAGTGCGAAAGCGGCTAGTACGACGGCGCCGGCGCAGCAAGCACCTCGTCGCAGCACATGACGGATCGAGGCGTTTTTCATGTCGGTCTCCGGTTGCGCTCCGCCCAATACAGATCGAACACCTGTTGCGACGTCAGTTGCGGCTGGTAGCCGAACACGGTCTTGAGCCGCGTGTTGAGCAGCACCGGCCGGTAGCGCAGAAAGTCGATCTGCTCCGGGCCGTACTGCGTCAAGCCCAGCGGCTTCAATGCGGCCAGCGCCGCCTGCAGCAGCCAGGCCGGCAGCACGCGGCAGCGCTTGCCCATGCGCTGCGCAATTTCGTGGATGGTGAGCGCGCCGTCGCCGGCGACGTTGAAGATACCCGCAGGCGCAGCGTCAACCGCACGCAGCAGGATCGCCACCACGTCCTGATCCCAGATGAACACAAAGGGACTGTCGGCGCCGGCAATCGCCAGCGGGCGCGGCTTCTCGAACATGTCGGTGATCTGGTTGCGCACCGTCGGGCCCAGGATGGTGCCGATGCGCAGCACCACCTGTTCCAGCGTCGGATGCTGCAAGCGGTATTTAGCCAGCATCTCTTCCACCAGGCGCTTGTGGTGCGAATAGGCGAAAGCCTCGTTGCCGCGCAGCGCCATGTCCTCGGTCAACCAGGCGGCGTTGTCCGCGTGGTAGCCATAGGCTGCGCCGCTGGACGAGACCACGATGCGCCCCACGCCGTGGCGCACGCAGGCTTCGAGCACATTGCGCGTGCCGTTCACGTCGACGTCGTACTCGAACTCGCGCCGGCTGTTCTTGCCCGGCGTGACGATGCACGCCAGATGCACCACGCAGTCGATTCGATGCCGCGCGATCAGATCCGCGATCTCAGGCGAACGGATGTCGGCCACCTGGTACTCGACGCCGGCGAGCCGCTGCTCGGGTTCGCGAATGTCGTGCGCCACGATGCTGCCTGGCCGCGCTTCGCCCTCCAGAGCGGCCAGGCGCTCGACCAGTTGTCGGCCCAGATAGCCGCCGGCGCCCGTGATCAGAATGCGGCGCTGCGTCATGCCCTTCCCTCAGCTGCGGCAACGCCCAGCGGATCACGCCGCTTCCACCAGGTCGCCAGCGTCATGCCAGCGACGATGTGCCAGATGCCCCACCACGCGGTCACGATCGCCATGCCGCCCAGGCCGTTGAAGAAGTTGAAGATCAGGATCAGGCCCAGCCCGGAGTTCTGTATGCCCATCTCGAAGGTGATCGCTCTTCTATCGCGCTCGGGCAAGCCCAGCGCCGTGGACAATCCGTAGCCCGTGGCCAGCGCAAGCAGGTTGTGGATGAAGACCACGAACACGACAAAATTGATATAGGCGAGAAAGTGCTGCAAGTTGGCTGCCAGCGCGCCGACGATGAAACCCAGCAGGATCAGCAGCGACAACCACTTCATCGGCCGGCGCACCCGCGCCGCAAAGGCCGGAAAGCGCGCCGCCACCCACATGCCCAGCACCAGCGGCAGGCCAAGCAGCAGCACGATCACCTCCAGCATCTCCCACGGGCTCATGGCCACCTGCTGCATCAGGCCACGCGTGATCGGATGCAGATTCCCCCAGAAGGCGAAGTTCAACGGCGTCATCACCAGCGCCGCCACCGTGGACAGCGCGCTCACGCTCACCGACAAGGCGGTGTTGCCGCGCGCGTAATGCACCAGGAAATTGGAGATGTGCCCCGCAGGACAGGACGACACCAGGATCATTCCCAGCGCGATGCTGGGCAGCGGCTGCAGCACCCAGATCAGCACGTAGGTCATCGCCGGAAACAGCACATGGTGGCCGAACAGGCCCAGCGCCAGCGCCTTGGGCGACTTGAGCGCGAGGCGAAAGTCGTCCACCTTGAGCTCCAGCGCGACGCCGAACATCACCAGTCCCAGCACGCTATTGAGCAGTGCCAGGGTCTGCGGGCTAAAACTTAAATGCACCTGATCGATGGGCGCCATATCTTGTCTCCTTTTTAGGGTCTTGCAGGCGTCGGCCGTCGACAGGGCCTGCAGATCCTTTGTTTGTGCCGAACCATAATGGATACTGAGCCCTGCGTCACCTACCTTGCGGGACATTTGCCCCTCAATCGGGGACATTCACCCTTCACCCATCCATGCCAGATCCATTCAGCGTCACCTCCCGCTTCACCCTGGGGGTGCTTGAAGCCGCCCGGCGCCAGGGAGTTGAAGTCCCTGCGCAACTTGAACAGGCAGCGGCGCAGGGGAATCGCCGGGTGGCTTCGCGGCAGCAGGATGCCCTGTGGGCGGCGCTGTGCGCAGCCTCGACCGATCCGCTGCTGGCGCTGCGCCTGGGTGCCGACCTGCAGGCCGGGCATCTGGACATCGTGGGCCTGCTGTTGCTGAGCTGCGATACCCTGGGCGACGCGCTCGAAGTGCTGAGCGAATACGCGCCCATCATCGGCGACATGGCACGCTTTGAAACCATAACCGATGCCGGCTCCGTCGCCCTGCACTACCGACCCGAATACACAGTGTGCCGCGAGCAGCGGGTGGAAGCGGCACTGGGCTGTGTCGTGAGCCTGGCGCGCTGGATGACGAACGAGCGCTTCGCGCCGGTTGAAGTCCTGTTCAGGCATTCGCCGCGTGCCCTGCCCGAGCAATACCGGCAATTCCTGCTGTGCCCGGTGCGTTTCGATCAGGACTTCAACGGCGTGCGCATGGACAGCTCGGCGTTGAGCCTGGGCCTGATCCAGGCCGGAGCGGCACTGCACCTGCAGCTGCGCCAACTGGCCGACGAAATGCTGGCCTCGCTGCAGCAGGACAGCGTCTCGTCTCGGGTGCAACAGCTGATTCGCAAGCAGCCGCGCTGGGGCAAGGAACGCATCGCAGAGCAACTGGGAATGAGCGGGCGCCATCTGAACCGCAAGCTCGCGTCCGAGGCCATTTCTTTCAAGGGCCTGCGCGAGGCCCTGCTGTTTGAGCTGGCGGCCCAGGCCCTGCGACGGGGGCAGGCATCGGCACAGGTTGGCGAGCAACTGGGGTTCTCCGATGAAAATGCTTTCTCCAGGGCGTTCCGGCGCTGGAGCGGCCAGACGCCGGTCCAGTTTTCGCGGTCGGCCCCAACCTAGCTCACCTACAATCCACCAGATGCATGCGCAGCCCCTTTCGCTGTGCCATGCTTCGCTCCACGCCGGCAAATCATTCCCGCGCGAAACCCTTCACTGAACCATGGCCGTCTATACCGAAGTCAGCTTTTCCCAAGCGCAGGAGCTCCTGCACCAGTTGTCTCTGGGCGAACTGCAGTCGATGGAGGGCAGTTCCGGCGGCATCGAAAACACCAACTATTTCGTCAGCGCCGAGCGCGACGGCGCTGTGGCCCACTACGTGCTCACGCTGTTCGAGCGCCTGAGTGCCGAGCAACTGCCTTTTTATCTGAATCTGATGCGCCACCTCGCGCAGCGCGGACTGCCGGTGCCGCAGCCCATGGCCAACGCCTTGGGGCAAATCCTGCACACGGTGCAGGGGAAACCAGCGGCCGTGGTGAACCGACTGCCGGGAAGGAGCCAACTGGCGCCGACGCCGGCACACTGCGCAGCGCTTGGAGCCACGCTGGCGCAACTGCATCGGGAGGGCCGCGACTTCGATGAAAGCCTGCCCAACCTGCGCGGCCTGGACTGGTGGAACGCCACCGTGCCGGTGGTGCAGCCCTTTCTGGACGCGACGCAAAGCGCACTGATCCGCAGCGAACTGGCCTACCAGAACCATGTCGCCGCCTCGTCGGCCTATGCGGCGCTGCCACGCGGCCCCATCCACGCGGATCTGTTCCGCGACAACGCCCTGTTCGAGGGTGAACAGTTGACCGGCGTCTTCGACTTCTATTTCGCCGGCGTCGACAGCTGGCTGTTCGACCTCGCCGTGTGCCTGAACGACTGGACCATGGACCCGCAGACAGCAGCACCCGATGCGGTACGCTTTGCCGCGCTGCTGCAGGCCTACGCTCAGGTGCGCGCATTGACGCGAACCGAGCGCCAGCTGCTGCCGGCGATGCTGCGCGCGGCGGCCTTGCGCTTCTGGCTCTCGCGCCTGTGGGACTTCCATTTGCCGCGCGACGCGCAACTGCTGCAAGCCCACAATCCGGGTCAGTTTGAGAATATCTTGCGCGAACGTGCGGCACACCCTGTCACACTCGACGTGTTCGCCCACCCCACTGCTGAAACCCCATGAAACTGAATATCGTTCCCGCCCGCACCGGTGTGCAATGGGTCAAGCTCGGCGTGCGCACCTTCTTCCAGCAGCCGATGGCTTTGACCGGTCTGTTCTTCATGTTCATCGCGGTGATGACGATCGTGAGCATGATCCCCTACATCGGCAGCGCGCTGGTGCTGGGTCTGCTTCCCGCCGCCACTTTGGGTTTCATGGCGGCAACGCAGGAGACCAGCAAGGGCAAGTTTCCCATGCCGTGGATTCTGGCCAGCGCCTTGCGCGCCGGACGCCAGGAGTCGCGCGCCATTTTGATCCTGGGCGCGCTGTACGCGCTGAGCTTCCTGTGCATCATGGGCGCGTCCGCCCTGGTCGACGGTGGCCAGTTCGCGAAGTTCTATCTCGACGGCGGCTCGATCACGCGCGAGACCCTGAATCAGGGCGACTTCCAGGGTGCCATGTGGCTGGCGATGGGATTGAATCTGCCGCTGTCGCTGCTGTTCTGGCACGCGCCGGCGCTGGTGCACTGGCATGGAATTCCGCCGCTGAAAGCGCTGTTCTTCAGCTTCGTCGCCTGCGTTCGCAATCTGGGCGCCTACCTCGTGTTCGGACTGATCTGGTTTGCCGTCTTCATGGTCGTGATCGTGCTCACCATCAGCGCCGTCACCATGATCGCCAGCGCCGAGGCCGCAGCCGCCGCCGTGATGCCAGCGGCCATGCTGGTGATGGCGTTGTTCTTCACCTCGCTCTACTTCACCTTTGCCGACAGCTTTATCGAAACGCCGCCCGAAGCGGCCATCGAAGAAATCACTTGACCGCGGCGCCGCGCAGACGGCGCGCGACAAACCACAATCCGGCGACGGTGAGCACCGCGCACACGAACAGCGGCACCATCAACTGCGAAACGCTCAGGCCCTCACCCTTTAGAACGCGCGTCATCAAGGTGTTTTGCGCCAGCGCCGGAACCCATAGATGCCAGGGCTCTTCCCCGTTCTGGTTGAACAGCGACACCAGGGGCATCAGCGACACCGCCATCACCACCACGGTGCTGTTGGCCTGCGCTTCCTTGAAGCTCTTGCAGCGAATCGCCACCGCCATCAGCACGGCCGAGACCGCCGCGGAAAAAGGCAGCAGCACCACCAGAAACAGCGCCACTTCGGTCCAGCCGAACTGGAACATCGCCTGCAGCGTGTCGCTGCGCAGCAGCCACTGACCCGGCAGAAAGCTCAGGCAGCTCAGCACCGCAACCAGCATGCTCACGACCGCGACCGCGCCCCACTTGCCCAGCACCAGCGACATGCCACCCACCGGGTTCATCAGCAGCGGCTCCAGCGAGCCACGCTCGCGCTCGCCGGCCGTGCTGTCCAGCGCCGCATTCATCGCACCCGAAACCACGGCCAGCAGCACCATGATGGCCACCATGCCGGTGAACTGTGCCGCGCGGGTCTGGTTACTCGCCAGATCAACTTCCTGCACCTTCATGGGCGTGAGCAGGTCCAGCGAGACGCCGCGCAGCGCCAGCGTCAATCCCACCCGTTCCTGACTGAAACCGCGCAGCAGATCGGCCACGCGACGCGCACCGTTCTGGCTCTGCTGGTTCGCGCTGTGGCTCACGAGTTCGACTTCGGGACTGTCGCCACGCAGCAGGTCAGCCTCGAAATTCTTAGCAATTACCAGCACCGGATCACCCAGCTTGGAGTCCTTGAGTCGCTGTTCGTAGTCGCTTGGAGCCTCCCTCAGGGTCCAGGTCTGACGTTCGACATAGTTCCTCAAACTGGGCGCGTATTGGATTCCCGCCACCACCAGTTCGCGTTGCTCGGCCTTGGCTTCAAAAGAGGCGATGAGGCCTGACAAAGCCATCAGCACCAGCGGCCCCATCAGGACGGCAGAGAACAGGACCACGAGCAAGGTACGCCGGTCGCGCATCGCGTCGAGCAACTCCTTGCGGAACACGGCCAGGGCGCTGCGCCAGGGGTTCATGCCTGATTCTCCAGTGAGTCAAATGCCAGCTTCACAAAGGCCTCCTCAAAATCACTTTCGCCGGTGCGTTGCAGCAACTCGTCCACCGTGCCACTGGCGACGGTACAGCCTTTTGACATCACCACTACGCTGTCGCACAGGCGCTGCACCTCCTGCATGATGTGCGTGGAAAAGATGATGCACTTCGCTCCGCCTGCGGGGGTGCGCAGAAAACGCAGTGATTCCCGCAGGGCGCGCGTGGCCAGCACGTCCAGGCCGTTGGTGGGTTCGTCCAGCACGATGTTCGCCGGGTCGTGCACCAGCGCGCGGGCCAGTGCCGTCTTCATACGCTCGCCCTGGCTGAAGCCCTCGGTGCGGCGCTCCAGCAACGCTTTCATGTCCAGCATCTGCGCCAGGGTTTCGGCACGGGCGTGGGCGGCATCTCGGCTCATGCCCTGCAGCCGGCCAAAGTACACAATGTTTTCGCGCGCGCTGAGGCGCGGATAAAGACCGCGCGCGTCGCTGAGCACGCCCATGGTCGCCAGTGCCGCTTGCGGACGTGCCACCACGTCGATGCCGTCCACGTTCATACGCCCCGCATCGGGCGTGATGAGTCCGGCCAGCATGCGCAGCGTGGTGGTCTTGCCCGCACCGTTGGGACCGAGCAGCCCGGTGATGTGGCCGTTGGGTGCGGTGACGCTCACGTTGCGCACGGCGTGGACCATCGGTGCGGCGCTGCGCCTGAAAGACAGGTTCGCCAGCGACAGGCCCTTGCGCGGTGCGGGCGCGGCCGCAAAGGATTTCGCGAGCTGTTCGATCTCGATCATGGCGCGCCCTGCCCGGCCCGCGACACCGGAACAAATGCTGGCGGTCGTGGAATCTTCACGGCGCAGTTGGCGTCGACCTTCATCGCATCGGTGTTCTCAGCCGCATCGATGAAGCGAAACAGCACGTCGTGCATGCAGCCCAGACCCATCACGACATGGCCCGCATTAGGCACCACCACGTGCCGCGCCATGGGACCCAGCGCCTGCGCCACGCGCGCACCGTGGCGCGGTGGTGTCACAGGGTCGATGCCACCGCTGAGCACCAGCACCGGGCTTTTGCTGACGGGAATGGAATAGAAGGCGCTCTCCACGCTGCCTCGTGGCCAGAGGCTGCAGGCATCGACATAGAGCTGGCTGAACTCGTTGCCGAAGTCACGCCCTGGCCGGTCCGCCGTGGCGTTCAGGTGCGCCATGTCTTCGGCGCAGACCACGGAAAAGTGCATGCCCTCGGCCATGCGGTTCGCGCCACGTGCGCCAAGGCCGCTGCCCAGCGCCAGCAGCGCCTCAAAGCGTCCCTGCGCCGCCTCGCTGATGGCCTGCGGCAGCGCCGAAGTCGTCACCGGCGAATACAGCGGCGTGCGCACGCCGCCCAGCAGCGTCTCGCGCGTGAGCGTCAGCTGCTCGCTCACGCCCGTGAGCGGATGCGTGACCGTCGCCGCTTTGGGCAAACTTGCGAGCAAGTGGCTCCAGTCGTTGCGCAGTTGCGGGTAAGTCCTGGCGCAGTTCGCCTCGTGTTCGCACGCACTCAGCAGCGCATCGAGAGTTGCCTGGTTGTCGGTGGACGCGCTCGCCGGCAACACCATGTCGGGTGGTGCCACGCTGTCGATCACACTGCGCCGCACGGCCCGCGGGAACACTCGCTGGTACTCCAGCGCGGCGCGTGTGCCGTAGGAGGCGCCGACCAGATTCACTCGCTCGGCGCCCAGCGCCTGGCGCACCGCGTCCACGTCCTGCATCGCCAGCGTGGTGGTGAAAAAGCGCAGGTCGCCATAGGGCAGTTTCTGCAACTGCGCCAGACATTGCTGCAGCAGGACGTCGTGGCGCTTGCGGTCCAGCAGCTGCGAGAGCGTCGCCTTGCTGTCTTCATCGCACATCAGCGGCGCTGATCTGCCGGTGCCGCGCTGGTCCACGAACACCAGATCGCGCCGGTTGTTCAGGCGGCTCATCTGCTGCGCGACCATCGGCGCCACGCCAATCGCGCTCTGCCCCGGACCACCCGCCAGAAAGAACACCGGGTCGGCCAGCTTGCGCCGCGCCAGCGCCGGCACCACCACGTAGTGCACGTCGATCTGTGTGCCGGAAGGACGCGCCGGATCCAGCGCGCGTTGCAGCACACCGCACTGCACTTCGGTGTGAAAACCCGGAACGCGGCAGGGATGGATGGATTGGGTGGCGGCGTGGCTGGCAGTCACAATGACAGCAAGCGAAATGCACGCTGCCAGACGACAAAATTTTGATTGAAGGAGAAGGTTTCGCATCGTCAAGGGAGCCATCAAGTCCAGGTAAATTCCAATGTGCGACTTTACGCTTCCAAATCGATCGCTTGCGAGAGTTCAGGTGTGCTTGGCGTAGGCAAACCGCACCAGCGCCAATCCCAGCGTAAACCAGAACGCCATCCAGAAATGGTTGCGCGGGACGATGAACCCGTTGGTCCGCGCGCGCCGCCGGGCAATTGCTTTCGAAAGTAAGGCCGCAGTGACCGGAGATGCCACCAGGTTGACGATGCGAAGCGCCGGCACAGAAATAACACTGTGGCTCAGGACGATCAATGAGGCCCCTGCGATCAAACATCCAAGTCCAAACCACACCACGCACCATACCAAAATAGCGTCCGGCTCGGGTCGATTGCGGTTTCTAAATGGCCATTCGAAGGTCAGATCGACGAGCACGTTGAACGCCAACTCGAACAGAAACTGAACAGCAACGATCAACAGTTCTTCCATGTCGTTTCGGTTGAATCGTCACGCCACAGGCGTCAACTTCGCCACGCTCAGCGCCAGCCATTTCACGCCGTGGCGCGGGAAGTTGATCTGGGCGCGGGCCTCGTCGCCCACGCCCTCCAGCGTGAGCACCGTGCCTTCGCCGAACTTGTTGTGGAACACCTTCATGTGTGCGCGCAGGCCGTGGCCGGGAGCCGCCTTTTGCACCGGGACGGCAGGGCTGGGGAAACTCGGCATCACCTTGTCATAACTGCCATAGGCGGACTCGCGTCGAAAGCCGGCATTCGCATTCGGCGTGAACCCTGCGCCCGAACCGAAGCCGGCGTGCTTGGGCGTGATCCACTTTAGCGCGCCTTCGGGCAGTTCATCGAAGAAGCGGCTCTTCAGGTTGTAGCGCGTCTGGCCATGCAGCATGCGCGTTTGCGAGTGGCTCAGGTACAGGCGCTTCCTGGCCCGCGTGATGGCCACGTACATGAGGCGGCGTTCTTCTTCCAGACCTTCGCGCTCGCTCAGCGCTCTCTCGTTCGGAAACAACCCCTCCTCCAGACCGCTGATGAACACGCAGTCGAACTCCAGGCCCTTGCTCGAGTGCACGGTCATGAGCTGGATAGCGTCCTGCCCGGCCTGCGCCTGGTTGTCGCCCGACTCCAAAGCGGCGTGCGTGAGGAAGGCCGCCAACGGTGACAGCGTCTCCCCGGTTTCGGCGTCGGGTGCGGCGTCGGGATCGAGCCCCTGACTCACCGGACTTTGCGTGAGCGGCACGCCCAGCTCGTCCACCGGCAGCGCCACGGCATCGCGGCCGAAGCCTTCCTGGGTGACGAAGCTCTCGGCCGCGTTCACCAGTTCTTCCAGATTCTCCACCCGGTCCGCGCCCTCCTTCTCGGCCTTGTAGAAGTCGATCAGGCCGCTGTGTTCCAGCACCAGCTCGATGATCTCGCGCAGCGTGTGGCCCTGGGTCTGCTCGCGCAGCACGTCGATCTTGGCGACAAAGGCGCCCAGATTTCCGCCCGCCTTTCCGCTCACGGCGCTGACCGCATCGCTGAGCGAACAGCCCATGGCGCGCGCCGCGTCCTGCAGCTGCTCCAGGCTGCGCGCACCGATGCCGCGCGCCGGAAAGTTCACCACGCGCAGGAAACTGGTGTCGTCGCGCGGGTTCTCCAGCAGGCGCAGATAGGCCAGCGCATGCTTGATCTCGGCGCGCTCGAAAAAGCGCAGGCCGCCATACACGCGGTACGGCATGCCGGCATTGAAGAGCGAAGTTTCGATCACGCGGCTCTGTGCGTTGGAGCGGTAGAGCACGGCAATCTCTTTTCTCTCGTGGCCTTCTCGTACCAGCTGGCGCATCTCGTCCACCATCCACTGCGCTTCAGCAAAGTCGCTGGTCGATTCATAGACGCGCACCGGTTCGCCCGGCCCTTGCGAGGTGCGCAGGTTCTTCCCCAGGCGCTTGCTGTTGTGGCTGATGAGCTCGTTGGCGGTGTCCAGGATGTTGCTTCCGCTGCGGTAGTTTTCCTCCAGCTTGATCTGATGTCGCACATGGAATTCGCGCACGAAATCGGCCATGTTGCCCACGCGCGCACCGCGAAACGCATAGATGCTCTGGTCGTCGTCGCCCACGGCCAGCACGCAGTTGCGGCTGGCAAACTCCGCACCCTGTGCGTCGCCGGCCAGCATCTTGATCCAGGCGTACTGCAGCTTGTTGGTATCCTGAAACTCGTCGATCAGGATGTGGCGAAAGCGTCGCTGGTAGTGCTCGCGGATCGGATCGTTGTCGCGCAGCAGTTCGTAGCTGCGCAGCATCAGCTCGCCGAAATCGACCACGCCTTCGCGCTGGCACTGGTCTTCGTACAGCGCGTAGATCTCGGCTTTCTTGCGCGTGTCCGGATCGGTGGCGATCACGTCCTTGGCGCGCTGGCCGTCTTCCTTGCAGCCGGCGATGAACCACTGCAATTGCTTCGGCGGAAAACGTTCCTCGTCCACGCTGAACTGCTTGCACAGGCGTTTGATGGCGCTGAGCTGGTCCTGCGTGTCCAGGATCTGGAAGCTCTGCGGCAGATTGGCCAACTTGTAGTGCGCGCGCAAAAAACGGTTGCACAGGCCATGAAAGGTGCCGATCCACATGCCGCGCACATTCACCGGCAGCATGCTCGAAAGCCGTGTCATCATCTCCTTGGCGGCCTTGTTGGTGAAGGTCACGGCCAGCACGCCGCCGGGCGTGACCTGCCCCGTCTGCAGCAGCCAGGCGATGCGGGTAGTGAGCACCCGTGTTTTTCCTGAGCCGGCGCCGGCCAGGATCAGCGCGTGCTCGGGGGGCAAGGTGACGGCCGCAAGCTGCTCCGGATTGAGGTGGTGTAAGAGAGGGGAATCTGGCGCGACTTCTGTGAACATGCGTCGATTGTAGGAAGCTTGGAGCCCATGAAGTTACTCACCACCCTGATCGTTGCCGCCAGCGCGGCTCTGGCGCAAGCCCAGTCGGTCTGCTCGAGCGACAGCCAGCCCACGCCGCTGGCGCTGGCCGAACGATTCATCAGTGCCGATTGCGAGGACTGCTGGAGAGCGCCCGAAGCGAGCCAGCAGCTGACCAGCGCCGACACCCTGGTGCTGGACTGGATCGTTCCCGGCGCCAGCGGCGATGATGCGCCGTTGTCCGCCGCGGCCACGCGCGACGCGCTGGTGCGGCTGGACATGCTGCATGCCGCCGCACCGAAGGCGTGGTCACTGCAAGGCCCATCGCTGACGGCGAACCGCCGCAGCGTTCGGGTCGCGCGCGGACCGGCGCTGGCGAACTACGTCGGCACGTCCATTGAACTCACGCCCGCCAGCGGCGGCCCCTGGACCGCGGTGCTGCTGCTGATGGAGCCGATTCCCGCAGGCAGCGATGGCACGCCCATCGCCCGAAATCTGGTGCGCAACATGCTGGTGACTTCCTGGGATCTGGCTCACATGCCTTCGGGTCAGTTGCGGCTGATCGAGTCGCGCCCCATGAACTTGCCCGAGGGCACGCAGCCGCAGCGCGTGCAGGTGGTGGGCTGGGTGCAGGACGCGGGCGGCCAGCTGGTGGCGCTGGCGCAATCCGCGTGTGTGTCCGCCGATTGATCAACCGTCCTGGTTGATGCGCGTGATCAACGCCTGCAACACGGTGGCCGCCTGGTCGTTGGCCACCTGGCAAGTGCCGGCCGCGTTGTGCCCGCCGCCGCCATAGGACAGCATCAGCTCGCCCACATTCGTCTTGCTGCTGCGGTCCAGGATCGATTTGCCGGTGGCGAACACCGTATTGCTCTTCTGCACGCCCCACAGCACGTGGATCGAGATGTTGGTCTGGGGAAACAGCGCGTAGATCATGAAGCGGTTGGTCGCCCAGATGGTCTCTTCGCCACGCAGGTCCAGCACCGCCAGATTCTTGTGCACCGTGGTGCAGCGCTGGATCTGCTCCTTGGCCTTGTCGACGCTGGCGAAATAGATATCCACCCGCTCCTTGACGTCGGGCAGCGTCAGGATTTCGTCGATGCCGTGGTTCGCGCAGTACTTGATCAGGTCCATCATCAGCGTGTAATTGCTGATGCGGAAATCGCGAAAGCGGCCCAGGCCGGTGCGCGAATCCATCAGAAAGTTCAACAGCGGCCAGTCGGCGGGGTTGAGGATCTCATCGCGGCTGAATTGCGCCGAATCGGCCTTGTCCACCGCATCCATCATGGCGTCGGTGACGCGCGGGAAGGCGGGCTTGCCACCGTAATAGTTGTAGACCACGCGCGCGGCCGACGGCGCATCGGCCAGAATGATGTGGTTCTTGCGCTCGCCGGTGTTGCGCACGGTTTCCGATTCGTGGTGATCAAACACCATGTGCGCGGCGGCCACGTACGGCAGATTCGTGGTGATGTCGCGCTCGGTGATGGCGATCTTGCCATCCTGCATGTCCTTGGGGTGGACAAAGGAAATTTCGTCGATCAGGTCCAGCTCATTCAACAGCACGGCGCACACCAGGCCGTCGAAATCACTGCGGGTCACCAGGCGAAATTTCTTTGCATTCATTGGGGGTCCTCGAAAAGGGTTACGGCGCTTCCTGCCACCATCGGCAGTGTAGCGATGATAGCAACGACGCCTTCGAGGAATTTCATGCTGCGTCGGCGAAAGCGCCAGCGCAGCAGCGGTTTCAAGCGGAACTAATTGGCTTGACTCCGGCCGCCAGCATCGACAGGGGTGCCCGCTGCACGCTGGTCAGCCAGGCGGCTGAAGCCGGCCAGTTTGCGACGCGCTGCCAGGGCGGCGCGATCGCTCAGCTTCATGCTGGCACCGGGGATGGCGGCCGATGTCTGGCCGCCGGATCGACACAGGTTCAGGCCCACGCCGGCGAAAAGGCTCAATTGCTGGTGAAGGTAAATGCTCATCTCATGTGGCTCCGCTTGGTTGAAGCCATGATGCCAGCCAGGCCGAAAAGAAGCGCCACCCCCGGTGTAATGATCGCAACCAAATGAAAGCGCAGCGCCAATGAAAAACCCCGCCGCAGCGGGGTCTGGATCGAAGCACAGAAGCTTCGACGCGGGGGATCAGCCCATGTGCAGGCCACCGTTGACCGAGAAGTCGGCGCCCGTGGCGTAGCCACCTTCGTCCGACGCCAGCCAGGCAATGATGGAGGCAATCTCTTCCGGCGTCCCCAGGCGTTTAGCCGGAACGGTGCCGACAATCTTTTCCAGCACTTCGGGGCGGATGGCCTTGACCATCTCCGTGCCGATGTAGCCCGGGCTCACGGTGTTGACCGTGACGCCCTTGGAAGCGACTTCCTGCGCCAGCGCCATGGTGAAGCCGTGCAAGCCGGCCTTGGCGGTGGAGTAGTTGGTCTGGCCGAACTGGCCCTTTTGGCCGTTGACCGAGCTGATGTTGATGATGCGACCCCAGGTGCGCTCGATCATGCCTTCGATCACCTGCTTGGTGACGTTGAACATGCTGTCGAGGTTGGTGGAGATCACCGCATCCCAGTCGGCCTTGCTCATCTTGCGGAACTGTCCGTCGCGCGTGATGCCGGCATTGTTCACCAGCACATCGACGCGGCCGTGCTCGGCCATGACTTTCTGAAAGGCCGCAACCGTGGACTCCCAGTCGCCCACGTTGCCCACGGAGGCGTGAAACGTATAACCCAGCGCCGCCTGCTCGGCAATCCACTTGGCGTGGTCACGCGTGGGGCCGCAACCCGCGATCACGGTGAAGCCTTCCTTGCTCATGCGCTGGCAAATGGCGGTTCCGATGCCACCCATGCCGCCGGTGACGTAAGCTACTTTTTGACTCATGGTCTTGCTCCTTTATTGAAAATATGTCGTACCAATGCGAACTGTAGCGGCAAATTCTGTCGCCTGGCTTGCGGAAAACACCCAGGCCGACCGATTACAAAGTTCGTAGGTCGGGTTAACGTGGTGTAACCCGACACACGTGGTTGGCCCGTCAATGCCGCTTCAGCGCTTGCCCAATGCCGCCTTCCAGTCGCGGAACACATCGATGTCGAAGCCGTCAGGGTAGAACAACAGGCCTGGCTTGTGCCCCTTGACCAGCTTCTCTCCGTATTGCCAGATGATCTTCTTGCTCTGACGGTCAATCACCATGACGCGGTCGTGCAGATCGTCCACAATGAAGATGTCGTGGGTGTCGGGCAACTCGCGTGCAATGCTGGAATGGTCCAGCATGCCCTCGCCTTCCTTGACGAAATACTCCCAGCTGATCTTGCGCGTGGCCGGGTCGAAGATCACGACGCGGCCGGGTTTCCAGAAGTCCGCTACGATCACCTGCTTGCCGTCCACCGTCATAAAGGCGTCCGACGGGTAGCGGATGTTGGGCGCCTTCACGCTCCACAGCACCTTGCCCTCGCGCGTGATGCGCGAGATCCAGGCGTCGGAGATCTCCGTCACCAGGATGTCGCCGTTCTCCAGCGGCGTGGCGCCGTTGGCGTGCGCGAGTTCATGCGGCGGCTTGTGCCGGCACTTGCCCGGCGTGCCCCACTGCGTGGTGATCTGGTCGGTCTTGGGGTCGACGATGATGATGCGGCAGTTGCGGATGTCGGCGGTGATGACCTTGCCGTCGGCCAGCATGTGCGCGTCGTCGGGATAATTCAAAAAGCCTGGCCCCTTGCCTTTGGTGTCGGGCGTGCCATAGGTCCAGGTCAGCGCCTTCTTCTCGTAGTCGACCAGGTGGATGTCGAAGTTGTCCTCTTCGCTCACCGCCAGCGTCTTGCCGTCGGCGGAGAAATTCACATCCTCGTTGCCCCGGTACACCGCCAGACTGGGAGAGACAAACTCCCAGACGATGCTCTTGTCGGGCGCAATCTCGATCAAGCGGTTGTTGCGTCGGTCGGCGATCACGACCGGGTACGGCAGCGGCTTGCCCCAGGACGGCACGGGGTTCTTGCGGCTGCCAGTGACCGGAGGAATCGGCAGCGGCGCCACACCGCTGGAGACGATGCCCGCGCCCGTCATCTCGGCCGTGACCTTGACCGGCGTTCCGGCCACGGCTGGCGTGCTTGGACGCGCGCCGTCCTCGGCCAGCGCCGTGAGTGCCGTCAAGCCCAGGGCCAACAACAAAGCAGCACGTGAAGTTCGGGAAAAGGATACTGTTTGACGCATGGGTTCTTTCATTTTCCGTCGCACTGCAGGAAGCATTGTGACCGCGCCATTTTCCACAAAAATGTGGACTATTCCTTGACATGACACAGTATTTCCGTGATGCGCAGGCCGGGCACCGAATCAACCGAAAAGACGCTCCGCAAGGCGTCAAACATCCGGTCAGGAAAGGCTGCGCTCGAACTCCTGCAGCGGCACGGGCCGGCCAAACAGATAGCCCTGATACAGGGTGCAGCCGTGCTGCTCCAGCAAGGCGCGCTGTGCCTGCGTCTCCACGCCCTCGGCGATGACCTCCAGCCCCAGGTTGTGCGCCATGCCGATGATGGTCTGCACCATCAGTGCGTCGTTCGGCCTCACGTCCATATGGCGCACGAAACTCTGGTCGATCTTGAGTTGGTCCAGCGGCAATTGCGTCAGATAGGACAATGAAGATTGCCCGGTGCCGAAGTCGTCCAGTGCGAAGCTCACGCCCAGTGCCTTGAGCGTGTTCATCTTGGCGCTGGCGTCAGCCACGTCGTTCAACACCACGCTTTCCGTGAGCTCAAGCTTGAGCAGCTGCGGTCGCGCTCCCGTTTGCTGCAGCACCGCCACCACTTGCGCGACAAAGTCGGTCTGGTGAAACTGGCGCGCGCTGACATTCACTGCGATGCGCCATGCGCGCGCGCCTGCGACAGACTCCCAGTGCTTGAGTTGCGCGCAGGCGCTCTTCAGCACCCACAGACCGATGGGCAAGATCTGCCCTGTTTCCTCGGCCAGGGGAATGAATTCCATGGGTGACACCAGGCCACGGCGCGGATGCTGCCAGCGGATCAAGGCCTCGGCGCCCACGACCTGGCCCTGATGTGTCACCTGCGGCTGGTAGTGCAGGACAAACTGCTGCTCGGCCAGCGCGACGCGCAGTTCGCGTTCCATGTCCGCGCGGGCGGAAACCGAGGCTTGCATCTGCGGGTCGAAGAAGCGCAAGGCGTTGCGACCGGCGGTCTTCGCGTCGTACATGGCCAGATCGGCCTGCTTCAACAATTCATCCACGGACTGATGTTGCCCGTTGAACAGCACGGCGCCGATGCTGCACGAACTGTGGTGGTGGCGGGACGCGATGCCGTACGGTTGACTCAATTGGGAAAGCACCTTCTCGCCCACGTTCTTGCTCTGTTCGGCGGCCTCGATCGCCTGTTCACTCATATCCTCCAGCAACACCACGAACTCATCGCCCCCCAGGCGCGCCACGGTATCGCCTTCGCGCACCGCACTGCTCAGGCGCTGCGCCACCTGGCCCAGCAGCAAGTCGCCAAAGTCATGCCCCAAGGTGTCGTTGAGCACCTTGAAGTGGTCCAGATCCAGAAACAGCAAGGCGCCATTGCGCCCGGTGCGCGCGCTTGAAGCCAGAGCCTGCTGCAAGCGATCCATTAACAAGCGGCGATTTGGCAAGCCGGTGAGCGGGTCGTGGTACGCCAGCCGCTCAATTTCTTCGGCCGCCGCCTTGCGCTGGGTGATGTCGAGCATGGTGGCGACGTAGTGGGTCACCATGCCCGCATCGTCTTTCACCGCCGTGATCGTCAGGTGCACGGGGAACACCTGAGCGCCTTTGCGCCGGTTCAGAATCTCGCCTTGCCAGCTGCCGGTGTCAGCGATGCTCTGCCACATCGCGCGATAAAACGCGGCATCGTGCCTGCCAGAACTCAACAGCCGCGGGTTGTTCCCCATGACGTCTTCGGCGCTGTAGCCCGTGATGTCGCAAAACGCCTTGTTCACGCGCAGGATGCGGCGCTGCGCGTCGGTCACCAGCATGCCTTCCTGAGACTCGAAGGCGATCGCGGCGATGCGCAGGCTGACCTGGTCCTTGCGTTCCTCGGTCACGTCGTGGATCACGCAGACGGTGCCGCCGTCGGGTGTGCGCTGCAGTGAAACCTGAACCAATTGCCCGTTGGGATAGCGTATTTCCTTCTGCCCCTGGCCTCCCAGAAGGTGTGTTTCACGCTCCTGCATCCAGGCGCTGCGGGCCTGTGCGTCGGCATCGGGCAAGGCTTCGCGCGCCACCAGTGCAAATGCATCCCGAAACGACATCAACGGCTTCAATCGGCCTTTCAAGCCGGGGACGATCTGCTCGTAGCGCTGGTTCCAGTGGACCAGCCGGTTTTGCGAGTCCAGCAGGAAGAAGCCGCTGGTCATGGAATTCAGGGCCCGATCCAGCACCTGCTTGGATTCGGCCAGGATGGCGTTGGCCCGCCCCAGGCGCGACAAATACCAAAGCGCGAAAGCGCCGCCCAGCAAGATCAGCGCGATCACCACGGACGCGGCACCGAGAATGACCCTGCGTTCGTATTCCCAGTGCTCAAGGGCGCGCTCCAGAGGCAGCGCGGTGGTGAGCCACAGGCTCCGATACAGCGTGCGTCGCGCCGTGACGAGGGCCTCGGCCCCGCTCAATCGACTGTGCCTTTGCTCGACCGTCCCTGCCGCCAACAGGTCCTCCAGGGATTCGGACGCGCCAGCAGCGTTGGCGAGCGTTTCCGGAGCACTCGCGAGAACCTTTCCGTCACTGCGTTCCAGCGTGACTTCCAGGCCGCTGGCACCCGTACCCTGAACCATGATCGTCGTCAGCAGATCCACGGGCACCTGGGCCACCGTGACCCACTTGCCGCCGTCGGCGAGTTTGACGGTGCGCGCAAAGTAGAGCATCCGCTGCGCGTCCTCCCCCACCCGCACCGGGTCGCTCACCAGGACCGTGTACAGCGCGCTTTGCAGCACCCGTTGCAGGAACCCCTGAGGCAGCGCCAGCGCGGGCGCGTCGACGTCGGTCGAGGCGATGACGGCTCCGTCGGTGGTCAACACCGTGACGCTGCGCACCAGCATGGCCTGCTCCACACCGCTGCGCAGCAGCGCACCGACCTGCTGCCCAACCATCGGGTGCCCCTGGATCTGGACCGAAATCAGCAAGTCGTCCACCGAGGCCAGCAGCACGTCCACCCCCAGCAGACTGCGGTCGAGCCCGGTGCGCGCACCTGTGGCAAAACGCGCCACCTGCTCCTGCGCCTGGGTCAGGCTGGCGTCCCTGGCGCGCTGAATCAAGCTGGCGGCGATGAACACCGTGCAGCCCAGCGCCATCGCGACCAGTCCCAGGACGGACAGCAGCACGCGCCCAGGCAGCGCAGGGCGTGATGGCGCAGTCATGGTTGGGCGGCGCCGCTGCGCAGCAGGCGCTCCAGCGTCAAACGGGCGTCATGCAGGGCCGGGGCGATGGCCTTGCCCTGATCCAGCACCTTGTTCAACTCGTTGCTCACGACGATGCGCGCTTCCAGGTCAAGTTCGTGCACGGCCACAGGCGCGATGTGCTTGGCCGCTTCGCGCCACAGCAGACGCGCCCTTTGCCCGCCCAGGTAATCAATCGGTTGATCGAAGAATTCGTCCTGATAAGCCTCCAGCAAAGCGGGAAAGGCGGCCTGGGACTTGAAGGCGTTGAGCTGCACGGGCGCGTTCATGGTCATGAACCGGATGAACTCCCAAGCCAGTTTCTTGTTCTTGCTGCCCTTGGGGATGGTGTAGAAAGTTCCACCCCAGGTGTTCCAGCTGGCTTGCGGAAGCTGGGCCGCACGCCACAGTCCTTTTCCCTGGGGCGCCACCCAGTGGGCGAAATGCCCTTGCATCCAGGCGCCCGACATGACGGTGGCCACCTTCGCGTGCTGGATCGCATCCATCCAGCCAGCGCTCCACGCGGTCTGCCCTGCGTCCAGATTCATTTTGCGCAGCCTGAGCGCCCATTCAAAGGCCTGCACAAATCGGGGCGACTCCACCAGAACCTGGTTGTTCGCGCCGAAATACTGCCCGTCTCCGGGCTGAATGCCGGCGCGCATCATGATTTCTGCGAGGTTGCGCGCATGCGGCAGCAGGCTGACGCCGGTGGCGGCCTTGATCTTGACGCCGGCGGCGATGTAGGAATCCCACGACTGCGTCAGCTCGGCTTCGGTCACGCCTGCGGCCTTGAGCACGTCGACCCGGTACAGCAAGGTTCCTGGCCCGATGTCCGACGGTACGGCCACGACAGCGCCGGAAGGCGCCGTGGCCTGGGAAAAAGCGAAAGGGGCAAAGCGTGCCTGCTGCTGCTTGATCAGATAGGGCTCCTGCGACAAGTCCACCAGACGTGCCCCCGCCGCAAAACGTCCGATATAGCCCTCTTCCAACACCATCACGTCGGGCAGATTGCTCGCCGTCGACAGCGCCGTGACCAGCACCGTATGGTGGTCCTCGAAGCTGCGGCTCAGCACGCGAACCTGGGCTTCGGGATGCTCGCGCTTGAACGCGGGAAGCGCCGCCCGAATGATCTCGTCCACGGCGGGGAAAGCCGCCACCACCAGGGTCTGCTGAGGCGTTGCACCTGCACCCAGGACCCCACAGGCCAGCAGCAGCGAAGTGCCCAGGCGACGCAAACTCAAGACCCCTCCTGCACCACCCGACCCTGCAGCGGCTGGGGCGAGCGCATGTTGTCGGCAAAGCGCGCGCGCCAGGATTTCAGTTGCTCAGCCGACAGTTCCAGCGGGGTCTTCAGCACCAGCCAGGTCACGCCTTCGGTGCAAGGCGAGGCCGTCAATGACCCGGGGTAGCGGTAATAGCCGCGCTGCGCAGGCAGCAACTGCGCGGCGCTGACGCTCACGCCTGCCACCAGATGATCGCCGTCGGCCTTCAGAGGAATTCGGGGCCACAGCGCCGCCAGCGCCGGGTTCTCGCGGCCCAATCGAAACAGCACCACGACGGCGAGCAATTGCCCCGACGCACTCTTGTGCAGCAGGTGCGCCGCCATCGGGAACTCCTCGCCCGCGATGCGGTCGCCACCGGGAGTATGAAAGTGAAACTGCTGCAGCGTGTAGGACTCGTGGCCAATCTTGAGTACACCGGCCTTGGAGAATCGCACGCGCGCCGTGTGGCCGTCATTGGCGATCTTCAGCGGCACTTCGCGATACTGAAAATCCAGCGCCGGCAGCTTTTGTCTGACCGGCGCCACGATGTCGATGGGCGACTGCTTGCGCCCGAGCGTGCAAAGCGGCGCCTCGGCTTGAGACCAGCCAGCGCTGAGCGCCAGCAAAGCGGCGACGGCAACGCGGCTCAGGGTTTGGGAGCACATGTCATGGGGCAAAAAATCCTTTGCCCAGATGGTACTTCACTCCTCTGCGTGCGCCGCAGAGGAAAACCCCAAGCGGCTCAGCGCTCGATCGTCAGCGCCACGCCCATGCCGCCGCCGATGCACAGCGAGGCAATGCCCTTCTTGGCGTCGCGGCGCTGCATTTCGTGCAGCAGCGTCACCAGGATACGGCAGCCGGACGCACCGATGGGGTGCCCAATGGCGATGGCGCCGCCGTTCACGTTGACCTTGCTCGTGTCCCAGCCCATTTCGTTGTTCACTGCGCAAGCCTGCGCGGCGAAGGCTTCATTGATTTCCAGCAGGTCCAGATCCTGAGGCTTCCAGCCGGCACGCTCCAGTGCCTTGCGCGAAGCGCTCACCGGGCCCATGCCCATCTGCGCCGGGTCCAGACCCGTGGTGGCAAAGCTGGCGATGCGGCCCAGCGGCGTGAGGCCCAGCGCAGCGGCCTTGGCCGCGGTCATGACCATCACGGCGGCCGCGCCGTCGTTGATGCCCGAGGCATTGCCCGCGGTCACGCCGCCAGCCTTGTCGAACGCGGGACGCAGGCCCGCCAGTACCTCGGCGTTGCTCTTGCGGTTCAGGAATTCGTCGGCCGAGAAGACGATGGGGTCGCCCTTCTTCTGCGCGATGCTCACCGGAACGATCTCATCCTTGAACTTGCCGGCGTCCTGGGCAGCAGCGGCCTTTTGCTGGCTGGCCAGGGCCAGCGCGTCCTGCATTTCGCGCGTGATGCCGAACTTCTTCGCCACGTTCTCGGCGGTGATGCCCATGTGGTACTGGTTGTACACGTCCCACAGGCCGTCGACGATCATCGAGTCGATCATCTTCCAGTCGCCCATGCGCTGGCCGTCGCGCGAGCCCATCAGCACGTGGGGCGAGGCACTCATGTTTTCCTGGCCGCCCGCGATCACGATCTCGGAGTCGCCGTAGGCCACGGACTGTGCCGCCAGCATCACGGCCTTCAGGCCCGAGCCGCACACGGCGTTGATGGTCAGGCCCGGAATCGACTGGTTCAGCCCGCTCTTGAGCACGGTCTGGCGCGCCGGGTTCTGGCCCTGGCCCGCGGCCAGCACCTGGCCCATGATGACCTCGCCGATCAGGTCGGCCGGCACGCCCGAGCGTTCCAGCAAGGCCTTGATGACGATGGCGCCGAGTTCGGGCGCGGGGGTCTTGGCGAGGGTTCCGCCGAATTTGCCGACGGCGGTACGGGCGGCGGAAACGATGACGATGTCTTGCATGGATGCTCCTGTTGTAGTAAAAAAATTATGCCTTGACCAGAACGTAGCGGCCCGGTGCCGGCTCGATGGCCTTGTATTTTCCCTTGCCGTAGGTCTTGGGTGCGGCGATCTGTTTTCCGGCGTTGCCCTTGAGCCATTGCGACCAGTCGGTCCACCAGCTGCCCGGGTGTTCCTTGGCCTTGGCAATCCAGTCGTTCACGTCGGCGGGGAATTTGTCAGCCGGACCGATCCAGTGGCTGCGCTTGTTCTTCGCCGGCGGGTTGATGACGCCAGCGATATGGCCCGACGCCCCCATCACGAAGCGCTTCTTGCCGGGCAGGCATTGCGTGCTGGCGTAGGAACCGGAGATCGGGACGATGTGGTCCTCGCGCGAGCCGTAGATGTAGACCGGAATATCGACCTTGCGCAGGTCCACCTTCTCGCCGCAGACGACGGCTTTGCCGGGCTTGACCAGATTGTTTTCCAGATACGTGTTGCGCAGGTACCAGGCGTAGTAGGGGCCGGGCAGATTGGTCGAATCCGAGTTCCAATACAGCAGGTCAAAGGGCGGTGGCGTCTCGCCCTTGAGGTAGTTGCCCACGACGTAGTTCCAGACCAGGTCGTTGGGACGAAGGAAGGCGAAGGTGGACGCCAGGTCCTGGCCCTTCATCAAGCCGCCCTGGCCCAGTTGCTGCTCCTTGGCGCTGACGAAGGACTCGTCGATGAAGACGTCCAGAATGCCGGTGTCGGAAAAGTCCAGGAAGGTCGTGAGAAAGGTGGCGCTGGACACCGGTTTCTCGCCGCGCGCCGCCAGCACCGCCAGCGCCGTTCCCAGCATGGTTCCGCCCACGCAAAAGCCCAAGGCGTTGATGTGCTTGGCGCCGCTGATCTCCTGCACCACCGAGATCGCCTTGATGACGGCGTCCTGAATGTAGTTGTCCCAGGTCTTGTGTGCCAGTGACTCATCCGGATTGCGCCAACTCACGACAAATGTCCGGTGACCCTGCTCCACCGCGTACCGGATGAGCGAGTTGTCGGGTTGCAGGTCCAGGATGTAGAACTTGTTGATGCAGGGCGGCACCAGCAGAAAGGGCTTCTCATACACCTTGGCCGTGAGCGGCTTGTATTCGAGCAGCTGGAACAGTTCGTTCTCGAACACCACCGAGCCCTCGGTCGTGGCCACGTTCTTGCCAACCTCGAACTGGCTCTCGTCCGTCATCGAGACATGGCCCTGCTCGATGTCGTGCAGCAGGTTTTGCATACCCTTGGCGATGCTTTCGCCCTGGGTCTCGATCGCCTTTTTCTGGGCGTCAACGTTGAAGGCCATGAAGTTGCTCGGCGCACTGGCGGCCAGCACCTGTTCCAGTGAAAAACGGATCTTGACCCGGGTCTTCTTGTCGGCCTCGACCGCGTCGGCCAAACCCATGAGGGTGCGGGAATTGAGCAGGTAGGTCGCTGCCGAAAACGCCGCCATCGGGTTGCCGCCCCAGGCTTCAGCCGAGAAGCGCTTGTCCTTGACCTCGGGCACGCCGTGTAGGCTCTGGTTCCAAAGTTCGGCGGCGTCTTCCAGGTATTGTTGTTGCAGGGCTTGCACTTTATCGGCATCGAATTTCAGCGCCGGGGCTGGCGCAGCGCCGGCTTTCGACCCAGCTTGGGGGAAGTTCAGCCCCTGAAAAGACTGCATCGCCTTTTGCCATGCGTCGCCAAAGCTGTGCTGAAACTGCTCTGCGGACTGAGCAAATAATTTGAATTGATCCTGTTGCACGGTGACTCCTGAACCTGAAAGACAGACTATAGATGGTGCGAGTATCCCCGTTGGCCCCTTCGCCTAACTGACTCAAAAGGATAGCGCCCTCGCATTCTCCAATGTTTCCCGGGACTCACTCCAGCCAGATACAGGCCGCCATTCGGCCGCTGACGCGATCGCGCCGGTGTGAAAAGAATCTTTCGGTCTGGCCCACGGTGCACCAGGGCGCGCTGCCGTCGTTGCCTTCAATCTGCTCAATTCCCGTCGACTGCAAGCGCAGGCGAGCCAGCGCCGGCAGGTTGGCGAGCCACTTGCCCGCCGCGAGCGGCGCAAAAAATTCAGCGGCCTGTGGTTGGCGCGCCACGAAGGCCTCACGCACCTCGGGGCCGACCTCGAAGGCCCGCGGCCCGATGCAGGGCCCGAGCCAGACCAGGGTGTCCTGCGGTGTCGGCCCGGCGCCACCCGATTTCACCCGGGTCTGGCGCCACAATTGCGCCAACGTGGCCTCCAGCACGCCGGCTGCCAATCCGCGCCAGCCCGCATGGGCCGCGGCGACGACCTGGCCCGAGCGCGTCGTCATCAGCACCGGCAGGCAGTCCGCCACCATGATGGTGCAGGCCAGACCGCGCTCGGCACTGACGCAGCCATCGGCCGATACGCCATCGGTCGCGCCGGCATTGAGTACGGCCACTTGTGCACCGTGCACCTGCTGCAAAAACACCGGCCGCACGCCCAACGTCCGTCCCAGGGCGGCCCGGTTCGCTGCCACCGAAGCGGCATCGTCGCCCACATGCTCACCCAGGTTCATGCTGGAAAAGGCAGCCGCCGCACTGACGCCACCGACGCGGGTGGTGCACACGGCACGCACGCCCGCCGGAGCGTTCCACCGGGGTATCAACCAATCGGGATTCATAGCCGCTTGCTTGCCCTGGCCAGATAGAACCATTCCTGCCCGGCTTGTGCCAAGGCCGCGGGAAACAGGATGTAGCCGTCGTCGGGCGCCAGCACCGGCGTGCCATCGGCGCGCGTGCCGATGAGCTCGCCCCGAACCAGCGGGTCGAAACTGGCCCAGGTGCGCGCAAAACGATCGTCCGCGTGCAACCGGTCGATCACTTCGTAGATGCTCAGCGCCTCGATCACCTTTGGCGTCTCGGGCGCGGGTGCCGCGATCAGTCCCAGGTGCGCCAGCGTGTTGCGGATCGCCCGGTAGGCCACCTCAGGTGCCTGCGGATCGGCGTGGTTGCCGCACTCCAGCGTGAGCGCGTAGCCGCCCAGCGAGCGCATGTACTCGGTCGTGCCCACGCCGTAGCGCGCGTCGGTGTTGAGCAGCGCCTGGCGACTCGCGTCTGCGCCCGTGCGCGCGCGGCGCGTCTCCACTCCCTGCGCGTAGGTGCTGAGCCAGCCATCGACAAAACGGTTCACGCCCAGGCGCAGCGCCAGAGCGACTTCGTCGGCGGCGTGGCCAAAGGGTTCCAGCGTTCCCTGATTGTCCTGCGGCCCGACCATGACGAAGGGCTGGCCCTGGCCCTGAAACGAGTGCAGGTCCAGCAGTGCGTCGTGCTGCGCCATCAGCGGGCACAGCCAGTTGGCGATATGGTCTTCGTACTCCTTCGGCTCGGTGGTCGGAGCCAGGTTGCGGTTCAGATTGCGGTCGCCGCTGCGCTGACCCAACCGATAGGCCAGAGGATTCGTCACCGGCACAAAGCTGACGCTGCCGCGCGCCAGGCTGAGTTCGCCCGAGTCGAGCTCGGCCAGAACGCGCTGGATGCCAAGCGTTCCGCAGACCTCGTTGCCGTGCACGGCGCCAAGCACCAGCAGGCGCGGACCGCTGTGGATGGAGGCGATCTGCACGGCCTTGAAGTTCGGGCTCGGGTTGGTGGTTGGAGTGGTGCTCATAGGGTGTGTTCAGTGGGCCGATTCAGGGTCGACCTTATTCAATGCGGCCACGGGTGGCCGTGTTGGGTGTCGAGCTGCGATTATCGTGCGGCCCCGTCGATTGCCGGTTGCGATCCAGGCCGCTGCTGCGCAAACCCTACACTCGCGGCTTTAGGGTACGAAATTCCGCCATGCTGAACACTGAAAAAGTCCGCACCGATCACACGCAACTTGACAGTTACGAGCCGCTGGAACTGGTCCAGGCTCTGGTGGACGACCAGCTCCAGGCCGTGAACGCGGTGCGCGCCGCCAGCGACTCCCTGGCGCAAGCCGTGACGCAGGCGCTGCCGCGGTTGTTGCAAGGCGGGCGCCTGATCTACGTCGGCGCCGGAACCTCGGGGCGACTGGGCGTGCTCGACAGCGTGGAGCTGTACCCCACGTTCTCCTGGCCACACGAGCGCGCCGTGGCGCTGCTGGCCGGGGGCAAGGAGGCGATGTATATCGCCGTCGAAGGCGCTGAGGATGACCGGGAGATGGGCGCATCGGACATCGCCTCGGCCCAGGTGGGGGCGAACGACGTGGTGCTGCTGCTGGCAGCCTCGGGCGCAACGCCCTATGTGCTGGGCGCGCTGGCGGCAGCGCGCGCCGCCGGCGCACTCACCATCGGCATGGCAAACAACCCCGACGCCGCGGTCACGCGCGAAGCGCACATCGGCATCACGCTGGATACCGGCGCCGAGCTGATTTCCGGAAGCACGCGTCTCAAGGCGGGAACGGCGCAGAAGATCGCGCTCAACACTTTTTCCAGCGCCGTGATGGTGCGCATGCACAAGGTCCATGGCAACTTGATGGTCGACGTCAAACCCACCAACGCCAAGCTCTACCGGCGCTGCGTCAACCTCACGGTGCTGGCCACCGGGGTGGACGAAGCCGTGGCCCGCAGCACGCTGGAGGTCTGCGACTACCAGGTGAAACTGGCGATCGTGATGATCGAGAAGAAGCTGGGGCTGGAGCAGGCGCGGGCGCTGCTGGCTCGATGCGACGGCAGCGTGCGCAAGGCATTGGCTTGAACCGACTGTGGACGCTGTTGCTGCTGCTGGTGACGGCCGCCTGCACGACGCTGCCCACAACCCAGCAAGCCGAGGCCCCGCCGCCGGCACCGCGCGAGTTTCGCGCGGCCTGGGTGGCCACAGTGGCCAACATCGACTGGCCGAGCCGCAGCGCACTGCCGGTGGCGCAGCAGCAGGCCGAAATCGTCGCCATCCTGGATCGCGCGCAGCAGCTCAGGCTCAACGCGATCGTGCTGCAGGTGCGCCCCGGCGCCGACGCAATCTACCCCAGCGCACTCGAACCCTGGTCGGAGTATCTGAGCGGCGAACAGGGCAAGCCGCCTGAGCCTTTCTACGACCCGCTGGCGCTGTGGATTGCGCTGGCGCACGAGCGCGGCCTGCAGCTGCATGCGTGGATCAACCCTTACCGCGCACGCCATTCCAGCGCCCGATCGCCCTTGGCCGCAACGCACATTTCAAACACCCATCCCGAGGCCGTCAGGACCTACGGCGACTCGCTCTGGATGGACCCGGCCGAACCCGCCGCGCGCCAGCAGACGCTGGACGTGGTGGCCGATCTGGTGCAGCGCTACGACCTCGATGGCGTGCACCTGGACGACTACTTTTACCCCTACCCGGTGGCAGCGCCCACGGGAGCGGCGGCTACTGCGTCAGGCCCGATCGAGCTGGACTTCCCGGACCTGCCGGCGTGGACGCGCTACCTCGAGGGCGGCGGCACGCTGACGCGCGCGGACTGGCGTCGCTCCCAGGTGAACCTGCTGATTGCTGCGCTTTACCGCAACGTGCATCAGACCAAGCCCTGGCTGCTGTTCGGCATCAGCCCCTTCGGCCTGGGCCGGCCGGATCACCGCGCGCCCGGCATCACGGGTTTCAGCCAATACGACAGCCTCTATGCCGACGCCGAGACCTGGCTGGCGAACGGCTGGGTCGACTATCTGGCACCCCAGCTGTACTGGCCGATCGAGCAAAAGCCCCAGGCCTTTGCCACGCTGCTGGACTCCTGGGGCAAGGAGAACGTGCTGGGCCGGCACCTCTGGCCGGGGCTGTACACGAGCCGCATCGACAGCACGGCCAAGTCCTGGCCGGCGCAGGAAATCCTCAACCAGATTGCGCTTGCCCGGCAGCATTCGGGCAGCCGCGGCCACCTGCATTTCAGCATGGTGGCGCTGCTGCAAAACCGCCAGGGGATCGGCGAGCTGTTGCAGGCGCAGGCCTACGCCTCGACCGCGCTGATTCCCGCCAGCCCCTGGCTGGCGCAGGACGCACCAGCGGCACCCACGCTGCAGCTGCAGGATGGAGCGATGCGCCTGCAGATCCATGCGGGACCTGGAACAGCTGCCCAGTGGTATGCGGTGTGGAAGCGCTTTGACAGCGGCTGGCGCTTCTTCTCGCAAAGCGCGACGCGCGATCTGGTCGACCTGAGCGCCGACCCGCGGTGGGGTCCCGCGCGCGGCGTGGTCATCAGCGCCGTTGACCGCACGGGCAACGAGGGGCCACGCGTGGCCGCGCCGCCACTGCCCTGACGCCGAATCAAATGAAAGCTCGACTGTTCGCGCCGTGTCGGCTACATGTGCAGGACATTCCAGCGGTGGCCGTCAGGGTCGCGCAATCCGCAGCCGTACATGCCGCCTGCAGAACCGCCCGGCTCGGCAAAGACCTCACCGCCCCCCGCACGCGCCTTGATGGCGAGCGCATCCACTTCGTGCGGGCTCGCCGCACCCAGCGAGATCAACATTTCGGCGCCCTGGGCAGTATCCGAAACGGGCGCACCGGCAAAACCGGAAAACACCGGGTCAAGGAACAGCATCAGCACCGTCCGCTTGTCCCCCACCAGGAAACAGGCCGACGATTCGGTGTTCCCGGGCCCCAGGTTGCGCGTGAAGCCGATCGCCTCATAGAACGCGATCGACCGAGGGAGACTCCTGACCGGGAGATTGAGCCAAAGATCGTTCGCCATGCGTGCTCCGCGATGTTGCTGAACCGACAGCTTATTCGATGCTGCTCACACCCGGATCGTCACTGACGATGGCGCGCAGGTGGTCCGGCAGGGGCAGCGCCTTTTGCAGGGAAAAATCGACCCAGATGGTGGTGGCGCCCCCGGCGGCGTAGACCACCCCGGGCTGATCCTCACGCTCCATCGTGACCCAGGTCTCGAAGGTGGTGCGCGCCGGGTCGCTGCAATACATCTTCATCAGCACGTTGCCCGGGTATTCGAGCTGGCGGTAGAAGTTGCAGAACGCGTTCACGATCAACATGCCCTGGCCCTGGTCGTGGGGCAGGCAGCCGATCGAGCCCATCCAGTCGATGCGGCAGGTCTCCAGATAGCGGAAGTAGCTCCCGTTGTTGACGTGCCCCATCGCGTCCATGTCACCCCAGCGGATCGGGATGGACATCTCATACACCAGCTTCTTGCGCTCGGGAATTTCAAATTTCATGCTGCATCTCGCTCGGGTTATCGGGGGCCATCGCGCCTTGGACGGAAGTTGACGCTGGTAACGCCATGGTAACTCCGCGCCGGTGGTAGGATCGATTTCGGCGTTCAATTCACGACACACTTTCACATCAACAGGAGCTTCAATGGCATCGGGAAAAATTCTTGTGGCGCAAGGCGGCGGACCCACCGCGGTGATCAACCAGTCGATGGTGGGCGTGGCGCTGGAAGCGCGTCGCCATCGCGGCATCGAGCACGTGTACGGCGCGCGCCACGGCGTGCGCGGCATCATCAACGAAGACTTCGTGCACCTGACGCAGGAAACCAGCCACAACCTGGAGATGGTGGCGAACACGCCCTCCTCCGCCCTGGGCTCGACGCGCGACAAACCCGATATCAAGTACTGCCAGGAGATCTTCAAGGTGCTGCAGGCGCACGAGATCGGCCACTTCTTCTACATCGGCGGCAACGACTCGTCCGACACGGTGCGCATCGTCAGCGCCGAGGCGCACAAGGCGGGCTACCCGCTGCGCTGCATCCACATCCCCAAGACCATCGACAACGACCTCGTCGGCAACGACCACACGCCCGGCTTTCCATCGGCTGCGCGCTTTGTGGCTCAGGCCTTTGCCGGCGCCAACCTGGACAACGCCGCCCTGCCCGGCGTGTACGTGGGCGTCGTGATGGGACGCCACGCCGGTTTCCTGACTGCCGCTTCGGCCCTGGGCAAGAAGTTCTCCGACGACGGCCCGCACCTGATCTACATGCCCGAGCGCACCTTCGTGCTGGAAAAATTCCTGGCCGACGTGAAAGCCACTTACGAGCGCCTGGGGCGCTGCGTCATCGCCGTCTCCGAGGGCATACATGACGCGTCGGGCGCACCGATCGCCACGCTGCTGGCCAAGCAGGTGGAGCACGATGACCACGGCAACGTGCAGCTCTCCGGCAACGGCGCTCTAGCGGATCTGCTGTGCGAAGAGATCAAGAGCAAGCTGGGCATCAAGCGCGTGCGCGGCGACACCTTCGGCTACCTGCAGCGCTCCTTCATCGGCTGCGTCTCCGACGTGGACCAGCGCGAGGCGCGCGAGGTGGGCGAGAAGGCGGTGCAGTTCGCCATGTGGGGCCAACGAAGCGGATCCGTCGCGATCAAGCGCACCGGTTTCTACTCGGTCGACTACGAACTGCTGCCGCTGGAAGCCGTGGCCGGCAAGACGCGCACCATGGAAGATGAGTTCATCACCGAGAGCGGCACCGACGTGACCGACGCCTTTCGCATGTATCTGCGCCCGCTGCTGGGCTCGGGCATGCCGGATGCCTTCAGGCTGCGCACGAACCCGGTGGCGAAAGTGCTGCGCCCCTGAGCCACGCTGTCGGGTTACGTCCGCGGGGTAACCCGACCTACGGTGTCGGCGTCAGCAGGCAGGTCGGGTTAGGGCTGCGTAACCCGACACCATGTCCCACAAGGTGTCAGAGAGCAAACCCGTCGTCCGCCGCGATCACGGCGCCGTTGATGAAGTGGCTTTGCGCACTGGCCAGCAGCACGATCAGCGCATCCAGGTCTTCGGGTTGGCCCACGCGCTTGCGCGGCATCATGTTGACCAGCTTCTGGCCCGCATCGGTTTCCCAATGGTGGTGGTTGATTTCGGTGTCGATGTAGCCGGGGCAAATGGCGTTGACATTGATGCCGAAGCGCCCCCACTCCAGCGCCATGGCTTTGGTCATCTGGATCACCGCGGCCTTGCTCATGCAGTACACGCCGATCTGCGGCAACACCTTCAGGCCCGCCATCGAAGCGATGTTGATGATGCGTCCTCCGGTATAGGTTCCGGGGGCCGCCCCCTTGGCACGCGCCAGCATGCGCTTGCCCACCTCCTGCGCCACAAAGAAGGCGCCCTTGACGTTGGTGTCGAAGACGTAGTCGTAGTTCTCTTCTTCCACATCCTGGATGCGCTGGGTCGTGCTCACGCCCGAGTTGTTCACCAGGATGTCGATCGAGCCCACCTCGGTCTCGGCACGCGCCACGGCGGCCTTGATCGAATCGTGGTCGGTCACGTCCATCTCGAAGGCATGCGCGTCGCCGCCCTCGCCTTCGATCTCGGCGCGCAGCTCCTTGAGTCGGTCTACGCGGCGGCTGGCCAGCACCACGGCCGCACCGGCGCGCGCGAGGGTTTTCGCAAATTGCGCACCCAGGCCGCTGGAGGCGCCGGTGATGAAGGCGATGCGGCCTGATAGGTCGATGGTGTAGGCCATGGGGAGCTTCTCCACAAAACAATGAAAGGATGCGGCAATGGTACGCCAGCGCCGCATAAAATTGGTCGCGCGGCGGACACGAAACAGGTCCGTTCTCAGGCACACTTCTTGGCATCTGTTTGGGGAACTCCATGACATCTGAAGAAATTCTGGCTCAACACGGTCCGCGCGAAAGCATGGACTACGACGTGGTGGTGGTGGGCGGCGGCCCTGCCGGCCTGGCCACCGCCATCCGGCTCAAGCAACTTGCCGCGGCCAAGGGCACGGAAGTTTCGGTGGTGGTGCTGGAGAAGGGCTCCGAGCCCGGCGCCCACATCCTGAGCGGCGCGGTGATGGACCCGATCGCCATGAACGAGCTGTTTCCCAACTGGAAGGAGCTCGGCTGCCCGCTGAACCAGGCCGTGACCGAAGACATCGTGCTGTTCCTGAGCGAGACGTCGGCCTGGCGCACACCCGGTTTTGCGCTGCCAAGCTGCTTTGACAACCACGGCAACTACGTCATCAGCCTGGCCAATGTGACGCGCTGGATGGCACAGCAGGCCGAAGCGCTGGGCGTGGAGATCTTCCCCGGCTTTGCTGCGGCCGAGGTGCTGTACCAGGCGGATGGATCGGTCAGGGGCGTGGCCACAGGCAACATGGGCATTGGCAAGGACGGTGAACCGACGCCCGAGTTTCAGCTGGGCATGGAGTTGCTCGGCAAGTACACGATCTTCGCAGAAGGCGCGCGCGGCCACCTGGGCAAGCAGGTGATCGCGAAGTACCAGCTGGACGGAGGCAAAGACCCGCAAAGCTATGCCATCGGCATCAAGGAGCTGTGGGAGATTGACCCCGCGCGCCACAAGGCCGGTCTGGTCCTGCACAGCACGGGCTGGCCGCTGGACGAACAGACCTACGGCGGCTCCTTCATGTACCACATGGAGGACAACAAGCTCTCCATTGGCCTGGTCGTGGGATTGAACTACACCAACCCCTGGCTGAGTCCGTTCGAAGAATTCCAGCGCTTCAAAACCCACCCCAACATCCGCTGGTACTTTGAGGGCGCCAAGCCGGCCAAGCGCATCGGTTACGGCGCGCGCGTCATCACCGCCGGCGGCCTGCTGAGCCTGCCCAAGACCGTGTTCCCCGGCGGCGCACTGGTGGGCTGCGACGCCGGTTACCTCAACGCCGCGCGCATCAAGGGCAGCCACACGGCCATCAAGTCGGGCATGCTGGCCGCAGAGGCGGCCTACGCGGCGATCAATGCCGGCAGGCAACACGACGAACTCTGCGCCTACCCCGAGGCCTTCGAGCGCAGCTGGATGCACACCGAGCTGCACCAGTCGCGCAACTTCAAGGCCTGGTTCAAGTACGGGCGCACGGTGGGGACGGTGATGACCGGCATCGAGCAGTTCGCGCTGCGGGGAAATGTGCCCTGGAGCGTGCACCGCGACAAGCCCGACCACGCGTACCTGTTGCCGGCCGCAGACTGCCCGCGCATCGATTACGCGCGGCCCGACGGCAAGCTCACCTTCGACCGGCTCTCCAGCGTGTTCTTAAGCAACACCAATCACGCTGAGAACCAGCCCGCCCACCTCACGCTCAAGGACGCATCGGTGCCGGTCAACACCAATCTCAAGACCTACGCAGGCCCGGAAGAGCGCTACTGCCCGGCCGGTGTGTACGAGTTCGTCAAGGACGCCAGTGGTGCAGACCAGTTGCAGATCAACGCGCAGAACTGCGTGCACTGCAAGACCTGCGACATCAAGGACCCGACGCAGAACATCGTCTGGGTCACGCCCGAAGGCGGCGGCGGACCCAACTACGTGGACATGTAAAACGATGCAGATCGTCATCACCGGCGGCGCAGGCTTCCTGGGCGTGCGTCTGGCGCGTACGCTTCTGAAAATGGGCAGCCTGTCGCTGGCGGGCGCACCGGCGCAAGCCATCCGGCGCATCACGCTGGTGGACCGTGCGAGCGCGCCCGCCGACCTGCTCGCCGGCGGCCGGGTGCGTGCGGTCGTAGGTGACCTGAACTCGCTGCTCCAGCCCGTGGACGGTGCCACCGCGTGCGTCCCTGCCGACACCGATCTGGTTTTTCATCTGGCAGCGGCCGTCAGCGGTGAATGCGAGGCCGATTTCGATTTGGGACTGCGCGCCAATCTGGACGCCACGCGCGCGCTGCTGCAAGCCTGCCGCGCGTTGAGCACCCGACCCACACTGGTGTTTGCCAGTTCACTGGCAGTGTTTGGCAACTCGCCCGAACAGCCGCTGCCGGAGGTGATTCTGGACAACACCCTGCCCACGCCGCAGAACAGCTACGGCATACAGAAGTTCATCGGCGAGCAACTGGTCGCCGACTTCGGGCGCAAGGGTTTTGTGCGGGCCCGCAATCTGCGCCTGATGACGGTGAGCGTGCGCCCGGGCCAGCCCAATGGCGCGGCCTCGAGCTTCCTCAGCGGCATGATCCGCGAACCGCTGGCCGGTGTGCGCGGCGCCTGTCCCGTGGCGCCGGAGACGGCCGTGGCGCTGGCGTCCCCGGCGCGAACGATAGAAGGCCTGATCTGCGCGGCGCAAACCAGCGACGAGGCTTGGGGCCCCCGCACCGCCATGAACCTGCCCGCCATCACCACCACCGCAGGCGAGATGGCCGCGGCGCTGGAGCAGGTTGCAGGCAAAGGCGTGCGTGACCTGATCGACTGGACGCCGGACGCGTCAATCGCCCGCATCGTGACGAACTGGCCTTCGCGCATCGACGCGGCCCGTGCCCGTGCCCTTGGACTGCTTGCGGATACCGATTTCGTCTCGATTGTTCGCGACTACGTGCGCGAAAACCCCGATGCCGTGAAGCTCGCCACGCTCCCATAATGGAGCGCAGGCGCTTGCCACATCAACTTCGGAGACCTCATGAAAATTTCCAAACTCGTTCTGGGCTTGAGCCTTGCCCTCGGTTTCATCGCCGGCGCAGCAGCGCAAACCACGATGAAGATCAGCATTTCGGTGGCGCAGAATTCGCATCAGGGCGTGGCGATCGACACCTTTGCCAAAGAGGTGGAAGCGCGCACCGGCGGACGCTACAAGATCCAGACTTTTTATAACGGTTCCCTGGGTGGCGAACGCGAGTCGATCGAAGCGGTGCAACTGGGAACGCAGGAACTGGCCTTCTCCTCCACCGGCCCTGTGCCCAACTTTGTGCCCGAAGCCAAGATTCTGGACATCCCCTTCCTGTTCCGCGACAAGGCCCATGCACGCGCCGTGCTCGACGGCCCCATCGGTCAGGAGCTGCTGGGCAAGTTCGACTCCAAGGGTTTCAAGGCGCTTGCCTGGGCCGAGAACGGCTTTCGCCACATGACCAACAGCAAGCGCGCGGTGAACGGGCCTGAAGACCTCAAGGGTCTGAAGATGCGCACCATGGAGAACCCGGTGCACGTCGCGGCCTACAAGGGCTTTGGCATCATCACCACGCCCATGGCGTTCCCGGAAGTGTTCACTGCGCTGCAGCAAGGCACCGTGGACGGACAGGAAAACCCGCTGTCGGTCATCATGTCCGCCAAGTTCGACCAGGTGCAGAAGTACCTGACGCTGACCGGCCACGTGTATTCGCCCTGCATCTTCCTGATGAACAAGGCCAGCTTTGACAAGCTCTCGGCCGCTGACAAGACGGCGTTCCTGGAAGCCGCCAAGTTGGGCGCCAAGGCCAACCGCGCGCGCGTGGATGCGGACGACGCCAGCGGTGTGGCGGATCTGCGCGCCAAGGGCATGAACGTGGTGGAAAACGTGGACAAGGCCAAGTTCGTCGCGGCGCTGGGACCGGTCAACGCCGAGTTTGAAAAGCAGTTCGGCAAAGCCAACATCGACAAGATCCGCAACTACAAGTGAATTTGCCTTCAATGCTATTGAGTCAATAGCACGCAACGCCCGTCGTTCGAAACTGACGGGCGTTTTTTTGTTTTGAATCCTGGAGGTGCATGGGCATGAAGGAAGTATTTCTGAAGTTCGAACGGTACAGCACCGGCCTGGCCATGGTGCTGGCCTGCGCCATGCTTGCCGTGGCGTCCAGCCTGGGCCTGTTCCAGATCATCATGCGCTTCGTGATCGAAGCGCCGGCGGAATGGACCGAGGTGCTGATCCGCTTCAGCCTGATTTGGATGGTGTTCATGGGCATCCCTGCGGCCTTTCGTAATGGCGCCATGGTGAGCGTGGATGTGCTGTATCGCTGGAGTCCGCCCAAGCTCAAGCGCGTGCTCGACTTCGTGGTCTGCGGCGCAGCGCTGGTGCTGATGCTGCTGGTCATCTGGTGGGGCTGGGACTACGCGAATCGCGGCCGGGTGCAGACCGTCATCGGCCTGGAAGACGTGTCCATGTTCTGGGCCTATCTGGCGCTTCCCGTAGGCGGCGTCTTCAGCATCATCGGCATCATCGGCAACCTGCTGGACCCGCAGCGCCTGGAATTGGAGACCGCGCAATGACGATCGTTATGTTGACCACCATGGTGCTGTGCTTTGCACTCACCATCTCCGTGGCCGTGTCCATCGGCCTGGCTTCGATGCTGGGCATACAGGCGAACAACGCCCACATGCTGATCTCCGTGAAGGAGATGTTCAACGCCATCAACAAGTTCCCGCTGGCCGCGATCCCGTTCTTCATCCTGGCGGGCAATGTCATGGAGACCGGCGGCATCTCGCGCCGCCTGGTGGAGTTTGCCAAGAGCATCGTCGGCGGCGTGCAGGGTGGCTTGCCGATGACCTGCGTGCTGACCTGCATGATCTTTGCTGCGGTCTCGGGTTCGTCGGTGGCGACCACCTTCGCCATCGGCACGATCCTGATCCCGGCGCTGATCAAGCACGGTTACCCCACGACCTACGCCGCCGCGCTGCAGGCCACGAGCGCCGAGCTGGGTGTGATCATTCCGCCGTCCATCCCGATGATCCTGTATGGCGTGAGCGCCGAGGTCTCCATCGGTGAACTGTTCATCGCCGGCTTCGGTCCTGGCTTTCTCATCGGCGGCGCGCTGATGCTGTTCGTCTGGGTCTATTGCAAATACAAGGGCTGGGGCAAGACCGACGGCGAAGGCCGCCTGAGTTTTGGCAAGGCCACCTGGCAGGCGGGCTGGGCGCTGATGATGCCCGTCATCATCCTGGGCGGGATCTACGGCGGCGTGTTCACGCCCACCGAAGCCTCGGCCGTGGCCGTCTTCTATGCACTCGTGGTGGGCATCTTCATCTACCGGGAAATCAAGCTGCGCGATCTGCACCGCATCCTCTACAAATCGGTGATGTCCAGCGCGGTGATCATGTTCATCATCGCCAACGCCGGACTCTTTGCCTTCCTCATCACGCGCGCCGGCGTGCCCGACGCGATCGGCCACTGGCTGCAGGACGTGCTCAAGACACCCGCCTACTTCTTGCTGGGCGTGAATGCCGCATTGTTCGTGATCGGCATGTTCATCGAAACCAGCGCCGCCATCATCGTGCTGGCGCCGATCCTGGCGCCAGTGGCGCAGCACTTCGGCATCGACCCGGTGCACTTCGGATTGGTGATGGTGGTGAACCTGGCGCTGGGCATGATCACGCCGCCCTTTGGCGTGAACCTGTTTGCCGCCTGCACCGTGGCCCGCATCTCGCTGGACCGCATCATCAAGGACCTGATTCCCTTTGTGCTGGTGGTGCTGAGCTGCCTCATGGTCATCACTTACGTGCCGTCGATTTCACTGGGCCTCAGAGATCTGGTGTACGCGAAATAAGCGGCGTTTCCTGACCGCTGCGCCCATGAAAAAACTTCTCCTTGCCGTGCTCGCCCTTGCCACCGCGGGCGCGGCCGGCCTGTACTGGCTCTCGGGTAGCCTGGATGGACTGATCCAGCAGGCCATCGAGAGCTACGGCAGCCCCATGACGCAGTCGCAGGTCCGCGTGGATGCCGTGAAGATTTCACCCTCCGATGGCAGGGGCAGCATCACCGGTTTCACGGTGGGAAACCCGCCCGGATTCAGGACGTCACACGCGCTGAAGGTGGCGCAGGTGGACGTGGACGTTGACCTCAGGAGCGTGACGCAGGATGTGGTCGTGGTGCGTCGCATCGCGATCCAGGCGCCCGATGTGATCTACGAAAAAGGCGACACGCAGACCAACTTTGACGCCATCGTCAGTCACATTGCCCGTTCCGTGGAACCGGGACCAAAGTCGCGGGAAGTCAAACCCGGCAAGCGATTGATCGTCGAGCTTCTGACCGTGCGCGACGCCAGGGTCGAGGTCAGCGCGGCTTTCATGCAGGGCAAGACCGTGAGTCTGTCGCTGCCCGACATCACTCTCAAGGACATCGGCCGCGCAACAGGGGGCGTCACGCCGGCCGAACTGGGGCAGGTGATCGCGGGCGCGCTCAAATCCCGGCTCGGCGCCACGTCGAGTTTCGACCGCTTGCTCAAGCCGGGCAGCGCCGCCATCGACCAATGGGTCCCCTCGGCAAAAGGCCTGTTCAAATAGCCGGCCCGGGAATCACGCACAAGAGCGCGGCAAAGCAGTGCCGCGCATGGCCTTCATGGCAGCGGCGTTACGCGTCGCTACAGGCGTCGACCTTGGATGACACGAAGCAGAATCACCACGATGGCAACCACCAACAGGAGGTGAATGAATCCGCCCATGGTGTACGAGGAAACAATCCCCAGAAGCCACAGAACGAGCAGGATGACGGCAATGGTCTCAAGCATTTTCTTTCTCCTTTGACCCCAGGTTGGCGACTCGTGAATCCAGCGACGCTTCCTGATCGCCACTACGCAACGCGGCGGAGATCATTGACACCGCTGCCAAATTATCACGCCCATGCGCGCGCAGCGCTGGCTCGCAGACCGGCATTCCTTGCGCTTTCTCAAGCGAGCAACATGGAGTTGCCGGAATGCCTTGCCGATGGCATTTCTTCGCAGTAATCTGCCCATGGGAGGTACACGCGTGGCCACCCAGTCAAGCCCAAGCACACGTCAACTTTCACAGGAGTTTCAGCATGTCTATTCGCACCACGCTTGCCGCCGTCGTTGCCGCGGCCACCTTGTTCGCCGTGTCCGGTTGCGCGGTGACCCGCGGCCAGGAAACGGTTGGAGCCTACGTCGACGACACCACCATCACGACTCAGGTCAAGGCGCGCTTCTTCGAGAACAAACAGGTCGATGGCTCGTCGATCAGCGTAGAGACCCTTAACGGCACCGTCATGCTGTCGGGCTTCGCCAAGAGCGCCGCCGAGAAGAACACGGCCGAAAGCATCGCGCGCGGCGTGAACGGGGTGAAGTCGATCAAGAACGAAATTGCCATCCGTCCTTGAGTGCGCGCCGGCGCCGCTTGTTCCGTGAGCGGCGCGTCGAGTTGGCTCGGGCGCTCCGCTGAGTCATGCTGGTGAAGTCGGCGATCAGGCCGTCTGTGGCCAGGGAATCACGTAAAAGAGCACGGAAAAAAAGTGCAGCGCGCTGCCCGCGAGCACGAAGACATGCCAGATGGCGTGGTGGTAGGGCAGGCTCTTCCACTTGTAGAAGATCACGCCCACCGTATAGGCCAGGCCGCCCGCGGCCAGCAGCACCAACCCACCGGTGGCGACGTGGCGCAACATGGGCTGGATCGCGACCACCACAGCCCAGCCCATGGCGATATACAGTCCCACCACCAGAGCGTGCAGGCGGCCCTTGAGCAGTAGCCGCAGGCTGATTCCGAGCACCGCGATGGTCCAGACGCCAATCAGCAGCGACCAGCCCCAGGGTCCGCGCAGATTCACCAGCATGAAGGGCGTGTAGGTGCCTGCAATCAACAGGAAGATGGCCGAGTGATCCAGCGCCCGCAACGCACCCCTGAGGCGCTCGACCTGGATGCTGTGGTACAGCGTGGACGCGGTGTAGTTCAGGATCAGCGCGCTGCCGAAGATGCTGCAGGCCACGACGTGCCAGGCGTCGCCTCGTAGCGCCGCAAAGGCGGTCATCACCGCCAGTCCGGCGATGGAGAGCACAATGCCGATGGCGTGCGTGACGCTGTTGGCGACCTCCTCGGCCGCCGTATAGCGCGGCGCCGCGTGCACAGCCTCAGTTGCCATGAAATTTCAGCGCCTCGAAACGGCCGCTGTTGCGGCGCGCAGGAGCGATGCTGAGCCTATTTGTTCTTGAGCTTGCCACGCGGCATCACGGTGGTCGTGATGGTGGGGCGCACCGCATCGGCGCTCACGGGCTTGGGAGGCGACGTGTCCTTCTTCGGTTTCTTGCCTTCTTTGTTGGTTTTTTGCTGACCTTTGGCCATGATGAACTCCTTGGTTGCGTGGGTGATCGAAGAAGAAGTTTAACTGCGCGGCGACAATACGTCAGAGCCTGACTTGCACACCCCCACTCTCCCACCATGAAGCCGCCCATCATCATCCAGGAATCCGAGGTGGAAATCACGGCCATCCGGGCCCAGGGTGCCGGGGGGCAGAACGTGAACAAGGTGTCCAGCGCGATCCATTTGCGCTTCGACATTCCGGCCTCATCCTTGCCAGACGACGTGAAGGAGCGACTGCTCGCGCTGCGCGACAACCGCATCACCCAGGACGGCGTTTTGATCATCAAGGCGCAACAGCACCGCACGCAGGACATGAACCGCATGGATGCCCTTGCGCGTCTGCACGAACTGGTGCAAAGCGTGGCCACGCCGCCGCGCGTGCGACGACCCACCAAACCCACCTATGGCTCCCGGCAGCGACGCCTTGAGGGCAAGAGCCAGCGCTCCGAAATCAAGAGTTCACGCGGCAAGGTCGTGGGCTGATATCGGCCCGTGATCTTCTGCAGTTAGAATCGGCCGGTCAGGAGAGAGCACTTCACGCAGGTGCCGCCGAAGGCGCAGAAGGTCGGTTGAAACGGACTTTTGAACGCTCAGGCAAAAGGACTGACGCGCGCCTTGAAAGAGGCGTTTCCTCACTGGAGAGAGACTGCACCCGGTGCAGTCCACCGAAGGAGCAACCCTGCATCGCCAGGCGAATCTCTCAGGTAAAGCGGACAGCGAGGTCAGCACTGCACGGGAAACCGTGCGGCTTCACTGTCTGACCTGAAAGCCTGCCGTGTCCACTTCCGAACTTGTACTCACGCCACTGCATGCGCTGCACCTTGAACTGGGCGCTCGCATGGTTCCCTTTGCCGGCTATTCGATGCCGGTGCAATACCCCAGCGGCCTGGTGGCCGAGCACCACCACACGCGCCGCGCCGCGGGCCTGTTCGACGTCTCCCACATGGGCCAGTTGCGCCTGGTCGGAGCCGACGCCGCAGCTGCCTTCGAGACGCTGATGCCGGTGGACGTGATCGACCTGCCTGTGGGCAAGCAGCGCTACGGCCTGCTGCTGAACGATGAAGGCTGCATCATCGACGACCTGATGTTCGTGAACAGGGGAACGGATATCTTCGTGATCGTCAACGGCGCCTGCAAGGCGGGCGACATCGCGCATATCCAGGCGCGCATCGGCGCGCGCTGCCAAGTCATACCGATGCCGGAGAAGGCGCTGCTCGCCCTGCAGGGACCGCAGGCGGTGAACGCTCTTTCGCGGCTCGCTCCCGGAGTCGAAAAGCTGGTGTTCATGACCGGTGCCGCATTCGACGTGCAGTGCGGCGCGCAAGCCGTTCCCTGTTTCATCACGCGCAGCGGCTACACAGGAGAGGACGGCTGTGAAATCTCGGTCGACGCCACCCACGCCGAGCTGCTGGCGCGCACGTTGCTGGCCCAACCCGAAGTGAAACCCATCGGCCTGGGCGCGCGCAATTCGCTGCGCCTGGAAGCCGGGCTGTGCCTGTACGGCAACGACATCGACACCAGCACCACGCCGGTCGAAGGCGCATTGAACTGGGCCATGCAGAAGGTGCGGCGCACAGGTGGCGCGCGCGCCGGCGGTTTCCCGGGAGCGGACAAGGTGCTGGCGCAATTGGACGGCACGCCCGGCGCGCTGACACGCAAACGCGTGGGCCTGATCGCGCTGGAGCGCATTCCCGTGCGCGAACACACCGAGCTGCAGAGCGCGGCCGGTGCGCGCATTGGCGAGGTCACGAGCGGCCTGCTCGGCCCCACCATCGACAAGCCCGTGGCCATGGGCTACGTGGCGGCAGAATATGCCACCTTGGGCACGCGCATCCACGCCATCGTTCGCGGCAAGCCCGTGACTATGGAAGTGGTGACCATGCCCTTCGTTCCTACAAACTATTTCCGCGGCTAATTCTTCATTTTTTCACTGGAAACAACATGACCATCAAATACACCCCCGACCACGAATGGATCAAGCTCGACGGCGGCATCGCGACCGTCGGTATCACGCACCACGCTCAGGACGCACTGGGCGATGTGGTGTTTGTCGACCTGCCCGAAGTGGGCAAGAGCTACGCGCAAAAGGACGCCGCCGGCGT
>CAILZB010000095.1 GCA_903838565.1 uncultured beta proteobacterium | reverse complement strand
GTCAACCTTGCCGCAGGTGGTCTGACGATCAATGGCGTTGCCGTGGGCGCGGTGACGGCTAGCGCAACGGCATTGACGCAAGAAGCCAACATGATGACGGCAATCAACGCGATCAGTGGTCAAACCGGGGTCGTTGCAACGGATAATGCCGGCGCCATTGTTCTGACGGCAGCGGATGGTCGGGGGATCACGCTAGGAGGCACCGAAACCAATGCCAACATCCTCAAGGACTCCGGCCTGGTTGGTGGTGTCACTACTCCCACCACCACCACAGCCGCCACTGGCTTCAAAGCAGGGACGGTTACCCTGTCTTCCAATGCGGCGACCGGCATCACCGTCAGCGGCGGAAACTCTCTCGGTGCTGGTTTGACCGCCGCCACGACCACGCCCACAACCACGCTGTCGATCACCAGCATTTCTTCGATCGACGTGCTGACGGCGGCCTCTGCCACCAATGCCTTGTCCGCCATCGACGGCGCGCTCGGTTCGGTCAATGCCTCGCGGGCTTCGCTGGGTGCGATTCAAAACCGCTTCAGCTCGGTGGTGGCGAGCTTGCAAACGACGGCGCAGAACTTGACCGCATCGGTCAGCCGGATTCAGGACGCTGACTTTGCCGCAGAAACGGCCAACCTGTCGCGTGCCCAGATCTTGCAACAAGCCGGTACGGCCATGGTGGCGCAAGCCAACCAGGGACCACAGGGTGTGTTGGCCCTGCTGCGCTAAACGGCAGCAGCTTGAAAACGCCCAACCTTGTTGGGTGCTTTGAGCGGCGGCGACGGGCTATCCAGCCTGTCGCCGCTTTTTCGCGTTTGAATGACCCGGGAATTCGGCCTGCTTTTCGGGGTTTAGCGACAGGATCGGTGCGGCACAATGGGGTATTGAGGGTTAACAGGAGCGCAGCATGTCGACAGTTACAAACACCGGGACGCTTTCGTCCACCGGCATTGGCAGCGGGTTGAATGTCACCAGCATTGTTTCGCAACTGGTGGCGCTGGAGAAGGCGCCGCTGACGCTGCTGGCGACCAAGGCCACTGCCGAACAGACCCAGATCACTTCCTTTGGCCAGATTCAATCGCAAATTTCGGCGCTCACCGACGCGGCCACCGCGATGGCAAACCCGGCCGGCTGGACTGCCAGCAAAGCGTCATCGTCAAATCCAAATGCGGCCAGCGTCACCGCTACCAATAGCGCCCAGCCTGGGTCGTTCACACTGGATGTGGATGCATTGGCCACACAGCAGTCGGTCTCGTCCGGGCAACTCACGGCCGGAGCGCCCGTGGGCGCCGGCACCTTGAGTTTTCAGTTGGGCACCTGGAGCGGAACGACTTTCAATCCCGTGCTCGCCGCCCCTGTACCTCCTGCCACGCTGGGTTTACCGGTGCCGGTGTCAGTAAGCGTCAGTTCCACGGACACCGTGGCCACGCTCGCGGCCAAGATCAATGCGGCCAACACTGGGGTCGTGGCTACGGCCTTCAACGACGGTACCGCCGACAGGCTGTTGCTGCGCTCCAAGAATACCGGTGCCGCGGCGGGATTCCAGGTGACTACGCCTGACGCGGCGCTCTCCGCACTGCGGTTCGACCCGTCAACCGCGACGACGGGAACGATGGCCGACCCGGCAAACCCCACCCTGTATGGCCAAGACGCCAAGGCCCGCATCAACGGCATTGCCGTGACGTCAAACTCCAATACTCTTGCGAGCAACATCCCCGGTGTGACCATCAACCTGCTGGCGACCACCACCACGGGTTACCCGGCGTCTCCGGTCCGCTCGCCTGCCACGCTGAACATCAGTACCGACGTGACCCCTGGGGTCGGCTTCGTGCAGAACTTTGTGACAGCCTATAACGCACTGAACACGACGCTGACCACAGTGACCAAGTACGACGGCGCGACCAAGACGGCGGGCATGTTTCAGGGTGACTCTGCGGTGGTGGGGTTGCAGAACATGCTGCGCCGCATGGTCGGCTCCACCAGCCTAGGCGCCAGTTCGCAGTACCTGTCGGATGTGGGCATTGAGACGCAGGTGGATGGGTCGCTCACGATCAACACCACCAAATTGAGCACTGCCGCGAACAATGGAACCACGCTGCAGCAGCTCTTCACCAACAACAACGGCAACGCCTCAACCAATGGTTTTGCGCTCAAGTTCAGGGACTTCGGCAAGGCCGCGCTGGGTATTGGTGGCATGGTGACGAACCAGGCTACGGCGCTGGCAGCGGTGCTGGCCGACAACACCAAGCAGCAGACGGCGGTGAACGACCGTGCCGCGGCCTTGCAGGCCCAACTGCAGGCGCAGTACAGTGCGCTGGATGCGCGGATGGTGCAGCTGAACTCGATTGGCTCCTATGTCCAGCAGCAGGTCACGTTGTGGAATAAATCGACCGCTTAAAACAAGGGTGTGAATGCTGTCAACAGGCTTTAGTTGTCCCACCGGATGCCGATAAATATGGAGAGAAACAAACCATCGGCACCAAAGGACCACACCATGTTTACACCCGCCAGCGCCCGCGCCGCTTCCGCTTACAAAACTGTCGGTCTTGAGACCAGTGTGAATGGAGCCGACCCCCATGGACTGGTGAGTCTTCTGTTCGCGGCCCTGTTGCAGGCGCTGAACACGGCACAAGCGGCAATGAAACGCCGCGACATTCCCGGCAAGGGAAGCGCCATCGGTCGTGCCGTGCGCCTGCTGGACGAGGGATTGATTGCCAGCCTGAATGACAAGGAGGGCGGTGATATTTCGAAGAACCTGCGTGCCCTGTACGGCTACTGCGTGATGTGTCTGACGCAAGCCAATCTGAAGAATGATCTGGCCAAGCTGGAAGAGGTGCAGCGCTTGATCGAACCCGTGGCGCAGGGCTGGCAGCAGATCCGCCCCGAAGCGATCAAAGGAGCCTGACATGTCTGACCGGCTCATCGACTACTACAAGGCGATCGAGGACGGCAGCCGCAGGATGCTGGACGCCGCCCGCGCCGACGACTGGGACGAAGTGGTGCGCTTCGAGAGCGCCTGCGCCGTGCTCATCGCGCAGTTGCGCGAACATTCACGCAGCCTGAATCTGGACCCGAAGCAGCGCGCCGAAAAAGCGCAGATCATGCAGCGCATCCTGCGCATGGACGCCCAGATGCGCGACTTGGCCGATCCCTGTCTGGACCACCTGAACCAGATGTACGAAGATCAAGGGCAGTCGCAGTTGCTGCATTAGCGGGCTGGCGCGGCCTTCGTTGTCGGGTTGCGCTTTGCTGACCCGAGCTGCGGCTTCGAGTCACAACCCTCACCCCCGCCCTCTCCCGCTTGCGGGCGAGGGAGCCACTCCCAACCCCCTCTCCGCCGAGGTACGGGGGGTCGCCCAGCGTTAAGGTGGTGCCATGAGAATTTTATTTTTCAGGCCGCCGTCAAAATCCGAAACTCGGTTGCCACAGCCACAGGTCGAACCTGCCGTTGACTGACAGCGTGCATTTCCACCAGGCCATAGTTCGCCATGGTTTTCAGGGTGCGCGACAGATTGTTCGGTCGGCGTCCCGTGGCCTGCGCCAATTCGGCGATGGAATTGGGCTTGTCTTGCCAAATTGTCTTGAGCAGCGCACGGTTGTCGTCGCTCAGAACCTCGGCCAACGAACGCATGGACGTGAACCAGATTTTGGGGTCGCTGGGCTTGGGTCGCAGTTCTCCCTTCGCAATGGACAGAATTCGCCTGCGAATGGCCTCTTGCGGCAGGATGCCGATAGTGATGGTTTTCATGGTTCTTCCTCTACTCCATTGACTATTTCGCTTGCGCTGCTGCCAGCACCTTGTCGACCTCGATGAAGAAGTCGCTCGTAGGTCGGGTTAGCCCTCGGGGCGTAACCCGACTGCTACGGCCATTCGTTGTCGGGTCACGCTTCGTTGACCCGACCTACGCCTGTGTTTTATCGGCGCTTTTGTTTGAGGGGCAGGCTTTCCTGCTCCAGCGGCAACGCGTGAAATTCAGGGTCTTTGTGGAGCAAGACGGCGCGGTGTTCCAGCGCGCAGGCGGCGATCCATGCGTCTGCCAAAGACAGTGGGTGCAGTGCCTTCAACTCCGCCGCCCGCAGCAGCAGCGCGTCGTTGTCCCGCAACCACTCCATGGGCAAGGCCAGGCATTGCTGGTAGGCCAAGCGGCCCGCGGCTTCGTCCTCGTCGCGCCAAACGCGGTACAGCACTTCCATCAAGGAAATGAAGCAGCCATAGCAATGTGCCTTGCCACTGGCCGACAGTTGCAGGACTTCGGCCACGCGGTCAGCACCGGGCTCGTCATCACGCAACGTCAGCAGGGCTGAGGTGTCGAGTACGTAGCGCTTCATTCGCGGGCCAGATCTTGCCTGCGAGCGGCCAGGAGTCGACGGGTCGAGCCACCAAGCCCCTGGCCCCGAAACGCGTCCACCGGGTTGGCTCGCACCGGCACCACGCGGATCGTCCCCTTGTCCACCACCCATTCCAGCCGGTCGGCTGGACTCAAGTGAAACTGCCGCCGTACGGCTGCCGGGATCACCGTTTGCCCGCGTTCGGTAATGGTGCTTCTCATGTCGTGCTCCAGGAGTGAATTACTAATCGTGGATTATTGTAATTCAAGACTTTGAATGCGCCTTGCCCTTGGATATGTCCGCCACCATTCGTTGTCGGGTGACGCTGAGCTGACCCGCCATTCGCTGTCGGGTTACGCTGCGCTAACCCGACCTACGGCTGTCATTCACCGCATGCCCGCCGCAGCGACGTGGTCCGGACGTACGCGCAGCAAGTTGGCCGCCGTTGCTTGGCATTAGCTGCGAATATCAAGGCGCCCTGATTGGCTCAGCAGGGCCGACCAGTCATCGGGAGGGTGTCCGCTCTCAAGCATTTTGCGGAAAACCCGATAGGCGTCATCGCTGCTTTCATAGGCGCGCTTGGTGTCGTCGTCGTTTACCCAGGCGAAGATGATGATTTTGCTCGCGCGATGGAAGCGGAAGAAGAGTCGGTACTGCTGGAAAAATTTGGCCCGGAACCAGTGTTTGTGTTCGCCCCCGAGGGTGCTGCCCTGGCGATACTCGGGCCGCTCGGGGTCTTGGGGAATGACGTCGAATGCAAGTTTGTAAATTGCGGCCAACCGTTTGGAGGCGTTTTTTTTGGCGAATCCCGTGGGGTCTTTGCGACGAAGGGTTTCGACCCTGCGAATCAGAGCTTCGAGTTGTTCGAGAAACAGCGGATGCGCAAACAGGGTCCAGCCGTTGACGACACAGGGAGGCCGCTGGGGCTTCGTCATTCGTCGTTCGCAGATAACGGCGCGTTCAGGTCAACTTCTGTCGCACCAACCAGATCGCGAATGCGCTCAATCAAGCCGGTATCCAAGGTCTGTAGCCGCCTCGGGTGTGCCGCCATGTCGCTTGCCAGAAACTCCAGGAAATGGTCCATGACCGGATCAGTTTGAGGCGACGGCTTCATGCGGGTGATCCGAACGCTGCCGTCAGACTCGATGTGGTAACTGATTTTGTCGCGCTTACCCAAACGCAGCGCGAGGCGAACAGTCGCCGGCACCGTCGTCTGGTAGCGGTCGGTCAAGGTCGATTCGAGTTCAAGGGTGGCAGGCATGGTGGTGGACGTGTTCTTGATGGAGGCTTTGCATGGTAATTCAATTGCATTGTCTCGTCAATTTGAATGGCCGGCTTGTGAGCTGGTTTACGGTCAACTATTGCATTGCGCGCCTACTCAGGCAACCAGCGATTCCATCGGCACAGAAAATCTTCGTGCCAGTGCCTTGGTCTGGCGCAAATTCAAGGCCCGTTTCCCGGACAGAACCTCGGACACCACACTTTGTGCGCCGATCTCGGGCAGATCGGATTGGCGCAAACCGTGTTGATCCATCAGAAACGCCAACCGGCTTGCCGGCGTGCTGGCCAGCGGCCACGGATGTACGCGGGACTCATACTCGCGCACGCGCTCTGCCACCAGGCCCACCAGCGCGAACACGGGATGCGAGTCATCTGCGCCGAAGCGCTCGAAACATTCATCCACAAAAGCCAATAGCTCGGCATAGTGGGCCGCGTCGCGAATTGGCGCCGAAAGCCCCAACGCGGCATTGATGGCGGCCCATGGGGCCAGAAGCTCGGTGACATTCATTTCCACTCTCCTTTGTCGTACTGCTGATGCGTGAGCACCGCCTTGACCCATAGCAGTTGCGCCTGGAAGGCGATGGCGGCAATCAGCCGGTATTTGTTGCCGCCAATGTTGAACACATAGCGGTCACCGACCTTGTCCAGACCAGCAAACGTCGCCTTGAGTTGTGCAAAGCTGCCATAGGTACCGTGCTCGATCAAGTGCCGAAAGTCCTGCAGTGGCTGATTTGCCGCCGTATGAACCTCGGCAAACTCCCGCAAGATATTGATTGGAAATCAGCTTCACGGTGTGTATTTATAGCATTCTGCTATAAATACAAATAAAGGTATTGCTGAGATTCCTGCACAGCTTTGCCCCTCACCCCAACCCTCTCCCCCGAGGCGGGGGCGAGGGAGCAAGACAGAGCAAGGTCGCAGGCTTTCTTTGGCGGGGGCGAGGGAGCAAGACGGGAAGACGCCAGGATTTTCTCCCTCGCCCGCTGGCGGGAGAGGGCTGGGGTGAGGGTGGCCGGGGCGCAGGCGGCAATGCTTCAGATCGCCAGCGGGTCCACGTCCACAGCCCAGCGGATCAGACCTTTGCTTGTCGGCAGGCGGCGCGTGGCCTGCAGCACGTCGTGCCAGCCGGCAAGGAAGCGTTGCAGCGCGACGCGCGAGGCGCTCTCCACCAGCATCTGTGCGCGCTCCACATTGGCCACGCGCTGGATGCTCATGGGCACGGGCGGATACAGCGTGACGCGCTCGAAGTCCGGAACGTCCAACGCGGCGGCGCTGGACGCCTGCAGGAATCCCTGCGCCACTTCCTGGCTTCGGCCCTCGGCGCGCACCAGCGCCTGAAAGCTGAAAGGCGGCATGCTGGCCTGCTCACGCTCCAGCAATTGCTGCGCGGCAAAGCCGGCAAAGTCGTGTCTTTTTAGCGCGGCGAACAGCGCGTGTTTGGGATGCATGGTCTGGATCCACATCTCGCTCTGCTGTCCCTGCGTGGCGTCGCGCCCGGCGCGGCCTGCGGCCTGCATCAGCAGGCTGAACAGGCGCTCGGCCGCACGAAAGTCGCAGGAGAAGAGCGCGCCGTCGGGGTTGAGCGCGGCCACCAGCGTGATGTTGCGAAAGTCGTGGCCCTTGGCGATCATCTGCGTGCCCACCAGCACGTCCACCTCGCCTGAATGCACCTGCGCCAGTTGCTCCTGTAGCGCGCCCTTGAGCCGGGTCGAATCGGCGTCGATGCGCGCGATGCGCACGGGGCTGCCGTCGGGCCGGCGCAGTTCGGCCAGCAGCTCGGACAGTTGCTCTTCCAGGCGTTCGGTGCCGCGCCCGACCGTGACCAGATCCAGGTCGCCGCAGCTGGGGCAGGCGCGCGGCACGCGCTCGGTGAAGCCGCAGTGGTGGCAGCGCAGGCTGCGGTCGATCTTGTGGAACACGCGGTAGGCGCTGCAGTGCGGGCACTCGCTCTTCCAGTCGCAGCTGCCGCATTGCAGCACCGGCGCATAGCCGCGCCGGTTCAGGAAGATCATGCTTTGCTCGCCGCGCGCAATCCGTTCTTCCATGGCGGCGAGCAGCGGCGGCGAGAATACGGTCCTCTTGGGCTGCTGGCCCATGTCCACCAGCCGCACACGGGGCAGGGTGCTGGTGGCCGAGGCACCGACGCGGCTGGGCATGAGCAGGCGTTGGTAGCGCCCGCCGTCGGCGCGGCTGTGGTGCCAGCTCTCCATCGACGGCGTGGCCGAGCCCAGCAGCACGCGGCAGGCCTGGCCCGGCGCGGCGCCTTCGGACTCGAGCTGGCTGCGGTAAACGGCCAGGTCGCGCGCCGAGTAGCGCGCGCCCTCCTGGCTTTTATAGCTCGGGTCGTGCTCCTCGTCCACGACAATCAGGCGCAGCGCGGGCATGGAGGCGAACACCGCCATGCGGGTTCCCAGCACCATGCGTGCCTGGCCCTGGTGCGCTGCCAGCCAGCTCTTGAGGCGCTGCGCCGGCGTCATGCCGCTGTGCATGGAGACCACCGAGTCCTCGCCATACTGGCCGACAAAGCGCTCCCGAAAGCGCGCCTCCAGCTGCGGCGTGAGGTTGATCTCGGGCACCATCACCAGCGCCTGCGCTGCAGGGTCGCGCTCCAGCAGTTCCTGCACCGCCTGCAGATAGACCTCGGTCTTGCCGCTGCCGGTGGCGCCGAACAGCAGGAAGGGCCCGGCCTCGTTGTTGAAGCGGCGCAGCACTTCGGTCTGCTCGGCGGTCAGCGTTTGAATCGCGGCCAGCTGCGCCGCGTCGCCGACAGCGCCAGTGCTGGCGCGCTTGAGCCGACGCCCCACCTGCACCGGAGTCAGGTCGCGCAGCTGCGGCGGCAATGCGGCCAGCGCCACTTCACCGAGCGAACGCTGGTAGTAGCTCGCGGTAAATCCCACGAGGCGGCGCCAGTTGGCATTCAGGGGCGCGATGCCCTGCAGCACGCCGGAAATGGGCCGCAGCTCCACACCAGGCAATGGGCTGGCATGCGCGGCGGACTCATCCCACACCACGCCCAGGGTTTCGCGCTTTCCCAGAGGCACCCGCACCAGGGTTCCGGGCGCGAGTGACAACTCACTTTGATAGCACAATATTTCCGCGATGGCGCTGTGCGCCGGGGTCTGCACGACCACCGAAAGAAGCTGGCTCATGGCCGAATGAGAGTTGCTCGCATGACTTCGTGTGAACTTGCGAAATCGTGGTTAAGTGCTTGATTCATAAGTGCTTTAAGCCAGATTCACGTTTTCTGTGGATAACTTTGTGAGTATCTTGTCCCCAGACCCGCCAAAGCCTTTGTTTTCAAGGCTTTGGACGGATTGCCCGCAAAACTGGCAAAAAAACAAACCTATATGAATCAATGACTTGGCATCGCTATGGGTTTTGTAGCGATGATTCTGTCGGTGCCGGAATTTTGCTGCTCCGCATCAAGCATTTTGTGCATAAGTGAGTACCCATTCGCAAAATTTTGCTTGACAAGGCCAAATTCATGGCCTTTGATTTCCGAGTCATTTTGATACGCGTTGGCGCATCAGGCGCGAGTGCTGGTGCACTGCGTCCACCAGCACCGAGACGTTCTCCGGCGGCGTGTACTGGCTGATGCCGTGACCCAGGTTGAAGATGTGCGTGGGGCCCGTGCCGGCACCCTGGTGCGGCGTGCCAAAGCTCTCCAGCACCTTGACCACTTCGGCCTGAATCGCTGCGGGTGGCGCGAACAGCACGTTCGGGTCCAAGTTGCCCTGCAGCGCCTTGCCGGGGCCGCCGGGCGCACCACCCACCAGCGCGCGCGCCTTGGCCAGATTCACGGTCCAGTCCAGGCCGAGCACGTTGCAGTCGAGCGCGGCCATCTCCTGCAGCCAGGGGCCGCCGCCCTTGGTGAAGACGATGCTGGGAATGGTGGCGCCGTCATGCGTCTTCTTGAGTTGCGCCAGCACGCGGGTGGTGTAGGCCAAGCTGAACTCCTGGAACGCGCCGTCGGCCAGCACGCCGCCCCAGCTGTCAAAGATCATCACGGCCTGGGCACCGGCTTCGATCTGGGTGTTCAGGTACAGCGCCACCGCGTCGGCGTTGATCGCCAGGATCCGGTGCATCAGGTCCGGGCGGCTGTACATCATGGACTTGACCAGGCGGTAGTCGTCCGAGCCCTTGCCCTCGACCATGTAGCAGGCCAGCGTCCAGGGGCTGCCGGAAAAGCCGATCAACGGTACGCGCCCGTTCAATGCCTTGCGGATCGAAGTGACGGCGTCGAACACATAGCGCAGCTTGGCCATGTCGGGCACGGCGAGTGCGGCGACCGTGGCTTCATCGTGCACGCGGGTGGCAAAGCGCGGGCCTTCGCCGGCGGCAAAGGACAGCCCCAGGCCCATGGCGTCGGGCACGGTGAGGATGTCGCTGAACAGGATGGCGGCGTCCAGCGCGTAACGCTCCAGCGGCTGCAGCGTGACTTCGGTGGCGAAGTCGGTGTTGGTGGCCAGGCCCATGAAGCTGCCGGCGACGGCGCGCGTGGCGCAGTATTCGGGCAGGTAGCGACCGGCCTGGCGCATCAGCCACATGGGCGTGTGGTCCGTGGCTTGGCGCAGGCAGGCGCGCAGGAAGGAATCGTTTTGCAGCGGGGCGTAGGTGGGGGTGGGGGTGGCGTTCATGCCCCAATTGTCGCAGGCCGCGGATCGGCCCTGGCTTACGCCCCGGTGCCGGGAAAATCAACGTGAAAGTTAGCGTGAAAGAACGAACTTTCATGGTGCTGGGGCGCCTTGCGCACCAGGCATGAAAGTTAGAGCGTGGCCAGCGCCGCGCGCACTTCATCCACGCTCAGGACTTCGGACAACAGCACCGGCGCGTGGCCGCTCTGGTACAGCACGTACACCGGCACGCCGTTGCGCCCCAGTGCGCCCAGCGCCGCCGTGATGTCGGGGTCACGGCGCGTCCAGTCGGCGCGCAGCAGTTGCACCTTCCTGGCGTCGATGTCGCGCAGCAGCTGGGCGTCGGCCAGCGTCGATTTCTTGTTGTACTGGCAGGTCACGCACCAGGCGGCGGTGAAGTCGACAAACACCGGCTGCCCGGTCGCCAGGATCTGTTCGACCTTGCCCGGAGCCCAGGCTTGCCAGCGCTCGTTGGCCTGCGCAGTGGCTTGCGGCGACGGCGTCAATCGCCCCACGTTCGGGCCCAGGCCCGAGGCCAACAGCACCAGCGTTGCCAGCGACACCGCAGCCAGTCCGACGCGGCCCTGGCCCTTGAGCGTGAGCGACCATACGACGGCGCTCATGGCCACCAGCAGCGCCAGCAGCGCGCCTGCGCCGTCGATGCCGCTTTGCTGGCCCAGCACCCACACCAGCCACACCACGGTGGCAAACATCGGGAACGCCATGAGTTTGCGGAAGGTGTCCATCCAGGCACCGGGCCGCGGCAGCGCGCGCGCCACCGCAGGCACGAAGCTCGCGGCCAGATAGGGCAGGGCCATGCCCAGGCCGAGCGTGGCAAACACCAGCAGCGCCTGCACGGCGGGCAAGCCCACGGCCAGGCCGAGCGAGGCGCCCATGAAGGGTGCGGTGCAGGGCGAGGCGATGGCCACGGCCAGCACGCCGGTGAGCAGCGCGTCCAGCACCGGATGTTTTGCCTGCATCGATGCGACGGAAGTGGGCAGCATCTGGCCGAACTCGAACATGCCGGACAGGTTCAAGCCCAGCAGCGTGAACAGCGCCGCCATCGCGGCCACGACCCAGGGGTTCTGCAGCTGGAAGCCCCAGCCCAGACTCTCGCCCGCGGCGCGTAAGCCCAGCATCAGCGCACCGAGCGCGACAAAGCTCAGCACCACGCCCAAGCTGTAGGCCATGCCGCTGATGCGGTGGCGCCGGTGGTCGTTGGCGTGCTGCGCAAAGTTCACGAGCTTGATCGCCAGCACCGGAAACACGCAGGGCATGAGGTTCAGGATCAGCCCGCCAAACAGCGCGCCCGCCAGCGCCAGCCAGAAGCTCACGGGCGCGCCCGTGCTGGTCATGGGTGAGGGCGTGGCAACCGTTGTGCTGGCTGGCGCTTGCCCCGGCGCAACCTGCGCCGGCCAGGTGCCGGTCACGGGCAGCTCGGTTCGAACGCCCGCGCCATTCAGCGCCAGCACCACCGGCATCAGTGCCGGGCTGTTCAGGCGCTGCGACGACAGGGGGATGCTGGCGTTCCAGTTGCCGCCATCCCAGCCTTGGCTGGCGGTGGCGGAGGTCTCGATCACTTCCTGGGTTTCCGGGAAGATGTCCAGTGACTTTCCCTGCCAAGTGGCGGGAAGCCCTGCCACCGTGAGCTTGAGCGTATTGCCTTCGATGCGGAGGCTGCTGGCCGGGCTTGCCACCAGGGCCACCGGTTGGGCCTTCAGCGCCGCATCAAAGACTGCGCTGTTGATGGCGGTGGAGCCCTTGATCGGGATGCTCAGCGCAAAGTCGCCCTCCTGCGGCACGCATTCCTTGCGGCACACCAGCCACGAGGCGTGCAGCTTGACGTCGATGGCGCTGGAAAGCAGCGCGGGCTTGAAGCCCGGGTCAATGGTCAACTGCACCGGCAGCAGCACGGTGTTGTCGTAGCCGTAGTTGGCCAGATTGCCCAGCGGGATCTTCTTCGGCACCGGCCAGGCAATGTCGCCCGCCGTGACGCCTGCGGGCAAGGTCCACTGCATGCTGGTGGGCAGACCGGAGTCGCCCGAGTTCTTCCAATACGTGTGCCAATCGGGCTGGTGCGCGAGCTGCAACCCGACCCACACCTTCTTGCCCGCGTCGGCGCCGTCCGGTGCATGGGCCATCAGTTCCGCGCGGACCTGCTCCGTGGTGACGACGGAAGAGGTGGCGGCTTTGGTGGCGAGTTGCGCCAAAGCCGGTGCTGCGGCCAAGCAGGTCGACAGCAGTCCCAGCGCGCAAATCGCTTTCAGAAACCCCTTCTTCTCTCCCTCGTCGCGCTCCGACTTTTTTTTCTCCCCCTTATCCCCCCCGCCCCTTTTCACCCCTCGCTGGGGCGAAAAGGGGAGCCAGATTTGGCCGCGTGTCCAAAGCGAGTCAGTACAAGCTGAAAGGTTCTGACCGCTGTGACCTCGGGCCGCTTCGGCACCTCGACCGCCCGCGCCTTGTTGCTCCAGCCATGCAGCGTGCGGCTGTGCTTGTACGTGTCCTGTTCCACACGCGGCCACATGAAGCTCCCCTCTTTCGCCCGGCGGGGCGAGAGAGGGGCGGGGGGGTAGGAGTGGGGAAAAAAAGGATGTCATGTTTTTGTGGGAGTTCGGGGTGGCGACGAAGTTCCTTCGCAGCGATTCAATCCGCGTCGCCGCCCTGCAGCAAGCGCACCCGCACGCTCTTGCCCTTGACCTTGCCCTCGGACAGCTTTTGCACAGCTTTTTCGGCGATGCGGGCGTCGACGGCGACGTAGGTGGAGAACTCGTTCACGTTGATCTTGCCCACCTGCTCGCGCGTGAAGCCGGCCTCTCCCGTGAGGGCGCCCAGCACGTCGCCAGCGCGGATCTTTTCCTTGCGCCCGCCCACCAGTTGCAGCGTGGCCATGGGCGGCAGCAGCGGCTGGTTGCTGCTGGGGGTGAGCTCGTCCAGCTTGTGCCACTCGGACTCGCGCCCCTGCAACTGCTCGATCTTGCCCACGCTGCCCATTTCGTCCATGCTCACCAGGCTCAGGGCCCAGCCTTCCTGGTCCACGCGCCCGGTGCGGCCAATGCGGTGGATGTGGATCTCGGGGTCCGGTGTCACGTCCACGTTGATCACGGCTTCGAGCTGCGCGATGTCCAGGCCGCGTGCCGCCACGTCGGTGGCCACCAGCACGGAGCAGCTGCGGTTGCCGAACTGCACCAGCACCTGGTCGCGCTCGCGCTGTTCCAGCTCGCCATACAAGGCCAGTGCGCTGAAGCCCTGCGACTGCAATGCCTTGACCAGATCCCGGCACTGCTGCTTGGTGTTGCAAAAGGCCAGAGTGCTGACGGGGCGGAAGTGGTTCAGCAGCAGACTCACCGCCTGCAGCCGCTCGCTCTTCTTGACCTCGTACCAGCGCTGGCGGATCTTGCTTTCCTCATGCTGCGCCTGCACGCTGATGCGCTGCGGCGCGCGCATGAACTGCTGGCTGATCTTGGCAATCCCATCGGGGTAGGTGGCCGAAAACAGCAGCGTCTGGCGCTCCTTCGGGCACTGCTTGGCGACCTTGGCGATGTCGTCGAAAAAGCCCATGTCCAGCATGCGGTCGGCCTCGTCCAGCACCAGCGTATTGAGGCCCTCCAGATTCAGATAGCCGCGCTCCAGATGATCCATGATGCGCCCCGGCGTGCCCACCACGATGTGCGCGCCGTGCGCCAGGCTGGCGATCTGGCCGCGCAGCGCCACGCCGCCACAGAGCGTGACGACCTTGATGTTTTCCTCCGCACGCGCCAGACGGCGGATTTCGGTGCAGACCTGGTCGGCCAGTTCGCGCGTGGGGCACAGCACCATGGCCTGCACCGCGAAGCGCCGTGGGTTCAACCGGTCCAGCAGCGCCAGCGCAAAGGCGGCGGTCTTGCCGCTGCCTGTCTTGGCCTGCGCGATCAGATCCTGCCCGGCCAGCGCTGCGGGCAGGCAGGCCGCCTGGATCGGGGTCATGGCGAGGTAGCCGAGCTGCTGCAGGTTGGTCAGCGTCGCGGGTTTGAGTGGCAGGGTGGCGAAATCGGCAGTGGCTTTGGGCAAAGAGGTCATGGCCCGATTATCGGTACCGTCGGGAATATCCTTGGAGTGGGCGTTTTTTTGCGCGCGATAAGCTGCATAAGTTCATGCCAGTTTTGCATATAGTTCTGCCGTAACCACACGGTAACCGTATCGATCGTTCCCTAGAATCGTCGCAAAGGAACTTTCAAACCATGAACTCTCCCACCCTGCAGGGCCTGAATCTGCGCGCCCCCGACTACGTGAAAAATCCCCGCCTGCTGGCCTGGGTCGCCGACATGGCGGCGCTGTGCAAGCCCGCCGCCATCCATTGGTGCGACGGCAGCGACGAGGAATACCGCCGCCTGTGTCAGGTCCTGGTGGACGCGGGCGTCTTCGTCAAGCTCAATCAGGCCAAGCGCCCAGACAGCTTCCTTGCCTGCTCCGACCCTTCAGACGTGGCGCGCGTGGAAGACCGCACCTACATCTGCTCGGAGAAGAAGGAAAACGCCGGGCCCACGAACAACTGGATGGCGCCCGCCGAGATGCGCGCGCTGCTGCAAACGGGGCAGGCCGACGGCAAGCCGGCGTTGTTTGACGGCTGCATGAAAGGGCGCACGATGTACGTCGTCCCCTTCAGCATGGGCCCGCTGGGATCGCACATCTCGCACATCGGCGTGGAACTCTCCGACAGCGCCTACGTGGCCGTGAACATGAAGATCATGACGCGCATGGGCCGCGCCGTGTACGACGTGATGGGCGAAAAAGGCAGTTTTGTGCCCTGCGTGCACACCGTGGGCGCGCCGCTGCAAGCCGGCCAGGCCGACGTGAAGTGGCCCTGCAACAAGACCAAATACATCGTGCATTACCCCGAGACGCAGGAGATCTGGTCCTACGGTTCGGGCTATGGCGGCAACGCGCTGCTGGGCAAGAAGTGCTTTGCCTTGCGCATCGCCAGCAACATGGGGCGAGACCAGGGCTGGCTGGCCGAGCACATGCTGATCCTGGGCGTGACCAATCCCGCAGGCAAGAAGTACCACATCGCCGCTGCCTTCCCCAGCGCCTGCGGCAAGACCAATTTCTCCATGCTGGTGCCGCCCGAGGGCTTCCCCGGCTGGAAGGTCACGACCATCGGCGACGACATCGCCTGGATCAAGCCGCACGCGGACGGCCGGCTCTACGCCATCAATCCGGAGGCGGGCTACTTCGGTGTCGCCCCAGGCACCAACAGCCACACCAATCCCAACTGCATGGCCAGCCTGAACCGCGACGTGATCTTCACCAACGTGGCGCTGACCGACGACGGCGACGTCTGGTGGGAAGGCTTGAGTGAGGCCCCGGCGCACTGCATCGACTGGCAGGGCAAGGACTGGACACCGGCGATTGCGGCGGCCAACGCGGTCGACGGCAAACCCAAGCCCGCCGCCCACCCGAACTCGCGCTTCACCGTGGCCGCCACCAACAACCCGGTGCTGGACCGCGACTGGGACAACGCCAACGGCGTGGCGATCGACGCCTTCATCTTCGGCGGCCGCCGCTCCACCACGGTGCCGCTGGTGACGCAGGCGCGCAACTGGATGGAGGGCGTGTACATGGCCGCCACCATGGGCAGCGAGACCACCGCGGCCATGGTCGGGGCGCAGGGCGTGGTGCGGCGCGACCCGTTCGCGATGCTGCCGTTTTGCGGCTACAACATGGCCGACTATTTCCAGCACTGGCTGGACATGGAGCACAAGCTGGAAAGCCTGGGCCACACACTGCCGAAGATCTTTTGCGTCAACTGGTTCCGCAAGGGCGCGGACGGCAAGTTCGTCTGGCCCGGCTACGGCGAAAACATGCGCGCGCTCAAGTGGATGATCGATTGCATCGAAGGCCAGGCGAAGGGCGAGGACAACCTCTTCGGCATCAGTCCGACCTACGAGGAAATCAACTGGAGCGGGCTGGACTTCACACGCGAACAGTTCGATACCGTGAGCCACATGGACCCTGCCGCCTGGCAGCATGAGCTGGCGCTGCACGGCGAGCTGTTCCAGCAACTCGCGCACCACCTGCCCACGGAATTGACGGATACGCGGGAGCGCATGCTCAAGCGGCTCGCGGGCTGAGGGGAGCGCTGTCGGGTCACGATGCGCTGACCCGACCTACGAAAAGCGCCCAGCGCGCCGGGCAAGGGTGTGGTGGTGGCTCCCTCGCCCGCTCGCGGGATAGGGCGGGGGTGAGGGAGCATTCGATGGCACACTGCATCGGCCGACTATCATGGTGTCGAGCGTCTGAACCCCATCACTCACCATGAAAATCCAGCTCCTGTCCGACCTGCACCTCGAGGCCCATCCGCAATTCAGCCCGACGCCGGCCGCCGGCGCTGACGTGCTGCTGCTGGCGGGCGACATCGGCTCGTATCAGGCGGGGTCGCTGCTGGGGCCGTTCAGCGACGCCTCCGACTTCGGTCTGTCGCGCTTCTCGCCTTTGCCTCAATACGCCGGCTGGCCAACGCCGGTGCTGTTTGTCCCGGGCAACCACGAATACGACGGGCTGGACTTTGACCAGGCGCATATCCGCTTGCGCGAAGTCTGCGCTCGATTGGGCATCCTCTGGCTGGAGCGTGAGGTGGTGGTGTTGCAAGGCGTGCGCTTTGTCGGCACCACGCTGTGGAGCGACTTCGAGGCCCTGGTCGCTCCCACGGACACGATCGGCGAGGCGCTGAAACAGCGCGACAAGGCGTTTCGCGCCGCGAACTTCTATCTGCGCAAGAACCACAGCCTGCATGGCGGGCAACCGATCTTGGCCGAGGCCGTGCGGGAGCAGTCGCTGATATGCCAGCAATGGCTGCGTGCCGCCTTGCTGCAAACTTTTGACGGACCCACCGTGGTCGTGACGCACTTTTCGCCCAGCCTGCAAAGCGCCGACCCGCGCTACGGCGTAACGCCGGGAACGGCGGGGTTTTGCAATGCGCTGGATGAGCTGCTGCCTCTGGCCACGCTCTGGCTGCACGGTCATCTGCACGCGCCCAGCGACTACCTGCACCGCAGCGCCACGGGTTCCGCGTGCAGGGTGGTGGCCAACCCGCTGGGCTATGCGCGCAAGCAAGAGCAGAGCCGATTCAAACCCGATGCGTGCATCGAAATCTGAATTGACATGCCTCAAGCGCAGACGCTCCGAGCGCGCCTAAACTGAAGCCGTTCGCCAATATTTTGGGAGATTGTCATGAAGATTCTTCTGGCTGTGGACGGCAGCAAATTCACGAAAAAAATGCTGGCCTATCTGGTCACGCACCCCGAGCTGTTCAGCACTGACAACCAGTACGCGGTGTTCAATGCGCAGGTTCCGATGCCGCCGCGCGCCAGCGCCGCCATCGGTTCGGACGTGCTGAAAAGCTTCCACGCCGAGGAGGCTGAAAAGGTGCTCGCGCCGGTCTGCAAGTTTCTGGCCCGCCACGGCATCGAGGCCAAGAGCGACTGGAAAGTGGGTGCCGCAGGCCCGCTGATCGCGAAGTTTTCCGAGGCCGGAAAATTCGACCTGCTGGTGCTGGGCTCGCACGGCCACGGAGCCCTGGTCAATCTGGTGATGGGCTCGGTCGCGACGCAGGTTCTGGCGATTTGCAGGACACCGGTGTTACTCGTGCGTTAGTGAGACCGTGCGGGATGAGGGTCTCGGTCCTCAACTGATCAGCGAAGTCTTGGCCGCACCCGTCAACGCCGCGCTCAACGCATCGAGCACGGCGGACTCCAGATTCCAGCAGTGCCAGAACAGCGCCACCGCCAGCGTATGGCGCGGTGCGATGTTCACCAGCAGGCCCTGCTCCAGCAGCCCGCGCACCAGCAGTTCGGGCACGACGCTCGCGCCCCAGCCGGCCAGCACGGCACGCACCTGGGCCTCGGAACTGGGAACAAAGGACTGGTGCAGGCTCACCTGCTTCAGGCCGACGGCGCGGCTCACGAATTCCACCTGCAGATCGTCCTTGCGGTTGAACGCCAGAAAAGGAAGTTCGCGGAAATTGCGCGGCGTGAGCCCCTCGGGACAATGGGCTTGCGCGTAATCGGGGGCGGCCACGGCGACGTAATGCATGGCGCCCAGCGGCACGACCTTGCAGCCGCGCAGCGCCTGCTTCAGCGTGGTGACGCAACCCAGCACCTGACCCGAGCGCAGCCACTCGTGCGTGAAGTCCTGGTCATCGGTGATGATTTCCATCGGTTGGCGCGAGCGCGCCAGCGCGTTGAGCGCGGGCAGTGCCCAGGTGGCGATGCTGTCGGCGTTGATGGCGATGGAGATGCGCTCCTCGTCGCTGCCGCCACCGGTGGAGCTCGGCGCCAGCTCCTTCAGGTCGCGCTCCAGGTCGGCGCGCAGCAGCCGCATCATCTTCGTGTGCTTGAGCAGCAACTGCCCTGCAGCGGTGGCCTTGAGCGGTCGGCTGCGCACGATCAGCACCGTGCCCACCTGCGCCTCCAGCGCGCGCAGCCGCTGCGACACGGCCGACTGTGTCACGCACAGGCGTTGCGCGGCGCGCTCAAAGCCGCCTTCCTCCACGATGGCGGCGAGGCATTCAAGGGCGTCGGGGTCAAAGCTGCTCATGGTCGTGTTCTGGTTCTTCCCTGCGGGGCAACGTCACTGTTCCTTCGCCTCGTAACCCGCCTCGTGCAGCGCTTTCAACACATCGGCGATGTGGTCCTTGCCACGTGTCTGCAGCACCAGCTCGATCTCGACGTTCTGCACCGCCAGCACGGTGAAGGCGCGCTGGTGGTGCACCTCCTCGATGTTGGCGCCGGCATCGGCCACGGTGGCGGTGATGTGCGCCAGCGACCCGGGCACGTCGCGGGCGCCGACGCGGATGCGCGCCAGGCGACCGGCGCGCACCATGCCGCGCTCGATGATGGCCGCCAGCAGCAGCGGGTCGATGTTGCCGCCGCTGAGCACCAGTCCCACGCGTTTGCCGCGAAAGCGATCCGGGTACTTCAGCAGGGCCGCCAGTCCGGCGGCACCCGCGCCCTCGACCAGCGTCTTCTCGATCTCCAGCAGCATCAGGCAGGCCTGCTCGATGTCGCCTTCGTCCACCAGCAAAAGGTCGTCCACGCGCTGCGCGATCACGGCCTGCGTCAAGGTGCCGGGGCGGCCCACGGCGATGCCTTCGGCGATGCTGCTGTTGCCTTGCGGGAGCTGCGTGCCCTTGATGGCATTGAACATGGCGGGAAAGCGCGAGGTCTGCACGCCGATGACTTCGATGCCCAATCGCAGCGCCTTGGCGGCGGTGGCGATGCCGGCGATCAGACCGCCGCCGCCGACGGAGACCAGCAATGTGTCCAGGTCGGGAACGTCGTGCAGCATTTCCAGCGCCACCGTGCCCTGTCCCGCCATCACGTCTTCGTCGTCGTAGGGGTGGACAAAGCGCAGGCCTTGCTCGGCCGCGAGGGCCAGTGCATGTTCGCGCGCCTGATCCAGGGTCTCGCCGTGCAGCACGACCTCGGCGCCAAAGCTGCGCGTGCGTTCGATCTTCACGCCGGGTGTGAAGCGCGGCATCACGATCACGGCGCGCAGGCCCAGGCGTTGCGCATGGTAGGCCACGCCCTGGGCGTGGTTGCCCGCGCTCATGGCGATCACGCCCCGCGGCTGCTGGTTGCCGTCGCCGTCGGCGTCGGCCTGCACCAGGCGCGTCAACTTGTTGCAGGCGCCGCGCTCCTTGAAGGACGCCGTGAACTGCAGGTTCTCGAATTTCAGGAACACCTGTGCCTGCGTGATCTGGGACAGCGTCTTGGATTCCACGCAGGGCGTGTGCAGCAGCTGGCCGCGCAAGCGGGAGGCTGCCTGATGGATGTCGGTAAGGGAGATCATGGGCAGATTGTGCCCATGATCGCAAGTGACCTCAGTGCAGGCGCAAACCGCCGCTTGCCTTGCCCTTGCCGGCGCGTGCCGGCGGGCTGCACAGACCGCACACGAAGTGGCGCGCGTTCTCGTAGGGCTCGGTCACGTAGTGGCCGCCACACTGAGAACAGGTGGTCATGGTCAGCATGTGGGCGTCGACAAATTTCACCAGTCGCCAGGCGCGGGTGAAGGACAGCAGCGCCTCGACCTCGGTCGCCAGCACCTGCTGGTTGTACAGGCGGTAGGCCTTGATCAGCATGTCGATGTCTTCACCGGCGCTGCTCTTGGACAGGTACTCATAGATGTTGAGAAACAGCGAGGAGTGAATGTTTTCCTGCCAGGTCAGGAACCAGTCGGTGGAGAACGGCAGCTGGCCTTTGGAGGGCGAGCGCCCGGCCACTTCCTTGTACAGGCGCAACAGGCGTTCATACGACAGCGTGGTTTCGGATTCAAGCACCTGCAGGCGTGCACCCAAACCGATCAGCGTGACGGCGCGCTCGATTTCGCGCGACTCGTTGAGTATGCTTTTGTGGACCATGGCGGGCTTCTTGGGAAGGAGGGGGGTGATCAGGAGTGGCGTCGTCATCACAGAATCTCCGCCACACGGCCAGCCATCAGGATGCTGGCATGCAGGCGGCTCGTGGCCTCGTTGTTGACCTTGCGGATGTTCTGATTCGTCAGCAGGCTCCACACCAGGTCGTCGTCCACACGGAAGCGGCACAACAGCATGTTGCCGGCGGACAGTTTGAGGACCTGAGCGCTGGACAGGGTGGCCAGCATGTCGGCGGCTTCCTCGCTCAGGCCCAGGCGGAACATGGCTTCGACCTTGTCCTTGCGAATCAGCTTTTGCGCCAGCATGAGGTAAGTCAGATTGACCTCGCGGATTTCTGCAATGTCCAGTTCGTCGCTCATGGTGTTCTCCATTCCCTGCATCAGGTGGTCGGTACGGAATGACTGACTTGTCTGATGCGTTGAAATGAATTGTGAAACCATGGCTTTTCAAATGAAGTCGTCCAAGCGATCTGTCCCGTGTCGGGCAAAAATAGGGCTGTGTAGGAAGCGGGCTGACGCCGCCTGTCCGTGAAGGGCGTGTCAAGGCGAGGTCAAGGCGGTGTAAAGGCCTTGCCCTGCGGGTTGCGTCAACCGCTGCAACTGACCCGCAACACCTCTTCGCCATAGGCCTGGAGCTTTTTCGCGCCCATGCCGCTGATGCCCTGCAGGTCTTCCAGGCTGCGCGGGTCGCGCTGCGCGATCGCCGCCAGCGTGGCGTCGTGAAAGATCACGTAAGCCGGCAGGTTGTGCTCGCGTGCCACTTCGGCGCGCCAGGCCTTGAGCCGTGCGTAGCGCTCCTGCGCTTCGTCATCCAGGTTGATCGGCGCCGGTTTGGCACTGCCCCCGGGGCGCGTGCCTGCGACCTTGCTGCCGCGTGCGGGACGCGCACCGTCGCCCAGCACCGATTCGCGCAGGCGCACGCTCACTTCGCCCTTGAGCACGGCCCTTGACGCGCTCGTGAGCTGCAAGGTATTGAAGGCCTGACCGTCGACGGCCACCGCGCTGATGGCGATCAGCTGGCGCAGCACGCCGCGCAGCTGCAACTCGCTGTAGGCCGCGCCCACGCCGAAGGTGCTCAAGCTTTCGTGGCCGAACTGCGCCACCTTTTCGGTGCGCTTGCCGCGCACGATGTCCATGATGTGGCCCGCGCCAAAGCCGATGCCCGTGACCTGCTGCACGCGGTAGATCGTGCTCAGCAGCTTGCGCGCGGCGTCGGTGCCGTCCCAGACCGCGGGCGGCGCCAGGCAATTGTCGCAATTGCCGCAGAAGTAGCGGCTGCCTTCACCCTCGGGCGCACCGTCGGCGTCGCCGCGTTCCCGGCTGATCAATTCCTCGCCGAAATACGACAGCAGGCGTCCGCGGCGGCAATCGGTGGCCTCGGCCAGACCCAGCAGGGCGTCGAGCTTGCCGCGCATGACCTGCTTGAAATCGTCGCCGGCGGGGCTCTCGTCGATCATGCGGCGCTGGTTCACCACGTCCTGCAGCCCGTAGCCCATCCAGGCGTTGGCGGGCAGGCCGTCGCGCCCGGCACGTCCGGTCTCCTGGTAATAGCCCTCGATGTTCTTGGGCATGTCCAGGTGCGCGACAAAGCGCACGTCGGGCTTGTCTATGCCCATACCAAAGGCAATGGTTGCCACCATCACGATGCCGTCGCTGCGCAGGAATTTGTCCTGGTTCATCTGCCTGACCTTCGCGTCCAGACCGGCGTGATAGGGCAGGGCGCTGATGCCGGCGTCGCACAGCTTTTGCGCGATGTCCTCGACCTTCTTGCGCGACTGGCAGTAGACGATGCCGGCGTCGCCCTCGTGCTCGCGCTGGATGAAGCGCAGCAACTGCTGCGTGGCCTCCTTCTTCTCCACGATGGTGTAGCGGATGTTGGGCCGGTCGAAACTGCTGACGAACTGGCGCGCGTCTTCCAGCTGGAGGCGCTCGACGATGTCGGCGCGCGTGAGCGCATCGGCGGTGGCGGTCAGCGCCAGGCGCGGTACGCCGGGGTAGCGCTCATGCAGCACCGTGAGCGCGCGGTATTCGGGGCGGAAATCGTGGCCCCACTGGCTCACGCAGTGCGCCTCGTCGATGGCAAACAAGCTCAGCAGGCCGCGCTCTTGCAGGCTGTCGAGCTGCGCCAGAAACCGCGGCGTGGTGACGCGCTCGGGCGCCGCATACAACAGCGTGATGTCGCCGCGCAGCAGGCGCTTCTCCAGCGCTGAAGATTCGTCAAAACTCAGCGTCGAGTTCAGGAAGGCTGCGTCGACGCCGGCTTCGTGCAGCGCGCCCACCTGGTCGTGCATCAGCGCGATCAGCGGCGAGACCACGATGGCCACGCCCAGACCGGCGCGCTGGCGCGCGATCGCGGGAATCTGGTAGCACAGCGACTTGCCCCCGCCCGTGGGCATGAGCACCAGCGCGTCGCCCCCGGCCACCACGTGCGCGATGATGTCCTGCTGCGGCCCGCGGAACTGCGCGTAGCCGAAGACCTCCTTCAGAATGTCGCGACCGGGTTCCGTCATGCTGCGGGCTTGCTGCGCTCGCGGGCGGAGCCGGCCACCATGTCGAAGCGGAACAAGCGGCATTCGATCGGGCCGTTCCACATCGGCACTCGGCGCGACTCTTTGAGCCGCATGCGGCTGGGCAGTTTCAGGTCGGGTGTGAGCACCCAGGCGGTCCATCCCGCGTAGTTCTTCTTCCAGTGCGCGGCGAGCTGCGGGAAGAAATCGCCACCGTCGTCGGTGTGCGCTTGTTCTCGTGCCCCAGCGCGCGCGCCGCCACCCGCCACACCCGCCACCTCGATGCGCTCGCCATAGGGCGGGTTCAGCAGCATCACGCCGCTGGCGGCGGGGGGCATGCGCTGCAGCGCGTCGCCGCCGCGAAACTGCACCACTTGCGCCACGCCCGCGCGCTGCGCATTACGCTGCGCGAAATCGACCATGCGGTGCGCCACGTCGCTGCCGAATATTTCGGCTGTGGGTTCGTGCTCGGCATCACGTGCCTGCTGCAGTATGCCGTCCCAGACATGGGCCTGAAACGGCAGCTGTTTCTCGAAGGCGAAGCGGCGCAGCGAGCCCGGGGCGATGTTGCAGGCGATCTGTGCGGCCTCGATCGCGATCGTGCCGCTGCCGCAGCAGGGGTCGTACAGCGGCGTCTTGGCGTCCCAGCCGCTGGCAGCGATCATCGCGGCGGCCAGCGTTTCCTTCAGTGGCGCCTCGCCCTTGTCCTCGCGCCAGCCGCGCTTGAACAGCGGTTCGCCCGAGGTGTCCATGTAGAGCGTGACGTGGTCGGTGGTGAGGTGGGCGTAGATGCGGATGTCCGGCCACTGCGTGTTCACGTCCGGGCGCACCCCGCCCTTGTCGCGAAAGCGGTCGGCCACGGCGTCCTTGATCTTCAGCGCGGCAAAGTTCAGGCTGGTCAGCGGACTGTGCTGGGCCGTGACCTCGACCTTGAAGGTCTGCTTCGGCGTGAACCAGATTTCCCAGGCGACGCTGCTGGCCGCTTCGTACAGGTCGCGCTCATTGCGGTATTCGCCGTAGTGCAGTTGCACCAGCACGCGTTGCGCCAGCCGGCTGTGCAGGTTCAGGCGCATGGCGTCGCGCCACGACGACTGCACCAGCACGCCGCCGCGCAGCGTCTGCAGCGCCGTGCCGACGTTGCCTGTGATTTCATGGACTTCCTGGGCGAGGTAGTCTTCCACGCCGGCGGCGCAGGGCAAGAAAAGCTGGAGCTGGTTCACGAAAGTCTTTCGGTGGGTCGGCGCTTATTGCAGCGCGCGACGCAGGTTGGTGGGGGCGATCTTCAGCGCTTCGCGGTATTTGGCGACGGTGCGCCGCGCGCAGTCGATGCCCTGCTCCTTGAGCATCTCCGACATCTGGCTGTCGCTCAGCGGCTTCTTGGGGCTCTCGGCCGCGACGAACTGCCTGATCAACGCGCGCACCGCGGTGCTGGATGCATTGCCGCCGGTTTCGGTTCCCAGACCTGATCCGAAGAAATACTTGAGCTCGAACGTGCCCATGGGCGTGGCCATGTATTTCGCGGTGGTGACGCGGCTGATGGTGGATTCGTGCAACCCCAGTTCATCGGCAATTTCCCGCAGCACCAGCGGGCGCATCGCGAGCTCGCCGTGCACGAAGAAGCTTTTTTGCCGCTCCACGATCGCGTTGCTCACGCGCAGGATGGTGTCAAAGCGCTGCTGGATGTTCTTGATGAACCAGCGCGCTTCCTGCAACCGCTGCGCCAGCGCCGCGTGGTTGGCGGCGTCGTTGCCGCCGCCCTTGTGCTGGCGCAGCGCGTTGGCATAGATGTCGTGCACGCGCAGCCGCGGCATGACGTCGGCATTGAGCTGCACCCGAAACTTCGGAGCGCCCGCTGCGGCGACCCGGGTGACGATGACGTCTGGCAGGATCAGGTTGCGTTCCACGTCGACGAAGCGCCTCCCCGGCTTGGGTTCCAGGCGCGTGATCAGCGCCAGCGCGCCGCGAATCACCGCGTCGGACTCGCCCACCAGTTGCACCAGACGGCGCACGTCGCGGCGCGCCAGCAGTTCCATGGGCTGCTCGCAGATGTGCAGCGCGGCGTCGCGCACCTGCTGCTCTTCGGCGCTGCCGGCGGACGCGACACGCAGTTGCAGGCGCAGGCACTCCCCCAGGTCGCGCGCGCCCACGCCCACGGGCTCGAGCGACTGCAGCAGTTTCAGAGCCACCGAAAAACGCTGCTCCAGGTCTTCGCACTGCTCCAGGTCAGAGCCGGCCAGTCCTTGCGCCAGCGATGCCAGCGAGTCTTCCAGATACCCGTCGTCGTTCAGCGACTCGATCAGAAAGCACAAGGCGGCGCGATCCACTTCGCCCAGGCGCAGGCTCAGGGATTGCCGTTGCAGATAGGCGCTCAGGCTCTCCTGATTGCGCGCCAGTTCGGTGGCGCTGAACTCGTCGTCGCTCTCCAGGTTGTTTTTGCGCGCGGGAGCGTCGCCGCCCCACTCGTTATCGTCCGGACCCATGTCGCTGCTGCCGTCACCGTCCCAGCTGGGCTCGGCGGATGAGTCGAACGCGCTTTCTTCCGATTCGCCGGCGTCGGCCACCTTCTTCTCGGTGGCGTACTCCGGCGCTGCAGTGAAGGCGCGCTCGGATTCAAGGTCTTCGGCGCGCACCGGCGTGTCCGCTTGCGTGAGTCCGAACTCCTCGCGCGGCACCTCGTCCAGGCTGGCTTCCAGAAACGGGTTTTCGTCCAGCATCTGCCCGACTTCCTGGCTCAGCTCCAGCGTGGACAACTGCAACAGCCGGATCGACTGCTGCAGTTGCGGCGTGAGTGCCAGGTGCTGCGAGACGCGCAGCGACAAACCCTGTTTCATGCCGTAACAAGCCCCGGGCGAAGAGGCAGTGAGGAACGCATGGCGGCCAACACCATCACATTTTGAAGTGCTCGCCGAGATAGACGCGTCGCACCTCGGCGTTGTTCACGATTTCGGAGGGCGTGCCCTGGGCCAGCACGCTGCCTTCGCTGATGATGAAGGCGTGATCGCAGATGCCCAGCGTTTCCCTCACGTTGTGGTCGGTGATGAGCACGCCGATACCGCGCGCCTTGAGGAAACCGATGGTGCGCTGGATCTCGATCACGGCGATCGGGTCGATGCCGGCGAAGGGCTCGTCCAGCAGGATGAAGCGCGGTTGCGTCGCCAGCGCGCGCGCGATTTCCACGCGCCGGCGTTCGCCGCCGGACAATGCCAGGGCCGAAGAGTCGCGCAAATGGTCCACGCGCAGATCGGTCAGCAGGGCGCTCAGACGCTCTTCGATCGCCTCCTCTGTCAGGGGTTTGCCCGATTCATCGTGCTGCAGTTCGAGCACGGCGCGAACGTTCTGCTCCACCGTGAGCTTGCGGAAGATGGAAGCTTCCTGCGGCAGGTAACTCAGGCCCAGGCGCGAGCGGCGGTGGATGGGCATGTGCGCCACCGATTGGCCGTCGATGGAGATGTCGCCCGCGTCCGCGCGCACCAGTCCCACGATCATGTAGAAGGACGTGGTCTTGCCCGCGCCGTTGGGTCCGAGCAGTCCGACGACTTCGCCTTTCTGGACTTCGAGCGACACGTCGCGCACCACCATGCGGCTGCCGTAGGACTTGCGCAGGTGACTTACCTGCAGGCGGCTGCCGGCGTCCGGGTTGCTCCCGCCCATGGGCAGCACCGTCACTTCTTGTCCCCGCCCAGACTTGGGCTGCTGCGCAACACGGGCGCGGCTTCGGTGCCTGCGGGCGCGGTGGCCGCGCCCTTGGGGGTCAGGACGACGCGCACGCGTCCACCGCTCGCCGGGTCGGAGGCGGTCTTCTTCCCGCTCATGGTGAAGACATCGGTCTTGTTGTCATAGACGATCAGGGCACCGGTCAACTGGTCGTTGAGGGTCGCGCCAGCCAGGCGCCGCAGTTCGGCATCCTGCAAAAACCTGACGGTGTCGGCCTTCCCGTCGTACTCGATGGTCTGCGCCTCGGCTTCGAGAAACTCGTCCACACCTTCGCGTTTTTGCCGGAAGAAGGCCTTCTTACCAGCCTCTGCGGTCAGCGTGACAAACTGGTTTCCCTGCGGATCCTGGCGGATTTCCAGTTTGGCCCCACGCATCAGCAGTGTGCCCTTGCTGACCACCACGCGGCCCGAGTACACGGTCACCTGATTCAGATCGTCGGCGCGCAACTCATCCGCCTCGATGATCATCTTCTGGTAACGATCGGCTTTTTCGGCGTGGGCGCTGACGCCCAGCAAGCCACAGCTGAGCCAGAGCAGGGTTGTTGTGAATGTGATTTTCATAAGGGCATGATTCTTGCGTTGGATTGTATCGAAGCATCCTGCTGCACAGCGCGTGCGGCGAAAGAAAACCCCGGGTCGGCCCGGTGTTGCATGGAATCAAGGGTCCATCGGAAACGAAGGGAAGATCCATTTTTTCGAGGAGGGGTTTAGCCGGGTATGGCAACCCGCGCTTAGCCGTTAGACTTCCACTCACGATATCTCGGGTCTTTCGCGCATGAAATATGCAAAAACTGAAGCAGGACAGCAGGCCTTCAAGGCGCGTTCAGCCACGCTGACGCCGCGCCAGCGTTCCGCCTTCATCCTGTTCGACGGAAAAAAAACAACCGACGAAGTGCTGTTGATGACGGTCGGTCTGGGTGTGGTGGAGGCGGATGTACAGCACATGGTGGCAGCGGGCTTGCTGGCTGCCGTGGCTCCCGTGGCGCCGGCTCCCGTGGCGCAGCCCGCGGCCAGCGACACCGAAGGGGCCTCGCTGACGTCACTGCAGCAACGCTATGCGCGGGCATGGCCAATCGCCACACAAATCACCGCTGGGCTGGGGCTGCGCGGCGTGCGTCTGAATATCGCTGTCGAGCGCGCCACCGGCTACGAGGAACTGCGCGATTTGCTGCCGAAGATCCGCGAAGCCGTGGGAGTAGAAAAAATTCTCCCTCTGGAGCAGGCCCTGCGGGAATAGCGCGGTGGGTGGCTGCTGCCGCGACGCTGCCCGGCGCGAACCGGTGACTGCGCTCCATGCCGGTTGCGTCACCCGATGGAGTCAACATCCCAACGATTGTCGATGCCGACCACACAAGGAATGCCATGAAGCTGGCTTTGCTGTCTGACCTTCACTCCAACCTGGGCGCGTTTCAGGCCTGCATCGAGCACGCGCGCGCACAGGGTGCCCAGCGCTTTGCGCTACTCGGGGATCTGGTGGGTTACGGCGCCGAGCCGGCGCAGGTCTTGAGTGAGGTGATGGATTTGGCGCAGCAGGGGGCGATCGTCCTGCAGGGAAATCACGATGCGCTCGCGGCGTTCCCGCCGACTGAAAGCAAGGCCATGGGCGACGCCACAGCGCTGTGGACGCACGAGCAGTTGAGCCTGGAGCAAAAGCGCTTTCTGGTGGGCCTGCCGCTGACCGCGCAGTTCGAAGACGTGCTGCTGGTGCACGCCAGCGTCGACGCTCCACAGAAATGGCGCTACGTGGAAGACGAGCGCAGCGCCGGCGCTAGTCTGGACGCGGCCATGGCGCTGCCGGGTGTGCGTTATGTGTTCGGCGGCCATGTACATCGACAGACGCTGTATTACCGCAGCACCGGGCGCGGCCTGATGGCCTTCACCCCGACGCCGGGTGTGGCCGTGCCGACGCCGCGGCATCGGCACTGGATCGCCACCGTCGGTTCGGTGGGGCAACCGCGCGACGGCAACCCCAAGGCGCAATACGCGTTGTTCGACACCACGGCTGCGTACTTGACTTTTCACCGGGTGGCCTACGACCACCACGCCGCCGCCGCCGCCATCCGGTCCGCGGGCTTGCTGGAATATTTTGCCAAGCGACTGGAGGACGGACGTTGAAACTGCTGGAACCGGGAGAAGAACTGGACGGATTCGTGGTCGAGGAGTGTCTTCACTCCGGCGGCATGGCCCACATCTACCGCGTGCACTACGCCGATGGCCGGCGCGACCCGGGCTTTCCGATGGTGATGAAGGTGCCGCGCATGACGCCGGGCGACGGCGCCGAAAACATCGTCAGCTTCGAGGTCGAGCACCAGATCATGCAGGTCCTGACCGGGACCCATGTGCCCCGGTTTGTGGCGGCAGGCGATCTGATGAATGTGCCCTATCTGGTGATGGAGTACGTCCGTGGCAACACGCTGGACCACTGGCTGGAACAAGTCGAACCGCAATCGGTAGAGACCATCGCGCAACTGGGCGCGGCCATGGCGCACGCCGTGCACAGCCTGCACAAGCAGAACGCCGTGCACCTGGACCTCAAACCCGCGAACGTGTTGATCCGACCCGATGGCAGCGCGGTGTTGCTCGACTTCGGCCTGTCCTGTCACGCGCATTACCCGGACCTGCTGGCCGAGCAATTGCGCAAGGCCGTCGGCTCTCCCACCTGGATTTCGCCTGAACAAGTGGTGGGCGTGCGCGGCGACCCGCGCAGCGACATCTTCGCGCTGGGCGTGATGCTGTACGAACTGGCCACGGGCGAAACGCCCTTTGGCACGCCCCAGACCGACGGCGGCCTGCGCCAGCGCCTGTGGATGGATCCGAGGCCACCGCGCATGTTGCGTGCGGATCTGCCGGAATGGCTGCAGGAGGTGCTGCTGCGCTGCCTCGAGCCCGAGGCCAAGGATCGCTACCCTTCGGCCGCGCACCTGGCGTTTGACCTCTCGCACCCCGAACAGGTGAAGGTGACCGAGCGCGGTCGCAAACTGCAGGGCACGGGCTTCTGGATCCACTTCAAGCGCTGGCTGCGCGCCGCGGGAAGGCAATACCAGCCCAGCCCGATTCCGTCACAACAGGCGGAAGATGTGCCGATCGTGATGGTAGCCATCCCGCACAAGGATGCGACCGATGCCACGCTGTATTCGCTGCGCCAGGCGGTGGCCAGATCGCTGGGCATTCGACCCGGCGCGCGCCTGGCCTGCGTGACGGTGATTTCACCGGGTCAAAGCAGCGCCTCGAGCAACGAGAACAGCGAAACCCGGGTCCATCGCCGTTACCTCACGATGCTGCGCGAGTGGGCGCAGCCCTTGAATTTGGCCAACCACCAGACTTCCTTTCACGTGCTGGAATCGGGCGACGTGGCGCAGGCGCTGGTGCGTTACGCCGAGGGCAACGACGTCAGCATGATCGTCATGGGAGCGGCCACGCACGGCGTGCAGATGCAGCGCTTTGTCGCCACCGTGCCGATCAAGGTCGCGATGGATGCGCCCTGCACGGTGATCCTGGTGAAGCAGTCGCTGCCGTTTGAGGCGCTGGTGGACCGCAAGGCGCAGCAGTGGGTGGAGCGCGATGCGCCCTTCTGAAACCTTGCGGGACAGACCAAGAACTACGCGCAGCGAGTTTTGCTCTGTCCCCCACGGTTCAAACCCAGGCACAATGGGCCAAGGAACAACAAAATGACCACACCCAAGCTGGCCAGACACATCGCCAAGAGGTTTGATCGCATCGCGGATGCGAGTTCACTGAATGCCGCCGACACCCTTCGGGCCTTGGCGGATCAGGTCGACTCCCTGACGCATACGGTGGAGTTGATGAACGCCGAATGCATACGCCTTGCCAAGGAGCGCGATGCACTCAGGGTGGAAAACACCGAATTGAAGGCCAAGCAGGCGGATCGCCGGGTCACGCGGCGCTCCTGAAAAACCGGCCCAGCCCAGCCCCGGGTAACCCCAGAACAGCGGCAGAACGGGCTCGCTGCCTAGAATGGCTGCCCTGCCTCTGAATTGACCCTCCCATGACACAAGGACTGATCCGCATCCGCGGCGCGCGCCAGCACAATCTGAAGAACCTCGATCTGGACATCCGCACCGGCGAGTTGACGGTCGTCACCGGCCCCAGCGGTTCGGGCAAATCCAGCCTGGTATTCGACACCCTTTTTGCCGAAGGGCAGCGCCGCTACGTCGAGACCTTTTCTGCCTACGCGCGCCAGTTCCTGGACCGCATGGACAAGCCTGCCGTGGATCGCGTGGACGGCGTGCCGCCGGCGATCGCCATCGATCAGACCAACCCGGTGCGCTCGTCGCGCTCCACCGTGGGCACGATGACCGAGTTGAACGACCACCTGAAACTGCTGCTGGCCCGCGCCGGCCAGTTGTTCGACTCCGCCACGGCCTTGGCGGTGCGCATCGACACGCCCGAGACGATCTACGCCGAACTGCAGCGCCGTGCTCTGCTGCAAGGCGACCCCAGGCTGGTACTGACCTTTCCGGTGGAGTTGCCCGGCAACACCAGCGCCGAAGAAGTGCAGCAGTGGCTGTCGGCCAGCGGCTTCACCCGGGTGCAGGCGCAACGCGAGGAGGCCGTCACCACGGTGGCGGCAGACGCCAAAGCCGCGAAGTCGGTCAAGGCAAGCAAGGCCGCGTCCAAAGCGGCAGGCGCAATGCCGGCCACGCGAAAGCTGCTGGACGTGGTGGCAGACCGCTTGCGCATCGCCAGCGCCGAAAAGGTGCGGACGCTGGAGGCGATCGAGACGGCGCTCAGGCGCGGCGGCGGCAGGCTCAACGTCTATGTGCTGCCGAGCACGGCGCAGGCTGCGGATGATTCGGCGCAGTCGCCAGCCATCGCCGCGGAGCCAGAGATCTGGAAGTTCTCCACCGGCCTGCTGTGCCCCGAGAGCGATCTGCGCTACAGCGACCCTGTGCCTTCGGCCTTCTCCTTCAACTCGGCCGTGGGTGCCTGTCCAACGTGCAAGGGGTTTGGCCGCGTCATCGGCGTGGACCTGGGCCTGGTGATTCCGAACCACAAGCTCACGCTGCGTTCCGGCGCCATCAAGACGATGCAGACGCCCGCTTGGCAGGAGTGCCAGGACGACCTGATGCGGCACGCCGAAGCCGCGGGCATTCCGCGCGACACGCCCTGGTACAAGCTCACCCCCGAGCAGCAACATTGGGTGATCAACGGCTCCCCTAACTGGAACGGCAAGTGGAACCAGCACTGGTTCGGCGTGATGCGCTTCTTCGAGTACCTGGAGACCAAGGCCTACAAGATGCACATCCGGGTGCTGCTGTCCAAGTACCGCAGCTACACCACCTGCCCGGCCTGCGCTGGCGCGCGCCTCAAGACCGAGAGCCTGCTCTGGCGCATAGGCGCCAAGGCTGACGCCGACGCGGTGCTGGAGCCCGCCAAACGGTTCATGCCGCGCGGCGTGCAGTGGAGCCGCGCGCAACTCGAAGCGCTGCCGGGCCTGTGCCTGCACGATCTGATGCTGCTGCCGATCGACCGGTTGCGGCAGTTCTTCGCCCGCGTTTCGTTGTCGGATCAAGCGTTCGACTGCGACGCGCTGGCGACGGGTTCCACGCGTGCCGGGGAACAGCAGGCGCTGAAGATGCTGCACGAGGAAATCGGCACGCGCCTCAAATACCTCTGCAATGTCGGCATCGGCTACCTCACGCTGGACCGGCAAAGCCGCACGCTCAGCGGCGGCGAGGTGCAGCGCATCAACCTCACCACCGCCTTGGGCACCTCGTTGGTGAACACGCTGTTCGTGCTGGACGAACCCAGCATCGGCCTGCACCCGCGCGATATGGGTCGCATCATCGACGCCATGCAGCGCCTGCGCGACGCGGGCAACACGCTGGTGGTGGTGGAGCACGACCCGGCCGTGATGTTCGCGGCGGACCGCATGATCGACATGGGTCCGGGACCGGGCGAGCGCGGAGGCCAGATCGTGTTCGACGGAACCACGGAGGAACTGCGCCACGCCGACACCCTGACCGGCGCCTATCTGGGAGGCCGCAAACAGGTGGGAATGGGTTTTGCGCGCCTCGTGAACGAGAACACGCCGCGCCTGATTCTGGAAGGCGTGACCGAGCACAACCTGAAGGATGTGAGCGTGGAGATTCCGCTGCAGCGCCTGGTGTGCATCACCGGCGTGAGCGGCTCCGGCAAATCGACGCTGGTGCAGGATGTGCTGGCGCCGGCGCTGCTGCGCCACTTCGGCAAGTCCACGGAGACGCCGGGTGCGCACGACAGGCTGCTGGGTGCAGACCTGTTGAGTGAAGTGGTGTTCGTGGATCAGTCACCGATCGGCAAGACCGCGCGCTCCAACCCGGCGAGCTACGTCGGCGCCTGGGACGCGATCCGCGAGATCTTTGCCAACGCCGCGCTCTCGCGCCAGCGCAGCTACACCGCCAGCAAGTTCAGCTTCAACAGCGGGGACGGGCGCTGCCCCACCTGCACCGGCTCCGGCTTCGAGCATGTGGAGATGCAGTTCCTCAGCGACGTCTACCTGCGCTGCCCCGACTGCGACGGCAAGCGCTACCGACCGGAGATCCTTGAAGTCACGGTGGAACGCGCCGCAAATTTTTATAACGTCGCCGACGTGCTCGACCTCACCGTGAGCCAGGCGGTGCAGCTCTTCGCCGCCGACCGCGACGTCGTGCGCGCGCTGCAGCCCATCGTCGACGTGGGTCTGGAGTACGTCAAGCTGGGCCAGCCCGTGCCCACGCTCTCGGGCGGAGAGGCGCAGCGTCTCAAGCTCGCGGGCTTCCTGGCGGAGGCGGCGCGCAGCGCCTCCAGCAGCCGCCAACCCATGGCCCGGCGCGGCACGCTGTTCATGTTCGACGAGCCCACCACGGGCCTGCACTTCGACGACATCGCCAAGTTGCTGCGCGCGCTGCGCAAGCTGCTCGACGCCGGCCATTCGCTGCTGGTGATCGAACACAACCTGGACGTGATCCGCGCCAGCGACTGGCTCATCGACCTGGGGCCCGAAGGCGGCGACGCCGGCGGCGAGGTCGTGGCCTTCGGCACGCCCGACGACCTGCGTCAGCACCCGAGCTCGCACACGGGGCGCGCGCTGCGCGACTACGACGGCGTGATGGTGCGGGAGAAAGACGATGGGGGTCAGATTCCAATTCATTTGACAACCAAAAAAATCAAGACCAAAGAATTGGAACCTGACCCCAATTCTTCGATCCAGATCGTCAACGCCAAGGAGCACAACCTCCAATCGTTGAGCGTCAATATTCCGCGCGGCAAGTTCAACGTGGTCACGGGCGTGAGCGGTTCGGGGAAATCGACGCTGGCGTTCGACATCCTGTTCAACGAAGGTCAGCGCCGCTATCTGGAAAGCCTCAATGCCTACGCCCGCAGCATCGTGCAGCCGGCGGGTCGGCCCGAGGTGGACGCGGTCTATGGCATTCCGCCGACGGTCGCGATCGAGCAGCGCCTGAGCCGCGGCGGGCGCAAGTCCACGGTCGGTACCACGACCGAGGTCTGGCATTTCCTGCGCCTGCTGTACGTGAAGCTGGGCACGCAGCACTGCATCCACGACGGCGCGGCGGTACAACCGCAAACACCGAACAGCATCGCCGCACAGTTGCTGAAGAACTTCCGTGGTCAGCACATCGGCCTGCTCAGCCCCCTGGTGATGAACCGCAAGGGCGTCTACACGGAGCTTGCGGACTGGGCGCGTCCGCGCGGCCACACGCATCTGCGGGTCGACGGCAACTTTCTGCCAACGACGAATTTCCCGCGCCTGGACCGCTTCAAGGAGCACACGATCGAGCTGCCGGTCGCCAGCCTGGACATCACACCCGAGAACGAAGCCCTGCTGCGCCAGACCCTGGCGCGCGCACTTGAACTGGGCAAGGGCGTGGTGCACGTTCTGAGTGATCTCGGTGGTCTGCGCCAGGCCATGCTGGACGGCACGCCAACGGCCGGCATGGGCAGGCTCAGCGCCTTCTCCAGCAAGCGCGCCTGCCCGGTCTGCTCCACCTCCTACCCCGAACTCGATCCGCGCCTGTTCAGCTACAACAGCAAGCACGGCTGGTGCCCGGACTGCGTTGGCACCGGCGTCAAGCTCACCAAGGAGCAGCGCAAGGTGTTCGACGATTCGGTGCGCGACGATGACCATCAGGGGCGCGAGCAAAGCTTTGCCGAACTCGACGTGGAAGACCTGACGGACCACGCCTGTGCCAGCTGCCACGGCACGCGTTTGAATGCCACTGCGCGCGCGGTGAAGTTTGGCGACGCGGCCATCACCGACATCGCCTCCATGAGTGTGAGCGAGGTGCGGCAATGGGTGCAGTCGCTGCAGGTGCTGGGACAACTGAGCACGCGCGAAAGCGGGATCGCACGTGACCTGATCCCCGAAATCCGGGGCCGACTGGAGTTCCTGGAAGAGGTGGGTCTGGACTACCTCACGCTCGATCGTGGCGCGCCGACCCTGAGCGGCGGCGAGGCGCAGCGCATCCGCCTGGCGGCGCAGCTGGGCAGCAACCTGCAGGGCGTGTGCTATGTGCTGGACGAGCCCACCATCGGCCTGCACGCGCGCGACAACCGCATCCTGTTGAAGGCGTTGCAGACGCTGAGCGACAAGGGCAACACGCTGGTGGTGGTGGAGCACGACGAGGACACGATCCGCGCCGCGGACCACATCATCGACATTGGGCCCGGTGCCGGCAAGCGCGGCGGTCGCCTGGTGGCCGAAGGCACGGTGGCCGACCTGGAGCGGGCGCAGGACTCGCAGACCGGCCGCTACCTGCTGCACGCGATGAAGCATCCGCTGCAGGCGCGGCGCGACGCCACTTGGCCACCCGTTGCCACTGGCAGAGTGAATTTGGGGTCGGATTCCAATTTCGCCTTGAACGTTCCGAGCAAGAATAAGCCGTCTGCGAAATTGGACTCTGACCCCAATATCACGGGTTCCACGGTGCACTGTTGGCTCACCGTCCACAACGCCACGATGCACAACCTGCAGCACCTTACCGTCGCACTTCCCTTGCAGCGGCTGGTCGCGGTCACCGGCGTCTCCGGCTCCGGCAAGTCCACGCTGGCGCGCGACGTGCTGCTGGCGAGCGTGCAGACGGCGGTGGCGCAGCGTTCCACCAAGGCCGGGCGCGACGCGCTGGAGGCGGGCGCCGCCATCGCCTGGAGCGGCTGCGCTGGCGTCAGCGGTTTCGTATCGATCGATCGCGTGCTGGAAGTGGACCAGACGCCGATTGGCAAAACGCCGCGCTCGTGTCCTGCGACCTACATCGGTTTCTGGGACACGATCCGCAAGCTGTTTGCCGAAACGCTGGAGGCAAGGGCGCGCGGCTACAGCGCGAGCCGCTTCAGCTTCAATACCGGCGACGGGCGCTGCCCGGGCTGCGAAGGCCAGGGCATACGCACCATCGCCATGAGCTTCCTGCCGGACGTGAAGGTGCCGTGCGAGGTCTGCCACGGGGCGCGCTTCAACCCCGAGACCCAGGCGGTCACATGGCGCGGTCGCAACATCGGCGAGGTGCTGCAGATGGAGGTGGACGAGGCGGTGGATTTCTTTGCCGCCATGCCCCACATCGCGCACCCGCTGCAGCTGCTCAAGGACGTGGGACTGGGCTACCTCACGCTGGGCCAGCCATCGCCCACGCTGTCCGGCGGCGAAGCGCAGCGCATCAAGCTCGTGACCGAGCTGAGCAAGGTGCGCGACGACATCACGCGCCGCGGACAAAAGGCGCCGCACACGCTGTACGTGCTGGACGAACCGACCGTGGGCCTGCACATGGCGGACGTGGAAAAGCTGATCCAGGTGCTGCACCGGCTGGTGAACAGCGGCCACTCGGTGATCGTGATCGAACACGATCTGGACGTGATCGCCGAAGCCGATTGGGTGCTGGACCTGGGGCCGGACGGCGGCAAGGGTGGCGGCCTCGTCGTTGCCAGCGGCACGCCCGAGCAGGTGGTGCGGCTGGGCACACCCACGGGGCTGGCGTTGACGGCGGTGCTGGCGCGCTGAGGTATCAGGCGCCAGCCTGATACAGCACGAAGCGATCGCGCCCGGTGGTCTTGGCCTGGTACATCGCAGCGTCGGCGTGGGCCATCAATTCGGCCTCGTCCTGGCCGTGCTCGGGATAGATGGCAATGCCCGTGCTGGACGAAATGGAAAGCGTGTGGCCGTCCGAGATCGAGAACCCCTGCTTCAACGCGTCGTGAATTTTCTGCGCGACGCCGACCGCATCCTGTGCGGACGCGATGCCCGGGATGAGCACGACAAATTCGTCGCCGCCGATGCGCGCCACCGTATCGGACTCGCGCACGCAGGCCTGCAAACGCTGGGCCACGGCCTGCAGCAGCTCGTCTCCGGCCTTGTGCCCGTAAGCATCGTTCACGGGCTTGAACCGGTCCAGGTCGACGAACAGAAGCGCCAGCTGCTGGGGATGGCGCCGGGCGTGGACCACGTCCTGGTGCAGCCGGTCGTGCAGCAGGCGGCGATTGGCCAGGTGCGTGAGCGGGTCGTAAAAGGCCAGGCTCTTGATCTCGTCTTGCGCGGCCAGGCGCTGCGTGATATCGGTCTGGGTGGCAACGTAGTGGGTCACAAGGCCCTCGTCGTTGCGCACGGCGGTGATGCTGAGCCACTCGGGGAAGATCTCCCCGCTCTTGCGCCGGTTCCAGACTTCGCCCTGCCAGGCGCCCGCGCTCTCCAGTTCGGCCAGCATGGCCTGGTAAAAGCTGCGCTCGTGCCGACCCGACTGCAGCAGCCGTGGTGAGCGCCCCAGCACTTCTTCGGCGCTATAGCCGTGGAGTTCGGTGAATGCTCGGTTCACCCGCAGGATCAGCTGGTTCGCGTCGGTGACGAGGATCGCCTCCTGGCATTCAAAGGCGGTCGCGGCGATGCGCAGCTCGTCCTCGCGCCGCATGCGCTCGGTCACGTCGACGGTGGTGCCGATGAGGCGCGTGTAGTGGCCCGTGCCCTCGTCGTGCAACGCGGCCCGATTGCGCATGAAACGAAGTTGTCCGTCGGGGCGCCGAATCCGGAAAGTCAGATCAAATCCCTCACCCGTCCTGAGCACGGCGCGGGTCGCGTCCTTGATGCGCTCCAGCTCCCCCGGCAGCATCAGTTGGTGCCAGTCGTCGTTGCGCGCATTGGCGTTCTTTGGATCGAGTCCAAACAAGGTGTACATCGCGTCGTCCCAGTGATAGGTGCGGGTCGCCAGCGTGAATTCCCAGATGCCGACACCCGCGGCCGCGGTGGCGAGCTTGAGCCGCTGGCTGTTCAAACGCTGCTGCGCGCTTTGACGCCGCAAGAAGAGGAGGCCGGCGACGCTCAGCAGCACCAGCAGCGCATAGCTCAGAATCTGGTTGCGGATATCGCGATGCCACTGTGCGAACAGTGCCTCGGCGTTGCGCGAGATCGCGATCACCAGCGGCTTGTCCATCGCCAGCTCGGGCGGCGCAATCGTGCGCAGCACGGCCAGGCGCTCGTCGCCCGTGGATACCGACGCCGCATTGAAGTAGTTCAGTGGCGCGCCGCTTTTCACATGGTGGCTGAAGAAAGAGCTGGAAGCAGACAGGTCCCGGCCCAGAACGTCGGCCAGCGCGGGTTCCACCACAAACACCTTGCCGTCGCCGTGCAGCAGTCGCAAACGCATGTCGTCGGTGTAGCGCACCGAGCTCAGCAGGATCTGGATCTCCACCGGGTCCACGCTGGCGGCCACCACGCCGGCAAACTTGCCGCCCTTGTCGAAGAACACGCGGCTCACGGTGATGACGAAGTTTCCCAGCACCGTCTTGAAGGGCGAACTGACGTAAAGCGTTTTCGGATTCAGCGACCGCACCGCAGTCTGAAAGTATTCGCGCTGGGAGAGATCGCGGCCCACCAGTTCCGCCAGGTCCGACAGCGTCACGCTGCCGTGCGCATCCAGCACCAGAAAACTGCGCACCGAAGGCATCGCCGCATCCAGGGTCTTGAGGTTGCGCACCGCTTCCTCACGGCCAGCTGCGCTGCCCTGCCAGGAGGGCAATTCGGCCATGATGGATTCAAGGCTCAGGTTGATGGCGGTGAGTTGACGCGCCAGGTTGTCTTCGATCACCTTGGACTGCGTCGTGAGGCGTTCGCGTTCTGCCGCTTCAATGCGGGAGTGTTCCCGATGCGCATTGAACAGCAGAGCGGCACCCAGCGCGGCCAGTCCGACCCCGACCAAAAGCCAGTGACCCCAGCGGTTGAAAAAACGGCTCATGTTGAATGACGCTGATCCGAAAGTGGCCAGTGAAGAGGGTGGTTGGTCGGTGGCGGTGCGCCCAAGTTTAGCCTCTGCGGCGCCGGCGCCGCCTGAGCGGTCTTCGGCTGTTGAGAAATCTCAACAGCCTGCGTGTGAAGCCACACGAAGATCGGTTCGCGTATCGCCCTTCGGCGAAAGGGGTTCAACATGAAAATTCCGGTTCACATCCAGTTCCATGGCGTGGAAGCATCCGACGCTCTGGAACTCAGCGTGCGCGAGCACGCACACAAGCTCGAATCGTTCGCGCCTGACATCATGGCCTGCAGGGTGGCGATCGATCTGGCGCAGAAGCATCAGCACCAGGGGCGGCCCTTCGGCGTGCGCATCGACCTCACCGTGTCGGGCCATGAACTGGTGGTGAATCGGGTGCAGCATGAAGATGTCTACGTCGCGCTGCGCGAGGCCTTCGACAACATGAAGCGTCAACTCGAAGACGTTGTGCGCCAGCGTCGCGGGCAGGTGAAGCAGCACCACGTGCCACCTCCCGGTGAGCCGCAAGGGGCGGACGAGGAAAGTGAGAGGACTGCCTGAACGGCAGCGGCATGGTCAGCACCACAACCTACCAGGGAGAACGTCATGGGAGAGCGCATGAACACGGGTGAGATTTGTACGCGCAGAGTGACCATCGCGTTTCGAGCGACGCCGCTCAATGGCGCGGCGCGTTTGATGCGCGAGAACCACGTGGGCTGCCTGGTCGTGGTCGAGGAAGTGGCGGGCGAGCGCGTGGTCGTGGGCATGCTGACCGATCGCGACATCGTGACCGCCGTGGTCGCGACCGACCTGGACGCCAGCGTGCTGTGCGCTGAGGACGTGATGAGCACCGATCTGGTGATGGCGCGCGAAGAGGATTCGCTGATTGACCTGGTCCGCAGCATGCGCCGCAAGGGTGTGCGGCGCGTCCCGGTCGTGGGCGCGCAGGGCGAATTGCTGGGCCTGGTGACGCTGGACGACGTGCTCGACGTGCTGGTGCAGGAACTCGGCTTGCTCGTGTCCGCGATCCACAGCGAGGGTCAGCGTGAGCGCCAGATGCGCAGGTGACGCGCCCGGCGCCAGGCCGGTTCAGTCTTCCCTGTAGACCCGCAGGAAGCGCGCGAAACGGGGCTTGCCGCCGGGCGTGAGATTCTGAAAGCTGTAGGTGACGGTGCTGCCGATGGCGGGTGGGCTTTGGCGTTGCTCGTCGCTCAGGCCCGAGCCCAGTCTGAAGGTCTGACCGCTCTCTGCTCTGACACTCAACGCGCCCAGCATGCCGGCGTATTTGCCCTTGCCGGGCACGTGGCCCACCACCAAGGCCTCAGCGTCCTGCAGCGCCTTGAGCTTCAACGTAAGCGGTCATTTATCTACGCCCTATCGCCACAGAGGGAACTGAGAGACGCTTGTGTCCATGTAGAACAACGTGGACATATGCGATGCAGAGGAACTCAGAGATATTGAATGGATTGGTGGTTGGGCGAAAGCGTGATGGGCGTTGCCGCTATGACCCGCAGCTCAAGCAGGAACTGATCCGCCAGTGCATGCTGCCCGGCGTGTCGGTGGCACGCATGGCGATGCAGCACGGAATCAACGCGAACTTGCTTCGGACGTGG
>CAILZB010000094.1 GCA_903838565.1 uncultured beta proteobacterium | reverse complement strand
CGCAAACCGCCGACGACTACGAGGCACTGCTGCCCTGGAACATCGCGCTGCCGCCCGGTTGAGCCACGGCGCAAACCCGCCCTCCGTCAATCACATCTGAACCCTCGAAGTAAGGGGCGGGGTTAATTGACCGCATACGAACGTCCGCACACCCCTCGAGGCCAACTCCATTTGCTGCTTCAAAAGCAGATCGAGTGCGCGCCGATTGGCTTGGCCGGTGAGCATATCGGTTGCGGCGTCGTGTTCCACCAGGTGCAGGGCAACACGGAGTTGTTCAGCCAACGTGGCGTTGGCCACCTGCAGTCGGATTCCCTCGAGAACGCGCTGCGCAATGGATTGCATGTAGAACACGATCAGTGCATAAAAGACGCTCAGCCCGACAATGTTCACCAGAACGTGGCTGCGCTCGGCATGAAACACCGATGCGACCACTGCCACCGCCCAGATCGAGGCGATCTGCACTCGGTAAGCCCGGATATAGGTGATGTAAACCGGCGCATTGACCGCGCCCACGCCGCACAGCACGGCCGCCAGCCAGGGGTCAAGGATGGCGTCGTACCCCATGAGGAGCCAGACCGCCATACCCCAAGCGAGGCCGTCCAGGCTCGCCACTCCTAGAACGACCCAGGCGTGTCGACCCGTGCGCGGGCCAGCGCCGATCACCACTTGCAGAACCCACAGGTTGATCAGCCAGGTGATCGCGAACACCGTGAGCCAAATGAATATCTGGCTGTGAGGCACTTGGTCCCAGCAGATCCATACCATCAGCAACCAACCCGCAGGGGTCGTCGCCAGGGTACGCCGCAGTGCATGCACGCACTGAAAAAAACCTGTCTCCCTCGCCACTTCCGCGGGGGCCTCAGGTGCAGTGGCGTCGAGTCGCGTCAAATCTGATTCCACAGGCCGGAGAAGGGTCGTGGACTAAGCACCAGCCCGCAGTTGCCTGAACGGGGCCAACGGCCGCGCCTCGGGCGACGTCAGCGGATGAGGCAACTTGGAATCGCCGTAACTGCGAAGTACCTGGGAAATGACGACCTGATAACCATCGAGCCACTTCGACTGACTGGCCTTGGCTTCAAGATGGGTGGGGTGCTGCATGAGAGCCTGCATGGCTTCAAGCGAGGTCCAGTAGTAGACATTTGAAACCAGGCCAGATGACGCGTTCTCCCAGGACTCTTCGCCAAGATATCCGGGCATTGATCTGGCCGCCTCGGTGATGGCTGAGTCGAGACGATGGAATTCGTCATCGAACTGCCGCTTCGCAAATATGAAGGTTGACGTGTACATCGCCCGCATGTTATTCGCAGATAGCGTCACGCGCTCAGGTGGCATGGGTTGCGATGGCAGAAATCCATCACAAAGGTAGTCAGGGTAGTAATGGGCAAGCCGATGTGATGCATTGCGGAAAGGGAATGCTCAGACGATGCAAATTGCCAAATGCAACTCAGCCGGTTAAAGTGCTAGCCTGCTTTGACCCGAGACAAGGAAAAGCAGGCCTGCCGCCTTGCTCTTTGTGTCCACAGAGGAGTTCATCATGAAGAAGTTATCGCTCGTTATCGCGTTGACATTTCTTTCATTCGCCATCATGGTGGTCGCAACGTTTGCGGCCATCGGCATCTCATCGGCGTTTTCAGGCGTCTATTCTTGATTGACCTCGCTGGGGCGTCCTGGTGATTCTTGTGCCCAAGAACCGGAATTCGCACGTCCCCCCTTCTCGTCGCTGAGGCGGTGGATTCTGCAGTGACGCTGTCGTGGACTGGCGCCGGGCCCTGAAGCATTCAAGGGAGTGACCGGAGCAGGCCGGCCTTAGGCTTTGTGCCTGGGCTTTTCTCGGCCCAAGCTGCCTGGTCTGCGGACGATGCGCGCGTCCACAGGCTGGACCGCCTCAACATCATCCGCGCTTCACGATCGCGTCGTTCAAAGCAGCCACCACGCGTTCAATGTAGACCTTGTCCTTTGAGGTCAAAGCCTGTGAAGCGCCTGATGCCGTTGCAAGTATGACGGAGTAAGTTGCTTTCATCGATTTCCAAATTGCCACAGCGATTCCGATGATGACAAGTCCCACCACGGCCTTTGCAAACAGAGTTCCAAAACCGACCAGGCCAATGATTATTGGGATCGCGATCGGCGGGTTCTTTTGAAATTGACGAACCGAGGTCACCCCATTCATGGCATAGGTCTGACCATCCACCACGAATCGCGCACTGGTTACCTTGACATTACCCTCTTCAAGAACGATCACTTCTTCCATTTATTAGCTCCGATGATTTGATTACGTCTGCAGTTTAGCAAAGCAAAGTTGCATATCCACCGCAGTGCCGAAAATATTTGACGAGTGTTGCACCGCCGATTATTTTCTGCGTCGGGGAATAATTCCCAAGTCCGATGCAGCATGATGAAATATCAGCATTGGGCCTGGCATCAGCCTAGCCCGAGCCCGGCGCAGATCTCGGCCAGATCAATGCGCTCAAATGTGACGTTGTGCCGATGCGTGAGCGGGCCACCACCAGGAATGATGTTGCCTTGGTCATCGTAGCCAATCGCCTTGAACTTCCACGACGCGTTGATCAAGCGCAAACTGCCAAGGTGTTCGCCGCCCGCAGACATCACCACATGAACGGTGTCGTTGATCTTCTTGAGTTTCAAGGGTGTCATGGGGGCGGCAGCCTCGGCTGCTCCCGATAAGAGACGGTGCCTTGCCCCGCCAAGGCACCCCGGCATCGCGCATCGCACTTCAACCGACGCCGGCAGACAAAGATTACGGCGCCTTCAGTACGACCTTATCCAGCGCCAAGGGCAAATAGGTGTCGAGTTGCCGAACCATCGCCACATAGACTTCCATCGGCTTCCCCCACGCATCAGCCACTTCGGCATAACTTCCGGTGGCGTACTCGGAAATGGTGAAGGTCTTGTCCTTGGCCTCCGGGAAAAGGCCGATCAATCTGTCCTTGTGCTTGGAGGTCATCGTCAACAGGACATCCGCATGGCGTACATCGTTGGCAGTGACCTGGACCGCCAGATGAGCGCCGATGTCAATTCCACGGTCATGCAGCAATTTCACGGCATTGGCTTCAGGTTGAACATCGAAGGGGTCCATGTCGACAGCCCGCGAGATGACAGCTATTTTTGCACCGCGCTGCTTGATGAGAACATTGGAGAGCGCCTCGGCACTGACACTTCGCCCCGTATTTCCAGTATCCACAAAAGCGATCTTCTTTGGTTCTTCAGCGCAAACCGCCGCCGCAAAAACAAAAAACAGCGCGCAAAAACTGATCCACTTTTTCAACATGGTTGCCTTCATTTTCGACCGGCCAATAGCAGCCGGCATCATCTTACTATGAAGGACTTTTTGACTGCAGCTTGCGATGCCGCAGGTCGCTATGTCCCGCACTCGGGCATTGCGCTGCGTCTGGCGCAGGCCGACCCGGCTTCGCGGGTTGCATGCCCGGACGCACCAACCGCAGGAGCGACTGCACCGGCTAGAACATCAGTGCTGCAAGTTGATGCACAAAAAATTCCAACCTGCGACCCAACTGCACTGGACACCTCGCCTGCCCACCCAGGAAGAACAGTGTTCTTGTCCAAAATTGACTGGCAATGGTCAGCGAGCGCATGGTGTAAGTCGTTAGTTGCAACCAACAACGCAAATAACATGCCAATATGAAGCATCAAGGCGCAGGCGGTCGGTTGCCGCCTCTCTTGGCTCGCTGGACGGCGGCGCAAGCAGCGCTGTCGATGGATGCCGCAGTGGCGGCCATGACAGCCTGATGAAAGCCAACCCGTGTAGTTTCTCGCAGTCGCTGCCAGCGCCACTTGCCGACAACTGCGACAACCGGATGCGGATGGGTTATCGTTGTGCTCGCATCATCTTCATGAATATTCCGCCACAGGGAAATTTCTTCTTAGGACGACCGGATGTCAACTTATCGATATGTTCTGCAAGGTTGCAGCGACGCCACCCTGGCATCGGCGGTCGAGGCCATCAGCACCAAGATTTCCGAGATTGAACTGAGTGTGGAAAAGAGTTCGCAGGGTTACTTTTTCATTTCCGTCGATACCGAGGCGAATCACGAGCAAATGAAGGCCGCGATCGCGCGGGCGCTGTCGCCACTCAGGATTTCGATCGCCGTCGTTGAATCGTGGACGCCGACCAATTTCTCCGAGTTCTCCTAACGTCGCAGTTCGGAATCAGCCGCCAAAGAAACGGAGTTGTCCCGGCGCTCTGACTTTGATGAGGCGACGCAGGCACGCCAATCAGAAGAAATAGTCTGCGTCGGAAATTTCTTGCACCAGTTCCTTCAACGCTCCTGATTGAACCAGCTCCGGATAACTGCACACCTGATTTCGCCCGTGTTCCTTGGCGTAGTAAACGGCGTTGTCGGCGCGATCAAATGCGCTGCTTGGCGTATCGTCGCTGACCAAGCCACAAAAGCCGGTGCTGACCGTGATGCTGCCGGCTTTAGGGAAGTTGTACTCCTCCACTTTGGCGCGAAAACGTTCCAGTGCCTGCGCCGCTTCCCCGTGGTTGGCACAGCGCATCAGGACCACAAACTCTTCGCCTCCGAAACGGTAAATCCGGTCGTGAAGGCGAAAATTAAGCCGCATCAAGCCCGCCATCAGCAACAGTATTTCGTCCCCGATGAGGTGGCCAAAGTTGTCATTGACCCGCTTGAAGTGGTCGATGTCGATGACCGCCAGCCAGTACGTCCCCTGCGCCAGACCTTGCCTTCGATCCGGACCGCCATGGGCAGCCGAAGCCTCCTGTGCAACGGCGGCCCGGTGGAACGAACGATCAAAACTCTTGCGATTCAGCAGTTCGGTCAGCGAATCCTTCTCGCCATAGTCGAGAAGCCCCTGCAGGTTCTGGTAGATCCACAGCACGCTCTCCATTGCTGCGATGGCGACAGGCGTCAGGGCCTGTTCGGACTCGACTTCCAGAACGCTGCATATGGCCTGCTGCGTCTCGATCGGGAACACCGTGGTGAAGGGCCCGCCGCCGCAGCGCACCACGCTTTCGGTCATGATCGCAGCTTCCCGACTGGGGAAGTCACTGAGCTTGGGAAGTCGACTCAGATCGGACCAAGCGTGATCAGGACCCGGCGCCGCATGCGATGCATGCATGCGGCCACGCGCCAACCAGCGCTGGTCATCCAGGGCACCCACCGCAAACAGCAACCGGATCTCGCTCACGGGCCACTGGCCGGATTTTGAAATGAGCGTGACCAATGCAAGATCCATCGCATCGCGATCGCGCAAGCCGCTCATATGAGCGAGTCCGTTCAGTAAAGTCTGCATGAATTCTCGCCGCTTCAATGAAATTTCGATGGAACACTCGACCCTTGCCACTGGATTGCGAAAGGTAATTATCGATCAGAAGCCTGGCCCAAGCCGTGAGCGCCGGCCTGGGCTTATAGTTTGCACCATCGCAGCACCCGCACTTCAGCCATAGATCCACCCACCTCTGAATCGTCAAAACGCATGAACACACAGAAAAGCTCCATCGTATTCGGCACCGAAGACCTGCTGATGAGCCTTTGCAACTCGGTGACGAAGGTGCTCAACCTGGCGACCCAGAGCCAGATCCACTATTCCGGCATGGTTCAGCGCATCACCAAGACCTGCCTCAAGCCCGACATCGGCTGCTTCGTCCTGTTCGACGGCGGCTTCTCGGGCTTGGTGGTGGTGAATTTTTCCGGCCAGGCGGCGATGGAACTGTACGAGACCTATATGCTGAACATGGGCATGTCCAAGTCTGACCTGGCCAGTTCCTACACTTCGGACGAGGTCGCCAATGTCATGGGCGAGTTGATGAACCAGGTGCTGGGCGACTTCACCAGCAAGGTTCGGCGGGAATTGCAGACCCAGATCACCCAGAACCAGCCCAAGATGCTGGTCCTGAGCAAACAGGTGGTCCTGAGCGTTGACGCCAACCTGGATCAGCCCGAATTCCGTCGCGTCACCTTCTACACCGATCGCAACAACATCTTCTACCTCGAACTGGCGATCGACCGCACCGAGTTCATCAAGCTGTTTGATTTTGAGTCCAAGGAAGTGACCGACACCGACGCGCTGATGGCACAGGCCCACGAGTCGCTGGCGGCGGCACCGGTTGCGACGCCGGCCAACGACCACGATGAGCTGCTCAGGTCGCTCGACATGTGACGGCTGCTGCTGATCGTCCCGGCCCAACGACACCTCAGGAAATCTCATGATCGAAATCCATCACTTGAACGAATCACGCTCGCGTCGCATCACCTGGATGCTGGAGGAGTTGGGGCAGCCGTATGAAGTCATACGCTACGAGCGCGATCCCAAAACCCGGCTGGCGCCCCCCGAGCTGCTGCAGATCCACCCTCTGGGAAAGGCGCCTGTGCTGCGCGACAACGGACAGGTCTTCATCGAATCGGGTGCGATCATCGAGTATCTGGTGCGTGAATACGGGCAAGGCCGTTTTGCGCCGGCCGTCGGCAGCGCCGACTACAACCGCTACATCCAGTTCCTTCATTACGCAGAAGGTTCTGCCATGCTGCCGCTGATGCTCAAGCTCTACGTCGGTCGCCTGGGCGAGGCCGGGGCGCCGTTGCAGCCGCGCATCGAGAGCGAATTGAGCAACCATCTCGGCTTTCTGAACCGCTCACTGCAAGGGCGCGACTACCTCGTTGGTGACGAGCTCAGTGGCGCCGACGTACAGATCTCCTTCGTCGCCCAGATGGCGATCCGTGGGAATGGGCGGGAGGCTTTCCCGCATCTGGCGCGTTACGTTGAGCGGCTTGAAGCTCGACCGGCCTACCAGCTCGCGGCGACGAAGCACGGCATCTGAGCGCGCCGTTTCGAGCTTGGCGGAACAGGGTTCCTGGCTCCAGGCCACGAGCCGGTTGACTTTCAGTGGCGGGGCGAGTCCGCGCGCAAAGCCAGGCCCGGCCACATGCGTGCCAGTACGCCGTCTTTCAAACCCCAGTGGTGCCAGGCCGCCGCGGCAGCATGCAGCCCGGCGACACACAGCAGGATGTTGGCGAGCAAACCGTGCAGTTCGACGGTGTTGTGGGCCAGCGCCTTGTTTCCCGGATCGAAGGCCGGGACGGTGAACAGATTGAAGATGTTGTCGCCGCGAAACCATACGCTGGCCAAGCCCAGGAACAACAGAGCGATCAGCAGCGCGTACAAGAGATGGTGCACACCGATCGCGAGTTTTCCGGCCGCGCCTGAATCCGCTGGCGGCAACTTGACGCCAGCCGTGCGACGCCAGACCACGCGCACCACCACGGTCGCCAGCAGCAGCACGCCCAAAGCGATGTGCAGGCTGCGCACCGTCACCCGTGGCGTGCCCTTGGGGAAGAAGTCGATGCATTGGCCCACGATCCAAAGCACCAGCACCAGCACCGCGCTGAGCCAATGCAGGAATACCGTGCGCGAGTCATAAGTCGGGTTCATGGGGCGAGTTGGGGAGTTGAAGCCATCGCGCCAGTTTAATGGCGCCATGTGTCCGTCGGGTGAAGCAGCGCCTGCGGGCAACTTCCATCGGCCGTGCCGCACCGTGGATCACCCTGCTCATCGCGTTCTGAAGATGATTTCCGTCATGCGCTGCAGCTTGGGCGAGACCACGGGCACGGTCAGCATGGTGCTGGCCACAGCCATCAACAGCAAGGCGGTGAACGTGGCGCTGGTGATGATGCCTTTGTCCAGCAGCACGTTGACGAAGATGATCATGATCAGGGCCTTGGTCTGCAGCAGCCAGCCGATGAGCGAGGCCTCACCGGCTTTCCACTTCAGGATCTTCCCGGCGGCCTGCATGCCTAGCAGTTTTCCGCCGACCGAAGCCAGCAGCAGCACGGCCGCAGCGATGAAGACGCTGGCGCCGCCAACGTTCCAGCTGGTGCGCAGACCGGTACTGAGAAAGAACACCGGCATCACGATCAGCAGCACATGGTGGCGCAGGCTGTCCATCCGCTTCTGGTCGAACCAGTGGCTGTCCAACACGGCGCCCGCCAGGAAGGCGCCGACCATGAAATGCAATCCCGACCAGTCGGCGCCCAGGCCGCAGACGGCAAGCCAGATCAGACCCACGTACCAGCGGTCCTTCTCCTCCAGCCAGCGCATGAGCTTGCGCAACAAGTAGCCCAGCACCGCAAAGCCCAGCAGGAACGCCAGCTGTTTTCCCAGTCGATCCCAGTCCATCAGGATCAGCGCCAGCACGCCCCAGATCGCGATGTCGTCCAGGCTGGCGTAGCGCAGGATGCGCTGGCCTATGGGCTGGCGCAGGATGTCCAGTTTCTCCATCAGCAGGATCAGGATCGGCAGCGCCGTGACCGCACAGGCCATGCCCACGCCCATGACGAATTGCCAGGTTACGGCTTTGGGCCCGATCCATCCCGGGTACAGCAGCAGGCCCACCGCCGCGACGCAACCTAGCGCCAGGGGGGTTCCCAGCGCCAGCCCGGCGGTGATGCCGCTCTCCTTGCGATGCTGCCAGGCCTGGCTCAAGTCGAGCTCGATGCCGGCGATCCAGACAAACACCATCACCGCCCACCAGGCGATGCCATTGAGCAACTGGATCACCTGGGGGTTGAAGACAAAGTTGTAGTAATCGGGAAAGGCCGCACCCAGAACGCCCGGCCCGAGCACGATGCCGGCGATGATCTGCACCACCACCAGGGGCGCGTAGTAGTCGGTCTTTCCCACGCGCCAGATCAGATAGGGCAGCGTGAAGATCAGCGTCATCGCGATCAGAAATATTTCGGTGGTGCTCATGGTTGTCGGCATGGCCGCGATGGTATCCGACGCCAGCGGAATGGGCACAGGACATCATGCCGTACGCCATGGCGCTTGGCCTCCTACAATTGACCCATGACGCAAGCTCTTGACATCTGCATTCGCGGCGCCGGCATCGTCGGCCAGACGCTGGCGCTGCTGCTCGCGCGAGACCGACTGCGTGTGGGACTGGTTCGCCCGACGCTGGCGCCCGCCGCCGCCGCGGATGTGCGTGCCTACGCACTCAATGCCGCTTCCAAGGCATTGATCACTTCCGTGCGTGGCTGGCCCGATGCGCAACACGCCACTGCGGTGCGCCGCATGCGCATCAGCCATGAAGGTGGCGCGCAGTTGCAGTTCAGCGCCGAAGAACTGGCCGTTCCCGCACTGGCTTGGATCGTGGATGTTCCCGCATTGGAGGCACGCCTGGCGCAGGCGGTGGGCTTTCAGCCGCTGATCGAGCCTTTGGCCTCGGCGCAAGCTGCGCCACTCACCGTGGTGTGCGAAGGCAAGGCGAGCCGCTCGCGGGCCGAATTCGGCGTCCAGTTTCAGGTCAAACCTTACGGCCAGACTGCGATCGCCACGCGCCTGCAGTGCGAGCGACCCCACGCTCAGGTGGCGTATCAGTGGTTTTCCAAGGGCGACATACTGGCGTTTTTGCCGCTGGACGGCGAACAGGGGAACTCTGTGGCCGTGGTGTGGTCAGTCTCCACGGAGCGCGCCGCGGTTTTGCAGGCGCTGGCGCCTGAGGCTTTCGCGCGCGAACTTCAGGTGTTCAGCCAGAATGCGCTGGGCAAGCTGGCGCTGAGCAGCGAACGGGTTTCCTGGCCGCTGATTTCGGCGCAGGCACAGCAATGGGTGGGGCAGATTTCGCCGCCAGGCGCTCAGGCCTGGGCGCTGGCGGGAGACGCGGCGCACGCGGTTCATCCGCTGGCCGGGCAGGGACTGAATCTGGGGCTGGCCGATGTGGCCGAACTGACCCGGGTCTTGCACGAGCGCGAATACTGGCGCAGCGTGGGAGACCTGAAGTTGCTCAGGCGCTACGAGCGCTCGCGCAAGGCGGCGCTGGCGACCATGGGCGGCGCGATGGATGGATTGCAGCAGTTGCTCACGCGCCAGGATGCGCCGCTGCAGACGCTACGCGATTGGGGCATGAAGGGTTTTGACAGCAGCGGGCCGCTCAAGCGTTGGCTCGCGCAGCGGGCAATGGGAATTAACTAGGAACGAGCATGAAAATCACGAAGACACTTTTTGCGTTGACCGTCATGAGCGTAGCTTGCATGGCTTGCTCTCAGGAAGCCACCATCCGCAAGAACCTGGCCGAGCGGCTGCCGCAACTGCAAAACATCGACGAAGTGACAAAATCCGCAATGCCCGGCCTGTGGGAGATACGCAGCAATGGCGCCGACATTCTGTACACCGACGCCGAAGCAAATTTTCTGATTCAGGGCAGCCTGATCGACACCAAGCTGCGGCGCAACCTGACCGAAGAGCGCGTGGACAAACTCACCGCCATCGCTTTTGACGCGCTGCCGCTGAAAGACGCCTTCACCATCGTTCGCGGCAACGGCAAACGCAAGCTGGCGGTGTTTGAAGACCCCAACTGCGGCTACTGCAAGCGCTTCGAGCGCGACCTGCAAAAGGTCGACAACGTCACGATCCACATGTTCCTGTACCCGATCCTGAGCGCGGATTCGACCGACAAGTCGAAGGCCATCTGGTGCGCCAAGGACAAGGGCAAATCCTGGCAGGACTGGATGGTGCGCGACATCCCCATCAGCACCGCATCCTGCGACACCACCGCGCTGACGCGCAACGTCGAGTTCGGCCACAAGTACAAGATCACGGGCACGCCCACGCTGATCTTCTCGAACAACGAGCGCGTGCCCGGCGCCATCGATACCAAGCAGATCGAGCAGCATCTGGCTGAAGCCAAGAATTGAGTCAGCACCCGATTCACTACCGGGTCGAGCCAGCGGACCTGAACGCGCATCTGTTCCGGGTCACGCTCAGCATCGCCCGGCCCGCCGCAGAGCAGACCGTGTCGTTGCCGGTGTGGATTCCCGGCAGCTATCTGGTGCGCGAGTTCTCCAAGAACCTGCAGCGGCTCACGGCACGGCAAGGACGAAAGAACCTTGCGCTGGCGCAACTGGACAAGAACTCCTGGCGCGTTCAGGCTAGCCCCGCGAAGGCACTGGAGCTGAGCTACGAGGTCTATGCGCAGGACAACTCGGTGCGCACCGCCTGGCTGGATGGGACGCGTGGCTTTTTCAACGGCACCAGCCTGTGCCTGCGCGTCCACGGTCAGGAGCAACAGGCGCACGAGCTGGAGTTGCTGCCGACGTCTGCAAGCAAGCACTGGTCCGTCGCCACGGGACTCGCGCCGCTGCGCAGCAGCCAGACCGGCTGGGGCAGCTACCTCGCGGCCGACTACGACGAACTCGTGGATTGCCCGGTAGAGATGGGCGACTTCTGGAGCGGCGCGTTCAGCGCCTGCGGCATTACCCACCGCTTCGTGGTCGCCGGTGCCAGCGCTGCCTTCGACGGTGCGCGCCTGCTCGCCGACGTGAAGACGATTTGCGAGACCGAAATTCGCTTCTGGCACGGAAGCGGTCGCAGCGCGGGGACACGAGCGCCGCAGCGCAACTACCTGTTCATGCTGAACGCTGTGGACGACGGCTACGGCGGGCTGGAGCACCGCAATTCGACCGCGCTGATTTGCCAGAGGCGCGACCTCCCGCGCCTTGGCAGTGCGCAGCAAAGCGACGGCTACGGCACGTTGCTGGGACTCATCAGCCACGAGTATTTCCACACCTGGAACGTCAAGCGGCTGCGCCCGGCAGACTTCACTCGCTATCACTACGATAGCGAGCAATACACGCAACTGCTGTGGTTCTTTGAAGGCTTCACCAGCTACTACGACGACCTGCTGCTGCGCCGCGCGCACCTTTTGGACGACGCCGGCTACCTGAAGTTGCTGGGCAAGACCATCAACCAGGTGCTGCAAACGCCGGGGCGAAAGATTCAAAGCGTGGCGCAGTCCAGCATGGACGCCTGGGTCAAGTACTACCGCCAGGACGAGAACACGCCCAACGCCACCGTGAGCTACTACACGAAAGGCGCGCTGGTGGCGCTGTGCCTGGACCTGACGCTGCGCGTGGAGGGTCGCAGCGACCTGGACGAGGTGATGCGCAGGCTATGGCGGCACTGTCAGGGCGGACCGATGACGCAGCACGATTTTTCCCAGGTGCTGGTGGACCTGGGTGGCCGATCCTTTGATGCCGAGATTGCGGCCTGGATTCATGGCCGGGGCGAGCTTCCGCTGAAGGATCTGTTGCCACGATTCGGTGTGCGCGTGCACGAAGATGCAGCGACGCTGGCCCAGCAACTGGGATTGCGCGTGTCGGAGACCCAGGGAATACAGATCAAGAGCGTGCTGCGTGGCTCGGCCGCCGAGGACGCCGGTTTTTCCGCTGGCGACGAGTGGCTGGGGCTGGAAGTGGTTGCCGCCGAAGCCGGCCCGACCGCGAAGAGAAGTCGCAAGGCCCAGGCGCAGGCCTGGCGTCTGCACAAGCTCGACGACGTCGCCCTGTACGCGGGACGCGCCACCGAAGTGACCGCGCTCGTGGCGCGCGACAAACGCCTGCTGCGCCTAACGTTGAACTTGCCGCAGCGCTCCGACGCGACGGTCTGGCGCTTGATGGTTGCCGACGCGCGCGCCCTGGATTCATGGCTGGACGGCAAAGCTCCCAGCGGCCACTGATCGCAGGGCTCACGCTGGCGGTTCTGCTGTTGCACTGGCTGGCGCTGGCCTGGCTTGGCAAGCAATGGGTCGAGCCCTCGGTGCTGCGTCCGCTGATCAACCCGATGTTCACGCGCACACTGACCCCAGCGGTCGCCGTGCTGGCGCCCAAGCCCGTCACAGCTCGAAAGGCTCGGCGCAGCGCGAAACCTGCGGCAGCGAGCGCGAACCAGCCGTCGCCCCCAGAGCCGCTGGCACAGTTGCCCGAACCTGAACCGGCCGTTGCGGCAACACCGGAGCCGATGGTCGAGCCGCCCATTGAGGAGGCGGCGGCGCCGGCACCCGTCGCGCCAACGCAAACCGACGCCGTGCCCGCGGACGTCTGGCCTGCCGATACGCGGCTGAGCTATGAGGCGCGCGGGTTTTTCCGCGGTCCGCTGTGGGGCGACGCCCAGGTGCAGTGGCAGCGCGACGGCGAGCGCTACCATGTGCAGCTGAAAGTGAGTTTCGGTTGGCTGGCACACCTGGGAATGACCAGCCAGGGACGGGTGACACCGACGCAGCTGCTGCCTGAAGCGTTTGAAGAAGAGACCACCACAGCCCGACGCCACCTCACATTCACGCCGCAGGAAATGGTGCTGATGAACGGCAGCCGCCTGCCCCGACCCGAGGGCGTGCAGGACTCGGCCAGTCAATTCGTCGCGCTGTCGCACCGCTTCGCCAGCGCGGCCACGCCCATGGCCGTGGGACAGAGCGTGCAATTCTGGCTGGCGCGCCCCGGTGGCGCCGACATCTGGACCTACGACGTGGTGGAGATGGAGACGCTGGCCACACCCCGATTGGGCGCGATCCAGGCCTTCCACCTCAAGCCCCGGCCCCTTGCCAACCCACGCGGGCCGATCACGGCAGAAATGTGGTTTGCGCCCACACTGCAATACCTGCCGGTGCGTATCAAGGTGACGTTGAGCGAAGAGGCCTGGGTGGACCTGATGGTGGACAAGATCGAGCAGTCCGCCGTGCCGATCGCGGGCGAAAAGGCCGCGCAGTAGCCGGCCTTCGGTATAGTCGGTATAACCCAACGCAGGAGTAACACCGTGACCCATGAACTGATTCTTACCCGCACCGAAGGCCGCGTGGCCATCATCACGCTGCACCGCCCCAAGCAGCTCAACGCGCTGAACGATCAGCTCATGACCGAGTTGGGCTCGGCGCTCAAGGCCTACGACCAGGACGACACCATTGGCTGCATCATCCTGACCGGCAGCGAAAAAGCCTTTGCCGCCGGCGCCGACATCGGCGCCATGGCCAGCTACAGCTTTGCCGACGCGTACAAGGGCGACTTCATCACGCGCAATTGGGAGCAGATCCGCTCCGTGCGCAAACCTGTGATCGCCGCCGTCAGCGGTTTTGCGCTGGGCGGCGGTTGCGAACTGGCGATGATGTGCGACTTCATCATCGCTGCCGACAACGCCCGGTTCGGTCAGCCGGAGATCAAGCTGGGCATCATCCCCGGCGCGGGCGGCACGCAACGTCTGCCGCGCGCCGTCGGCAAGGCCAAGGCCATGGACCTGGTACTGACCGGGCGCATGATGGACGCTGCGGAGGCCGAGCGCGCCGGCCTCGTGAGCCGCGTGGTGCCGTTGGAAAAAATGATGGAAGAAGCGCTGGGCGCGGCCTTGATGATTTGCGAGTATTCGCAAATCGCCGTGATGGCGGCCAAGGAATCGGTGAACCGCGCCTTCGAGTCCAGCCTGACAGAGGGCGTGACCTCCGAGCGCCGCCTGTTTCACGCGCTGTTTGCCACCGATGACCAGAAGGAAGGCATGGCCGCTTTCGTGGACAAGCGCAAGGCCCAGTTCACGCACCAGTAAACGCTTGCAAGGTCTGGCAAAACTGACTGCCGCCAGACCACGCTATAATTTCGGGCTTAGGCGCTTTAGCTCAGTCGGTTAGAGCGATGGAATCATAATCCACAGGTCCGCGGTTCGAATCCGTGAAGCGCCACCAAACAACCCACTAAGGGATAAAGAGAGCCTGCT
>CAILZB010000093.1 GCA_903838565.1 uncultured beta proteobacterium | reverse complement strand
TCATGGGCAACGCCATTGCATATTCATTGTTTCCGAGGTCGCGTACAAGCCACCCAGGACCGGTCAGTTGCGAAACCCAAAGGGCTCCAAGGGGCTGTCCGGAGTCGTACGCGACAGTCAGATTACGGGTTGCTCAGTTCTACTCCGGTCAGAAGCCGTTCGTGGTGTCGATCCTGATGCCCAATGAAGTCGCATGGATATCCGTGTCGTTCACAGGATGACCTGGCAGACTACTGTGCAGCGAGACTCTGTGAAAACGTGTTCTTCGTGCACGGTCAAAGAGTCGCACTCGCTTTGGCTGTACTTTGCAGGCGTTGCACCAGCTGTCATAGGTATTCCGCGTTACCAATCGGCGGTGCACTTGTACCCGCGCTGAATTCGCGCAGGCATCGTTTCGTGCAAGTTGCCAATGCCCTTCGCGCACAAAGCGCATGGAGAGCAATTCAAAGGGCAGGCCTTTGAGTATGACTGCGATGTGCACACAGACAGAATCAAAGCACTGACAGTGGCTTGGACCTTACATCAACACCGCGACGCCAGCACGGTTCCGCGGCACTCGCCCAGGCCGATGCGCCGGAAGCCTTCGCGCTGGCAATAGCCGCGCAGGATCACGGTGTCGCCATCCTCCAGCCAACCGCGAGCCTCGCCATTGGCCAACTGCAACGGTTTCTTGCCGCCCGCACTCAACTCCATCAGCGAGCCGCCCTGGTCCGGCGCCGGGCCGGACAGGGTGCCGGTGCCGAACAGGTCGCCTGGGCGCAAATTGCAGCCGTTGACCGTGTGGTGCGCCACCAGTTGGCTGACGCTCCAGTAGGCGTCGCGGTAGTTGGCCTGGGAGAGCTGCTCGCCGGCCTGCCCGGCTTGGCGCATCTGGGCCGTCTGCAGCCAGACCTCGAGCTCGATGCTGATGCCCCCTGTCAAACGGTTCCGTTCCGAGTCGAGGTAAGGCAGCGGTTGTGGATCCCCTTCGGGCCGCGAGAACGGCACGCGATACGGCGCCAGCGCGTCCAGTGTCACCACCCAGGGCGAGAGCGTGCTGGCAAAGTTCTTCGCCAGAAAGGGCCCCAGCGGCTGGTACTCCCAGGCCTGGATGTCGCGCGCGCTCCAGTCGTTGAACAGCGCCAGCCCGAACACTTGGTCTTCCGCATGGTTCATGGCAATGACTTCGCCCAGCGCGTTTCCCTGCGCGATGACGATGCCCAGTTCCAACTCGTAGTCGAGCTTGCGGCTTGGCCCCAGGGCGGGCCTGTCCTGGTCCGGCGCCTTGGTCTGACCCATGGGGCGGCGAAAACTTTCGCCACTGGGCAGGATGCTGGAGGCGCGGCCGTGATAGCCGATGGGCACCCACTGGTAATTGGGCAGCAGCGGATTGTCGGGGCGCAGCTGTTTTCCAATGGTGGTTGCGTGGTGGATGCTGGTGTAGAAATCGGTGTAGTCGCCGATGTCGCAAGGCAGGCCCAGTTCGACCCCGGACAGTGCGTGCAGCGCGGCCTTCCAGCTCGAATGCTGCGCGCTGCCCTGGGTCAGCCCCGCGCTGATGCTCTGGCGCAGCTGGCGCCGCGCCAGAGCATCCAGGCCCATGATGCTGCGCATGTCGCTGTTTGGCACGAGGCCGGCATCTTGCAGATCCAGCACCTGATCGCCGATGGCCACACCAACGCACCACGCGCCCTCGTTCTGGACTCTGAAGCGACCAAAGGGCAGGTTTTGTATCGGGAAATCCGTCGCCGGGTCGTTGGCCGACTCGACCCAACTCAAGCGTGCCGCGTCATGCGTGGCGTCCAGCGCCAGCGTCATTTGCTGAACTCACGTTCGTGCAAGAAGGCCGCGTGTTTCGGCGCCTTCTTGGTCCTGGACCATTCTTCCAGCATGTCCCACTTCACCGCATCCATGCGCTCAATCATCGCAACTTCATCCGGGTCCGGGCAGGCCAGCTCCAAACGGTGGCCGCTTGGATCAAAGAAGTAGATCGAGTGGAAGGCGCCATGGTCGGTCACGCCCAGGACATCCACGCCCTGCGACTCCAGGTGCGCCTTGAATTCCAGCAGCGTGGCGCGGTCCTTCACTTTGAAGGCGATGTGCTGCACCCACTCCGGCGTGTTCAGGTCGCGCCCCATGGGCGGCTGCGTCGGCAGCTCGAAGAAGGCCAGCACGTTACCGCCGCCGGCGTCCAGGAAGATGTGCATGTAGGGGTCGGGCGCCTTGGTCGAAGGCACGCGGTCTTCGGCGATGGCCAGCACGAAGTCCATCTTCAGCATCTGCTGGTACCAAGCTACGGTCTCCTTTGCATCCTTGCAGCGGTAGGCGACGTGGTGAATGCGGTCGATCTTCATGCGGTTTCCAGCACACCGCGCCGTATCTGGTCGCGCTCAAGCGACTCGAACAGCGCCTTGAAGTTGCCTTCGCCAAAGCCCTCGTCGGCCTTGCGCTGGATGAACTCGAAGAACACCGGCCCCAGCAGCGTTTCGGAGAATATCTGCAGCAACAAGCGCTTCTCGCCGCCCGCAGTCGAGCCGTCGAGAAGGATGCCGCGCGCCTGCAACTCAGAGATCGGTTCGCCATGGCCCGGCAGGCGCTGCTCCAGCATCTCGTAGTAGATGTCGTTAGGGGCTGTCATCAGCGGTATGCCGGCCATCTGCAGGCTGTCCACGCTGGCCATCAGGTCGTCGCACAGCAGGGCCACGTGCTGAATGCCTTCGCCATTGAACTTCATCAGGAACTCTTCGATCTGGCCGCTGCCCTTGCCCGACTCCTCGTTCAGCGGGATGCGGATCTGGCCATCGGGCGCGGTCATGGCGCGCGAGGTCAGGCCCGTGTAGTCACCCTGAATGTTGAAGTAGCGGATCTCCCGGAAGTTGAACAACTTTTCGTAGAAGCCGCCCCAGAACGCCATGCGGCCCCGGTACACGTTGTGCGTGAGGTGGTCGATGATGGAAAAGCCATGGCCCTTGGGATGACGGTCCACACCTTCGATGAAGTTGAAGTCGATGTCGTAGATGGACTGGCCGTCTTCATAGCGGTCGATCAAGTACAGCGGCGCGCCGCCTATGCCCTTGATGGCGGGCAGGCGCAACTCCATCGGACCCGTGGCGATCTCCACCGGCTGAGCACCGAGTTCCAGCGCCCGGGCGTAGGCCAGGTGCGAATCCTTGACGCGAAACGCCAGGCCGCAGGCGCAGGGACCGTGCTCGGCGGCGAAGTAGGCCGCCGGGCTCTTGGGATCGCGGTTCACGATGAAGTTGATGTGGCCTTGGCGGTACAGCAGCACGTCCTTGGAGCGGTGCTTGGCGACAAGCGTGAAGCCGAGTTTTTCGAACAGGGGCTCGAGGGTGTTGGGTGTGGGCGAGGCGAACTCGACGAATTCGAAGCCCATCAAACCCATAGGGTTGTCAAACAGATCAGCCATGAGGGTCGTTCAGTTTAAGAGCCGGCCTGGCAGGTGCCAGTAAAGCGCAGCAAAAGCGGTCCATGAAACCAGCAGCGCCATGATCGTGCTGTACACGCGTCCTGGCGCCTGCTGCGCCGGCGCGGCGAAAGCCCGGACCAAGGTCGCCAGCGCAGCCGCCAGCAGCGCCAGCAGCGCCAGTGCGACGCCGGCTCGCCAGAGCGAAACGACCCACCCCAAGTTTTCCAGTCGCTGTAGGCGGGTGGCCCACGCGATTTCCGCACCGACGGCGGCGAGCAGGTACAGAGAAGACACTGCCACGGTCATGTCCATGCGTCGCTGTCGGCGGTCCGCCCAGATGGCGTGCAGCAGTCCCACCACAAACATCAGCAACGGCGCCAGCAGCAGACCGCCTGCGGTCAATCCGGCGCGCTCGTACCAGGCCAGGCGACGGCTGGCCTGCAGCGTGTGCGGACCCATCACGACCGTATCCCCGATCTGGGCAAATCCTAGGGTCTGGATCAATGGGCCGGCGGGGGTGTCGAGCGAATACAGGCCGCTTGCACGCTGCCGATAAGGACCGGTGGCATTGACGTACAGGCTGCCGTCGGCTTGAACGCTCACGTTCTTCGTCGGCAGCAACAAGGCCACCGCGAGGCGCGGCAGCAGGGCGTCATAGCTTTCCATGCGCAGTCCTGCGTAGCGCCCGCTCCAGTCGATCTGCGGTGCGGCGCCGGCTGGCGTGGCGGCAGGCGCTGCTGGTTGCAGTCGCTGCTCCAGCAGATAGGGCAGGTCGATCGTCATGTAGTCGGTCGGGTCCAGGTCGCTGTGACCGGGCGGGTGCGACAGGTAATCGACGAGGCCGGGCAAGGACATTTCTGGCGCGGGACTGTTCAGGTTCATGACCGCAAAGAAGGCCACCTCCTGACGGGGAAACACCACCATCGAGGCGTTGAAGCCGCGCACGGTTCCGCCATGGCCAAAGCCGCCACCATTCACCTGGCCCAGCGCGTAGACGCCCAGGCCGGTGCTGCGCAAGCCAGGATGAAACCCGAAATGCGTGGTGTCGGTCTGGCGCGCAAAAGTCTCGGCCTTGAGCAGGCGTCCACCCGGATACGCCGTCTGCGCCAGCATGGCCTGCAGGAACAGCGCCATGTCAGCTGCGGTGGTACTCAAGTCGCCCGCACCCTGCCAGCCACGGCGCAGATAGATTTGCGGTTGGGCGTGGGGTTTACCGTCGGGGCCGACTTCGTAGGCCGTGGCCACCTGCGCCAAATCTCTCGGCAGCCCGACCTGGGAATGGGTCATTCCCAGAGGGACAAACAGGCGCCTTCGAATAGCCTGCGCGTAGGGCACGCCATCGACCGATTCGATGATGTGTCCGAGCAGGCCCCAGGCCATGTTGTCGTAGGCCGGCAAAGTGCCCGGCGCGCGCACGGGTCGAATGTCAGGTTGCAGGCGCCGGTCGCTTGACTGCGCCGCCGCCAGCGGGTCGTTGAGTCCGACAAAACTCAGGTCGCCATCGAAGCCCCCGCGGTGCGTGAGCAGGTCCAGCACGCGCACGGGATGGTCGCGCAAGGGTATCTGCACACCCTTGAGGTAACGGTTGGCGTCGGCTTCGAGTTCGATCTTGCCTTCGTCAACCAACTGCAATATCGCCAGCGAGGTGAAAGTCTTGCTGAGCGAGCCGATGCGAAACACGGTGGTCTGCGCATCGACCGCACGTTGGCCTGCCAGATCGGCCATGCCGTAAGCGCGCAGTGTGACTCGCCCATCACTGCGCACCAGCACCGCGGCAGCGCCCGGTGCACCCTGGTTGGAAACCTGCTTGCCGATGAGCTCGTCCAGCAGGCGGCCATCCGCAACATCGGCGGCGGCCTGCGCCGCCCCGAGACAGGCGAGACAGGCCGCACCGATCAATAGCAAGCGTTGCAACACGATTACCGCTTTCATCTTTGGGGGATCGGGCAGGCCGTCAGTAGGCAGCCTGCAACTCGATGCCGATGGTTCGCGGCTGGATGTAGCTGGGATAGCGTACCCCGTAGCCACCGCCGGCAGCCATCTGTATCGTGGTGATGCTGTGCGAGTTCGTCAGGTTGCGCACATAGCCAAACACGCCCCAGGTCTTCTTCGTCGATTCAGCGCCCGCGCGCAGATTGAGTTGGGTCAGGCTGCCATTGTTGGTGGCCGCGGAGTTCGATAGCTCCGAAAAGTTGGCGTCGCGGTACACGTAGCTCAAGTTCGCCAAGCCATTGATTCCCTGGCTTGCGCTCCAGCGGTAGTCAGCCGAGGCCTTGAGTTCCCATGGTGCGACGTAGGGCAGGACGTTGCCGTTCTTGGCCACCACTCCGCCCGCTGAATCCAGCAAGTCCTTGGTGAGCTTGGCGTCGGTGTAGGTCAGCGCCGCGTTCAGGCTCAAGCCCTTGGCTGGGTAGACCTGAAGCTCGAGCTCGGCGCCCTGGGACTGCGCCGCGCCGGCGTTTCCCAAGTAGTCGTACAAGCCGCTGGGGGTGGACAGGTTGACCTGTTTGTCTTTCCACTCGTTCCTGTAGAGGTAGGCGTTGGCCACCAGCCAGGGCATGGGGTTGCTCTTCACGCCCAACTCGAACGACTGGATCTTCTCGGCCTTGAAGTCCTTGGGGATGTTGACCGGGTCCTGCACCCACAGGTTGGGGCCGCCGGAGCGAAAGCCCGAAGCGGCACGCGCAAACACGTTCATCTGGTTGTTCGGCTTCCAAGACGCGATGAAGTTGTACGTGGTTTGGCTTTCCGAGACCTTGGTGTTGTACACGCCCACGGGAACGCCGAAAACGTTGGAGAAATTCTTCACATCGGCTGTGGCCGAGCGGTCATCGTTGTAAGCGCGCAGACCGCCCGTCAACGTCACGCTGGGGCTGGCCTTCCAGTCGGCTTCGGCGAACACTGCCTTCGAGTTGGAACTGGTGTCCGAGACGACCGTGCTGTTGTCGGCCGGCCCAAGGACCAGAGGGACGAGGATGTGCCAGTCGTTGTTCACATGGCGGTCCAGCGTCTTGAAGTAGGCGCCCGCGCTCCAGTTCAAGTTTTGCTCGCCATTGGAGACGACGCGCAGTTCTTCAGTCGTCATGCGCAACGTGCGCGTGCGCGTGTTGGTGAGCTCGGTGCCACCCAGGACAAAGGGGACGGATGCGCCGGGGACGCCCAGATAGACCAGGGCGATGGGCAAGGTGTCGCGGCTGTCGGCCATGAAATCCGCATCCTGTTTGGTGTGGGACGTGGCCGAGACCAGGCTGACGCTGCCAAAATCGTAGTTGACGGTCAGGTTGGCCGAGTCGCTGGAACGCTTGTCGGTATTGAGCTGGCCGTTGGCGATCGGCGCCACGCCCACGCCGCTCTGCACGCCCAGGCTGGTGGGCGAATACACGCCGGGTGCGGTCTGGTTGTTGCCGTGCACCGCGTTGGAGGCCTGATGCCACAGGCTCGCGTCGATCTTGAGTTTGTCGCTGGGTGTGACGCGCAGCGCCAGTTTCGCGTCGTCCTGCTGGTGTGTATTGGCGTCTTTCTTGTTCAGCTCGGGCGCATCGATCCAGGCAGGATCCTTGACGCTGGACAGGGTCGCACGAAGCGCTGCCACACCCTGCGACAAGGGCACGTTGAGCATGCCGTGCACGCTTTGTCCAGCGGTTCCGCCGTCAACGCTGGCGGCGCCAAGCTGCACGCGGGCCGCCAACTTGTTCGAATCGGGCGCGTTGCTGATGATGCGGATGGTTCCCGCCATCGCGCCCTCACCGTACAGGGTTCCTTGTGGGCCACGCAGCATCTCCACCCGCGCCACGTCCCACAAGCCAAAGTCAGGCACGCCTGAGGTCAGTCCGGCCAGCGGCATTTCGTCGATGTACACGCCCACCGCCGGTCCGCTTTGAATGCTGAGCGACTGGCTGGTGGAGATGCCACGCGACACCAGCAGGTTCTCGCCCGGGCTGGTCTTGATGATGTCCATGCCTGGAGCGCTGGCACCCAGATCTTCCAGCGACGCGATGCCCCGCGCCTCCAGTGCCTTGTCGGAGAGCGCTGATATGCCCAGAGAGACGTCGGTCAGAACGGCCTCGCGCTTGGTGGCCGTGACCGTGATTTTTTCCAGCGCGCTGTCATTTTGCTGCGCGTAGGACGCCAGGGGAAGTGCGGCAATGGCCGCGGCGATAACCGTGAAATGGAACTGCTTGATTTGCCGCATGATGAGACCTTTCTGAGCGAATTGTGGGTTGACTTGACGTTGAATTCACATTCAATATAATCGAGTTCGGCGCGACACGCAATAGGCATTTACGACGCTTTGCTCGTGCTGTTTCAAATACGTCAAGGGACGTGACTACCACCCTTTAGCCCATCGGCACCAGGAGCGCCCACTTATGAAAACGTCGACCATTCAAGCCAAATTCATTCTGCTCGGGTTGCTCATGACCTCGCGCTGGGTGGTCTATGGCTTCCTGGGCGTGGCGCTGGTGGCCGTGTTGCGCAAGTCTGGCGTTGAGCTGGCGCAGATTGCCCAACTCGGCAGCGCCGGCTTCCTGTTCATGTTCAAGTTTCTGTGGGCGCCTTTGGTCGATCGCTACCGCGTTCTGGGGCTGCCGAGCTACAAAGGTTGGTACCTGCTGTCGCAAACCATCTGCGGCCTGAGCCTGCTGGCGCTGCTGTGGTTTCATCCGAAAGATGATTTCAATGCCGTGTTCATTTGCCTGGTGCTGGCCAGCCTGAGTGCGTCGTTTCGCGACATCGCGCAGGACGGGCTGTCGGTGAAGATCCTGAGCGAGTCCGAACGCCCCACGGCCAATGGCTATATGTCGGCCGGTTTCATGCTGGGCATGGTGCTCGGTGGCGGCGTGATGCTGGCGCTGTACGACAGCATTGGCTGGAGTGGCGCGGTCTGGATTCTGGTGCTCAGCACCTTGTTGCCGCTTCCTCTGATGCTGTTCCTGCCGGAACCTGAGGCCGCAGAGTCACAAGCCCTGCCAACGAAGTCCAGCTGGTACGCTCTGGTGGCGTTTTTCCGCTATCCGGGCAACAGCCAATGGGCAGCCCTCATCATGCTGATGACGCTGGCGGGAATCACCGGACCCAGCCTGCTGGTGCTGATCCTGGTGGACAACGGCTGGAGTCTGGCGCGCGTGGGCGTGGTCACCAACATCGCCGGCCCGCTCATTGCTGCGGTCCTGTCGCTGGCCGCGGGCTATGTGTTTGCACGCACCACGCGACGCGCGGCCCTGGTGAGCATGATGGCGCTGGGCGCCTTTTTCAGCTTTGCCAAGATGCCCATCGCGAGCAACAGCTACCCCGAACTGCTGACCATGGCCATCGTCATCCTGTCGGTGGTCACCGCCTCGCTGACCAATCTGGCGCAAAAGATCGTCGTCATCGACAAGGCCTCCACGAGTTCGGACATGGGGACCAATTTCACGATCCAGGGCGCACTGAACCAGATGGGCGGCACCATCGCTTCCGTGGCCGCGCCCGCTCTTGCCAGCGTCATCGGTTACGCCAACGTGATCCTGATGGCGGGCCTTCTTGGTCTGGTCTGCGTCGTCCTCTTGCTGCGTTACAAACACCTCTGAGTCATGACCGCCGGTCTCACAACGGCCACTTCGGTCGTCTGATCTTGCCGTAGGGCAGGAGGCTGAAATCGGTGCACAGGGCGCCAGGACTGTCGACGTAAATGATCTCGCCAGCGATGCCTGAGAACGACGCATGAAAGTGCTGCGACGACTTGACAACCACAATCTTCTTTTGCTGCGGCTCACAACCGAGTTGGCTGAAGAGGTCGGTGTCGATCCCTTGGCAACGCACCGAGCTCAGCACGAGCTCCACCCCCTCGATCTGCAGCAGCGCGCAGTCGCCCAGTGGCGTGGTGGTTCCCGCCAGTCCCGACATCATCATCGCGGGATGCAGCGCCTTGACGAGGCACAGGGCGTCCAACGGATCACCCGAGACCGGCCCTACCTTGCCGCCAATGCGCATCCAAAGCCGCGCCCCGACACCGGCGGAAAACGCCAGGCGCACCGCCATCGGATCACACAGGGGTCCCAGCGCACAGGATGGCAAGCGGCGCTGCAGCAGGCGGCGCAACACGAAGGTGGAGTCGCCCGGCGCGCCGCCGCCGGCGTTGTCGGCGGAATCTGCCAGCACCACCGGAGCGCTAGCGAAGGCTAACGCCTGGTCCAACGCCGCATCCACGTCAGGGTAGCTCAACCGCAGCGATTCGCGCATGCCGTTCAATTCGTCGGCGAGCGCCTGTGCCAGCACGAGGCCCGGCGCTGCGTCGTGGTCGCTGTACACCAGCAGCTTCGTTCCCATGTCGGCCACGTCGCCCCAGGGAAAACCGTGCACCACGGAAATCGACAGGATGGCCTCGCGCTGTTCCAACGCCTGCAGGCGGTCGACGAAGCCGCGCACCGGCTCACGCGAGGTGGGCAGCACGGCAATCATCCCGCAGTCGACCACGCTGGCCCGCGGGCGCATGCGCCCCAGCACGCAGGCGTGGCACAGCTCGAGCAACTCCTGCGCGCGCTCGACGATGTCGGTGTGCGGATACTCCTTGAAGGCGATCAGCAGGTCGGCCTGGGCCACCATCTGAGCGCTCAGATGGCAATGCGGATCGAGCGTTGCGCCAATCACCGCCTGCGGCCCCACCAGATCGCGCACGCGCTGCAGCAGGTCGCCTTCGCAGTCGTCGTAGCCGTCGGCCACCATGGCGCCGTGCAAACCCAGCACCACCATGTTCACCGGCAGCGCAGCGCGCAAGTCGTCCAGCAACTCGTTGCGCAGCGCCTCGTAGGCCAGCCGCGTCGTCGTGCCACCCGGCATGGCCGAGGCGACCAACCCCTCCACCAGCTCCCATCCCCACTCCTTGCTTCGCTGGCGCGCAACCCACAGCGGTGCGCTGCAATGCGTCACCGCCTCGGGATGCGTGCCCGCCGGCAAATACACGCGTTCGTGAAACGCCGCCAGGCCGGTCGGAATGGGCGAGAAGGTATTTGTTTCACAGGATAGAGATGCAGCAAAGACGCGCACTGAAAGCCCTTCATGCAGCCGCAGCCGCAGCACGATTGCCGGCGACGCGTCAGGTTTTCAGTGTAATTGAATTTGAATTCAATTTGCAGTAAACTGCGACCCAACGCCGAAACGCCGCACATTGGCACAGTTACACCAGCCGGTTTCACCTTCACAGAAAGTACGCATGACCACACGCCCCATCGCCGCCAAAAAGCGTGTCTCCGTGGCCGCAGCCAAATCGACCCCCGACCCGGTGAGCGCGCGCGGCCAGAAGCGGCGCGAACTGATCAAGGCAGCGGCGCGCGAGGTGCTGGAACGCACAGGCTACCACGCCATGAAGGTGACCGACGTGGCGGCCCAGGCGGGTGTGGCCGTCGGACTTTTCTACCACTACTTCGCCGATTTGGAGGCGGTCACGCGCGAAGTCTTGAGCGACTATCTGGACGAGTTGTCGGCGACGCCGGCGCCCGAACCCGAAGACCGCTTTGACCTCATCTTCATCCCGACGCTGGTCTGGGCCAAGGCTTACGAGGAGCATCCGGGATTGATGCGCTGTCTGGTGCAAGTGGCCGACGAAGTGCCCGAGTTTCGCGCACTGTGGAACGAGCACAACGCCACCTGGTCCAAGCGCATTGCCAAAAGCATTTCGCGTCGCCTTCCGCAGGGACAAGAGAACGACAACATCAGTCTGAGCATGGCCTACGCCCTGGGCGCCATGGTGGACGGCTTGATCAGCGAGGTCTATGTGCGCAGCAACAGCGGCTTGCGCAAACTCCTGAAAACACCGCGCGAGGCCGCTGAGTTGTTGTCGGTGATATGGTACCGAGCGCTCTACTTGGAAAACCCGCCCGCCGGCAAGCTCACGCTGACGGCACCACTGCACGCCATGGGCCAGGCGGCACCGCTGGTCAAGGCCCGCGCGAAGACAGCGAAATAGAGCCATGTCGCCAAGCCTTTCTGCGCCGCCTGGCGCGGCGTCCCGGCCCGCCCTCGGACATTTTGACGTTGCCATCGTGGGCGCCGGCATGGCAGGCGCCTCACTGGCTTTTGAGCTGGCGCCGCACTTGCGCGTTCTGCTGCTGGAGCAGGAGTCGCAACCCGGTTACCACACGACCGGTCGCTCGGCCGCACTGTTCAGCGAGATCTACGGCAACGGCGTGGTGCGGGCACTGTCGCGTGCCAGCCGCGCCTTCTTCGACGCGCCAGGCACGGGCTTTGCCGAGCACCCCTTGCTCACGCCCCGCGGAACGTTGTTCTTCGCCAGCGCCGAGCAGCTGGTGCAGTTGCATGCCGTGCATGACGAAACGGCGCCGCGCGCCCCCGCACTGCGCTGGTTGCACAGCGAAGAGGTGCTCAAACGTCTTCCGGCGCTGAGCCCCGAAGTGGCGCATGCCGGCCTGTACGAGCCCGACGCCTGCGACATCGACGTCCACGCCCTGCACCAGGGCTATCTGCGCGGCGCCAAGCGCCATGGCGCGACTCTGCAGTGCCAGGCGCAGGTCGAGTCTGCGGTACAGACCCAGGGGCATTGGGCGCTGGGCACGCGCGCCGGCGACGGCAGTGCCGACCTGTTGGTGAATGCCGCGGGCGCCTGGGCCGACGAGTTCGCCGCGCTGGCCGGCGTGTCCGCCCTGGGCTTGAGTCCGCTGCGGCGCACAGCGCTGGTGTTCGAAGACCAGGCCCCATGGGACAGCGCGCATTGGCCACTGGCCGTGGACATAGACGAGCAGCTCTACTTCAAGCCCGACGCCGGACGCCTGATGGCCTCACCAGCCGACGAAACGCCTGGGCCGGCCTGCGATGCACAACCCGACGAATACGACGTGGCCGTGCTGCTCGATCGGCTGGAGCGCATGACCTTGCTGCGCCCCAAACGCATCACCGGGCGTTGGGCCGGGCTGCGTACTTTTGCGCCCGACCGCACGCCGGTGGCAGGCTTCGATGCGCGTGCACCCAACTTCTTCTGGCTCGCCGGACAGGGCGGCTACGGCATACAGACCGCGCCCGCGCTGGCACAGTTGAGCGCCACCCTGATACGCGCGCAGCCGCTACCGCAGGCCCTTGCCAAGCATGGCGTGCTGGCGCAAAGCCTGTCGGCCCATCGTTTCGCCACTTCCACACAGGTTTGAGTCATGTTCATCAAGAATTGCTGGTACGTCGTCGGCTGGGACACTGAAGTACCTACCGACGGTTTTTTGGCACGCACCGTGACCTCGGTGCCGCTGGCCTTGTGGCGCGACGGCGACGGGCGGGTCATCGCATTCGAAGACCGCTGCTGTCACCGCGGCGCGCCCCTGTCCATGGGTCGGCGCGAAGGCAACTGCGTGCGCTGCAGCTACCACGGGCTGCGATTCGACAGCTCCGGCACCTGCGTCGAGATACCGTCGCAAGCCCACGTGCCACCCAAATTCCGGGTGCGCAGCTTCAAGGTGGTGGAAAAGCACCGCTGGATCTGGGTCTGGATGGGCGACCCGGCCCTGGCCGACGAGTCGCTCATCAGCGACACGCATTACTTGGACGACCCGGCATGGGCCAGCATGGGCGGGCACATCCACTATGACGTGAACTATCTGCTGCTGTGCGACAACCTGCTCGATTTCACGCACCTGCCCTACCTGCACCCCACCACCCTGGGCGGCTCGCCCGACTATGCCGCCGTGCTGCCCACCGTGGAGCGACTCGAGCGTGGCGTGCGTACCACCAAGTGGGTGTTCAACACCCAGCCGCCAGAGTATTCAAAATCCTTCGGCGCCTACGAAGGCAAGCTGGTGGATCGCTGGATGATTTACGACTTTATCGCGCCCGGCATCCTGCTCATGGACTCGGGCATGGTGCCTGCAGGTCAGGGGCAGGCGGCCAGGGACACCGGTGTGCGCGAGAACGCGCTGGAGTTTCGCGGTCGCCAGGCCGTGACGCCGGAAACCGAAAACAGCACGCACTACTTTTTCGCCCATCCGCACAACTTTCTCATCGACCAGCCAGAAGTGACGCGCGCCATCATGAAGAACATCGCGATCGCCTTCGAGGAGGACCGCGGAATCATCACGGCGCAAGCCAGGAACATGGCGCTCGACCCCGACTTCCAGATGCTGCCCATGGCCGCCGACCTGGGCCTGACTCAGTTCCGCCGCGTCGTGCAGCAGCTGCTGGATGCGGAGACAGCGGCGCCGTGAGCGGCGCATCACGCCCCATGCTGGCGGGCCGCACGGTGCGCGGTCCCGAGTCGGCAAGGCTGTTCATTGACGAGCGCTCTTACGTCAACTTTGTCGGCTGCAGCTACCTGGCACTGCAGACGCTGGACGAGCTGCATGCGGCGGCCCGACGCGCCATCGAAATGGGGCACCCCTGGTCGCAAATGCGCAGCGCAGCCCAGGGCGCGATCGACCCCTTGTTTGACGAACTGGCCGACGAAGGCGGAAAATTTTTCGGCCAGGAGACCAGCGTATTTCTGCCTACGGGCTACTTCTGCGGACCCGCCACGGTGGCTGGACTGCAGGCACGCTTTAACGCCGTCTTCATCGACGAACTGGCGCACTACAGCCTGTTCGACGCGGCCTCGTTGTCGGGCTGCCCGGTCCATGTGTTCGCGCATGCCAACGCTGACGCCCTGAATGACGTCCTGAGACAACACGCAACACCGTCGCGCAAACCGCTGATCCTGACCGACGGCGTTTTTGCCACCACCGGGCGCTTGGCGCCGCTGGCGGACTACGCGCGTATCGCCAATGCGATCGGTGGCCTGCTGTTTGTCGACGAGTCCCACGCCTACGGTGTGCTCGGCGCGAACGGCCGCGGCGCGGCCGAATACTGCGGCGTGAGCGACGCCTGGCACGCAGGCACGCTGAGCAAGGGTTTTTGCGCCCAAGGTGGACTGCTGCCCTGCAGTGGCGAGTTCGCCGCACGTGTGCGCAGCCTGCCCCCGGCACGCGGCGCCAGCGCAGGCTCGGCCGTATCGGCTCTGGTGGCTGCGGCGGCCATGCGTTACGCGCGCGCCCATCCGCAGCGGCGCGAACACCTGCAGGACATGAGCCAGCGCCTCAAGAGCGGCCTGCGCGACCTGGGGCTGGAGATCGTCGACACACCCGCACCCATCACCGCGTTTGGCGTGGGGCGCCACGCCAACATGGTGGCGCTGCAGCGGGCGCTGTTCGACGACGGGCTGCACGTCGCGCTGTCGAGCTACATCGGCTCCGGTCCCGAAGGCATGCTCCGCTGCGCCACCTTTGCCGACCACAGCGCGGATGACATCGATCTGCTGCTGGCGGCGCTGCGCGTGCGGCTGTAGCGGGTTGCGCGCGCCATGAAGCACTGGGGCGGTGCAGTCGTTGCAATCCCCGCTGTGTAACTCGGCAGTGCAGCGTCAGAAGTCATTGGGGATTTGGCCGTGTATGACTCGTAGGGGCTGGAAGCTGACCTACGCCGGAACCGTGAAAAAGCGAATGGGAAGTGGCAGGCTGACTTTGAAATTTTCCGGAACCGGCCGCTCGTCGACCCGGAATTTCCAAAACTCCTACGGTCGCTGAGCTTGTTTCGTCTGCGCCGTGATCTGCTCCGACAGACTTTGGACCATGTCTTCGGCTGAACACCGACCCGCCAAATCATGTTCGAATTGATAGTCTCTCAGACTGAGCGACATTTCCATCCGTGCATCTCAAATGCAAGCAGCGCAGATTCCAGCTCGGCCCAGGGCGCGTCGAGGCCGTCACAATCGTTAAGATTTTCCGTCATCGTCGTCCCTCGGTGGGGCACAAGTTATCTATCAAAAGAATCAGAAACTTTCCCATTCATCCCCGCCAGTCGCGACAACCGTGGCAGGTGCCGAAATAGCTGCGGCTTTTGATTTTTGGAGCGGCTTAGGATGTACGGAACTTGTCATCTGACTGGCTTTTCTCGGGCCCTGTGACGCACGGACCGGTGTTGCGCGGCGAGTGACGGGGCCCGCCTGCCCACCGGCCAGTTTGAAGATGGAAACTGCCTGCACCAGATCGCCCGCCTGGGAACTCAAACTCGTGGCCGCAGCCGCCATTTCCTCCACCAGCGCGGCGTTTTGCTGGGTGACCTGATCCATCTGCGTCACGGCCTCACCCACTTGAGACACGCCCAGGCTTTGTTCGTTGCTGGCCGCGCTGATCTCGCCCATGATGTCGGTGACACGACGAATGCTATTCACCACTTCTGTCATGGTGGTGCCAGCTTGATCTACAAGGGCACTGCCTTGTTCCACCCGCTCCACGCTGGCGTTGATGAGAGATTTGATCTCCTTGGCCGCATCCGCTGAACGACCTGCCAGGGAGCGAACCTCGCTGGCCACCACCGCAAAACCGCGTCCTTGTTCGCCGGCGCGTGCGGCTTCAACCGCGGCGTTCAGCGCCAGGATGTTGGTTTGAAAAGCAATGCCGTCGATCACGCTGATGATGTCGGAGATCTTCTTTGAACTCTCGTTGATGCCCTTCATGGTGTCCACCACCTGTGACACCACTTCGCCACCCTGGATGGCGACGGTGGAAGCGCTCATGGCAAGTTGATTCGCCTGGCGTGCGCTGTCGGCGTTTAGTTTTACGGTGGCGCTGAGTTGCTCCATGGAGGCTGCTGTCTGCTCCAGCGCGCTGGCCTGACTCTCGGTGCGAGATGACAAGTCGTGGTTACCCTGGGCGATTTCAGCGCTGGCTGTGGCCACGCCCTCTGACCCCTGCCGCACCGTGGTCACAACGGCCGCCAGGCTTTCCTGCATCGTTTTGAGTTGGGCCATCATGCTGGTGCTGTCGCCAGATCTGAGCTTTACCAGCGACCTCAGGTCTCCAGCAGCCACACTTTCAGCCAGGGCGGCTGCTTCCGCTGGCTCGCCCCCGAGCTGCCGACTGATGCTGCGCAGCAGCGCTGCGCCGAACATGACGGCAAGTAGCACGCCCGCAAGGATGGAAGCAATCGCCGCCGCCCGGATTGTGGTGTAGCGACTCACGCCAGCCGCGTAGTCCTGGTTGGCCACTTCGAGCTGAAACTTGTTCAACTTTTGCACTGCTTCCTGTGCGGCCGGGGCCAGTGGACTGATTTTTTCGCTTCGTCAGTAGAACCTGTGGGTGAGTTCGGGCTCAGGAAGCTTGCCAAGCACGTGATATAGGGCGAGCTCGGTGATTCTGAAGGTCCGAAACCCATAGGACTTTCTCATGGTCACTTTGACTTTGTTGTTCAGACCCTCGACGACGCCACTGGAGAACTGCTTTTTTGCGCGGAAGTAGTTGAGGATCAGCTCGCGGTGGCTGCGCAGTGTCTTGGCCACCTTCTTCATCGGCTCGATGCGTGAACGCATGACCAGCGCTATCCATTGATCCAGGAACTTTGCGGCCCACGCCGGTGAGTCGTAGTCCCAGAATTGCCGGAATTGTTCCTTGAGCAAATAGGCCCGTACCGTCTGCAGGTTGTATTTCAACAGGTCGCTCAAACGCACGCGTTGCTGGTCCGTTAGATTCTCTTTGCTCTTGAGCACGCACCATCGCGTCTTCGTGAGCACCGGCTCGTAGCCGTCTTGCACCAGTCTTCTGGATTCGGCGGCGCGCACATCGTTCAGAGCGTCATTCATCTTGGCCACAATGTGGAAGCGATCCAGAATATTCAGCGCGTTGCTGCAACGCTCTCGGATCACCCGCAGGTACGGCTTCCACATGTCCGAACAGACGAACTCGATCTTGCCAGACAAATCAGCGCCGATCATGTCAAAGAATTCCTCGAACGTCTTGACGGTGCGCTCCTTGCCAACCCACAGCAGCCGCGTGCACTGCGCATCGATCTGGTAGACCAGCGTCAGATATTTGTGACCCTTGCCGTAGGCAACTTCATCAACGCCAATGGCTTGAATCGGCCCCAGCGTGCGGTGCTCCAACCCCCATGCCACCACCACTTCGACCGCCTGACAGACCTTGTCCCATGACGTTCGAAACGACAGTGCCGTCTCCTTCCACGACAACTTCTTGGCCCAGTGCGCCAGGAACAAGACATAGGCTGTCGTCATCTGGTGTTTGCCGCAACCCCACGGCACCGCCTCTACCTTCACGCCACACTGCGGGCAACTCACCCGGCGCATGCGGTACAGTAGGAAAACGCAGAAGCCCCAGAAGGGCACGAACTCGAACCGCCTGACAGTTTGATGGTCGTAGGTCGGAGCTGGCTTCATGCAGATGGAACAGACCCCTTTGGAATTGCTTCGTTCTCGCACCTCGACTTCGATGCTCTTGCTGGACTTGTTCAGACGTGCGACGACGTAGACGAAGCCTGGGAAGTGGTAACACTGGTTCAATATCGAGATCAGACGCATGCCAAAGAAACTCAAGGAAGAATCGACCACCATCCTAGCCGCGCCAGACTTGGCCGCCTACTGCCCGGATTTGGCGACCTGGGCGGCAAGTTGGTGTGGCGAGGAACGCGACGTTATTGCCGGCGAGCAGATCGTTGCGGTGTTCACCCCGTTCTTGCAGGATCTGCTGGACCAGGGGTTATCACGCAAGACGCGCAACATGCACCGTGACAACCTTTGGCTGCTCGGCGGCGAGATCATCCGCGACATCAACGAGACCCCAAGGCTCAGAAAACTCCCGGCTGCACAGTTGCTCCGCGCGGCCATCGAAAACGACGAAGGGCCACTGATCCATGGCGGCTTCTCCGAACAGGAACAGCGCGCATTTGATTCCACCTGCAAAAAGCTCAATCGATTCATGGCCGCGCTTGCCGATAGCCAACGCCAATAGACCGCGCATATCATTTGGTCGACGGTCTTGTATTCGGCTGTTCAGAGGAATTTCTATTCAACCGGCTGTTGGCAAGCGTAAGCGCGTCAGGCCAAAGGCTTCAAGTCGGGGAGCGGTGGGCAAGTCACGCACCGCGCAGCGGCTGCCCACAGGCTTGTCCTGTGGGCAGGTGCCTTGTCCACGGCGGGCGCGATATCTGATCGGCCGAAAAACATGAGCGTTGGATAGAAAACCGCCAAAAACTACCCACAGATTCCCCCAACGAGCC
>CAILZB010000092.1 GCA_903838565.1 uncultured beta proteobacterium | reverse complement strand
CGGGCGCGATCCAGATCGCCGGCTCGGTGAAGGCGCGCAAGGCGACGCGCCACGCCACCAGCGACTGGATGGAGATCGAGAAGCAGCGCGGCATTTCCGTGGCGAGCTCCGTCATGCAGATGGTCTACCGCGACCACGTCACCAACCTGCTGGACACGCCGGGACACAAGGACTTCTCGGAAGACACCTACCGCGTGCTCACCGCGGTCGATTCGGCGCTGATGGTGATCGACGCGGCGAACGGCGTGGAAGCACAGACGCGCCGACTGATCGAGGTCTGCCGTCAGCGCGACACGCCCATCATCACCTTCGTCAACAAGATGGACCGCGAAGTGCGCGATCCGCTGGACATCCTGGACGAGGTCGAGCGCGAGCTGGGCATGCCCTGCGTTCCCATGACCTGGCCCGTGGGCCAGGGCAAGACCTTCGGCGGCATCATCAACCTGCGCACGCAGGCGATGACGGTGTTCGAGAGCGGTTCGGATCGGCGCACGCAGGACTTCGAGACCATTCCCCTGAGCGACCGCGCCAGGCTGGAAGAGCGCTTCGGCCACGACTTCGAAGTGGCCATGGACGCGATCGAACTGGCCTGCGGCGCCTCGCCCGCCTTCGACCGCGAGGCCTTTCTCGCGGGCAAGCAGACGCCGGTGTTCTTCGGCTCGGGCGTGAACAACTTCGGCGTGATGGAGGTGCTGGACGCGCTGGTCGATCTGGCGCCGCCACCGCAGAACCGCATCAGCTCCCTGGCGGTGAACAAGGCGCCGGTGATCCGCACCGTGCACCCGAAGGACCCGTTCTTCTCGGGCGTGGTGTTCAAGGTGCAAGCCAACATGGACCCCTCGCACCGCGACCGCATCGCCTTCGTGCGCATGTGCTCGGGCAAGTACACGCCGGGCATGAAGCTCAAGGTGATGCGCACCGGCAAGGAGCTGCGCCCCACCAGCGTCGTGACCTTCATGAGCCAGCGCCGCGAAGCCGTGGAAGAGGCCTATGCCGGCGACATCGTGGGCTTCACCACGCACGGCGGCGTGCAGTTGGGCGACACCATCACCGACGGCTCCGTGAACCTGCAGTTCACCGGACTTCCCTTCTTCGCGCCCGAGCTGTTCCAGACCGTGGTGCTGAAGAATCCGCTGCGCACCAAGCAGCTGCAGCAGGGACTGGCGCAGCTGGGCGAGGAAGGCGCGATCCAGGTATTCCGACCCGAGGTCGGCGGCAACATGCTGCTGGGCGCCGTGGGCCAGTTGCAGTTCGAAGTGGTGCAGCACCGGCTCAAGGGCGAGTACGACGCCGACATCCGCCTCGAAGGCAGCCAGTACACCGGCGCACGCTGGATCACCGCCGACACCCCGGCCGAACTGCGCGCCTTTTGCGATGCCTATCCGATGCGCATGGCGCGCGACGCCGCCGACACCCTGGCCTACCTGTGCACCAGTCCGTATGACGTGCGGCTGGCTCAGGAGCGCTTCCCGAAGATCCACTTCCATCCGCTGCGCGAACACGCGGGTCTGGCGCTGCACAACGCGGGTTGATGAACACGATGCGCGCCCTGTCCGAACTCCCTAGCGCCGTGGCGGCGCAGCTGCACACCGTGTTCAGCGACATCGACGACACCCTCACCACCGACGGCCAGCTCACGCCCCCGGCCTACGCGGCCATGGACCAGCTGCGCCGCGCCGGGCTGCGCGTGATCCTGATCACGGGGCGCCCCGCGGGCTGGTGCGACCACATCGCGCGCATGTGGCCGGTGGATGGCGTGATCGGCGAGAACGGTGCCTTCTACTACTGGCACGACAGTGAGGCGCGCAAGCTCAAGTGCCGCCACCTGCTGGACGCGACCGAGCGCGAAGCCCATGCGGCAAAGCTGGCACAGGTGCGCAACACCATCCTGCGTGAGGTGCCGGGATGCGCCGTGGCCTCGGACCAGTTCTGCCGCCTGTACGACCTGGCGATCGACTTCTGCGAAGACGTGGCGCCGCTGCCCGATGCGGCCATCGACCGCATCGTGGCACTGATGGAGCAGGCTGGCATGACGGCCAAGGTCAGCTCGATCCACGTCAACGGCTGGTTCGGCAGCTACGACAAACTCAGCATGGCGCAGCTGATGCTGCGCGAACGCTACGGACTGGAGCTGGCGCAGGAGCGCGAGCGCTGCCTGTTCGTGGGCGACTCGCCCAACGACGCCCCGATGTTCGCCTACCTGCCGCACGCCGTGGGCGTGGCCAACGTGCACGACATGGCGCAGCGCATGACTTCGCTGCCGGCCTATGTCACACCCTCGCGCGGCGGTGCCGGATTTGCTGAAGTTGCCAGCGCGCTGGTGGCGGCACGCGAAGTAAGCTGAGGTTGGCATGAGCTTGATCCCCTCTGTTCGATCAAGCGCCAGCCATGCGTTGCAGTACCTAAGCGGGTTCCTATTTGGTGAACCCAAACGTCCGCTCTGGCGCTACTGCCTGATTGCATTTCCGCTGGCCTTGCTACCAAGCCTCGCGATTTTGAGCAGTATCGTGTTGACGTCTCGGGCCATTGGCGTGGATATTTCGAGGCTGATGCGACCCGCGATTTCAGCGACGTGGAGCGACTTCTTCGGTTCCGTGGTGTTCGCTCCCATCGTTGAGACCTTGGTTCTCGCTTTGCTCCTTCGAATTCTGTCTGCACTGACTCCCCGGAAAATTCTTGTCGTCTCAGCCTCCGCCTTACTGTGGGGATGCCTCCACGCTAGCTTGGGCGTTCTTGCATTTTTTGGCACGGCCTGGAGTTTTTTTGTCTTCTCCTTCACTTTTCTCGTCTGGCGAAAGAAGTCATTTCTTGATGCATTCATCGCTGCGGCAGCACCTCATGCGTTAGTGAATTTCACAGCTATCATTTGTATAGCAATCGCAGATAGTGCGTAGCCAAATCCATGGGCATCGAAATCTCCAAGGAATTTCGCCAGCAGGCGATCGCGTCCATCGAGCGCTACTTCAGGCAGAACACCGACGAGGAGATCGGCAACATGGCCGCGGGTGCGCTCTTGAACTTCTTCCTCGAGGAGTTGGGTCCGGTGGTCTACAACAAGGCTGTCGCCGACGTGCAGGAGCGCCTGCAGATGCGAGTCTCGGAACTCGACATCGAGATCCATGAGGATGAATTTGCCTACTGGCGAAGGCTGGATCGGCAACGCAAGGCCAAATAGCCGCGGACGCCGCGCATAGCGACTTGAACGCCAATATCATCATGATTATGATATTGGAATGAAAACATCACGCCGCTCTTTCCACCTGCAAGCG
>CAILZB010000091.1 GCA_903838565.1 uncultured beta proteobacterium | reverse complement strand
GGCGAGTAGACAGCCTCGCGGTGCAACACTGCGTGTTCAGCTGCAGCCACCAGCGAACCGGCGGTCTAGGGCAAGTGTTTCCGGACGAACGAGGACTTTCATGTGGCCTTCCTGTTGAAGGCTAGCCAGCAAATCAGCGCGACCAAAAATATTGGCATTGGGGCTCTCCTTTCGATTTGTAATTCACTTTCATAAGGCTAGATATGACGCACTACCGGACGGCTAGCCGCACGCCTCGACTGCCCCTTTCTTGTCAGTCAAGGGCACTCCCCTCACTTCGGATCCGGCGTCGGAGTTTTGCGCCCCTTGCCTTCCGACATCTTGCGGCGCAGGAAGGCAGGGATCTCGGTGGAGTCGGTCTCCCCCACGCAGAACTGAACCGAAGCCTCGTTCAGCGCGACGGCGCGCTTGCTCATCTTCATGTGCGAAAACCGCAACTCCTTGGCAGCCATGTCAGCGTCGCGCCGAGCCAGTTCCCGCAGACTGCTCAATTTGTTCTGCAGCCAGGGGTGATGGGCGACCTGTGGCTCCAGTGCAGCGAACAGCCTCTCTGCGTCCGCCACTCGCCCGCGCATCAACAGGCCGCGAGCCAGCGCCGCCTGCTCGCCAAAGGCCACTTCCAGGGCGCGGTTGGCCACCGTCTCGTCCTTGGCCGCACCATGCCAGTCCGCATCCACCACCACGGGCAGCGTGAGCATGGGGAAGTGCCAAATGCTGGGCTGCACCGTCGCTGCCGCTGTTTTTGCGCCCTGCTGCACCTGAGCCGTCAAGGTTGCCGCGAGCAGCGCCTTTTGCATGCCTACGGTGGCGGGTCCTACGTGCAGGCGTACGAGCAGCCAGCTCTCGGCGCCCCAGGCCAGGTCGCTCAAACGGTACTGTCCATTGGGCATGGCCTCGACCACACCCAACGGCTCAACGATGACGCCGTCCGCGGGGGTGAGCTTGAGATGCAATTGGCGCAGGTACAGCGACTGCAGCAAAGCCAGTTCTTCATCGAAGTTGTCATACAGGTCCTCGGCCGTCTGACCGTAGTACTGCTGACCACCGCCCGAGCGCGCCATGCCGATCATCAGGTCTTCGTTGAAGCCCCGGCCCAGACCCACGGTCGTTGTGCTCACCCCCTGGGTCAGCGCTTTGGCACAGTGTTTGGCGATCTCCAGCGGTTCGGTCACGCCATTGTTGGCCTGACCATCCGACAGCAGGATCACGCGCGACAGACTCCCAGATGGCACATGGCTTGGCACTTCCAGGCCAAGCTGGCCTGCAGTGATGCCGAGCAACTGGTCCACACCCGCATGCCAGCCATCGAACAGCGCCGTATTGCCGCCGCTCTCGACGCCAGCCAGCGCGCGCTGCACCGTCGTCGCATTGGCCGGTTGCAATGGCACCGGCAACTGGACATGGCTGTCGTACAGCACCACGGCGATCTGATCCGTCGGCTGCAATCGGCTGGCGATGTGGTTCACGCAGCGTAGAGCCTCGTTCAGCGGTTCACCGCTCATGCTGCCGGAGCGGTCCACCACGACAGACAGCCGCAAAGGCTGGCGCGGCGCCAGCAGGCTCGTCGCGGGCTGTACTGGTGCCTGCACGCGAACGAGCGCATCTATGGTGCAGCCGCCGGCTGGAACGACAGTGCGCAGTGAGCTGATCAGCAGCGTGGGCTGCAGATCAAGGGGCGACGGAATTGCGGAAGTGGACTCGGACCCGGGAAGGTTGGTGGGAGCGTTCATGGGCATTCTCCTTGTTGTATTGATCGGAGAAAGCAGTATCGACACCGTCAGGCTCAAGGCGTGAGCCTGGGAAATGAATCTTGCCAGGAAGCACCGATTTCAACTTTTTCATCAACTCGCCATGGAGCGCGTGGGCAATTGACGTTGATATTAAGGCGCGTATACTGTACAAATTAATGCACGTACTGTGCCTCACTGGAGATGCCATGGGAATTTCTGCAACCGACGTGATTCCGCTCTCGCAGGCGCGCGCCAACTTCTCGGAGTTGGCTGAGGAGGTCAAGGCAGGCGCCGAGAAGATCGTGACCAAAAACGGCGAAAGCTATATAGCCCTGATCGACGCCCATCGGCTGGACTACTACCACAAGCTTGAGCGCGAGCGCATTCACTTGCTGTTGATTGACGAGGTGTCAAAGGGCCTGGACGACGTTGCCGCAGGCAGGGTGAAGGACGCCCGCAGCGCCATCCTTGCCATCAAACGTCGGCGCAAGGCCTGACCTGCCACAGGACGTTCCATGGCAAAGAAGGTTTCTGTCAAGCTCACAGCCAACTTCGAGCGCAATCTCGGTGAGATCGATCGTTTCCTGATCGAGGCCGATGCAACCCAGGCCTTCGATGCACTGCTCGATGAATTGCTCGATACGGTGATCCCCAATCTCGAACGGTTTCCAGGCATGGGGCGCCCCTTTTTTAGCAGAACTGTTGGCTCGGTTGAGGCCACGAATGCACTTGCCACGCTACGTGCAAAGTTGTCTGCCGTGATGCTTGAACCCGATGGTCTGCGCGAATACATCATGGACAACTATGTGGTCCTGTACGCACATATCGACACCAGTGTCCAGCTATTGGCGATCAAACACCAAAGGCAACTCTCGTTCGATTTTGAGGCGCATGGGGGTGCCAGCCGGTTCAAGCCTTAGCGACCCTGCGCAGGTATGTCCCGTTTCACCTCGTCATGCCGGCCTGCTCGATCACCTCCAGCAACCCTCGGCTGATGACTTCGTTCTCGGCTTCGGGGAATCCGTGCTTTTCGAACAGCGCGTCCACGCCGGCGAATCCATCGAGCAGGAATGACCTGAGCTTTTCCGCGTCGATCTGCACGGCTCCACCACCTGGATAGGATTCGCCGCAAACGCAGGAACCCAGAAGGATGATGCTGTCATCGACCTGATTGAGGAAGTACGCCCAATAAGGCCAGCCGGCGCTGAAGGCGCGCAGAAAGTTTCTCACATCAGGGATGTCAACCAAGGCACGTGGATCGTCCTCGTAACCGTCGACGACCAGGGACAGTTGCCCCCGGTACAGCCAGGTATCCTCGCGCGCTGCCAACAGGATGTTGAGGGGTTTGAACACCGAGGCGAGGTCCATGCTTTCGACCGCGCGGCGCGAAATCAACAGGATGACGGGCTCTGTCAGGCCTGGTCGAAGATCGAAACGTGGCGTTGTCATTGACCGATTCTCTGCGAAAGCGCGGTCGGCGGTGGCACCCACGGTGCCGTGGGCGTTGCAGAAATAGAATGGTCGCTACCCATACAACACCCCATGACAAAACCCCTCATTGCCCTGGACTGCGACGGCGTCCTGCTTGACCTGAATCTGGCTTATGCCAAGGCGTGGGAGCGCTACTCAGGGTCCTACCCCGCCGAGATCGATCCGCACGCGTACTGGCACCATGAGCGCTGGGATGTGCGGCGGCTGAGCGGTGACCAACTGATTGCGTTCCGTGCGTTTTTTGACGAGGATTTCTGGTCCGACATCCCTCAGATCGCCGGCGCGGTCGAAGCCTGTCATCGACTGCGAGGCGGCGGACATGAACTCGTTTGCGTCACCGCGCTGGAAGACAAGTTTGCCAACGCGCGCCTGGCCAACTTGCAGGCCCACGGATTTCCGATTTCGCGGGTCTTTGCCACTGGCCACCAGTCTGGTTCTGTCAGCCCCAAGGCCGAGGTCATTCACCAACTCAATCCTGCTGCCTTTGTTGACGACTTCCTGCCCTACATGGAAGGCATCAGGGCGGACATCCACACCGCGCTGATATTGCGGGGTCCGAACGGCAGCCCCAATGTCGGACCGGCGCTGAGTACGGTCGGTTCTACGCACTCGGATCTGTCGGCATTCACCGATTGGTGGCTGGCCCAGTCCTGAGCTCAGTGCGCCAGCAGCGCGAGACTCCGTGGGTCATGGACCCCAGAGAAATACTTGTCCAGCGCGTGCGTGAATACAGGCTCGTCGGGCGCCGCTTGTGCGAACAAGGTCATGGATGAATGAAACTTGAGGTCGTCGGGTGAGCCAAATATCTGCAGCGCCGTTTTTCCGGTGACAGCGAGCACAAGTTCTGTGCACTCCTTCAAGCGCGATCCCAGTACCGCATGCTCCCAATAAGCTTGCGCCTCCAGCATCGACGCAATACCGAAGTGTTGCGCCGTCGCGCTTCGCCCGAGACTGCGATGCTGGGGAAAGATAAACCACATCCAGTGGCTTGTCTTGTGACCCGCGGCCAGTTCGAGGCACACCTGCTCATAAACCGGATCCTGGGCGTCGATGAACCGATGCAAGTCGTGTGGGTCGGGCAAAATTTCACTCCTTCCTGGCTCCGCTGGATACGCCGGCGACATCCCCGTCGTAAAGGGACCCCAATTAGCACGCCAGCTCATCGATACACGCGACATCCACCTGCCGCAAAGTCGTGATTCACCAGCGTCTCAACGATCCTGCGCGCAATCTTTTCGCCACCCTGTGATGAGGGTTCAATTGGGGACCTGACGGAATAGTCAGCGGCCTCTGTGCAGATCAGGCGCAGGTCCAGCACCGGCAAGTGGCATTCGATGGCCACGCGCAAGATCACCTCATTGAACAACCCCAGCGCCGTTTTCAGCTCCTCTGGAATCCCTGGCACACTGTCAGAGATTGTGCACAACAGCAGCGGCGTGCGAAAGCCCAGCAGCGACGTGACAAGCTGGCGGTAATTCGCGTCGAACGCGCTCTTCATTGCCGTGAGCGTACTGAGCGCTTGGAAGATCGATGAT
>CAILZB010000090.1 GCA_903838565.1 uncultured beta proteobacterium | reverse complement strand
TCTGTATGCGCCGAGCAGCGCAGCAGAGAGCGGATCAGGGCGGACGTTGTTTGAGCGAAGCGAGTTTAGGCCGACCCCGCTCGCTGCGAGCAGCGCAGGTTGCCCGCAGCGAAGCGTAGGGACGCAGACAGTGGGGTCGCCCTTTCTTTGCTTACTTTGGTGTTTGCGTAACTTTGCTTTGCAAAGTGAGCAAACCCCGCGCGCCTTGCGCGCTCATCGGCGAGCGAAAGAAAACGCGCTCCGCGCGTTTCTGCAAAGTGAGTCGGCCGCCGGGACGACATCCCGGCAAAGCCGCGCACTCGACGCAAGACCCGAGCAACCCACCTCGCCCGCCGGGGCGAGACCCGGCAGGCCCCGCGGGCCAGGCGGACAAACAGGCACCCACAAGTTCTCAGAACTTGTACTTCACCCCATCCGTCAACCCCGGCCAGTCATCGCTGCGAAACGGTGCTGCAGGAAGTCCGTCGCGGTTGAAGAGATTGTCTTGCTGCGGGTTGTCGACCCAGCCAAAGCGCACGGCCACAGGGTGTTTCATGCCGGCGCGCGACACGATCACCCGGATGCCCTGGATGCGTGCCTGTGCCGGCAGGAACTGATGGCTCTCGTCGGCCAGCGTGAACCCCTGCAACATCTTGGCCCCCTTGGCCAGGGTCAGGCCGCGGCCCACGTCGGAGAAACTGATCTCGACCTGCGCGCCGCGCACCCGCATGGACCGGTAAACCGGGCCGCTGGCGACGAGCGTCTTCCTGCCGTAGTCGTTCTTCAGTGCGAGTCGCGCCAGCCGCAAACCTACGTCCTGCTTGTTCAGCGGATGGATGCTGTGCGCGTCGCCGATATCGGTGGCTACGACCATGCCCGTTGCCGCCAGCTTCAGCGTGCGGGATTGCGCATCACGCAGTTCGGCCCAGTCGCTGCCCTTGAGGCTGTTCTTCTCCAGCGGCAGGTAGGACGCGAGCTGCACGAAATAGAACGGCAGTGCCGGCTGGCGCCACTGCACGCGCCAGTCCTTGATGAGCAAGGGAAAGGTCTGGGCGTATTGCTGCGCGCGCGGCACATTGCTCTCGCCCTGGTACCAGATCACGCCCTTCAGCGGAAATCCGGTAAGCGGGTTCACCATCGCGTTGAACAGCAGCGTCGGCAGATCGTTCGGCGCCGGCTCACCCTTGTCCAGATAGCTTTCGACCCGGGCTTTCCACAGGCCGGACAGGGCCAGGGCTTCGTCGCCCAGGCGCAATTTCATCGCCGCCGCTTCCCCGTAAAAACCACCGCCACCGCCGTTGTCCGTGACGCGCACCGCGATGACGTTTCTGCCGGGATGCAGCAGGCCCGCGGGCACAGCGTAGCGCCGCGGCGCGTCCCACTGGCAGGTGTCGCCTACCCGCTTGCCATTCACGTAGGTCTCATCACAGTCGTCCACGGTCCCCAATTCGAGCACCGCGGCCTGGGCGAGCTGTGCGTCGTTCAGATAGATATCGCGCCGGTACCAGACGACCCCATCGAATTCGGGCAGGCCCTGCTCCTCCCAGTACTGCGGCGCATTCAGCGTGACCCAGTTCTGGTCGTCGTAGTCGGGCTTCTTCCACTGTGAGGCGCCGGATCCGTCCAGCGCAGAATGCTGCCAGGCCTGCACCACCGCATCCATGTGATTCGCGTAGCGCAGACGCGCTGCCCGAGCATCTGATGGAAGGGCCTCCATCTGAAAATCCGGCGACGTCGCCAGCGCGCTTTGGCTGATCCAGGTCTCGACATTCGTTCCGCCCCAGGATGCATTGACGATACCGATGGGCACGCCGGTTTCGCGCAACAGCTTGCGCGCGAAGAAATAGGCCGCGGCGCTGAACTCGCCGGTGTTCGCCGGGCTGGCCACTTTCCACGGCGTCTGGGCCACATCCTCCTGCGCCTGGAAAGCCACGGCCCTGGGAACCTTGATGTGGCGGATCAGCGGCAGTTTCGAGTGCGCAATTTCACTCTCGGCATGGGCCGACTGGGCCACGCTCCACTCCATGTTCGACTGGCCGCTGGCGAGCCACAGGTCGCCCAGCACGACGTCCTTCAGCGTGATCCGGTTCTCGCCCTGCACCACCAGCGTATACGGCCCGCCTGCAGCTTCGGGCTTGAGCAGCACGCGCCAGCGGCCCTGCGCGTCGGCCGTCGCTGCCACCGACTGGCGATGCAGTTGCACCCGGACCTGCTCCCCGGGCTGGGCCCAGCCCCACACCGGAATCGCCTGCTGGCGCTGCAGCACCATGTGCTCGCCAAAGAGCTGCGGCAGCCGCACTTCGGCCTGCGCCAGGGCGCCCACCAGGCTCAGCACCGAGGCGCTCAACACCGACTTCATGGAAAGGCTTTCGGAAAGATTCTTCATGGCACTCACAGCAGTTCCTTCAGGGTCAGGGCATCGGATGACAGCAGGGATTTCTCCCAGGTCTTGCGCGTGTTCGCGTTGCGTTCCAGCAGCAGTCGTTCGGCCAGTGGCGCCACCGTGGTGCTGTCCGTATCCACCAGCAACACGTAACGCCCATCCTGCAGCGAGCCGATCCAGCCCAGAGACTCCACCGCCTCCAGCGGCCCCTCCAGCTGCAGCGGGTCCAGTCGCAGCGTCTGTGCAAGCTCCGCGAGGTGCTGTCCGCCGCGGTGCGCCTGCAGCTCACGCAGCAGCTCCAGCGCCAGCTGAAACCGCCAGCCCGGGTGATCGGCGCGACGCGAAATTCCCGACAGCAGGCTGGGCAGATAGGCGGCAATCACTGCCCCCAGCAGCACGATCAGCCACACCATATAAACCCACAGCAGCAGGATCGGCACCGAGGCGAAGGCGCCATAGATCACCGAATAGGCCGGCATCTTGGCCAGGTACCAGCCGAGCGAACGCTTGGCCAGTTCCAGCCCCAGCGCCACGAAAACGCCGCCGCTGATGGCGTGGTTCCACTTGACCTCGGTATTGGGCACATAGCGGTACAAGGCCGCCATTCCGGCCACGATCAAGGCAATCTGGAACAGGTCCAGCAGCAGCCCCAGCCCGCCGGGCATTTCACCCATCAGTCCGCGCGATACCGACACCAGATAGGAGCTGATGGCCAGACTTCCTGCCAGCAGCAGCGGCCCCAGCGTGAGCACGCCCCAGTAGGTCAGCACGCGGCGCGCCAGCGGGCGCGGCCGGCGCACGCGCCAGATCGCGTTCAGCGTGCGGTCGATGGTGAGGATCAGCGAGATCGCCGTGACCAGCAACACGATGATCCCTGCCAGCCCCAGGCGGTTGGACTTGGCGGCAAACTGGGTCAGATAGCCCATGACCTGCTTGGCAATGGATTCGGGTATCAGGCTCTCCGCCAGCCATTGCTGCAGCGCCAGTTGCAGCTTGCCGAACATCGGAAAGGCCGTGAACACCGCCAGCACCACGGTGAACAGCGGCACCAGCGAAATCAGCGTGGTGAAAGTCAGGCTGCTGGCGGTGTTGCCCAGGCGGTCTTCGCGAAAGCGCTGCGCCAGCGTGCGCGCCGTTTCGCGCCAGGGAAAGTTCTGCAACGTGACTTTCAGCGCCAGCAACCAAGCTTCAATTTTCATGGCCGCTATCATGCCATCACGATGAATCGACAAAACGTGGAAATCACCCGCTGGCTGGCCGTGGGCTCGGTGCTGGCACTGATCGCGCTCGGATTGGCCTGGGAGCTGTGGCTCGCGCCGCTGCGCCCGGGCGGTTCCTGGCTGGTGCTCAAGGTGCTGCCGCTGTGCCTGCCGCTGCCCGGCCTTTTGAAAAACCGCATGTACACCTACCGCTGGCTGAGCCTGCTGCTGTGGTTGTACTTCGCCGAGGGCGTGGTTCGCGCCTGGGGCGACCGCGCCCCAGGCAATGCTCTGGCACTGATCCAGGTCTTCCTGTGCGTGCTGCTGTTTGCAGCCTGTGCCATGCACGTGCGGCTGCGCCTCAAGGGTCCGCGTCTGGACGCCACACCCGCCAACCCGACTGCGAGCTGAGGCATGGATACGCTGCTTGAATCCCTGCGCCGCATCGTCGGCCCGAACCACGTCCTGACCGAGGGCGACCTCAGCGCCTATCAGAATGACTGGCGCAAACGCTCGCAAGGCCGCGCGCTGGCCGTGGTGCGCCCCTGCAGCACGCAGGAAGTGGCCGACGTCGTCAAGGCCTGCGCGGCGGCCGGCGTGAGCATCGTGCCGCAAGGGGGAAACACCGGACTGGTGGTGGGTTCCACGCCCGACGACTCGGGCACGCAGATCCTGCTCAACCTGCAGCGCATGCAGGCCGTGCGCCAGCTTGATGCGGCGAACCTCAGTCTGACGGTCGAGGCCGGCTGCATCCTGCAAAACGTGCAGCAGGCCGCATCCGACGCGGGGCTGCTGTTCCCGCTGAGTCTGGCGGCCCAAGGCAGCTGCAGCATCGGCGGCAATCTGGCGACCAACGCCGGCGGCACCCAGGTCGTGCGCTACGGCAACGCGCGCGAGCTGTGCCTGGGACTCGAAGTCGTGACGGCACAGGGCGAGATCTGGAACGGCCTGAGCGGCCTGCGCAAGGACAACACCGGCTATGACCTGCGCGACCTGTTCGTCGGCAGCGAAGGCACGCTGGGCATCATCACGGCGGCCACGCTCAAGTTGTTTCCCACACCCGCGGCGCGACTCACGGCCTGGGCCGTGCTGCCCACGCTGGACGCCGCGGTGCAGCTGCTGACGCTGGCGCATCAGCAGCTGGGCGCCAGCCTCACCGGTTTTGAGGTGATGGGCCGGTTTGCGCTGAGCCTGGTGGCGCGGCATTTCCCGCAGCAGCGCGTGCCCTTCCTCGCGGACGCAGACAGCCAGGCAGCGGCCTGGGCCGTGCTGCTGGAGAGCTCGGACCATGAGTCCGAAGCCCATGCCCGCAGGCAATTGGAGCAGTTGCTGGAAACCGCGTTCGAGCAGCTGGTGGTGAGCGATGCGGTCGTGGCCGAAAGCCTTTCACAAGCCCACGCGCTGTGGCATATCCGCGAGAGCATCCCGCTGGCGCAGGCGCTCGAAGGCCTGAACATCAAGCACGACATCTCGATTCCGATATCGAGCATCCCCGACTTCGTACGCGCGACCGACGCGCATTTGGAAGAATCCATTCCCGGCGTGCGTCTGGTGAACTTCGGGCACCTGGGCGACGGCAATCTGCACTACAACGTGCAGGCCCCGGCGGGCATCGACGCTGCGGAGTTCCTGCGCGAGCACGAAGCCGCGGTGAATGACCTGGTGTTCTGCTCGGTGCTGCGCTTTGGCGGGTCGATCTCGGCCGAACACGGCATCGGCAGCCTGAAGGTCGCGCACCTGGAACAGCACAAGTCGCCTGTGGCGCTGGCGCTGATGCGCGCCATCAAGCAGGCGCTGGATCCGCACAACACGATGAACCCGGGGCGGGTGTTGCGGCGCTGATTCGCTGGCCCGTGCAGCATCATTGCGCAGAGGGCATGCGCATATAATTTGCACATCCACCTTCTGGAGTACGTCATGCTGCAGACCGAAAGAGTCCCCAAGAAAGCCACCAACCTCTCGCTCAGCGTGGCCACGCTGGACAAGGCGCGCGAGCTGGGAATGAACCTGTCGCAGACGGTCGATGCACTGCTGGCCGAGGAGGTCAAGCGGCGCTACTGGGAGAAATGGAACGAGCGCAACAAGGAAGCCATCGCCGACTACAACGAACGCATCGCACAGCATGGCCTGCCCCTGGCCAAGTACCGCACCTTCGGCAAGAGCCTGGGCGACGGCCGCAGGGAGACTTGAGGTGGCTCGCTTCGATGTTTATGCCAACCCCGACGGCACCGAGCGGCGGCGGATTCCGTTTTACCTGGACGTGCAGAACGACCATGTGCTGGGCCTGCAAACCCGGATCGTGGTGCCGCTGTGGAAGTCGGGCTTGCTTGCCCGTCGCGCCGAAGAGCTTCACCCCGAGTTCACCGTGGCTGGGCAGTTGGTGGTGATGGACACGCCCGCATTGGGTGCGGCGCCCGCAGCCTTGCTGCGCAGCGCCGTGGCCAATCTTGCGGCACAGAAATTGGCGATACAAGACGCACTCGACATGCTTTTCGGAAGTTACTGATGCCCCACACTGCGCCCTCCCAATACGAAGACTTCATGCGCCACGTGGACAGCCAAGGCGTGTTCAAGGCCGACCGCACCGGCACCGGCACCAAGAGCGTGTTCGGCTACCAGATGCGCTTCGATCTGAATGAAGGCTTTCCGCTGGTCACGACCAAGAAGGTGCATCTGCGCTCCATCATCCAGGAGCTGCTGTGGTTCTTGACCGGCAGCAGCAGCAATCACTGGCTGAAGGAACGCGGCGTGAGCATCTGGGACGAATGGGCGCGCGCCGACGGCGATCTGGGGCCGGTTTATGGCGTGCAGTGGCGCAGCTGGCCCACGCCCGACGGCGGCCACATCGACCAGATCGCGCAGGTCATGCAGACCCTCAAGAGCAATCCGGATTCGCGCCGCATCATCGTCAGCGCCTGGAACGTCGCCGATCTGGACAAGATGGCGCTCATGCCCTGCCACGCCTTCTTCCAGTTCTATGTCGCGCCGGCCACCGAGACCCACCGGGCACGGCTTTCCTGCCAGCTGTACCAGCGCAGCGCCGACATCTTCCTGGGCGTGCCGTTCAACATCGCCAGCTACGCGTTGCTCACGCACATGGTGGCGCAGCAGTGCGATCTGGACGTGGGCGACTTCATCTGGACCGGTGGCGACTGCCACATCTACGCCAACCACGCCGAGCAGGTCGCGCTGCAGCTGAGCCGCGCGCCGCTGCCGTATCCGACGTTGCGCATCAAGCGCCGCCCCGCGTCCATCTTCGACTACGAATACGAAGACTTCGAGGTGCTCGATTACCAGTGCCACCCCGCCATCAAGGCGCCGGTGGCGGTCTGAGGGAGCGACCCATGCCGCTGCACCTCATCCTTGCCCGCGCCTCCAATGGCGTGATCGGAAAAGACAATGCCATGCCCTGGCACCTGCCCGAAGATCTGGCGCATTTCAAGCGCGTCACGCTGGGCTGCCCGGTGGTCATGGGGCGCAAGACCTGGGACTCGCTGCCCGAGCGCTTTCGCCCACTGCCGGGCCGCCTGAACGTGGTGGTCACGCGCCAGGCCGACTGGAGCGCCCCAGGGGCGTTGCGCGCAGGCTCCCTGGACGAAGCCGTCGCGCTGTGCCCGCCCGATGCAGAAGCCTGGGTCATCGGCGGCGCGCAGCTGTATGCCCAGGCCTTGCCGCTGGCGCGCAGCGCCGTGGTCACCGAAATCGGTGCCGAATACGAAGGCGACGCTTATGCGCCACAATTCGGCCCGCAATGGAAGGAAAGCGCACGCGAGCCGCAGGTCTCCAGCAGCGGCATTCCCTTCAGCTTCGTCACCTATACCCACACAGGAGTTTGATATGTCAGAAGACGGTTTTCACGTTCACGGCCCGCATGACCACGCGCTGGAGCACGCGGCCGAGGGTCACGGCGACAAGTTCACGAACCAGATCGCCATGATCACGGCCATCATCGCCACCGTGGGCGCGATGTTCTCCTACATGGGTGGCGCCACGCAGGCCAACGCCGGCCTGTACAAGAACAACGCTGCGATCAAGAAAACCGAGGCCTCCGATCAGTGGAATTTCTACCAGGCCAAGAGCACCAAGCAGGCCCTGGCGGAACTGGCCCGTGATCTGGCACCCGAGGACAAGAAGGCGACATACCAGTCCAAGGTGGATCGCTACGACAAGGAAAAGGCCGACATCAAGGCCGGCGCCGAGAAGCTGGAGGCCGCTGCCACCCAATGGGATCAGCAAAGCGACGAGCAGATGCACCAGCATCACCGCTGGGCCCAGTCCACCACCGCGCTGCAAGTCGCGATTGCGCTGGCGGCGATCGCGCTGCTGACCAGAAAGAAATGGCTGGAATACGGCATGTTCGTTGTGGCAGCGATCGGCATGGCGGTCGGCGTTCTGGCCGTGCTGCACATCTGAGGCGGCAGGCGCAATGGCAGTCCATGAGCGCGAGTTGGCGTCCGATGGCGGCGCCAGCGTGAACGCGCTGGCCCGCTCGAGCTGGCGCGAACTGGGCGTGGTCGCGGGCCTGATCTTGCTCTGGCTCGCCGCGACCGTCTGGCTGCGGCCGCTGGCGCTGCCGGACGAGGGCCGCTACGTGGGCGTGGCCTGGGAAATGATGCGCTCGGGCGACTGGCTCACGCCCACGCTGGACGGTCTGCCGTTCTTTCACAAGCCGCCACTGTTCTACTGGATCACCGGCGCATCCATGTCGCTGTTCGGCCTGAACGAAGGGGCGGCGCGCGCGGCGCCGCTGCTGGGCGCCTGGCTTGGCAGCTTCGCCATCTACCTCTTTGCGCTGCGCTGGTGGGGCGCGCGCGGCGCCCGCCTCACGCTGGTCGCGCTGCTGGCGCAACCCCTGCTTTACATCGGCGGCCAGTACGCGAACCTGGACATGCTGGTGGCGGGCTGCATCAGCGCCACGATCCTGCTGCTGGCGCACGCCGTGCTCTGCATGGAGCAAGGCCTGGCATTTCGGCGCACGCTGCTGGCCGCCTATGCCATGGCGGCGATGGGCGTGCTGTCCAAGGGACTGATCGGCGTCGTGATCCCGGCGCTGGTGGTGCTGGCCTGGCTTGCGCTGCTGCGCCGCTGGCGCGTCATGCTGGCCCTGTTTTCGCTGCCCGGTTTTCTGGTCTTTTTTGCGCTGGCCGGACCCTGGTTCGTCGCCATGCAGATGCGCTTCCCCGACTTTCTGGACTATTTTTTCGTGGTCCAGCATTTCAAGCGTTTCGCCGCCAGCGGCTTCAACAACGTCCAGCCGTTCTGGTTTTACCCCGCGGTGTTGCTCCTGGTCAGCCTGCCCGGCCTGCCCTGGCTGTACCGCCAGCTGCGCGCGCCCGCCGATCCGCAGCGCGCAGCGATACGCCTGCTGATGTGGCTTTGGGTCGCGATGGTGGTGCTTTTCTTCTCGATGCCGAAGTCCAAGCTGCTGGGTTACGTCCTGCCGGCGGTGCCGCCACTGGCGTTCCTGATGGCCGACGGATTCCTGGCTTTGGGCAGTGTGAGCGCGCGCCAACAGCGCCTGTGGTGGATCAGCGTGGGCTTGAGCGCGCTTCTGAGCGTTGGCACGGTGCTGGGTTTCACGCTCTATCCGCGCGAGTCGTCGCGCCAGATGGCGCAGGTGCTGGTCGCACAGCGACAGGCTGGCGAGCCGCTTCTCATGCTCAACGACTACTTCTACGACCTTCCTCTGTACGCCAGGATGGGCACGACAGTGCCGGTGGTGAACGACTGGAAGAATCCCGAGATGCTCAAGCACGACGACGGTCACAAGGAGTTGATCGACGCCGGGCAGTTTGATCGGTCACGGGCGCAAACGACACTGATCGGCCCGGGCGACCTGGCTGCAGCCCTGTGCGGCGCCAAGGTCAGCTGGGTCGTGGGGCGTACGGGACTGGTCGCCCGTTTTGCCTACCTGTCGCAGGCGCAGGCTGTTTTCACACGCCATGGAACCACGCTTTGGAAGCTGGACCAGGCCCGGCCTGAAGTGGCCGGCGCCTTGAACTGCGGCGCCAGCGCGAAACCCTGAGCGTGCTGCTACAGCAAGGCCTGGGGATTAACGATGCGGCGCAGTGCTTCGGTCTCCAGGATGCGCACGTGGCGCTGCTTGACCTCGACAATGCCGTCTTCGACAAACTTGGAGAAAGTCCGGCTCACGGTCTCCAGCTTGAGCCCCAGGTAGCTGCCGATTTCCTCGCGCGTCATGCGCAGAATCAGTTCCGACTGAGAAAACCCGCGGGCGTGCAACCGCTGCACCAGATTCAGCAGGAACGCCGCGAGCCGCTCTTCCGCGCGCATGCTGCCCAACAGCAGCATCACGCCATGCTCGCGCACGATTTCGCGGCTCATGATCTTGTGGATATGGTGCTGCAAGGCGCTCACCTCACGCGACAGCGCTTCAATGTCGGCAAACGGCATGACGCAGACCTCGGCGTCTTCCAGCGCCACGGCGTCGCAGGTGTGGTGGTCGTTCACGATGCCGTCCAGCCCGATGACCTCGCCCGCCATCTGGAATCCGGTGACCTGATCGCGCCCGTCTTCCGAAGCGATCGAGGTCTTGAAAAAACCGGTGCGGATGGCAAAAAGCGAGGTGAAGGTCTCGCCATTGCGAAACAGCGCCGCACCCCGTTTGACCTTGCGTCGCACTCCCACCATCTCGTCGATCATGTCGAGTTCGCCGGAATTCAGCCCCATGGGCATGCACAACTCGCGCAAGTTGCAGCTGGAGCAGGCGACCTTGATGGTTTGTGGGTTCATGCGTAAGGGATACCGATTAGTGTCGCTTTCCAGAACGAAATCGGCCTGGGAAAGGCCCCATCATACCGACTGGGCATGAAGCCGGCGAGCGGACACCCCTTTTCACCGCAGTGGTAATCAGTTGATCCGGATCAAGGAAATAAAATGGCCTTCAAGGCACATTCGCACGCTACCCCACAGGAACCCCTTAATGGACACCGTTTCGCCAGAGTTATTGCGCAAGTTTGATGTATCGGGACCGCGTTATACGTCCTACCCCACGGCCGACCGCTTCGTGGAAGCTTTCACCGCCGACGACTACGTGCGGGCCCTGGAGCAGCGCCGCGACGGAGCGGCAGCGCTCGCTTCGCCACTGTCGCTTTATGTCCACATTCCTTTTTGCGAGTCGCTGTGCTACTACTGCGCCTGCAACAAGATCATCACCAAGCACCACGAGCGCGCAGCCGAATACCTGCGCTATCTGAGCCAGGAGGTGGACCTGCACATCGCGCATCTGGGCGCGGGCCAGGTGGTGTCGCAGCTGCATCTGGGCGGGGGCACACCCACGTTCCTGAGCGACGCCGAGTTGCACGAACTCATGGCCATGCTCAAGCGCAGTTTCACGCTGGCGCCCGGTGGCGAGTACTCGATCGAGGTCGATCCGCGCACCGTGGACGCCACGCGTCTGGCCACACTCAAGGAGCTCGGTTTCAACCGCCTGAGCTTTGGCGTGCAGGACTTTGACCCGGATGTTCAGGCTGCCGTGCACCGCATCCAGCCCGCGGAACAGGTGTTCGCGCTGGTGGCGTCGGCGCGTGCGCTGGGCTTTGAGTCGATCAACGTCGATCTGATCTACGGCCTGCCCAAGCAGACGCCGGAGTCGTTCGACCGCACGCTGGAACAGATTGCCACGCTGCGTCCGGACCGCATCGCGCTCTACGCCTACGCCCATCTGCCCGAACGCTTCAAGCCCCAGCGGCGCATCATCACGGTGGAATTGCCGGGAGCGCCGGCCAAGGTGTCGATGTTGTCGCAGTCGCTGAATGCTTTCGAAAAGGCCGGCTATGTGTACATCGGCATGGACCATTTCGCCCTACCCGACGACGCGCTGGCCGTGGCCAAGCGCCAGGGTCGCCTGCACCGCAATTTCCAGGGCTACAGTACGCAACCCGACTGCGACCTGATCGCACTGGGCGTGTCCTCCATCGGCCGCGTGGGCGCCACCTACAGCCAGAACGCCAAGACCCTGGACGATTACTACGACATCTTGAACCATGGCCATTTCCCGGTCGTGCGCGGACTGGCACTGACGCGCGACGATCTGGTGCGCCGCGCCGTGATCATGGCCATCATGTGCCAGGGCAACCTGCCGTTCGAAGACATCGAACTGGCGCATTTGCTGGACTTCAAGAAGTATTTTGCGGCCGAACTGGAAGCCCTGAAGGCGCTGCAGGAGCAGGGTCTGGTGCAGGTCGACGACAAGGGCCTTCAGGTCACACCCATGGGCTGGTTCTTTGTTCGCGCCGTGGCCATGGTGTTTGACAGCCATTTGCAGACGGACCGCACGCGCGCGCGGTTTTCCAAGATCCTCTAGCCGATTCGGCCTTGCAATCCTCCCTCGCCGTCACTGCCTTGCTCATGGGCCTTGCCGGTGGCCCGCACTGCGTCGCCATGTGCGGTGCGGCTTGCGCGGGGCTGGGACAGAGCGGGCGCGCTGAGCGCACAAACATCAGGGCCATGTGGCTGTTTCAGTTGGGACGCGTGCTGGGCTACTCCAGCCTGGGCGCGCTGGCTGCGGCGTCGCTGCAGGGGCTGGGCTGGCTCACCGGGCAAAGCGCGGCCTTGCGACCGCTTTGGAGCTTTTTTCACATCGCCTGCATCGCGCTGGGACTGACCCTGCTGTGGCAGGCCAGGCAACCGGTCTGGCTGGAAGCGACGGGGCGAATAATCTGGACCCAGGCGCGCCGCTTCACCCAGCACGGGGGCAGCGCTGCCCCGCTCTTCATGGGTGTGCTGTGGGCACTGCTGCCCTGCGGTCTGCTCTATTCGGCGCTGCTGGTGGCTGCGCTGACCAGCCACGCGCTCGAAGGCGCTGCGGTGATGACCCTGTTCGTCGCCGGCACCAGCGTCTCGCTCATGGCCGGACCCTGGCTTTGGCTGCGGCTGCGCGGTCCCGGTAGCGGGGCCTGGGGCATGCGCGTGGCCGGCCTGGCGCTGGCTGCGAGTTCCGCCTGGGCGCTGTGGATGGGCCTGGTGCACAACACCGCACCCTGGTGCATCACGCCCTGAAGGCCACAATCACCCCGCCGTTGCTTCAAATGGACACGCCATGACCTACCCCAGCCAACCCACACCGCAGGCGCTCAAAGGCACGCGCATTCTCAGCCTTAGCCTGAACCTGCCGGGACCGGCCGCGCTCATGCGCTGCCATGCCATGGGCGCGAGTTGCGTCAAGCTGGCGCCGCCGTCGGGCGACCCGATGCAGGCGTATTGCACAGCCGCTTTCGAGCGCCTGCACGTCGGCGTGCGCCAGGTCGAGGCTGACCTCAAGACCGATGCCGGGCAAAAGCGGCTGCAGCGCGAACTGGCCAGGACCGACATCCTGCTGACGTCGTTTCGACCCTCGGCTTTGAGCAAACTGGGACTGTCGTGGAAGAGGCTGCACGCCACCTATCCCACGCTGAATCAGATCGCGATCGTGGGCTCCCCAGGTGTGCGCGCCGAGGAGCCGGGGCATGACCTGACCTATCTGGCGGAAAACGACCTGGTGCCGGGTCTGGATCTGCCGCCCAGCCTGTACGCCGACATGGGCGGCTCGCTGCTGGTGAGCGAAGCCGTGCTGCAGACGGTGGTGCAGCGGCAGCGCCAGTTGCTTCAGGGACGAGACCTCGCTTCGATCAAGGGCCGGTATCTGGAAATCGCGCTGTCTGAGGCGGCGAAGTACCTCGCCCTGCCCCGCACCTGGGGTTTGACCCGGCCCGGCGCGGATGTCGGCGGTGGCCACGCCGGTTACCGCATCTACGCCTGCAGGGACGGCCGGGTGGCGCTTGCCGCGCTCGAGCCGCACTTCGCCGCGGCCTTGTGCGCGGTCGCGGCTATTCCAGTGCCGAAGTCATTGGCGCAAGGCATGGCGCTGATGCGCTCGGCCTCAACCCACAGGACGCTGGAACAGTGGTTTTTGGGGAAGACCTGCGCGCAGCTGGATCGCCTGGCGGCCAGCCATGACATTCCCATGCATTCGCTGAAAAGCTGATCAGCCCGCGGCAGGTGGCGTGGGCGTGGCCTGTTCGGAAGATTCGCCTTCGTCGTCCGCCGCGCCTTCTCCCTCGCCCTCTCCGGTCTTGCGCTGGGCCTTGGATTTGAGCTTTTCTTCCTTCTTCTTCTTCTTCGCCAGTTCTTTCTGACGCTTCTCGTATCCGTAATTCGGTGTAGCCAAAATAGTCTTTCAGGTTAACGTTCAGGCAACGGCCGCGAAGCGCGCCGAGTCATGAAGGTCATGTCTTTCACATGGATGGGGGCACTGTACCAGCTTGGCGCGCCGCTTGGCTGCACGACCCGCCGATTGCAGGACATATTTCCGCAATCGCCCGCAGGCGCGCATACGGTGCGCGATTCAAGCGAGCGCGCCCAGCGCCTGTTCCAGGTCGGATTGAAGGTCGGATACGGCCTCCAGCCCGACCGAAAACCGCACCAGGATTCCGTGCGCCAGATGGGCTGGCCAGGCAAGCCGCATGGCGGCGAGCTCATAGGGAACGACCAGGCTCATCGGGCCGCCCCAGCTGTAACCCAGCTTGAAGTAGCGCAGCGCATCGCAAAATGCATCCACCTGGGACTGGCGGTAGCGCTCGTGAAAGATCACGCTGAGCAGGCCCGCCGCGCCGCCGCTGGCGCCGCCGCACAGCGCCTGCCAGTGACCATGTCCCGGCGAACTGACCAGGGCCGGATGCAGCACCTGGGCGAACTCGGGGCGCTGCGTGCACCAGCGGGCCAGCGCTCGCGCCGCGTGGTCGTGCGCCTGATAGCGCAGCTCCAGGCTGGGAAGGGAGCGCAGCACCGCTTCGACATCGTTCGCCGCCACGCCCAGTCCCAGGCGCATGTGGCACAGCTTGAGCCGCATGTGCAGACCCGGGTCCCGGGTGATGACGCTGCCCATGAGCACGTCGCCGCCGCCGCTGGGGTACTTGGTCAGGGCGTGCACGGAGATATCGACACCCAGGCCCGTCGCAGTGCCCGGCTCAAGGTCGAAAGGCTGAAACGCCAGACCCGCGCCCCAGGTGTTATCCAGCGCTGAAATCACACCGCGGCTGCGGCAGATGCGCGCCTGCTCCAGCAGGTCGGGAAACTCCAGCGTCACCGAGCCCGCCGCCTCGAGCCATACCAGACGCGTTTTGGGCGATATTTTGGCCGCCAAGTCGGATGGATCCATCGGGTCGTAGAACCGGTGGGTGATGCCCCAGTCTTTCAGTTCGCCATCAGCCAGGGTCTTGTTGGGGCCGTAGGCGTTGTCCGGAATCAGCACCTCGTCGCCGGTCTTGAGCAGGGCCAGCGCCACGTTGGCGATGGCCGCCAAGCCGCTGGGCAGCAGCAGGCACTGCAGACCACCCTCCAGCGTGCACAAGCGCTCCTCCAGCATGAAGCTGGTGGGCGTGCCATGCAACCCATAGGTGTAGCCGGACTTGTCCTTCCACTCGGTGCTGCGCATCGCCGCGACGTTCGCAAAGATCACCGTCGAGGCCTTGAACACGCCCGGCTGCGGCGCGGCAAAGCCCGCCGGCGGGGTGTAGGCGTGGTGGATGAGTTGGGTCGAAAGGTCGGTCATACGGGTCACCGCAGCGGCGTTGCTCAAAGCTTCCACTTCTCCAGCAATTGCGCCGGGCGCAGCGCGTCGTAGCCTTCGAACGGCTGATGGATCCAGGGATTCGTGGGCAGGTACTCGACCGAGTAGTCGGGCGTGAAGCCGGACACGCCCTTGGTCCAGATCACCGCGCTGCGCAATTCGGTGATCGGACCGTAGCTGTTCTTCAGCAGGTTGATCACGGCCTTGAGCGTGTGCCCGGTGTCGGCCAGATCGTCCACCAGCAGCACCTTGCCCGCGATCTCGCCACGCGGCGTCGTGATGTAGCGCGCGATGTCCAGGTTGCCCTGCTGCGTGCCTTCCTGGGCCCGGTACGAACTGGTCGACATGATGGCCAGGGGCTTGTCGAAAATGCGCGACAGGATGTCGCCGGGGCGCATGCCGCCGCGCGCCAGGCACAGGATGGTGTCGAACTCCCAACCCGACTGGTACACCTTGAGCGCCAGCTTCTCGATCAGGTTGTGGTACTCGTCATAACTGACGTACAGGTGTTTTCCGTCTTCCGTCAACATCTTGAATCTCCTGAAACAGGCTTTTTTTGAAGTTATTGCGCGGCGAACGGGTGCACGATCATGATCGTGTGTTCGCGGTCCGGGCTGGTCGAAATCACCGCGATCGGCACGCCCGTGACTTGTTCTATGCGCTCCAGATAATGGCGCGCAGCCGCGGGCAATTGCGCGTACTGCGTCACCCCGACCGTGTTCTCGCTCCAGCCGGAGAGGGTTTCGTAGATCGGCACGCAGCGGCTGATGTCGTCGGCACCCATGGGCAGGATGTCCACCTGTTCGCCGTCGAGCTCGTAGCCGACGCACAGCTCCAGCGTCTTGAGGCCGTCGAGCACATCGAGCTTGGTGATGCACAGACCAGTGAGCCCGTTGACCTGGGCCGATCGTTTGAGCAGCGCCGCGTCGAACCAGCCGCAACGCCGGCTTCGCCCGGTCGTCACGCCCTTCTCCGCGCCCACCGTGCTCATGTGATAACCCGGTGTGCCGGGCACTTCCCAGTCGAGTTCGGTCGGGAACGGTCCGCCACCGACGCGCGTGCAATAGGCTTTGGTGATGCCCAGGATGTAGTGCAGCATTCCGGGGCCGACGCCAGCGCCAGCGGAGGCATTGCCGGCGACGCAGTTGCTGGAGGTGACAAAGGGATAGGTGCCGTGGTCCACGTCCAGCAGCGTCCCCTGCGCCCCCTCGAACAGCAGGTTCGCGCCCTCGCGATGCGCGTCGTTGAGCTCGCGCGAGACGTCGGCCATCATGGGTTTGAGCAGCTCGGCGTGGCGCATCGCCTCGTCGTAGACCGCGTCGAACTGCACCCGGCCGTCCTTCAAATAGGGCGCCAGCGTGGGGCCGAAATCGAAGTCCGCAGAGCCCAGGTAGGTGGTGAGCACATGGTTGTGCAGGTCCAGCAGTTCGCGCAGCTTGGTGGCAAAGCGCTCGGGATATTTCAGGTCCTGCACGCGCAGCGCGCGCCGGGCAATCTTGTCTTCATAGGCCGGGCCGATGCCGCGTCCCGTGGTGCCGATCTTCTCGGTGCCGCCCTGCTCACGCGCCGCCTCGCGCGCCACGTCCAGCGCGGCGTGAAACGGCAGGATCAGCGGGCACAGTTCGCTCACGCGCAGGCGCGAACGCACCTCCACGCCCGCCTTCTCCAACCCCTGCATTTCCTCGAACAGCTTGGCCGCCGACAGCACCACGCCGTTGCCGATGTAGCACTTCACGCCGGCGCGCATGATGCCGCTGGGAATCAGGTGCAGCGCCGTCTTGACGCCGTTGATCACGAGCGTGTGACCGGCGTTGTGGCCGCCCTGAAAGCGCACCACGCCCTGGGCGCTTTCGGTCAGCCAGTCGACCAGCTTGCCCTTGCCCTCGTCGCCCCACTGGGTGCCGACGACGACCACGTTCCTGCCAAAATTTGTCTTGTTCATGCTGTTCATTTCAAAGGGCTTGCACCAACCATTGGTCGCCGACCGAAACCAGTTCGCGGTCGCAATGGAATTCATCAACTTCACTTTCGTGGCCAGGCAGGACGCAGACCACGGTTTCGCCTTGCAGGCGCAATTGGGCCACGGCCGCACGCCAGGCGTCGTTCGGCGTCCAGGCAGCGCGCACCGCCGCGCGCAGCGGGCGTTGCGCCACCGCGCCCACGAGCGCCTTGATGTCCAGACTGAAGCCGGCTGCCGGACGCTTGCGCCCGAAAACCGCACCGACTTCGTCGTAGCGTCCGCCCCGCGCCAGTGCGTCGCTGGCGCTCTGGGCATAGATGGAAAACCGCACGCCGCTGTAGTAGGCATAACCCTGCAGATCGGCCAGGTCAAAGCTCAGCGTTGCGCCCTTCAATTGCCCGGCCAGCCACTTCAGCTCGGCCAGCGACGGCTGCACCGCTGGAAAGGCCTTGAGTGCGCGCTCGGCCTCGGCCAGCACGGTGCTGTCCCCGTACAACTGCACCAGCGCGAGCAGACCCTGGCGCACGTCGGCCGGCAGATCCCGCGTCAGGCTCGCCAGCTCGGTGCCATCCTTGGCGGCGAGTGCGGCGTGAATCTGCGCCAGTTTCTGCGGTAACAAGGGCAGGCCGGCCAGCAGCAACTGGACGATGCGCGCGTGCGCCATGTCCACGCTGAGGCCCTGCACGCCGGCGCGCCCCAGGCAGTCCAGCGCCAGCAACAGCGTCTCCAGATCGGCCTCGAGGCCGGCGTGGCCAAAGATCTCGGCGCCAAACTGCAGCGGCTCGCGCGTCGCATGGGGTTTTTCGGGGCGCGTGTGCAGCACCGGGCCGCAGTAGCACAGGCGCGTGACGCCCTGGCGATTGAGCAGGTGCGCGTCGATGCGCGCCGCCTGCGGCGTGGTGTCGGCGCGCAGACCCAGCGTGCGGCCCGAAAGCTGATCGACGAGCTTGAAGGTCTGCAGGTCGAGCGCCTCTCCGGTGCCGGTGAGCAGCGACTCCAGGTGCTCCACCAGCGGCGGCATCACCAGCTCGTAGCCGTAGCAGCGTGCGGTGTCGAGCAAATCCCGACGGAGATCTTCGATGTGCCTGGCCTCACAGGGCAGAACATCGGCAATGTGATCTGGCAGAACCCAGGCGGACATGTGTGTTTTCGGGTGCTGTTAAAAGCAGGATTTTACCGGGCCGCGATGGCGCGATCGTCCCGAGCGAGCCGATTCACGACAGCCACCACAGACAGCTCAGGCCTGCGAGCACACTCAACAGTCCGAAAAAACGGATTTGACCGTCCTGCAACTGAAGGATCTGGGTAAACATGCGGCGCCAGGCCGCCGGTGAGACAAAGGGCAGAAGCCCTTCGAACACCAGCACCAGGGCCAGCGCCTGCCAAAGCGTATCGCCTTCCAAGGCTTACTTCTTGGCCGCGGCCGGCGCACCGTCACCGCGCATGACTTTGAAGAATTCGGAGGATGCCGGGTCCAGCACCATCACGTCGCTCTTCTTGCCAAAGCTGGCCTTGTAGGCGTCCAGGCTGCGGTAGAACTGCGCAAACTTGGCGTCGCGACCGAACGATTCGGCATAGATCGCGGCCGCTTGGCCGTCGCCCTCGCCCTTGACCTTCTGCGCGTCGCGGTAGGCGTTGGCCACCGTCACTTCGCGTTGTCGATCGGCATCGGCACGGATCTTCTCGCCCTCGGCCGCGCCGGTGGAGCGCAGTTCATTGGCAACGCGCGTGCGCTCGGCCTGCATGCGCCGGTACACCGACTCGGTGATCGCGTCCACATAGTCGGCGCGCGTGATGCGCACGTCCACCACGTCCACGCCCCAGGGTTTGGCTCCGCCCACGGCGAGCAGGACCTCGCGTTTGACGTTGGCGGTCAGCGCCTCGCGCTTGAGCGAGAGGATTTCCTTGACGGTGTGCTTGTTGATCTCTTCCTGGAACGCATTGCGCACCACGCGGTTGAGCTGCAAGGCGCCGGCGTTTTCGTCCAGGCCGACGTTGCGGATGTACTGCGTCGGTTCGGTGACGCGCCAGCGCACATACCAGTCGATCACCATGCGCTGCTTTTCCGCAGTCAACATCGGCTCGGCGTCGGCGCTCTCCAGCGTCAGCAGGCGCTTGTCGATGTAGCTGACGTTCTGGAACGGCGGCGGCAGTTTGACGTTCAAGCCCGGTTCGGTGATGACGTCCTTGATCTGCCCGAGTGCATAGACCACGCCAAACTGGCGCTGATCGACGACGAAGAGCATGGAGCTCAGCAAGGCGAGCACGGCCACAACGGCCGCGCCAATGAAACCAATCCTGTTCATGTTCATGTCCTAACGCGTCTCACGTTCACGCGTACGCCCGGTATCCCGGGTGCGCGCATCGTTGGCCACACCGGCCGGGGTGGCGGGAGCAGCGGCGCCGCTGGCGGCCGACGTGGCAGCCGCCACGGGTTCGGCGGCGGTGGCGCTGAGCTGCATGATCTTGTCCAGCGGCAGATACAGCAGGTTCGAGCCCTTGCTGGAATCCACCAACACCTTGGTCACGTTGCTGTAGATCTGCTGCATCGTGTCCAGGTACATGCGGTCGCGCGTCACCTGCGGCGCCTTCTGGTATTCGTTCAGCACCGAGCGAAAACGCTGCGCATCACCCTGCGCCTGAGCCACCACGCGGGACTTGTAGGCGTCCGATTCTTCCTTCAGGCGCGAGGCCGTTCCCACGGCGCGGGGGATCACGTCGTTGGCATAGGCTTGGGCCTCGTTCTTGGCGCGTTCGCGCTCCTGCCCGGCCTTGAGCACGTCGTCAAAAGCGGCTTGCACCTGTTCCGGGGGACGCACGCCGCCCTGCTGCAAATTGATACCGACGACCTCGATGCCCACCTTGTAGCGGTCCAGAATTTTTTGCATCAGATTGCGCACGCGCGGCCCGATCTGGTCGCGCTCTTCGGCCAGGGCCGAATCCATGCGCATCTTGCCCACGACCTCGCGCACCGCCGTTTCCGCCGCCTGCACCACCGCCTCGGTGGGGTTCTTGCTTTCAAACAGGAAGGCGCGGGCGTCGCTGAGGCGGTACTGCACCGCAAACTTGATTTCCACGATGTTTTCGTCTTCCGTCAGCATCGCCGATTCGCGCAAGCCCGTGGCCTTGATGATGCTGTCGCGCCCCACGTCGACGGAGCGGATTTGCGTCACAAACACCAGTTCATGGCGCTGTATCGGATAGGGAAGGCGCCAGTTGAAACCCGCGCCCTTGGTCGAGTTGTATTTGCCAAACTGCGTGATCACCGCCTGCTGGCCTTCCTGCACGATGAAGAAGCCGGTGCCCAGCCAGATCAGCACGACCACGCCTGCGATCAGGCCAAAGCCGATGCCGGCATTCTTCATGTCGGGCTGAAAGCCCGAACCGCCACCACCTTCGGGGGGTGCGGACCGTGGTCCTTTGGGCGCGCCAAACAGGCCGCCCAGCTTCTTGCTGACATCGCGCCAAAGTTCCTCCAGATCCGGCGGCCCCTGGTTCGGTCCGCGCGGCTTTTGTGGCGGCGGTGGCGGCGGCGTGTCGCCGCCTTCGACGGGTTTGCCGGCATCGGGCTTGTCTTCGCCACGTCCCCACTTGGGATCGTTCAGGTTGAACATGCCCTTCAGGCGGCTTTGCAGCGCGCCCCAGGAAAAGGCGGGTAAATGCAGATTCATGCGCTCGGTCTCTCGTGATTCATGGTTCGATTGTGCCCAATTCGTCATCCGGCGTCTGCGCTTCTTGCGCATCTGACGCTGTTGGCAGCGACGCTGCGTCGGCCGCTGCGGCTTGGCTGCCCACCCTCTGGACCAGCAGCTCGCGCAAGTCCGACAGGCCCTCGCCGCTCTGGGCGCTCAGGAATATCCGGGGAATCGCCGTGCCGTGCACCTCAAACGTGTCGCTCAATTGAGGCGGGCGGCGCCCAGGCTCAATGGCGTCGAGCTTGTTGAACACCAGAATCTGGGGAATGTCCTGGGCGCCGATTTCACCCAGCACCTTGTACACCTGCTCCATCTGCTCCGGGAAATCGGGGCTGGACGCGTCCACCACGTGCAGCAGCAAATCGGCGTCAACCGCTTCCTGCAGGGTCGCGGCAAAGGCGTCCACCAGACCATGCGGCAGGTCGCGGATGAAGCCCACGGTGTCGGACAGCGACACCGAGCGCGCAGCGTCGCCCAGATACAGCTGGCGCGTGGTCGTGTCCAGCGTGGCAAAAAGCTGATCGGCGGCATAGGCGCGTGCCTTCACCAGCGCATTGAACAGCGTGGACTTGCCGGCGTTGGTATAGCCCACCAGCGAAATGTTGAAGGTGTCGCGCCGCACGCGCTGCTTGCGCTGCGTCTGGCGCTGGCGCTTGACCTTGTCGAGCCGTTCGCGCGTGCGCTTGATCGAGTCCGTGATCATGCGCCGATCGAGTTCGATCTGGCGCTCGCCGGGTCCGCCGCGCAGACCGATGCCCCCGCTTTGCCGCTCCAGATGCGACCAGCGGCGCACCAGGCGCGTGCTGAGGTAGCGCAGGCGCGCCAGCTCCACCTGGAGCTTGCCCTCATGGCTGCGGGCGCGCTGCGCAAAGATCTGCAGGATCAGCAGCGTGCGGTCGTTCACCGGCAGCTCCAGGTGGCGCTCCAGGTTGCGTTGCTGGGCCGGGCTCAGGGCCTGGTCGAACAACACCTCCCGCGCGCCATGCAGCTGCGCCGCCATCTTGATTTCGTCAGCCTTGCCCGATCCGACAAACAGCGCCGCGTCGGGCGCCTTGCGCTTGCAGGTGATGCGCAACACCGGGTTCAGGCCGGCGGTCTGCGCCAGCAGGCCCAACTCCTGCAGTTCCGTATCGAAATGCGGCAAGCCCAGATCGACCCCCACCAGGATCGTGGGAACGGCAGGACTGGCAGATGCTTCAGGAAAACTCAAGCGGACTGACGGTGGTGAGAGGCGCGAACGCAGGACGGCTTGGTAGCCGCCTCAGGCGGCTGGGGCGTCAACGTCTTCGGTGGTCGTGAAATTGACGGCGCGCCCCGGGACGATGGTCGAAATGGCGTGCTTGTAGACCATCTGGGTCACGGTGTTGCGCAGCAACACCACGTATTGGTCGAAGGACTCAATCTGCCCCTGAAGCTTGATCCCGTTGACGAGATAAATCGACACCGGAACATGCTCCCGGCGCAGGACGTTGAGGAAGGGATCTTGCAAGAGTTGGCCTTTGTTGCTCACGATATTCTCCGTGTTCTAAAAAGAGTTAATGAGGTTGTAACCTTACCACAGGACGCCGCCCGAACGGCGCGCGAGCGCCTATTCCACAAGCCGCGCAGGGCGGAACTTCAGTCCTTGTCGGCGTAGGGATTGCTGGAGGTTTTCAGCTGGATGCGCAGCGGCGTGCCCACGAGCTTGAATTCCTTGCGGAACCGCCCTTCGAGAAAGCGCTTGTAGGAGTCGGTCACATGCTCCAGCGAATTGCCGTGGATCACGATCAGTGGCGGGTTCATGCCGCCCTGATGCGCGTAGCGCAGCTTGGGGCGGAACATGCCGGCGCGCTTGGGGCTCTGGAACTGCACCGCTTCCAGCAGCAAGCGCGTGAGCACCGGCGTCGACATCTTGCACATGGCCGAGCGATGCGCGTCGGCAATCGACTTCCACACCGGACCCAGGCCCTGGCGCTTGATGGCCGAAATGAAATGGATGTCGGCAAACTTCAGGAACGGCAACCGCGTTTCGATCGAGCGCTGCACCAGCTCGCGCTGATACGCGTCCACCGCGTCCCACTTGTTCACGGCCAGCACCACGGCGCGCCCGCTCTCCAGGATGAAGCCCGCAATGTGCGCGTCCTGATCGGTCACACCCTGCGTCGCGTCGAGCAGTAGCAGCACCACGTTGGCCGACTCGATCGCCTGCAGCGTCTTGACGACCGAGAACTTCTCGATCGCCTCAAACACCTTGCCCCGGCGGCGCAGGCCGGCGGTGTCAATCAGTTCAAACAGCTGCCCGCCGCGCTCGAACGGCACGGTGATCGCGTCGCGCGTGGTGCCGGGCAGGTCAAACGCGACCAGGCGCTCTTCGCCCAGCCAGGTGTTGATGAGCGTGGACTTGCCCACATTCGGGCGCCCGGCCACGGCCAGCTTGATGGCACCGTTGTCGGCTTCGGGCTCGAGCGGCTCGCCATCGAACAGGTTCAGCGGCGCCAGCGCGAGTTCGGCCAGGTTGTTGATGCCCTGACCGTGCGCGGCCGACACCGGCAGCGCTTCGCCCAGTCCGAGTTCAAAGAACTCGACCAGGTGCGCGCCCTCCTTCATGCCTTCGGCCTTGTTCGCCACCAGCAGCACCGGCTTGCCCAGTCGCCGCAGGTAGTTGGCGATGTCGTGGTCCTGGGTCGAGACGCCGCCGCGCGCGTCCAGCACGAACAGCACCACGTCGGCCTCGGCCACGGCCTGGCGCGTCTGCTTCGCCATTTCCTTGTAGATACCGCTTTCGGCCGTCGGCTCAAAGCCGCCGGTGTCGATCACGATGTACTCGTATTTGCCCTGCTTGCCCTGGCCGTAATGACGATCACGGGTCAGGCCCGCATAGTCGGCCACGATGGCGTCACGCGACTTGGTCAAGCGGTTGAATAAAGTGGACTTGCCCACATTGGGGCGGCCTACCAGGGCCAGGACAGGTTTCATGCAGCGCGATTACTCTGGGACAAAGCCATAGACGCCACCATTGCGTGTCACCGCAACGATGGTCTTACCCGCCAGCACCGGGCTCACGCTGATGGCGGAGCCATCGGTGGCGAGGCGATTCAGGGGGCTGGCGTTCTCGCGCGACAGCACGTGCAGCAAACCGGTGCCGTCTCCCACCAGCATGGATTTTCCGACCAGCAGCGGTGCGCTCAGGTCCCGGTACATCAACAACTCGGAGCTCCAGACGCGTTCGCCATCAGCACGGTTCCAGGCCACCAACTTGCCGTCGGCCTCGGCGCCGATCACCAGTTTCTCGTCGCCGTCCACGCCCACCGACCCATTGGATTTCTTGCTCCACTGCACCTGGCCACGAGTTGCGTCGACACAGCCGACTGTGGACTGAAAGGCCCTGGCGCAGACCACGTTGCCGACGCGGCTGACGCGACCCACCAAATCGATCAAACGCTCCACGTCGTTGGTGCCACGCGCGGTCGCGATGGTCGCATCCCAACGCACGCTGCCATTGGACGGATTCAATCCCAGCAGGTGACCCGACTGGCCCACGACCAGCGTGTCACCCACGGCCAGCAACACGCCCGACTGCTTCAGCACCAGCGCATCGCCCGGGCGCGGCTGCGTCCACAGCTTGCGCCCGCTGGCGCCGTCGAGCGCCGTCACCGAGCGGTCGGCACTGACCACAAAAACGCGACCCCCTGCCACCAGCGGCGGCGTGTAGGCCTGTGCGGGCAGCTTCTGGCGCCACAACACGCGGCCCGATTCAATCGCCACCACGTCGTTTTCGCTGGTCACGACGGCAGCGGTCTTGCCGTCGCTGCCGACACCGGCAATGATGGGGGCGCCCACCTGAACGCGCCACAAGTCGCGCCCGCTGAGTGCATCCAGCGCCGCGACGGTGCCGTCACTGGCGGCCAGCGTCAGCGTTGTGCCCTGAACGTTGGGCTGCAGCGGGAAGTTCACCGCGCCGATCTGGGCCGTCCAGGCCGCACGCACCGGCTGCAACACCACGTTGGGCGCCAGCTCTGCGGGTTTGATCTTGTCGGTGCTCGAACAGGCGGCCAGCACGGCGATCAGACCGGCCAGCGCCAGACTGCGACCGAGCTTGGGAGACAACACTTGAAACCTTGAATTCACTTGCGCGTCTCCGGCGCAGACGAGGCGGGTGCGGGCGCAGCGCTGGCGCCGGCCTTGGGATCCACGCCCAGCGCATTGAGCTTGACTTCGACCAGTCGACGGTAGTCAACCTGATCCTCGAAGCCCTTGTAGGCCTTCTCGAATTCAAGCCGTGCCTGGTCCTTCTTGTCCTGCAGCAGGTAGATGTCTCCCAGGCGGTCGGCCGCCAGGGGGGCAAACTCCTTGGGAAAGCTGCCAGACAATTGTTTGGCAGCTTCGTCGTAGGCCTTGGCCTGCGCCAGTTCACCCGCCAGGCGCAAGCGCGCAATCGACTGGTAGCCCTGATCGGAGGACTTTTCGGCGACCCAGGCCAGCGCGGCCTTGGCCGCGTCGATGTTGCCGCGATCGTGGTAGGTCTTCGCGGCCAGCAGCGCGGCTTGCTGCGCGTAGCTGGTGCCGGCGAACTTGTCCTTCATGTCGGCCAGCGCGCGGTCGAGCTTGGTGAGGTCGCTGTCCTGCGCTGCACGCTCGACTTCGTCGTACATGGCGGAGCTCTGCGCGGCCTGGCTGCGCTGCCAATACTGGTAGCCGTTCCAGGCGGCGTAGCTGCCCATCACCGCGATCAGAATCCAGCTGATGAGGTTGCCGTATTGCTTCCAGAAGTGCTTGAGTTCCTCAAGCTGTTCTTGTTCTTCGAGGTCGAGATGTTGTGACATGGATGAATATGAGTTAACTGTTCGATTGTAGGGTGCGCGCCCAGTTGGCCACATCGGCCAAGGAGCGCAGCACTTGCGCGCCGCTGCCGTCGCGCAGGGATTTGACCGTGACGCAGCCCTGCGCCAGTTCGTCGGGGCCGAAGACCAGGGCGAAAGCCGCGCCGCTGGCGTCGGCTTTCTTGAACTGCGATTTCATGCTGCCCAGGCCGGAATCCGCGGCCGCGTGCATCTGCACCGAGACGCCTGCCTGGCGCAAGGCCTGCAAGGTCGGCAGCGCCAGCGACAAGGCCTGCTCCGACGGGATCACCGCGTAGGCGTCTGGCACCGGAAGCGCCAGCGCCTCGCCCTGCACCTTGATCAGTTCCAGCACGCGCTCGATGCCCATGCCCCAGCCCACGGCGGGCGTGGGTTTGGCGCCCAGGGTTTCGAACAATCCGTCGTAGCGACCGCCGCCGCACAGCGTTCCCTGCGCGCCGAGTTCATCGGTGATGAATTCGAACACCGTGTGGCTGTAGTAGTCGAGTCCGCGCACCAGGCGCGGGTTGATGGTCCAGGGAACGCCGCAGGCGCTGAGCAAGGACTTGACCTGGTCGAAGTGCTTGAGCGAAGCCTCGCCCAGGAAGCTCAGCAGTTGCGGTGCGGCCTGCACCAGTTCCTGCAGCGCCGGATTTTTCGTATCCAGGATGCGCAAGGGGTTGGTCTGCAGACGGCGCTGCGAGTCGGCATCCAGCGCATCGACATGGCGCGTGAAATACTCCACCAGCGCGGCGCGGTGTTGCAGCCGCTCGGGCAGAACGCCCAGGCTGTTGAGTTCCACGCGCACATGGTTCAGCCCCAGGCGATCGAACAACTGCGCCACCATCAGCATCAGTTCCGCGTCCACTTCCGGACCGGCAAAACCCAGGGCTTCGGCGCCGAGCTGGTAGAACTGGCGATAGCGTCCGCGCTGCGGCCGCTCGTGCCGGAACATTGGACCCATGTAGAAAAGCCGCTTGCCGCCGTCGTAGGTCAGGTTGTGCTCGATCGCCGCGCGCACCACGCCCGGCGTGTTCTCCGGGCGCAGCGTGAGCTGCTCGCCGTTGAGCCGATCCACAAAGGAGTACATCTCCTTTTCCACGATGTCGGTGGTCTCGCCCGTGCCCTTCACAAACAACGCGGTCTGCTCGACGATGGGCGTGCGGATATTGCGGTAGGCGTAGACGCCCATCACGTCGCGCACATGGGCCTCGAACCACTCCCAGCGCGCCGAATCCGGCGGCAGGATGTCGTTCATGCCCTTGACAGCGCTCAGGCGCTCACGCTTGGCCGCGGGAGCGACGGGTTTTTCTGCCGCTGCGGCAGTTCGGATATCGGTCATGGGGTGGATTCAACTCGCTGGTTCAGCCACGCCGAACCGGTTCTTGATGTAGTTTTCAACGATCACCTGGAACTCCTGCGCGATGTGCTCGCCGCGCAGCGTCAGGCGCTTTTCGCCGTCGATGAACACCGGTGCGGCCGGTGCCTCGCCAGTGCCGGGCAGGCTGATGCCGATGTCCGCATGCTTGCTCTCGCCCGGGCCGTTCACGATGCAGCCCATGACCGCGACCTTGAGCTTCTCCACACCGGGATATTGCTCGCGCCAGACCGGCATCTGCTCGCGCAAAAAGTTGTCGATCTGCTGCGTCAGTTCCTGGAACGTGGTGCTGGTGGTGCGCCCGCAGCCGGGGCACGCGGTGACGCTGGGCACGAAGCTGCGCAGGCCGAGTGCCTGCAGTATTTCGGAGGCGATCACCACTTCCTGGGTGCGCGACTCGCCCGGCTGCGGCGTGAGCGATACGCGAATCGTGTCGCCGATGCCTTCCTGCAACAGGATGGCCAGGGCCACGCTGGAGGTCACGGTTCCCTTGGTGCCCATGCCCGCTTCCGTCAGACCCAGATGCAGCGCGTAGTCGCAGCGTTTGGCCAGTTCACGGTAAACCGAAATCAGATCCTGCACGCCGCTGACCTTGCACGACAGCAGGATCTGGCTGCCGTTCATGCCCAGGCTTTCAGCAAAACGCGCGGACTCGATGGCCGAGGTGATGAGGGCTTCGTACATCACCGGCTTGGCGTCCCAGGGAATGGCGCGCCGGCTGTTCGCGTCCATCAGGGACGCCAGCAGTTCCTGATCCAGGCTGCCCCAATTCACACCGATGCGCACCGCCTTGTTCCAGCGCATCGCGATCTCGATCATCTGCCCGAACTGGCGATCGCGCTTGTCGCCCTTGCCCACATTGCCCGGATTGATGCGGTATTTGGACAAGGCCTGGGCGCAGTCGGGATAGTCTGCCAGCAGCCGATGGCCGTTGTAATGGAAGTCGCCGATCAGTGGCACGTTGACACCCATGCGGTCAAGTTGCTCGCGCACATAGGGAACGGCTTGCGCCGCCTCGGGCGTGTTCACCGTGATGCGCACCAGCTCCGACCCGGCCAGTGCCAGCTCCTTGATCTGGATCGCCGTGCCGATGGCGTCTGCCGTGTCGGTATTCGTCATGGACTGCACCCGCACCGGCGCGTCGCCGCCAAGCGTCACCACGTTGTGGCCCCAGCGCACGCTGGCCTGGCGGGAGCGGCGCGCGCCTGGCGCTGCCGCGTCTATGGGAAGCGACGCGTTCACGGTTTCACCTCAAATCGTGCCACGTTGTCCTTGGAGACCGGCCCCAGGTCAAAAGGCTTGCCGCGCACCTGAACTTCGAGTGCGTCGGCACGACCCACCACCGACTTCAGCGGCAGCGCGCCCGACGCGGCCGCGGTTTCCCCCGCCAGCAGGGTTCTGCGCAGCACCACCACGCCCTGGGCGTCCGTCACTTCGATCCACGTCGCCGCCCTGGCCTTGAATGTCAGGACGGCATTCGCCCCGGCGCCGGAACCCGGCACCGAAACGCCGCTGGCGTTCGGATCCAATGCGGCCTGACCGCTGGCTTGGGCCAGTGCGGCCGCGCTGGCACCGGGCGCGGAATCGTGCGCGACATTTTCCAGCACCACGCCGCCTGCACTGTCGGCCGCAGCCGCTGATGCCGGCATGCCGGGTGCTTCCGGGAGGGAGGCGACGACCGGGGCCACCGGCGCCACCGCGACCGGGGCGGAAGGCGTGAACCAGGACCCATTCGCGGCCCGCTGCAATTCGGGAAGAAAAGCCAGCACGGCGGCAGCCAGCAGCAGCGCCAGCACCGCCAGCACCACCGGATGCTTCAGGCGCGGCCCCATCGACAAACCCTTGATGCCACCCGACGGCTGGAACGCCGCGTTGATGCCGGAGGCCGACGGCAAGGAAGGCGTTGCGCTCTGGGGAAGCTTGTCCAGCACCACCAATGGATCGATGTGCAGCGTACGGCACACGCTGGAGGCCAGTGCGCGCACGAACACGGCGTCGTGCAGCGTGTCCAATCGATCGGCTTCGAGCAACTCCAGTTTCTTCACCGGAACCTTGAGCGACACCGCCAGCGCCGCAATGTGCAGGCCGCTGGCCTCGCGCGCCTGGCGAATCAAACCGCCCGCCGTCAGCGCGACCGCTGGCACGGGGTCGGATGGCGTTGCCGACGGCACGGGCGTGGACTCATCACTCATCGAAAGCACCTCGCTCGAACAGGCCCAGTTCACGCGACTGCGCAAACCGATTCCTGAGTTGCTCGGCCAACTGGTTCATGGCGACGGCGTTGTCCAGGCGGCGTTCGATCCGGATACCCAACCACAGGGACTCCGAATTCGCCAACTCGCTGTTGTTCAGGCGCCTGATGTAGAACTGCGCACGCACCAGTTCGCCGCGCTTGAACAGCAGGCTGGCCAGATTGAAACCCGTGATCGGGTTGCCGGCATCGAGCTCGTAGGAGCGCGTCAGGCTGCGCTCGGCCTCTTCCGCATGCCCGGCCTTGGCCTGGCACAAGCCCAGGGTGAGATAGGTCTTGGCGCGGTCGCTGTAGCGCGGGTTGGCCAGTGCCCGATTGAAGGCCTCGGTGGCCTGGTCGAAACGGTCCGACTGGCACATCATCCAGCCGAGATTCTGCACGGCGCCCGAGTCGTTGGGATCGAGGGCCGTGGCGCGCTTGAAACTCTCTTCGGCCAACCCCAGATCGTTGAGTCGCATGTACACCAGGCCGCGCAGGTTGTAGGCCTGCGCATAGGTCGGATCAATCACCAGGGCCTGCTTGAGTTCATCCAGCGCAAAGGTGGTCTTGCCCTCGGAGAAGTAGCTCACCGCGAGCTCCAGGCGAATGCTGGCGCGCCGGCGCACGTCGGGCTGGTCGGACGCGGTCACGATATCGGCCTTGTTGCCGCCCTGTGCTGCGGCCGCTGCCGCACCGCCGGTCCCGCTGGCGCATCCGGCAAGAACCAGCACGGCGGCAGCCATGCCAAGACGCGTCAGCGCGCCCACAGCGAGCCATCGCGTATCAAATAGTTTCATGCTTCAAGTCTCCTGGATTGGGGGGCACGATCGCTTTTAACATGATCCGGCGCTGGGCTCCCATGCGCTCACCCACACGCGTGCGGTCCTTGACGTCGCCCGCCAATTGACCGCAGGCGGCGTCGATGTCGTCGCCGCGCGTCTTGCGCACGGTCGCGACGAAACCCGCGCTGTTCAGTATCTGGGCAAAGGCCGCCACCGCCGCGGGCGTGGAGCGGACCAGGCCCGAGGCCGGAAAGGGATTGAAGGGAATCAGGTTGAACTTGCAGGGCACGCCCGTTCCGCCGAACTCGCGCATCAGGCGCACCAGTTGCTCGGCATGCTCTGGCTGGTCGTTCACGCCGTCGAGCATGCAGTACTCGAAAGTGATGAAGTCTCGCGGTGCGTGCTTGAGGTAGCGCAGGCAGGCATTGAGCAGATCAGACAACGAATACTTGAGGTTCAGCGGCACCAGATGATCGCGCAGGGCGTCGTTGGGCGCGTGCAGCGAGACCGCCAGCGCCACCGGACAGTCCTGCGCCAGCAGATCGATCTTGGGCACAACGCCGGACGTGGAGACCGTGACGCGGCGGCGCGACAAACCGTAAGCGTGATCGTCCAGCATCACGCGCAGCGCCGGCAGCAGAGCGCCATAATTTTGCAGCGGTTCACCCATGCCCATCATCACGACGTTGGAAATGACGCGCTCGCTGCGTCCCAGTTTCTTGCGCAGAAAATGCTCGGCAAACCAGAGTTGGGCGACGATTTCGCCGGTCGTCAGATTGCGGCTGAAGCCCTGGTGGCCGGTGGAGCAAAAGCGACAGCCCATGGCGCAACCGGCCTGGGATGAAAGGCACAACGTGCCGCGGTCAGCCTCGGGAATGAACACCGACTCGATCACGTTGCCGTCGCCCACGTCAAACAGCCACTTGATGGTGCCGTCCGCGGACTCGTGTTGCGACACGACCGGCAGCGCCTGCACATGGGCGCTGACCTTGAGTTTCTCGCGCAGCGATTTCGCCAGATCGCTCATCTGGTCAAAGTCGTGTGCGCCCTTCTGATGGATCCAGCGAAACAGCTGGGTCGCGCGAAAGCGCTTCTCCCCGAGCCGCTCGCAAAACGCGGCCAAACCCTCGAGGTCGTAATCGAGCAGATTGGCCGTCATTGCATAGATCTGCGCTTTTTAGCGCGAGTAGATGTTCATGCCGGCGAAGAAAAAGCTGATTTCCACGGCAGCAGTTTCTGGGGCGTCGGAACCGTGCACAGCATTGGCGTCGATGCTGTCGGCAAAGTCGGCGCGGATGGTTCCGGCGTCGGCTTTCTTCGGGTCGGTCGCGCCCATCAGGTCGCGGTTCTTCAGCACGGCGCCTTCGCCTTCGAGCACCTGGATCATGACCGGACCGGAGATCATGAACTCCACCAGATCCTTGAAGAACGGACGCGCCTTGTGCACGCCGTAAAAAGCCTCGGCTTCGGCGCGCGAGAGCTGCGCCAGACGGGCCGCCACGACCTTCAGGCCGGCAGCCTCGAAGCGTGCATAAATTTGACCGATCACGTTTTTCGCCACGGCGTCGGGTTTGATGATGGAAAGGGTGCGTTCGATAGCCATGAGTGATTCTTAGGTTGAAGTTTTGAAAAAAATTTTCTTTTCGGAAAAAGCCTTTGATTTTAACCCGGGTCGCCATTCCCTGCGACCCGCAGCCGGCAATCCGATGCAGCCCTGCCTCAGCGGCTGCGCCCGCCCGAGCGGCGCTGTCCGCCTGTGCCCGGGCCGCCACGGCGCTGACCCTGGCCCTGACCGGGCCCTTGACGCTGCCGCATGAAGCTGTCGGCGCCGATGTAGCCAAAGGCCGTCTTCATCGGGTCGGGCTGATTCGCGCCTTCGTGATCCGGGGTCTCGCCGCGCTCGCGCGGCGCCGCCTGCGGGCCACTGCGCGGCCGTTGCTGGGGGCGCGCTGGCGCCGGACCGCTGCCCGGGCGCGAAGGCCTGGCACCGCCGCCGCCCGTCCCACCCCGCCGGCGGTTGCCTTCGCGTCGCGCGGGCGGCTGGGCTTCACCATCGGCGTCGCGCGCAGCCCGGGGAACCGCGGCCTGAACCAGCGAGCGGATATCGGTTTCGTCCAGTTCCATCCAGGCGCCGCGCTTGAGCCCGCGCGGCAACACCATGGCGCCGTAACGGATTCGGATCAGCCGGCTGACCGCGTGGCCTACCGCCTCCATCATGCGGCGCACCTCGCGGTTGCGACCTTCCGAGATCGTGACGCGGTACCAGCAGTTGGAGCCCTCGCCGCCACCCTCTTCGATGGAACCGAACTGGGCCCGGCCGTCGTCAAGTTGCACGCCGTCGAGCAGTTTTTGTTTTTCTTCCTTGGTCAACGCGCCCAGCACCCGCACCGCGTATTCGCGCTCCAGCCCGAAACGCGGGTGCATGAGCTGGTTCGCCAACTCGCCGGAACTGGTGAACAGCAGCAGACCTTCGGTGTTCAGGTCCAGTCGCCCCACGGACTGCCACTTCCCCTGGTACAGCTTGGGCAGGCGCCTGAACACCGTCGGGCGGTTCTGCGGATCGTCGTGCGTGACCACTTCCCCTGCCGGCTTGTGATAGGCGATGACGCGCGCCGGTGGCGCATCGATGCGAAAGCGAATCGGCTTGCCGTTGACCTTGATCTGGTCGCCAAACTGGATGCGCTGACCGATGTGGGCCGGCTCGTTGTTGACCGAAATGCGGCCCTCGGTGATGAGTTGCTCCATTTCCAGGCGCGAGCCCAGACCGGACTGTGCCAACACCTTGTGCAGCTTGGGGGATTCAGCCACCGGCGCGAGCACGCGCTTGAAAGGAACCAGATCGGCGCGCTCCTCGTCGGCATCGAAGTCGCCTGCAACCACGTCGGCGAAGCGGTCCGTGCCCGCCGCCGCGCTTGCCAGCGGCGCGGCCAGCGCAGCCGGGGCCGCGGGCGCCGAGGATTCCTCGGGGGCTGTCGCCGCAGCAACGCCTGCATCAGCAGGCACAGGTGCGGCGGTGGTGGGCAAGCCCTCAATCGGCAGATTCATACATCATTCCCCTTGAATCGGTGGTTCGTTCGGCTGCGGCAGCATCGACGGCTCTGCCAGCAGATCCATCGGCAAGATCGCCTGCTGCTCCAGCACCACGCGCTCCAGCGACTGCAGCGCCATGGTTTCCTGACCGGGCGCATCCAGCGCCGGCAACTGGTCCAGCGACGCCAGCCCCAGATCGTCCAGAAACTGGCGCGTAGTGGCGTACAGGCCGGGCCGACCCACGGTTTCCCTGTGGCCGATGACCTCGACCCAGCCCCGGTCTTCCAGCTGCTTGAGCAGCAGCGAATTGATGGTCACGCCGCGGATGTCTTCCATGTCGCCACGCGTCACCGGCTGGCGATAGGCAATGATGGCCAGCGTCTCGAGCGTGGCGCGCGTGTATTTGGGCGGCTTCTCGGGATGCAGGCGATCGAGGTATTCGCGCATCTCGGGCCGACTCTGAAAGCGCCAGCCTGTGGCCACGCACACCAGTTCGACGCCGCGCTGCGCCCAGTCGTCCTGCAACTGCGACAACAGGGATTTGAGCGTGTCCGCTCCCAATGCGTCGTCGAACAACACGCGCATCTCGCTCAGCGGCAAGGGCTGCTGCGAGCAAATCAACGCGGTTTCGAGGACACGCTTGGCGTCCGCGGTATTCATGGCTATGGCAATCTTCGGAAAAATGATGCCTCAAGGGCAAAAACAGGCGAGGGGTTCACACGGGCCGTTCAACACGCGACCAAGCGTAGGGCTTCGTTGGTGCGGCTTGTCGCTCATTCCGGTCGCGCCATGCGGCCCATCCGGGCGCAGTCTGGCCTGCGATCAGGCGCCATTGTAGCCCAGGCCCCAGGTTCTCAGCGCCTGGCTCATGTCCTCGGGAAGGCCCGCGCGAAACTCCATCGCCTCGCCCGTCACGGGATGGACAAAGGCAAGCCGGAAAGCGTGCAGCGCCTGGCGCTGCAAACCCGCCGCTGCGCTGCCGCCATACAGGGTGTCGCCGACCAGGGGATGGCCCAGCATCATCATGTGCACGCGGATCTGGTGCGTGCGCCCGGTGTGCAGCGTGCAGCGGACCCAGCAGCCTTTAGCGGCGTTTTCCAGCAGTTCGATGTCGGTCGTGGCCGCCTTGCCGGAGTGCTGCGCCAGGTCCACCGCCGCCATGCGCAAACGGTTGCGCGGATCGCGCCCGATCGGCCACTGCGCGCGCTGCGTCCGCGGCCCGACCCAGGCTCCGTGCGCGAGCGCCAGGTACTGGCGGCTCACGTCGCGCGCGGCGATCAGTCGCACCAGCGCGTCCATCACGCTGCGCGTTCGCGCCACCACCATCAGGCCGCTGGTATCCTTGTCGAGACGGTGCACGATGCCGGCGCGCGGCAGGAACTGCGCCTGCGGGTCGCGTGCCAGCAGACCATTGAGCAGCGTGCCGCTCCAGTTGCCCGGAGCGGGATGCACCACCAGGCCGGCGGGCTTGTTGATCACCAGCAGGTGCTCGTCTTCAAACACCACGTCCAGCGCCATTGGCTGCGGCTTGAACGCCTGACTCTGCAGCGTGGGGCGCAATTCGATCACCAGCACCTCACCGACATGCACCCGTGCTGACGGCTTGGTGACCACCGCGCCTTTGAGCTGCACGGCGCCGGCAACAATGAGCTGTTGCAGATAACTGCGCGAGAACTCCGCCACCTGTTCGACCAGAACCCGATCCAGCCGCGCGCCGTGCTGCCCCGGCGCAATGCTCAGATGACGCTGTTCCACTTCGACCACCGCCTCGGCGCTGTCGTCCATGCCCGCGAACGGGTCTTCAACCTGGGGGTCGGCCGATATAATCAAGTCGCTTTGTTTCAAGAAGGTTGCCTATGTTGCTTCGCCCCAAATTATCGGTCGTCCCGTCCACCGTCGTGGTCGCGCTCACGTTGTTGCTGGCAGCCTGTGCTTCCACCGATGACAAGACCGCTGGTATGGAGCCCGCCAAGATCTACGCCGACGCCAAGGATGAAATGTCCTCAGGCGCCTACGACAAGGCCATCGTACTGCTGGACAAACTGGAAGGCCGGGCCGCTGGCACGCCACTGGCCCAGCAGGCCCAATTGGACAAGGCCTACGCCCAGCACAAGTCGGGCGAAGGAGTGGCGGCCATCGCCACCCTGGACCGGTTCATCAAACAGCACCCGGTCAGCCCGGCCATGGATTACGCGCTGTACCTCAAGGGTATCGTGAATTTCAACGACAACCTGGGGTTGTTTGGTTCGATCCTGAAGCAGGACCTGTCCGAGCGCGATCAAAAAGCGTCCAAGGATTCTTTCGAGGCGTTCAAGGAACTGGTCACACGCTTCCCGGAATCGCGCTACAGCCCCGACGCGCGCCAACGCATCCTGTACATCACGAATTCGCTGGCCCGATACGACGTGCATGTGGCGCGTTACTACCTTACCCGCGGCGCTTATGTGGCAGCGATCAACCGCGCCCAGTCAGCGCTGTCCGACTACCGCGATGTGCCGGCGCAGGAAGAGGCGCTGTACATCCTGATGAGTGCACAGGACGCCATGGGCATGCCCGATCTACGTGACGATGCCAGGCGCGTGCTGGAACGCACCTATCCCAACAGCATCTACCTGAGCCAGGGCTTCAAAGGTCAGCAGGCTCCGTGGTGGAAGCTGTGGTGAGATCCAGCAGAGCCTGATTGAATTCCTCCTGCGAACGCAATTGCCGCATCGGCGGCAGCGCGCCGAGCAGCTTGCGGCCATAGCCCATGGCCGTGAGGCGCGTGTCGCACACCACCAGGATGCCACGATCGGACTCACGCCGGATCAGGCGTCCGGCACCCTGCTTCAGCGCCACGGCCGCTTCGGGTAGAAAATAGTCCTTGAACGGACTGCGCCCAGCCGCCTGCAGGCGCTGCGAGCGCGCTTCGACGAGCGGATCGTTGGGTGGCGGAAACGGCAGTTTGTCGATGATCACCATTTGCAACGCAGCGCCCGGCACGTCCACGCCTTCCCAGAACGACGCCGACGCCACCAGCACGCAACCGCTCCCGCCGTGCTCCTCGCCGCGGCGGAATCGCTCGATCAACTGGCGCTTGGGCAACTGCCCCTGCACCAGCACCTCCACCGCGTTTGACCCTTCAAAGCGCTGTTGCAGGATCTCGCCGATGCTGCGCAGCGCGCGCAGGGTCGTGGTCAGCACCATGGTGCGTCCGCCCAGCAGTGCCACCGCATCCGCGGCAAATGCGGCCACCTGGGCGCTGTGTCCGGGGTCGCTGGGGCGCGGCAGATGCGGCGGCACATAAACCCCGGCCTGGAACCCGTAATCGAACGGGCTGCCCACGCGCAGGGTCGTGGCGCCGCCCAGGCCACAGGGTTCGGTGAACCAGCGCAGCGCGTCATCGGTGCCGAGCGTGGCCGAGGTGAAGATCCAGGCCTTGCCCGGGCCGTCCTGCTGCGGCTGGCCCAGCATGCGTTTTTGCACCGCTTGCGCGATGTCCAGCGGCGACTCGACCAGGCGCAATTGATGCCCCACATCCAGCCAGCGCACGGCGTCGGCACTGCAGGCACTGGAAAACTGCGCGATGTGGCCGACAAACTGCTCCGCACGTTCGTGCAGGCGTTCGAAATCCGGCGCCATCTCGCGCACCGTGTCCAACGCCTCCATGGACTGGCTGCAGACGCGGTGCAATTGCTGCAGTGCATCGGTCCATGCGTCAGCGGAAAGGCTTTCTGGCGTCGGCTCGTTCCAGCGCAGCTTGGCGGCGCCTCCCTTGCCCACGACCAGGCGCAGTTCGCGCGCCGCGCGCTCGGCGGCTGCGGCGAGCGACTGCCAGTCAGCCAGGCCGCGCGCCAGTTGCAGGCCAGCGGCCAGCAGGTCGCGGGAAAAGTCGATCAATTGGCCGGTGGAGAGTTGCGCCCCCAGGAACTGCACGCCGGTTTCGTTGAGCTGGTGCGCCTCGTCAAACACCACCACGCGCACGCTGGGCAGCAATTCGGCCATGCCGGACTCGCGTACCGCGAGATCGGCAAAGAACAGGTGGTGGTTGATCACCACCACGTCGGCCGCAAGCGCCTCGCGCCGCGCCAGATTCACGTGGCAGGCGCGAAACCGGGGACACTGCGCACCCAGGCAGTTGTCGCGCGTGGACGTGATCAAGGGGATCAGCGCCGAGCGTTCATCCAGTCCGGAGAGTTCTGCCAGGTCGCCGGTGCGCGTGGACTGCGACCATTGCTCTACCTTTGCCAACGTTGCCAACGCCGAGCGATCCGGCAAACTGCCACCTTGTCGCGCCAGCTCCATCCGGTACAGGCACAGGTAACTGCCGCGACCCTTGAGCAGCGCCAACCTCGTGGGCAGGCCCAGCGCCTGAACCAGGCGTGGCAGATCGCGGCCGAAGAGCTGATCCTGCAAGGTCTTGGTGGCGGTGGACAGCAGAACCCGTTCGCCGCTGAGCAGCGCCGGCACCACATAGGAAAAGGTCTTCCCGACGCCGGTCCCGGCTTCCACCACCAGAGCACCGCCGGACTCGATCACCGCAGCCACGGCCAATGCCATGTCGGTTTGACCCTGGCGCGGCACGAACTGCTCTGCGGCGCGCGAGAGCACGCCCCGCTCCGAGAAAACCTGCCGAACCTGATCCAGCATCAGCCCAGTGCCTTCTGGACTGGGCGCTGGTGCATTCGCAATACGGTGGGGCGTCGGTGCAGCGGGTTCAGAGGGAGCTCCAAGATATTCACCCAGGCGAAGTCGCCTGCGCACAAGTTCACTCGATAATACGTTCTTTCAACCCACTGCAGCGGGTGCACAACGCGTCAGCGAAAATTTCATGTCCATTGGCTACCGTCTTACCGCTTCCACCGGAATCCACAAGGGGGACCGTGACTACCAGCAGGACCAGGTCGCGCTGATCGCCCACCCGCACGTCAACGGCTGCGTTCTGGGCATCGTCGCCGACGGCATGGGCGGCTTGAGCGGCGGACGCAAGGCCTCGAACCAGGTCCTGATGACGGGCCGGCAGTTGTTCGAGCGCTATGACCCGGTCACCGACGACGCCACCAGCATGCTCAAGCAGCTGGTGATGGAAGCGCACGTCGTCATCAAGCTCATCGCCGTCTCCTCGGAGGAGCACCCGCACAGCACGATCGCGGCGTTTCTGATCAACCCGGGCGGGGACTGCCACTGGGCCCACAGCGGAGACTCGCGCATCTACCACTTCAACGCAGGGAAGATGGTCAAGCGCACCATGGATCACTCGCTGGTGCAAAAGATGGTGAACCGGGGCGAGATCACGGAAGAGGAGGCGAACACCCACCCCAAGGCGAACATCCTCACGGGCTGCGCCGGCTCCGCGGACGACCCGCCGATCGAGACCCATCTGATCACGCAGATCCGTCCCGGCGACGCGCTGCTCGCCTGCAGCGATGGCGTCTGGCATTATTTCAATGACAAGGAACTGGCTTCGGTGATGTCGACGCTGTCGGCACGCGACGCCTCGGAATTTCTCATCTCCAAGGCGCGTTCGCGCGCCCACGCCCACGGGGACAACCTGTCGCTGATCGCGATCAAGTTTGAACCGCTTTAGTTCGAGGGCGGATCGGGCAGGGGTTTGGCGGGGGCCTTGGTTTGCCCCTGCTGGCGCAGCAGGAGATCGGCCTTGTGCTTTTGCGCAGCCGCTCTTTTCTCCTGATATGCACGCGCATTTTTCGCCGCCACGTCAGCCTGCGCTGCCCGGGCAGCATCGCTGGCAGCACGGTTTTCAAGCTTTTGCGCCTGCTGCTGCGCTCGCTGCTGCGCGGCCACCTCGCTCTGCGCCTGCGCTTGTTCCTTCTCCTTGGACCGGCGCTGCAGGCGCTCAGCCGACGGTTCCTTCGGCGCAGACAAGCCTGACGAAGGTGGCTCGGATTTCTCCCGTGCGAGTTCGGCCTGTTGCGCGGCCTTGCGACTGCGCTCGGCCTCATCCAATGAGATTTCCCGGCGCCGCAATTCAGCCAGCGCCTCGCGCCGCTGCGACTTGACCGCGGCCAGACAATCGTTCACGAGAAATCTGGCCGCGCAGTCCTTCTCCTGCTGGGCATAGCGGGCCAATTCCAGCTGGCGCTGAGCCGCGATGCGCGCGCGCTCGCCTTGGCCCGACGGGGCTTCGAGTGCAGCTTGTGCGCTCGCCTGGCTCCCGGCCAGCCACAACAGCAACCAGATCGGCGTGAGCTTCTTCACGTGATCTGCGTGTCCACCACGCGTCGCTGCTGGGCCAGATACTGCGCTGACTGCATTTCATGCAGGCGCGACACCGTGCGCGGAAATTCGTGCGCCAGTGGACCCTCGGTGTAGAGCGCTTCGGGCGGCACCGCGGCCGAGACGATGAGCTTGACGCGGCGGTCATAGAGCACGTCCACCAGCAGCGTGAAGCGCCTGGCCTCCGAGGCCATACGCACCTGCATGACGGGAATGTCGCTGAGCAGCACCGTGTGGAACTGCGTCGCCAGTTCAAGATAGTCGTTTTGCGAGCGCGGCCCGCCGCACAGGGTCTTGAAATCAAACCAGACGACACCGCCGGCGCGACGCTTTGCGCGGATCTCGCGCGACTCGATCTGCAACACCGGCGGCTCGTCGTGGCATTCCGCCAGACGCTCAAAGGCCTGGGTCATCGCCGCGTCCGCTTCATCGCCCAGTGGGCAGTGGTAGAGCTTGAGCTGCTCGAAGGTGAGGCGCCGGTAATCGGTGCCGTTGTCCACATTCACCACCTCCATCGTGTCCTTGAGCAGCGCAATCGCCGGCAGGATGCGGCTGCGGTGCAGGCCGCCGGGATACAGATCATCCGGCGCGAAATTGGAGGTCGTGACAAAGCCCACGCCGTTCGCAGACAGCGCGTCCAACAGGCGATGCAGGATCATCGCGTCGGTGATGTCGGCCACGTGGAACTCGTCGAAACAGATCAGCTTGTAACGCTGGGCGATGCGGCGTCCGAGCTCGTCCAGCGGGTTCACTGTGCCCTGCAAATCGTGCAGCTCACGGTGCACCTCGCGCATGAACTCGTGAAAGTGCAGCCGCGTCTTGCGCTTGAGCGGCACGGCGCTGAAAAAGCAATCCATGAGAAAGCTTTTACCCCGTCCCACACCGCCGTAAAGATAGACGCCGCGCGGAATATCAGGCCGGTTGATGAGCTTCTTGAAGGCGTTGGCGCGCTTCTCCTTGTACAACGCCCACTCCGAGGCGCAGCGCTCCAGCGCCTGCACCGCGCGCAGCTGAGCCGGGTCACTGGTGTAACCGCGGCTTTGGAGTTCCGCCTGGTAGGCGGCTTGTACCAGAGTGCCCAACTCAGAAGTTCAGCGTGCGCTTGTCCACCGCCAGAGCCGCTTCCTTGGTCGCCTCGGACAGCGAAGGATGCGCGTGGCAGATGCGCGCGATGTCTTCGCTGCTGGCGCGAAACTCCATCGCCACCACGGCCTCGGCAATCAACTCGCTCGCCATGGGGCCCACGATATGCACGCCCAGGATTTCATCGGTAGCGGCATCGGCCAGGAACTTGACCATGCCGGAGGTGTCACCCAGGGCCCGCGCCCGGCCATTGGCCAGGAACGGGAAGGTGCCTGCCTTGTAGGCGCGACCCGCGGCCTTGAGCTGCTGCTCGGTCTGACCGACCCAGGCAATCTCGGGGCTGGTGTAGATCACCCAGGGAACGGTGTTGAAATTCACGTGCCCGTGCTGGCCTGCGATGCGCTCGGCCACGGCCACGCCCTCTTCTTCCGCCTTGTGTGCCAGCATCGGGCCGCGCACCACGTCGCCCACGGCCCAGACGCCGCTCAGATTCGTTTTGCAGTCGTCGTCCACCACGATCAGACCGCGCTCGTCCAGCTTCAAGCCCACGCCCTCGGCGTTCAGGCCTTCGGTGTTGGCCAGGCGGCCAATGGAGATGATGAGCTTGTCCACGTCCAGCGTCTGCGCTTCGCCCTTGGCGTTTTCGTAGGCGACCGACACGCCCTTCTTGCCGGTCTTGATCGTGCCGACCTTGACGCCGAGTTCGATCTTCAGACCCTGCTTGGTGAAGGCCTTGTGCGCCTCTTTCGCGATCTGCTCGTCCACCGCGCCGAGGAAGGTCGGCAGGCCTTCGAGAATCGTCACCTCGGAGCCCAGCCTGCGCCAGACCGAACCCATCTCCAGGCCGATCACGCCGGAGCCGATGAGTCCCAGCTTCTTCGGCACCGCGGCTATGCGCAGCGCGCCGTCATTCGAGAGAATGCTCTCTTCGTCGAACGGCGTGCCTGGCAGCGCGCGAGCGCGCGAGCCGGTGGCGACGATGATGTGCTTGCCCGTGAGCGACTCGGAGGCTGCTCCGGTCACGAGGATCTCGTAGCCGCCCTCCACCGCCTTGGCAAACGAGCCCCGGCCGTGAAAGAAGGCGACCTTGTTCTTCTTCAGCAGGTACAGGATGCCGTCGTTGTTCTGCTTCACGACCTTGTCCTTGCGCCCGATCATCGTGGCCACGTCCATGCTCAGGCCTTTCACCGCAATGCCGTGATCGGCAAAGTGGTGACTGGCCTGGTCAAAGTGCTCGCTCGATTGCAGCAGCGCCTTGGACGGGATGCAGCCCACGTTGGTGCAGGTGCCGCCGGGAGCGGGGCCGCCCTTGTCGTTCTTCCATTCGTCCACACAGGCCACGTTGAAGCCCAACTGCGCCGCGCGTATGGCCGCGATATAGCCGCCGGGACCGGCGCCGATGACGATGACGTCGAATTGTTTGCTCATGTTCATTCCTTGTTTGAAAGCATCGCTTCGTAGGTCGGGTTAGCGCAGCGTAACCCGACATGCCCGAACCGCGTTGCGATGCGATGTCGGGTTACGCCCTTTGGGCTAACCCGACCTACGTTGTTGACGATGCCTAGATGTCGAACAGCAGGCGGGCCGGATCTTCCAGCGCTTCCTTCATCGCCACCAGCCCCAGCACGGCTTCACGGCCGTCGATGATGCGGTGGTCGTAGCTCATGGCCAGGTAGTTGATGGGGCGCACCACCACCTGCCCGTTCTCCACCACCGCGCGGTCCTTGGTGGCGTGCACGCCCAGGATCGCCGACTGCGGCGGGTTGATGATGGGGGTGGAGAGCATGGAGCCGAAGGTGCCGCCATTGCTGATGGAGAAGGTGCCGCCGGTCATCTCTTCCATACCCAGCTTGCCGTCGCGCGCCTTGGCGCCGTACTCGGCGATCTTCTTCTCGATTTCGGCAAAGCTCATCTGGTCGGCGTTGCGCAGAATCGGCACCACCAGGCCGCGGGGCGAACCCACGGCGATGCCGATGTCGAAGTAGCCGTGGTACACGATATCGGTGCCGTCCACCGAAGCGTTGAGCATTGGGAACTTCTTCAATGCGTGCACTGCGGCCTTGACGAAGAAGCTCATGAAGCCGATCTTCACGCCGTGTTCCTTCTCGAACTTGTCCTGAAAGCGCTTGCGCATCTCCATCACCGGCGCCATGTTCACTTCGTTGAAGGTCGTGAGAATCGCGTTGGTCGATTGCGACTGCAGCAGACGCTCGGCCACGCGCGCGCGCAAACGGCTCATGGGGACGCGCTGCTCGGGGCGCTCGCCCAGATCGAGCTTGGGCGCTGCCACCTGCGGCAGGGATTTGGTGGGCGCACCCGTGGGGATGGCGACGGCCGCAACCGGCTTGGCCGCGGGTGCAGCCAGGGCACCGAGTACATCGCCCTTGAGCACGCGACCATCCTTGCCGCTGCCAGCAACCGAGCCGCTGGCCAGGGCGTTGTCGGCCATGAGCTTGGCCGCAGCGGGCATGGCCACAGCGGACTTGGACGTTGCGACGGGAGCTGGCGCACTTGCCACAGCGGCGACAGCCGCAGGCGCTGCTACAGCGGCACCGGCCTTGCCTTCGGTGTCGATGCGGGCGATGAGCTGCTCGGCGGCAACAGTCGCACCGTCACCCACCAGCAGTTCGACGATCACGCCCGCGGCGGGTGCCGGCACTTCCAGCACCACTTTGTCGGTTTCAACGTCGATCAGAATTTCGTCGATGGCGACAGACTCGCCCACTTTTTTCTTCCACTGCAACAGCGTGGCTTCCGCCACGGATTCCGACAGTTGCGGTACTTTGACTTCTACGATGGCCATGAATTTATCTCCAATTTATTTAGTCAGCACAAAGCCCTTGAGCTTGGTGAACGCGCCGTCGACCAGCGCCTTTTGTTGTTCCTGGTGCAGGTGCGAATAGCCCACCGCCGGTGAGGCCGAGGCGGCCCGTCCGGAGTAGCCCAGCTTCTGGCCTTCGCTCATGTTTTCGTGCAGGTGGTGCTGCACGAAGAACCAGGCGCCCTGGTTCTGCGGCTCATCCTGGCACCACACGACTTCAGTGGCATTCGGGTACTTCTTGAGTTCAGCGGCGAAGGCCTTGTGCGGGAACGGATAGAGCTGCTCGACGCGGATGAGGGCCGTGTCGTCCGCACCCTTTTCTTCGCGGTGCTTCACCAGGTCGTAATACACCTTGCCCGAGCAGGCGACCAGGCGCTTGACCTTGTCGGATTTCTTGATGACCGCGTCCTTGTTCTCGGGAATGATGGTCTGGAAGCTGCCGCGGGTGAACTCGGCCAGCGGCGACGCGGCGTCCTTGTTGCGCAGCAGCGACTTGGGCGTCATGATCACCAGCGGCTTGCGCAGGTTGCGCACCATCTGGCGGCGCAACACGTGGAAGATCTGGCTTGCGGTCGTGGGCTGCACCACCTGCATATTGGTGTCGGCGGCGAGCTGCATGAAGCGCTCCAGGCGCGCCGAGCTGTGCTCAGGCCCCTGGCCTTCGTAGCCGTGCGGCAGCATCATCGTGATGCCGTTGACGCGGCCCCACTTCACCTCGCCCGAGGCGATGAACTGGTCGATCACGACCTGGGCGCCGTTGACGAAGTCGCCGAACTGCGCTTCCCAGATCACCAGGGTGTTGGGGTCGTTGGACGCGTAGCCGTATTCGAACGCCAGCACGGCCTCTTCCGACAGGATCGAGTCGATCACGACGAAGGGCGCCTGGCCATCGGCCACGTTCTGCAGCGGCGTGTAGGTTCCCACGTCCCACTTTTCGCGGTTCTGATCGTGGATCACCGCGTGGCGGTGCGTGAAGGTGCCGCGTCCGCAGTCCTCGCCGGAGAGGCGCACGGGATAGCCGCTGGCCACCAGCGAGGCGAAGGCCATGTGCTCGCCCATGCCCCAGTCCACCAGCGTGTCGCCTCGTCCCATGGCGGCGCGGTCGGCATAGACCTTCTTCACCAGTTGATGCGGCGTCACGCTCTCGGGGATCGTCGTGAGTTTTTCCGCCAGGCGTTTCCATTCGGCCATGGGGATCGCGGTGTCGCCCGCGTCGGTCCATTTCTTGTTCAGGAACGGCGTCCAGTCGACGGCGAACTTGCTCTTGAAGTTGGTCAGCACCGGGTCAAAGGTGTTGCGTCCCGCGTCCAGCGCGGCGCGCATGGCTTTCACCATGTCGTCGCCCAATGTGTCGCCAAACCCCTGGGCCGTGAGCTTGTCGGCGTAGAGTCGGCGCGTCCCCGGATGCGCGGCGATTCTCTTGTACATCAGCGGCTGCGTCAGCGCCGGCGTGTCCTGCTCGTTGTGGCCGAGCTTGCGAAAACAAATGATGTCAACGACCACGTCCTTGTGGAATTCCGTGCGGTAGTCCAGCGCCAGCTGCGTCGCCAGCACCACGGTCTCGGGGTCGTCGCCGTTGACGTGCAGCACCGGCGCTTCGATCATCTTCACCACGTCGGTGCAGTACAGCGTGGAGCGGCTGTCGCGCGGGTCGCTGGTGGTGAAGCCGATCTGGTTGTTGATGACGATGTGCACCGTGCCGCCGGTGGAGTAGCCGCGGGTTTCGGCCAGCGCCAGCGTTTCCATCACCACGCCTTGTCCGGCAAAGGCCGCGTCGCCGTGCACCAGCACCGGCAGCACCTGCTTGCCCAGAGGGTCGGCGCGTCGGTCCATGCGCGCGCGCACCGAGCCCTCCACCACCGGGTTCACGATTTCCAGGTGCGAGGGGTTGAAGGCCAGCGTCAGGTGCACCGGGCCGCCGGGCGTGGTCACGTCCGAGCTGAAACCCTGGTGGTATTTGACGTCGCCGCTGGGCAGGTCTTCGGGCGCCGTGTGGTCGAACTCGGCGAACAGGTCCGCGGGCATCTTGCCCAGCGAGTTCACCAGCACGTTCAAACGACCGCGGTGCGCCATGCCGATGACGATTTCCTGCACGCCCTTGACGCCGCCCTGCTGGATCAGTTCGTCCATGGAAGCGATGAAGCTTTCGCCGCCTTCCAGCGAGAAGCGCTTTTGCCCCACGTACTTGGTGTGCAGGAAGCGCTCCAGCCCTTCGGCGGCGGTGATGCGGTCCAGGATGTGCAGCTTCTTTTCAGCCGAGAAGCTGGGCTTGCTGCGAATGCCTTCGAGCTTCTGTTGCCACCAGCGCTTCTGGTTCTGATCCGTGATGTACATGTACTCTGCGCCCAGCGTGCCGCAGTAGGTTTCACGCAGTGCATTCATGAGCTCGCGCAGGCTCATGCTCTCCTTGCCGAAGAAGGTGTTGCTGGTGTTGAACACGGCTTCCTGATCGGCGTCGCTGAAGCCGTAGAAAGACGGCTCGAGTTCGGGAATCTTTTCGCGTTCGGTGCGCTTGAGCGGGTCCAGATCGGCCCAGCGCGCGCCGACGTTGCGATAGGCGGCAATCAACTGCTGAACGGCCGTGCGCTTGCGCCCCATCTCGGCGTCGGCGCTGGCCAGAACCACCTTGGTTCCGCCCTGCTTGGCGCGCTCGGCAAAGGCGTTGATGACGGGCAGGTGCGGCACGTCGCGCGCGTTGCTGCCGTCGACTGCGGCCACATGCTGCAGCGCGTCGAAGTAGTCGCGCCAGGTCTCTGGAACGCTGCCGGGGTTGGCCAGATAGTTTTCGTACATCTCCTCGACATACGGGGCGTTGCCCCCGAAGAGAAAGGTGTTGGCCTGATAGGCCGTGTAGACGGATCCCGTTGGGGACGCTGATTCGCTCATGGGTGCTGACCTTCGTTTTCCTTGGGAAAACATTAGCTGGTTAGAAAAACCTTCCGCGTCACGGCTTAACCGGTTAGCGGATGCGACTGTGGCAGGAAGGGCCTGAGTACAAGGGCGCCATTGTGCCAGTGAAACTGACTGGGCGCTGAATACCTGGACTTCTCAGGGGTCCCTCGAGAAGTCCAGGTTTGGCTTGGGGACGGAGCAAGTCCTCCAAGGGTTTCCGAACGTCAGGCCAGCAGATCCTTGATCTGCTGCAGCGCCGCCGGGTCGTCCATGGTCGTCAAATCGCCGGCGTCGCGGCCTTCGCACACCGCCTGGATGGCGCGGCGCAGCAGCTTGCCGCTGCGCGTCTTGGGCAGCACGTTGACGAAGCGCACGCGGGCCGGGCGCGCCACGGCGCCGAGCTGGCCGTCGACGACCTTCATGATCTCGCCCTCGAGCTTAAGCTTGCCCGCCTCGTCGCCCATCACGCTGCCGTCCTTGGGCACGACAAAGGCCATCGCCACCTGGCCCTTGAGCTGGTCCGCCACGCCCACAACAGCGACCTCGGCCACATTCGGATGACTGGAGATGCTCTCTTCGATCTCGCGCGTGCCCAGGCGGTGCCCGGCGACGTTGATCACGTCATCGGTGCGCCCCAGGATGAAGAAGTAGCCGTCGGCATCGCGTATGCCCCAGTCAAAGGTGCTGTAGACCATCTTTCCGGGGATGCTGTTCCAGTAGGTGTTGACGAAGCGCTCGTCGTCACGCCACACGGTCTGCATGCAGCCCGGAGGCAGCGGCCCCTCGATCGCCACCACGCCCTTCTGGTTCGGGCCCGTGAGTTCTTCACCCGTATGCTCGTCGAACAGTTTCACGTCGTAGCCGTACATCGCCAGGCCGGGACTGCCGAACTTGCTGTGGGCTTTTTCGACGCCGTTGGCCAGCGCCAGAATCGGCCAGCCGGTCTCGGTCTGCCAGTAGTTGTCGATGATGGGCACGCCCAGGGACTCGCTGATCCACTGCGCCGTCGGCTCGTCCAGCGGCTCGCCCGCCAGGTACAAAGCCTTGAGGCTGGACAGGTCGTACTTCTTCAGGAAGGACGGATCCTGCTTCTTCAGCACGCGCACGGCCGTGGGCGCTGAGAACATGCGCGTCACCTTGTATTTTTCCACCAGGCTCCACCAGATGCCCGCGTCGGGGCGGGTCGGCAGGCCTTCGTACAGGATCGTGGCCATGCCGGCGATCAGCGGGCCGTAAACGATGTAGCTGTGACCGACAACCCAGCCAATGTCGCTGGTGGAGAAATAGGTTTCGCCGGCCTTGCCTTCGAAGATGTGCTTCATGCTCGCGGCCAGCGCCACGCAGTAGCCGCCGGTGTCGCGCTGCACACCTTTGGGCTTGCCCGTAGTGCCCGAGGTGTAGAGCGTGTAACTCGGGTGCGTGGCTTCGACCCACTCGCAGGGTACGACGGTGTCGAGGTGTTTCTGCCGCATCGGTCCGTACAGATGGTCGCGCCCGGCCGTCAGCGTCATCGCGTCCAGACCCCGGTCCACCATCAGCACGGCCTCAGGCTGATGCGCAGACAGTCGTATCGCCTCGTCCAGCAGCGGCTTGTAGGCCACCACCTTGCCGCCGCGCGAACCTGCGTCGGCGCTGATGATCAGCTTGGGCTGGGCATCGTCGATGCGGCTGGCCAGACTGCCCGAGGCGAAGCCGCCGAACACGACCGAATGCAAGGCGCCGATGCGCGTGCAAGCCAGCATCGCAAAAGCCGCTTCTGCAATCATGGGCATGTAGATCAGCACCCGATCGCCCTTGGCCACGCCCAGTTCCTTCAGGATGGCCGCCATGCGTTGCACCTCGGCGTGCAGCTCGGCAAAGGTGTAGACCTTCTCCTGATTCGTTTCGGTGGAGACAAAGATCAGTGCGGCCTGATCGGCGCGGTCTTTCAGATGTCGATCCACCGCGTTGTGGCACAGGTTGGTGGTGCCTCCCACATACCAGCGTGCAAACGGCGGCTGGCTGTAGTCGCAGATCTGCTCGGGCGGGGTTTGCCATTCGATCAGTTGCGCCTGCTCGGCCCAGAATGCGTCGCGCTCCTGCAGTGAACGGCGATGAAATTGTGCGTAGTTGGTCATGTGGATCTCCTCGGATAACCATCGAAATTGGCAGATCGACCTCAATCGAACTGAATTTATAATTATTCATGACGCGCTTGCTGCAAGCTGACGCAGGCGTGCAGCAGCGCCAAGGTTTCTGCCGGAAGGCGCCGTTGACGCGCCTTCGTGTGCCTTAACGAATCAGCTCCTGCAGCGTCTTGAAGGCGGGGTGCTCCGCGCTTCTCAGCCATTCAAAACCCACCATCTCCATGGTCACCAGTTCCACGCCGGCACCCGCCAGGCGGTCAAAGGCCGCGTCGCGGTTGCGCTCGGTGCGCGACGAACAGGCATCCGTGACGACCCAGACATCGAACTCCTCCTCCAGCAACTCCAGCGCCGTTTGCAGCACGCACACATGGGCCTCGCAGCCCGCGATGATCACCGTGTTGCGCTCCACCGGCGCCGCGGTCTTCTGCAGATGCTTGGGCAGGCTGCGCGCGTTGCCCTGTACCGGGATGGCGCGCTGCGGAGGCCTCAGCCTTTGCACCAATCCATCGGCGCAGGCACTGAAATGCTGCTTTTGCAGGATCTGGGAAGGTTCCAGCCAAGCCATCAGACCCGGATCGGTGGCACCCAGTCTTTCCGCGCTGTGCTCGGTCGCCCAGACCGGGACTCGAAGCGCCTTGGCCATCCTGGCAAGCCGTACGGCATTCTCGAGGGCGGCCCCGGCTTCGTGCACGGTGGGCAGGACGCGGCTCTGGTAATCGACCAGCAACAGCAGTGAATCGTCGGCATCGATCAGCATAGTGAGTTCTTCAAAGAATCTTGGATGGCGCAAGCTTAAGGCCAAACGCCGCCCTTGTTCATGGCGGTCGGATGCAGGATCAATCCAGGTTGAACGGCGATGTGAACAAGGCTGCGGCTTGGCTGATCGCGCTTTAGACCATAATCGGTCCACCATGATTCGTCGCCTAGGGCTCCTTTTATTCGTTTGCGCCAGCGCGCAGGCAGCGCCACCACTCAGCTCCACCGACGAACTGGGCCAGTTGCTGGCCGATAAAGGCTTGTTGACGCAGATTGGCGGCACTCTGGAGCAGGCGACGCACACGGTGAGCGACAAGACCGGAGAGCTGGTCGTGAACGCGATGGGTTTTCTTGGCGTGCCTTACCGCCGCGGCGGGACCACGGCACAGACCGGTTTCGATTGCAGCGGCTTTGTGCGCGCCATGTACGAGCAGACCGCGGGACTGGTCCTGCCGCGCCGCTCCGCACAGCAGGCCGCAGCCACCCAGACCATCGAACGCACGGAGCTTGAGCCCGGCGATCTGGTCTTCTTCAACACCATGCGACATGCCTTCAGCCACGTGGGCATCTACGTCGGCGATGGCAAATTTATCCACGCACCCAAGCCCGGCGCGCGCGTGCGCATTGAAGACATGAGCGTGAGCTATTGGAACCGCCGCTTCAATGGCGCTCGGCGGGTCGCAACGCCTGACGCCGAGTCCGCGCCGGCTGCGCACTAGCCGGGCCAGCCATTCACAGCAGTCTCAGGGCGAAGGCGACTTCACCGGATTGACTCCCGTCGCCGCGTGGTTGCGTGCAGTTTGGGCCGGCGCCACGCTGGAAGCATTGTCCGAAAGCGTCTTGTTGATCTCCGAGCCCTTGCGGTAATAGTCGCCATCCACCACCGGATCGGGCCGCGTGATCGCGAGATAAAGCGTGGCGAACGACGCCACCACCACGACAGCCGGACCGCCCACGACCATCCAGACATAGGGGAACTTCCACCATGGCCCTGAAGACTGTTTTGACATATTGATTCCTCTATCTTGTTGAATGGGGTAGTAAAAACACCGATTTCTCGGTCACATGACCTACCCCGCTGAGCGATTCAATTTCAAATTGAATCGGATACGACCCTGACTTTTTCGCATCGACCGGAACCTGGACCCGCACTGCTACCCAACGCGACTGCGTGGCGCCCACGCTCACAGGTTCGGAGGATGTGAGCCGAATTCCCGTCAGGCCGTGGACCTCCAACTTGAACTGCTGGCTCGCTTCCGTCGCGTTCATGAGTTGCAGGCGATAGACGTTTTCCAGCCATCCGCCGTCGACCTCCCGCACCACTGCCGAGCGGTCACGCACCACATCGACCTTGAAAGGCACGCGCAGCGTGAGACTGGTCGCCAGCGCCGCAGCGACGCCCACGAGTGTCGCAGTGTAGATCAGCACCCGCGGTCGCAATACCCGGCGCACACTTTGCGCCCGGCTCCATCGATTGACAACGGCGTTCTGGGTCGAAAAGCGCACTAGGCCACGAGCGTAGCCCATCTTGTCCATGACCGTATCGCACACATCAGCGCAAGCGCCGCAGCCGATGCATTCGTATTGGAGTCCCTTGCGAATATCGATCCCCGTAGGACAGACCTGCACGCACAGACTGCAGTCGACACAGGAACCCAGCCTGAGCTGCGCGGCGATGGCCTTACGCGAGCGTGCGCCGCGGGGTTCACCGCGCTGTTCGTCATAGGTCACGATCAAGGTGTCATGGTCAAACATAGCGCTCTGAAAGCGCGCGTAGGGGCACATGTGTTTGCACACCTGTTCACGCAGGAATCCGGCGTTGCCATAGGTCGCGAAGGAATAGAAAAAGACCCAGAACAACTCCCACGACGACAACTGCGCCGCGCCAAACTCGGCGCCCAGTTCCAGAATGGGAGTGAAATAACCGACAAAGGTGAATCCGGTCCAAAACGACAGCAGCAACCAGGCCAGATGTTTCCCGGCTTTACGCGCCAGCGTGTTGCCCGTCATGGGGGCCGCATCGCGGCGCAAACGAGCAGACCTGTCACCCTCCAACTGGCGTTCGATCCAGAGGAATATTTCCGTATAGACCGTTTGTGGACAGGCAAAGCCGCACCACAGGCGCCCCGCCACTGCGGTGAACAAGAAAAGAGACAAGGCCGCAATGACCAGCAGACCGGACAGGTAGATGAAGTCCTGCGGATAGAGCACCAGGCCGAAAATGTAGAAGCGACGCGCCTCGACATCAAACAGCACCGCCTGGCGTTGGCCCCACTGTAGCCATGGAAGCCCGTAGAAAACCCATTGGGTGAGGAACACCACGCCCCAACGCCACCTGGAAAAAAATCCTGAAACGCTGCGTGGATAGATCTTCTGCCGCGCGTCGATCAAAGGCGATGCCAGACCGTGGGCGCGCCCACACTCCTCGGCCGAAATCGGAACCTGCGGTACAGCTTCAATGATGTTGGATTGAGTTGTACCGCTGGGGGTTTCCAAAATGGCGTTCCGACGGCATCGCGGCTAGCAGCGCCTACTTGGCGGGATTGGAGAAACCCCAAACGTAGGCCGTGAGAACGTGAATTTGACCTTCCGTCAAGCGATCGCCCTGCGCCGGCATCTGGTTGGTCTTGCCGAAGTTCACCATGGCCATCACATGCGCCTCACCTGAACCGTGCAGCCAAGTCTTGGGGTTGGTCAAATTGGCCGATCCAATCGCCTGCAGGCCCTTCCCGTCGGGTCCATGACAGGCTGCGCAGATGGCAAACTTCTCCTGACCCATCGTGGCGCGCGCAGCGTCGTGCGGCGAACCGGACAGGCTCAGAACGTAGTTGGCGACATTCTTCACGTCATCGGGCGTTCCAACTGCAGCAGCCAGCGGCGGCATGACGCCGATGCGACCCATCGTGATGGTCTCCTTGATCTTGTCCGGCGTGCCGCCGTGTATCCAGAAGGCGTCCGTCAGATTCGGTATGCCCTTGTTGCCGCGCGCATCGGAGCCGTGGCACTGAGCGCAATTGTTCATGAACAAACGCTCGCCGATGGCCATGGCCTTGGCATCACGCGCCACCTCTTCCGGCTTCATGCCCATGAACTTGGCGTACAAAGGCGCGACTTCCGCGTTGCCCTTGTCCACTTCTGCCTGATGCTGCCCGACCGACGTCCACCCCAACTGGCCGGTATTGCTGCCCAGTCCGGGGTAGAGCACCAGGTAAACCAGGGAGAAGACAATCGTGATGACGAACATCCAGACCCACCAGCGCGGCAGGGGGTTGTTCATTTCGCGCAGATCACCATCCCAGACGTGGCCCGTGGTGGTGGTGCTGGTCGCGACGGTCTTGACCTTTCCGGTCATCCACAGCAACAGCGCACAGGCCAAAATACTGAGCAGGGTGATGACAGATACATACATCGGCCAAAAGCCACTTGTGAAGTCACTCATTTTTCTATTCCTTTTTTCGGGTCTTCAATCCTGCTCGAACGGCAAGTTCGCCGCCTTTGCAAAATCTTCCGGGTTACGCCGAGGGGACCAGGTCCACACCATGATCCCGACAAAAACGATAAGGCTCACCACGGTAACGACGGAGCGCAGGGTATTGATGTCCATGGCCAAAATTCCTTTGACACTACTTCAGCGTGATGCCCAACACTTGCAGATAAGCAATGACGGCATCCAGCTCTGACTTGCCTTTCACTTCGTCGCCCGCCGCAGCGATCTGCTCGTCGGTGTACGGCACGCCCACGGTGCGCAATGCCTTCATCTTGGGCGCCATGTCGGCCGGGTCAACCTGGCCCTTGGCAAGCCACGGGTACGAGGGCATATTGGACTCGGGAACGACATCGCGCGGATTCGTCAAATGGTCACGATGCCATTGGTCGCTGTACTTTCCGCCCACGCGGTGCAGGTCCGGCCCGGTGCGCTTGCTGCCCCATTGGAAGGGGTGGTCGTAGACAAACTCACCTGCCACCGAGTAATGCCCGTAGCGCAGCGTTTCGGCGCGGAAAGGCCGAATCATCTGCGAGTGGCAGTTATAGCAACCCTCGCGGATATACACATCTCGCCCCGCCAACTGCAGCGCGGTATAGGGCTTCAAGCCCTTGATGGGTTCGGTCGTGGATTTCTGGAAGAACAGGGGGACGATTTCGACCAACCCCCCAAACAGCAACACCACCAGGATCAATGCGATCATCAGGAAGTTGTTGGTCTCAATCTTCTCGTGCGAAAAACCCGCGCTTGTGTTCTTTGTCGTCATGATGTTTTCCTTCTCAAGCGTGAGCTGCAACAGCAGGAATGGTGATTTCCGCGGCACGCCCCGCCGTCGCGGTCTTCAGCGTGTTCCACAGCATGATCACCATCCCGCTCAGATACAGCAGGCCGCCGAGCAAACGCAGTACGTAGAACGGGAACGTGGCCTTGACTGATTCCACGAAGGTGTAGGTCAGGGTGCCGTCGGTGTTGATGGCGCGCCACATCAAACCTTGCATCACGCCCGAAATCCACATCGCTGCGATGTAAATCACGATCCCGATCGTGGCCAGCCAGAAATGCAGCTCGATCGCCTTGACGCTGTGCATCTGCTTCAGACCGAACAACCTGGGAATGAGGTAATAAAGGCTACCCATGGAAACCAGCCCGACCCAGCCCAAGGCACCGGAGTGCACGTGGCCAATGGTCCAGTCGGTGTAGTGGCTCAACGCGTTCACCGTCTTGATTGCCATCATCGGGCCCTCAAACGTGCTCATGCCGTAGAAGGACAGTGAAACAATCAGAAAACGCAGGATCGGGTCATCGCGCAGTTTGTGCCATGCACCCGACAGCGTCATCACGCCATTGATCATGCCGCCCCAGCTCGGAGCCAGAAGAATCAGCGAGAACACCATACCGAGGGACTGCGTCCAGTCGGGCAACGCGGTGTAGTGCAGGTGGTGCGGGCCGGCCCACATGTAGGTGAAGATCAGCGCCCAGAAGTGAACGATGGACAGGCGGTAGGAGTACACCGGCCGCTCAGCCTGCTTGGGAATGAAGTAGTAAACCATCCCGAGAAATCCCGCTGTGAGGAAGAAGCCCACTGCGTTATGACCGTACCACCACTGGATCATCGCGTCCTGCACACCCGCATAAGCGGAATAGGACTTGGTGAAGCTCACGGGGATCGCCGCGCTGTTGACCAGATGCAGCAACGCCACGGCGATGATGAATGCACCGAAGAACCAGTTTGCGACATAGATGTGGCGCACCTTGCGGGTTCCAACGGTGCCAAAAAACACCACCGCATACGACACCCACACCAGGGTAATCAGGATGTCGATGGGCCATTCCAGTTCAGCGTATTCCTTGCCCTGGGTAAAACCCAACGGAAGCGAAACCGCCGCAGCCAGAATCACCAGTTGCCAGCCCCAGAAAGTGAACGCTGCCAACTTGTCCGAAAATATCCGAACCTGGCAGGTCCTCTGAACCACGTAGTAACTCGTCGCAAACAAAGCACATCCACCGAACGCGAAGATCACGGCATTGGTATGCAGCGGGCGCAAGCGACCGTAGCTGATCCATGGAATACCAAAGCCCAGCTCCGGCCACGTCAACTCGGCCGCGATGATGACACCGACCAGCATCCCGACCACGCCCCAGACCACGGACATGATGGCGAATTGCCGCACAACCTTGTCGTTGTAGACAGTCGCCTGCATATTTGAAAAACTCATGTTCACCTCTGTTTTGAATTACGCATACCCGAGCTAGTTTAGCCGACAAACTTGCCATCATCCTTACAAACTAAAGGGGTTTTCCCGACGAGCACCGAATGAATTCTTGGATCTTCCTGAGTTTCCGTCGCTCCACTTAAGAGTTCCTACGAATTCTTGAGAATACGCTGACCCTGCTCCTCGAGATCGTCGAATTGGCCCCGATGGATCGCCCACCAGAGTCCGCCCAGAATGAAGAAAACCAGGATGACGGAAAGAGGAATCAACAAATAAAGAATATCCACCACTCACTCCAAAGCCGCGGCTCCACTAATGTGAAAGATATCACCTTCAGGACTCGGGGCGTTTCGCAGCCGACGCTGACAAGTTGGCCAATCGCAAAGCGTTCAACACCACCAGCAGCGAACTCGCCGCCATGCCCAGCCCCGCAGCCCATGCGGGCAACCAGCCGGCAAGCGCCAGAGGCACACACAAGGCATTGTAGGCAGCGGCCCAATACAGATTCTGACGCACGACGCGCATGGTGCGGCGCGACTGCCGAAGTGTCTGCGCGACCGCTGCCAGCTGTCCTCCCATGATCACAAAATCGGCCTGCGCCCGGGCCAGCGGTACGCCCAGACCGACGGCAAATGAGGCATGGGCTCCCGCCAGCACCGGAGCGTCGTTCAAGCCGTCGCCCACCATGGCGACCCTGTGACCCTGCTGTTGTGACTGTCGCAGGAAGGCGAGCTTGTCCTCCGGGCTGCAGCCCCCTTGCGCCTGCGCTATCCCGGTCAAGTCCGCCACGCGCTGCACTGACTGGGTCTGATCGCCGGACAAAAGGCGCACAGCGATGCCGTCATCCAGCAGCGCCTGCACGCACTGGCGCGCATCGTCCCGCACCTGTTCCTGCAATTCAAACGTCGCCAGCCAGCCGCTCTCATCGCTCAGAAACACCTTGGAAGCGGCGGTCTCAGGGGCCGGTACTCCGCAAAACGAAGCCGACCCCAAGCGCACGATGGCAGGTCGCGCATCGGATGCGCTCGATGCCAAACCATGGACGCGGGCGCTCACGCCCTGCCCCAGGGTTTCCTGGGACTCGCTCACGGGCCGCAGTCCGGGATGCGGATTGCCGGCATCCGTCGATCCGCTGGCGAGTTGCCACGCCGCCAACAGCGCCCTGGACACCGGATGCAGCGAATGCTGCGCCAGGCTTGCCGCCAACGCCAGCGCCTGCGCGGAAGAAAGGTCGGCGCGCGTCTGCACCGCCGTCAAAGCAATAGTGTCACTGGTGAGCGTGCCGGTCTTGTCAAAAACCACGGTGTCGATTGAAGCCAGCGTTTCCAGTGCCTGCAGGCGCCGCACCAGCACGCCACTTTTGGCGAGCGCACCCGCACTCGCCAACATCGCGACCGGCGTCGCCAAAGACAGCGCGCAAGGGCAGGTGACCACCAGCACCGCCACGGCCACCATCACCGCGTGCGCCGGATCCTGGTTCCAGGCCACGACCGCGGCAATGCCTGCGGCCACCAGGACCAGCAGCAAGAACGGCTTGGCAATGCGATCCGCCAGTTGCGCCAGTTGCGGCTTGTCCACCGATGCGCTTTCCATGAGCGCCACAATCTGCGCGTAGCGCGTTTGCGCTCCCACGCGTTCCACGCGCACCAGCACCGGTGCGCCCAGGTTGTGGCTGCCTGCAATCACGGCGCCGCCGATGCCGCGCTCCAGTGCCCGGGATTCTCCCGTGAGCAAGGCTTCGTCCACCAGCGTTTGGCCGTCGATCAGCACGCCGTCGGCAGGAAAAGCCTCTCCCGGCCGAACGCGGATGACGTCGTGCACTTGCAGCCGACGCACCGCCACGCGCTCGAAATGTCCGTCGCTTGCCCTACGTTGCACGCCGTCGGGCAAGCGGTTCATGAGAGCCTCCAGCGCGCCTGCCGTACGGTCGCGCAGGCGCAACTCCAACCAGCGCCCGGTCAGCAGGAAGAACACAAACATGGTCAGGGAATCGAAGTAAACCTCGCGCCCAAAAAGCCCTTGAGGATTGAACGTTCCCAGGGTGCTGACGACAAAGGTCATGCCCATGCCAAGTGCCACCGGCAAATCCATGCTGACGCGGCGCTGCATCAGATCGCGCAAAGCGCTGGAAAAAAATGGTCCGCAGGAAAACAGGATCACGGGCAGGCTCAGAACCCACGAGGCCCAACGCAGCAGCTGTTCCATTTCGGCAGTCAGGTCGCCGGGTCGGGCGATGTAGGCAGGCCATGCGTACATCATGACCTGCATCATGCAAAAGCCCGCCACCGACATGCGCCAGAGCGCCTGCCGTTTTTCACCCCGACGCCGCTCGCTGGCAAACGCGTCGTTTGCGGGGACCGCGCCATAACCTGCCGCGTTCACGGCACCGATCCAGACAGAAGGCAGCACCCGTGACGCTGCCCACACGACCCGGGCGCGCTGACTGGCAGCGCTGACCTGGGCGCTGACAACCCCGGGCACCCGCAGCAGCGCATCCTCCACCGTCATCGAGCAGGCGGCGCAGTGCATGCCCTCGATGGCGAGGTTGGACTCCCAGCAACCCGGGCGCTCAGGGACTTCTCGACTGAAGGCAGACCATTCCAGCGGATCGTCCAACAGGGGCAGCGCGTCCGCTTGCGGCTTCAGTGCAAGGGCCGCAGACGTGCCCATCGACAAAGAACTGTGCGGTGCAACGGCGCTGGCTTGAGAAGTGGGCATGGGCTTAGCCTAACTCAGTCTGTCTGCGAGGTCGGTTGACCTACATCAAACCCACCAACCCCACCCGGCGTACCCTTCTTCCATCGCTCATTCAAGGAGAACTTTATGTACGACAGTATTCTGGTAGCCACCGACGGATCCAATCTTTCGAAGAAGGCGGTGAGCAGCGCCATCACGCTGGCTGCGCTCACGGGTGCGGAACTGGTGGCGATCAAGGTCATACCGCGTTACCCGCAAAGTTACTTCGAAGGATCCCTGCCGTTGGGCACGCAGGAAGTGGCCCGGGTAGAAGAGCAGTGGGCTGAAGAAGGCCAAGCCATCGTCGACGCTGTCAAGATGGCGGGCGAAACCAAGGGCGTCAAGGTCAAGGCGATCACGGTGAAGTCCGATCTGGTGGGAGACGCCATCATCGCTGCCGCGAAAAAGAACAAGTGCGACCTGATCGTCATGGCGTCCCACGGTCGCCGCGGCATCAAGCGCCTGCTATTGGGCAGCGAAACCCAGCAGGTGCTGACGCACTCGCACATCCCGGTGCTGGTGCTGCGTTAACGCGAAAGAACCAACTTACATGACTCGAACCGCCCCGCGGTCAGAGCATGAGAGTCAGCGTCAGGCCCCGGCTTGAAACAGCGATTTGAACTGCTCGCGCAGCAGGTTTTTCTGAACCTTGCCCATGGCATTGCGCGGCAGATCGGCCGCGATCACGCAATGCTTGGGTATCTTGAAATTGGCCAGCCGTGATTTGAGGTTTTCAACAATTGCCGCGGCGTCCAGCACCACGCCGCTCCTGGCGACCACAACGGCCACACCCACTTCCCCGAAATCCGGATGAGCAACGCCCACCACGGCGCTTTCAGCCACACCAGGGAGTTCGTTGATGAAGCTCTCGATCTCCGCCGGGTAGATGTTGTAGCCGCCGCTGATGATGAGGTCCTTGCTGCGCCCCACGATGGTCACAAAACCGTCGGCGTCGATCTTGCCCACATCGCCGGTCTTGAAGTAGCCATCCGCGGTGAACTCCTCGGCGGTCTTCTCCGGCATGCGCCAGTAACCCGAAAAAACGTTCGGGCCCTTGACCTCGATGCCACCCGTTTCACCGGCGGCGCAATCGCGCCCCTGTTCGTCGCGCACCCGCAGGCTGACCCCGGGCAAGGGAAATCCCACAGTGCCACCACGCCGTTCATCCCCATGCACCCCATGGCGTAGGTCGAGCTTGCAGGGATTGGAGGTCAGCATCACCGTTTCGCTCATGCCATAGCGCTCCAGAATCGTGTGTCCGGTGCGCTCGCGCCACTGCAGGAACGTCTCCATCAGCATCGGTGCCGAACCCGAAACAAACAGGCGCATGTGGCTTGCCAGTGCAGGCGTCAAAGTGGGCTCGGCCAGCATGCGCACGTACAGCGTGGGCACGCCCATGAACACCGTCGCCTGTGGCAGGTAGCGCAGCACCGCCTTGGCGTCAAATTTGGCCAGCCAGATCATCTTGCTGCCGCTGAACAGCGCGCCATGCAGCGCCACGAACAGGCCGTGCACATGAAAGATCGGCAGCGCGTGGATCAGCACGTCGCCGCCGCGCCAGTCCCAATAGTCGTGCAGCACCTGCGTATTGCTCAACAGGTTCCCATGCGACAGCATCGCCCCCTTGCTGCGGCCCGTGGTGCCGCTGGTGTACAGGATGGCCGCCAGATCGCCCGCCTTGCGCACGGCGGCCTGGTGCCGATCGCTGCACTGCGCCGAGCGCTCCAGCCAGCTGCCGGTTCGGTCGTCGTCCAGCGTAAACACATGCCGTGAGCCGCTCGTGAAAGCAATCTTGCTGATCCAGCCAAAGTTGGCCGAACTGCACACCACCACCGCCGGCTCGGCGTCTTGCACAAAGTAGCTGATCTCGGCGCTCTTGTAGGCGGTGTTGAGCGGCAGGAAGACATAACCCGCGCGCAGCGTGGCCAGGTACAGGATCATGGACTCGACCGACTTCTCGACCTGCACGGCGACGCGCGCACCTTCAGGAAGGTCCAGCGATGCCAGCAGATTCGCCATCATCGCGCTGGCCCGATCGATGTCGCGCCACGAATAGAGCAGGCCCTGGTCGGTTTCAATCGCGGTGTCGTCCAGCGCGGCAGGAAACCTGGCGCGCAGCGCGCAAAAGAGATTCTGGTTGGTCGTCATGGTGGGCTCATTTGAAAACGGGTTTGCGCTTGTTCAGAAAGGCATCGATGCCCTCACGATGCTCGGCACTGGCGGCATAGTGGTAGGGCGAATGCAGCGGGGTCATGGCGTCGTTGCCCTCATGGGGTCCAGCGGCAGATGCGCCCGCGGGGCCGCACAGGGCCCGCAAGGTCTGCTTGTTCAGCCGCGCCGCCTGGGGGGCCAGCCCGGCGATGCGCTGCGTCAATGAATGCACCTGCTGGGCCAGCTCATTGTCGTCGTGGACATGATGCAGAAAACCGCGATGGCGCAGGCTGGCTGCGTCCAGCACGGCGGCCGCCAGCAGCATCTCCCTTGCGCTCGCCAGGCCCACTTCGCGCGCCACCAGCTGCGCCTCGCGCGGCGCCATCGGAAAGCCCAGGTGAGCGATGGGCGCGCCGAAACGCGCGTTCGTGGACGCGATGCGGATGTCGCAGCAGCACGCCATCTCCAGACCCGCGCCCATGCAGTTGCCCTGGATCTGCGCCACGATGGCCACATCGCAGTCCAGCATGGCTTGCAGACCGCCCCAGACTTCGCGTTCGTGAAAATCGTGCAGGCGTTCCGCGTCAAAACGGAACGACGGGTATTCGGAAATGTCGCCACCGGCGCAGAAATTCCCATCCGCACCCTGCATCAGAACGCAGCGCACCGCGTCGGACCCCTGAATGCGCTCGAACACACGCCGCAGTTCGTGCCACATGGCGCGCGACATGGCGTTGAACTTGCCCGCATGGACGATGCGCACGTGCGCCATGCCGCTGCTTATTTCCAGTTCAACCCTATCTGTGCGCATGCCTCGCCCCGCTGTCCAAGCCGTGCATTCGCACTTTGGCGCGACACAAGAGCGGGTCGCGACACCCACTGCGTGAACCTCGGGTGATTTCAAATATCATTTGGAATTGATCAGGTTGAATCAGCAAGCGGCCATTGCCGATGATTCTAGACTGGTGCCCCGGACCGGAATCGAACCGGTACGCCCCTTATGCAGGAAAGCGGCGGATTTTAAGTCCGCTGTGTCTACCAATTTCACCACCGGGGCGACTTTGATCGTATGCTACAAAAAAGCCCCGGCAACACGGTTGGCGGGGCTGGGAGCCTGGAGGCGCGACCCGGAGTCGAACCGGGCTAGACGGATTTGCAATCCGTTGCATAACCGCTTTGCTATCGCGCCAATTTTCTTCGCATCGTCAGCCAACGCTGAGCAAAACTTAACACTAACAAAAAAGGGAAGTCTGAACTTCCCTTTTTTAAAAACTGGAGCGGGAAAAGAGTCTCGAACTCTCGACCTCAACCTTGGCAAGGTTGCGCTCTACCAACTGAGCTATTCCCGCGTTTCAAGCCTCAAATTATAGCCAATTTTTTTCAGCATTCCAGGCAAGCATTAAAAAAATTTACGCCCTTCAGTGTTTCACAGACGCCACCACCTCCACCGCCGCTGGAGCAACGGGTGTCGCCGCCACCACGGGTTCCTCGTCGGGCAAGGGTGTGGGCATGCGCTCCAACGCCAACTCAAGCACCTTGTCGATCCACTTGACCGGGATGATTTCCAGCCCGTCCTTGACGTTCGCAGGAATGTCCTGCAGGTCCTTGGCGTTTTCTTCCGGAATCAGCACCGTCTTGATGCCACCGCGCAGCGCCGCAAGCAGTTTTTCCTTGAGCCCGCCAATCGCCGTGACCTCACCGCGCAGCGTGATTTCGCCGGTCATGGCCACGTCCGCGCGCACCGGAATCCCGGTCAACGCCGACACGAAAGCGGTGGTCAACGCCGCGCCGGCGCTCGGTCCGTCCTTGGGCGTGGCGCCATCCGGCACGTGGATGTGGATGTCCTTTTTCTCGAACACCTCGTCCTTGATGCCCAGGCGGCGTGCGCGACTGCGCACCACCGTGCGCGCGGCTTCCACCGACTCCTTCATGACGTCGCCCAGCGAGCCGGTGCGGGTAATGACACCCTTGCCCGGCGTCAGCGCCGCTTCGATCGTCAGCAAGTCGCCGCCGACTTCGGTCCACGCCAGACCCACCACCTGCCCGACCTGGTTCTGCAACTCGGCCCGGCCAAAGGAGTACTTGCGCACACCCAGAAAATCGTTCAGGTTCTCGCCCGTGACCCGGACCTTGCCCGACATCTTCTTCAGCAGCATGCCCTTGACCACCTTGCGGCAGATCTTGGAGAGTTCGCGCTCGAGCGAGCGCACTCCGGCCTCTCGCGTGTAGTAGCGAACGATGTCGCGCACCGCCTCTTCCGTCACTTCGAGCTCTTCTTCCTTCACGCCGTTGTTCTTGATCTGCTTGGGCAACAGGAACTTCAGCGCGATGCTGGTCTTTTCGTCCTCGGTGTAGCCCGACAGGCGGATCACCTCCATCCGGTCGAGCAGCGCCGCGGGGATGTTCATCGAGTTCGACGTGGCCACGAACATCACGTCGCTCAGGTCGAAGTCGACCTCGACATAGTGGTCGCCAAACTTGTGATTCTGCTCGGGGTCGAGCACTTCGAGCAGCGCGCTGGAAGGGTCACCACGGAAGTCGGTCCCGAGCTTGTCGATTTCGTCGAGCAGGAACAGCGGGTTGCGCGTTCCGCTCTTGCCCAGGCTTTGCAGCACCTTGCCCGGCAGCGCGCCGATATAGGTGCGGCGGTGGCCGCGAATTTCGGCTTCGTCGCGCATGCCACCCAGCGCCATGCGCACGTATTTGCGCCCCGTGGCCTTGGCGATGGACTGACCCAAAGAGGTCTTGCCCACTCCGGGTGGGCCGACCAAGCACAGGATCGGCGCCTTCACTTTTTCCACCCGCTGCTGCACCGCTAGGTACTCGACGATGCGGTCCTTGACCTTTTCCAGGCCAAAGTGGTCTTCGTTCAGTACGCCCTCGGCGTGCTCGAGGTCGTGCTTGATCTTGGTCTTCTTGCTCCACGGCAGCGAAGTCAGCACGTCGATGTAGTTGCGCACCACCGTCGCTTCAGCCGACATGGGCGACATCAACTTGAGCTTCTTGAGTTCGCCCTCGGCCTTCTTCAACGCGTCCCGGGGCATCTTGGCGAGCTTGATCTTCTTCTCGATCTCGTCCAAGTCGGAGCCCTCTTCGCCTTCACCGAGCTCCTTCTGGATTGCCTTGACCTGCTCGTTGAGATAGAAGTCGCGCTGGTTCTTCTCCATCTGGCGCTTGACCCGACCCCGGATCTTCTTGTCCACATTCAGGATGTCGACTTCGCGTTCAAGCTGCTCGAACAGGTTTTCCAGTCGCGCACGCACATCCGCCAGGGCCAGAACGGCCTGCTTGTGATCGAGCTTGAGCGGCAAGTGCGCGGCAATGGTGTCGGCCAGGCGCCCGGCGTCGTCGATGCTGGAGATGGACGTGAGAATCTCGGGAGGAATCTTCTTGTTGAGTTTGACGTAATGGTCAAACTGCTGCATCACGGCGCGGCGCAAGGCCTCGACCTCGCGCCCTTGCGCCACGGCCTTCGCGCCCGCGCCTTCGACGGCTGCCACGATCGGCGTGACGTTGGCGGTGAAGTGCGACTCAGCGTCGTCGATCTTGTTGACGCTGGCGCGCTGCTGCCCTTCGACCAGCACCTTGACCGTGCCGTCGGGCAGCTTGAGCATTTGCAGGATGCTGGCCACGCATCCCACTTCGAACATGTCGGAGACCGTGGGGTCGTCCTTGGCAGCGGTCTTTTGCGCCACCAGCATGATCCGCCGCTCGGCCTCCATCGCGGCCTCAAGCGCCTTGATGCTTTTGGGGCGGCCGACGAACAGCGGGATCACCATATGGGGAAACACCACCACGTCGCGCAAAGGCAGCAGCGGCAGTTCAAGGGCGATAGCAGGCAGTTGGGTTTGTCCGGACATGGAAATCCTTTAAGTTACCTGTTGAATATGGTCCAGCCTGCGGCAATTTCAAGCCGGCGGCGACCTCAGTTCAACTGTAGATGAAAACGTCTTCGGGTGTGCGCGAAAAGTACCGGCCGCTTCAGGCCTTCTTCGCGGCTTCGCGGTACACGAGCAGCGGTGGCTTATTGTCTTCAATCGTCGATTCGTCCACCACCACCTTGTCCACATTGGGGCTATTGGGCAGATCGAACATGGTGTCGATCAGCGACTGCTCCAGGATCGAGCGCAGCCCCCGGGCACCGGTCTTGCGCGTCAATGCCTTGCGCGCGATCGCCTTGAGCGCCGAAGGGCGAATCTCCAGCTCGACGCCTTCCATCGCCAGCAGCTTGGCGTATTGCTTGACCAAAGCGTTCTTCGGCTCGGTCAGGATCTGCACCAGCGCGTCTTCGCTCAACTCGGCCAGCGTCGCCACCACCGGCATGCGACCCACCAGTTCAGGGATCAAGCCGAACTTGACCAGGTCCTCGGGTTCAACATCCTTGAACGCCTCGGTCAGGCTGCGCTGCTTCTTGCTCTTGACCGTAGCGCCAAAGCCCATGCCGGACGACTCGGTGCGGTTCTCGATCACCTTTTCCAGGCCGAAGAAGGCGCCGCCACAGATGAACAGGATGTTGGTGGTGTCGACCTGCACAAAATCCTGGTTCGGGTGCTTGCGCCCGCCCTGCGGCGGCACGCTGGCCATCGTGCCTTCGATCAGCTTGAGCAGCGCCTGCTGCACGCCTTCGCCCGAAACGTCGCGGGTGATGGAAGGGTTGTCCGACTTGCGCGAAATCTTGTCGATCTCGTCGATGTAGACAATGCCGCGCTGGGCCCGCTCGACCTCGTAGTTGCAGCTCTGCAGCAGCTTGAGAACGATGTTCTC
>CAILZB010000089.1 GCA_903838565.1 uncultured beta proteobacterium | reverse complement strand
GTACCACCGGGCACGTTGCCCGCCAGAATATCGGCCACCGTGGCGGGATTGCCCAGCAGATTCAGCACCGGTTGATGCTTCGCATCCAGCGCCACCTGCAGTCCCTGGGGGCTGTTGGCGTAGAAGGTGGGCACGGCAATCTGCTTGCCCGTGACGTCGGTATTCGGTCCGAAGCCGGCGTTGGCCCGCGCCACATTGGCTGGGAATTGAGCCGCCATCGCCACCAGCATCACTGCGGCAACGGGATTGAGCTTGAAGGCCTTGCCTTGAATCTTTTTCATGCTGGTAACTTTCATGGCGTATTACTCCGTAAAACTGGGGTCGTGCAGAACCTGCCGCTGATGCCTTGTTCGCGTCCTGCACCGCAATACAGTGACGATGGGGAGATTCTTACGGGCGTCACACTTGCTGACACTCCCGCGATCCCCTACACATGTGAAAGGCAAACCCTACTTCGAGGTAGGGTTTCAACTACCTTTTGCGGTGAATGGTGGGGTGAGTCGCCAGCGCCTGGCCCAAAGGCGTCGCGCAAAAAAAAGCGGTGGTGGGTCTGTGCAGACCCACCACCGCGTTGGCGGAGCAAGGCGCAGGGACGCTAGATCACGTCCAGCAGTTCGATCGTGTAGATCAGCACGGCGTTCGGGCCGACCGCGTGTTCGCCGTGTGCGCCGTAACCGAGATTCGGCGGGATCACGACTTCCCACTTGGAGCCTGCGGGCATGAGCTTGAGCGCTTGCTGCAGGCCAGCAGGGAAACCGCTCACGCGCATGGCCGCGGGGTTCTTGTCTTCGACCTTGTCAAAGCTCTTGCCGTCGTTGAGCGTTCCCTGGTAGCGGCAGTGAATCGAGCTCGCCTGAGTGGGCTTCGTTCCGCTGCCCGCCTTGAGGACCTTGTACTGCACGCCGCTGGCCAGCGTGATCACACCCGGCTTGGCCTTGTTGCTGGCCAGAAAATCGCCGCCCGTCTTCTGGCTGGTTTCGGCCGCGGCCGCCTTCGTGAGTTCCGCCTGCTGCCTGGGGCTGATCTTGCCGCCGCGCTGCGCGAGTTCCCGGTTGGCCGCGTTCGCCTGCGGGTCAGCGGCCGGCACCTGCGCCTGCGCCTGCGCCAGGACAGCCGTCAAGCCAAGGTTCAACAGCAAAAGGTATTTCAATTTTGTCATCAACTTCTCCTGATGGGCCTGCGCCCGCTACAGCCAATCGTCGGCTCGGGCCATCACTTGATGGCGAGCAGTTCCACGTCAAACACCAGCACTTCATTCGGGCCGATGTCGTTGCCCACGCCGCGCTCACCGTAGGCGAGGGTGGCGGGGATGACGATCTGCCACTTGGATCCGATGGGCATCGCGGCCAGCGCCTGCTTCCAGCCGGCGATCAGCGACGAGACCTTCAGGTTGGCGGGTTTGCCCGGTTCGGTCGCGTCGAACTGCAGGCCGTTGATGAGCGCGCCGCGGTAGTTCACTTCCACCATGTCGTGTTCCATCGGCGTCTTGCCTTTGCCCGCCTTGATGATCTTGTACAGCACGCCGCTGGGCAGCGACAGCACGCCTTCCTGCGCCTTGAACCGGGCCAGATAGGCTTCACCCAGCCTCTTGTTTTCGCCCAAGGCTTGCTGCTTTTTGGCGGTGGCGCGCTGGCGCATCTGGGTCTGATAGTCGTTCATCATCTGGCGGATCTCGGGCTCGCTCAGCGCCAGCTTGCCTCCTGCCAGGCTGGCCTTGATGCCTTCGATCATCACATTGATGTCAACGTCTGCACTCTCGGTCTTGAGGTTCTTGCCGATACTCGCGCCAATGCTGTAGCTCAGGCGCTCCTTGTCGTTCTTGAGAACGGTGACATCGGCCGACCAGACCAAGCTCGTCGTGATGAGCAGAGTACAAAAACCGATCAGATTTCGTTTCAACATAAGCCTTCAATCCTCTCTAAATGACACGTCAGCATAAATAGCGCCGATGCCAGACAAGGTCTGACACCGGCGATTCTATTTCGTGATCATGAACTTATGGTGCGGTCACGGCGTTGGACGTTGCCGGGCCATTCGTTCCAGCGGCGCTGATGGCCGTCACACGATAGGTGTAGTTGCCTGCAGCCGGGGCCTGGTCGGTGAACGTGTACGAGGGCGCGCTGCCGCCTACGCTTGTGACGATGGTGTTCCATAGACGCAGGTTGTTCGGACCGGTGTTCGGCCGACGTTCAACCGACCATCCCGTGATATTGCTCGATGCATTCGTCCAACTCACGGTGATGTTCTTGGTGGTGGCCGCCCCCGCTGCCGCCACCGGCGTCGTCGACGCGGCTGGAGGCGTGTTCACCACCACCGTGTTCGATGCCAGACCCTGCGTGGTCAAACCATACTTGGTGGTCTGCGCCAGCACCTGGAACTGGTAGTTATTGCCGGCAACGATCGCCGGGTTGGCGGTCAGTGCCGTCGTCTGCGGCGGGCTGGTGAATGTCTTGCCGCCGTCGGTCGAGACCTGGACCACATACGAGGTCGCTCCCGCCACCGTTCCCCACGACAGATTCGCACGCGTTGCCGTTTGCGAAGCCAGAGCCACCACCGGTGCGGTGGCAGGCGCCGCAGGTGCCGACAGGTCGACCGGCGCCGACAGTAGCGAAGTCGAGCCGCTGATGCCACCGTTGGTCACGTTGATGGCTGTGACGCGGAAGGTGTACACGGCCTTGGCTGCAGGCGTGGTGGCTGCGGCGAAGTTGACCGTGCCACCCGTCCCGGCCCGCGCCGGCAGTTGGGCGTAGGCGACATACGGTGCTGCGTTGAGCGAATACTCCACCAGGTAGGCGGTCTCGTTGTTGGCGTTGTCCTTCCAGCTCAGGTTCACCGCAGCACCACTGTTGTTGGGTGTGGCCGCAAGGTTGGTCGGCGCCGCCACCGGGATCATCGGTGTCGTCACGCTCGCCGCAGTGGCGGTCCCGGTTCCGAATTGGTTGGTGGCCACCACGGTGTAGGTGTAGGTCGTGGCGGGCGCCACTGTGCTGTCCACAAAGTTCGCGGCAGTCCAGGCCAAGGGCGCAGCGTTGAGCGGCGTGAGCGAACCATTGCGGAAGAACTGCAGCGTGCCGTTGATCGCAGGCAGCTTGTCCCAGGTCAACGTCACCAGGTTATAGGCCGTGGGGGTGGCAGCGAAGCTTGCAGGTGTCGCAGGAACGCCTTCGGTGAACGGATTCGAGGGAGCGGAGTCACCCGCGACGTTGTACGCGACCACCGCAAAGGTCTTGGCCCTATCGGCTGCCGGGATGCTCCAGCTCGTCTTGTTGGCAGGGACGGTGGCCTGCGTGGCATCGTTCGGGTAGGCGGTCCAGGCGTAGCCGTTGCCGTCAGACGTGCCGCTTACGATCTTGAAGCCCAGTTCGTTCTTCGGGTTGGCCAGCGTGGCGGGCGCACCTGCTGGCGTGGGGTCGGTCCAGGTCAGCGTGCCGTTACCCAGCGCGTCGGTCAGGTTGCTCGGCGCATCGGGCTTGATCACGGTGGGCGAGAAGATCACCGGGCGTGTCAGGTCGTTTTCGGAATGGCTCAAGAGCGCGCTGTTCCAGACGAATTCGTTGTCGAAATTGGCCATGGCATTGACTGCAGTGGTCAGCAAGGCGGGCCCAACCGTGCCCGCGGGCGATCCAGCCGGCGCAGGTCCGGTCACATTGGGATCCATAGTGAAGCCCAGGCCGGAGCCAGCGGCTCCCAAAGGTTGGGATGGATCCAACGGACGGTTGCTTTGCGGCAGACCGAAGGGCACGGTGGCGCGCTTGGCGCGGATCGCCACGATCACGTCTTCCAACGGATTCAAACGCAGCGTGTCCTTCCAGCCCACTTCGTTCGTGGCAGGCGCCTTCACGGTGCCATCCCAGCCGACGCGGTTGATGAGTTGCACGTCGACAAAGTTGAAATGCATGGAGTTGGTCCACAGGCCGTTGTCCACCAGCTTCCAGAGCTGCACTTCGCCGTCGGCGATGGTCTCGGTGGCAGCGTCGATATAGTTCAGCGGGATCGTCGTCTGGATGACGCCGTTGGTCATGGGCAGCTCCACGCCCCCCGTGGAGTTGTAGCGGCCACGGTTGTCAAACAGTTCCTGCTCGGCCTTGGTCAGCACCGGGTAGGAGTGGAAGTTGACATCACTGGAGATCACGGCCACTTGCGCGCCAATGCCGTTGGTTCCGGGCGGGTTCTGGAATGTGACGGTGGGGGCGCAGGTATAGCCCATGCCAGGTTGGAAGTTGGTGATCTTTGTGATCTGCTGGGTGCTAGGTATCGCGGGGGTCTTCACAGAACCATCGGCATTCAGCATGGCAGGCGTCCCTTGATCGACCACGGCAGTGGCCGAGGCCGAAGCCACACCGGCAGCAACGTTCAAACCCGGCAGACAGTCAGTGCCATTCACCACGTTGTTGAACACCACGATCGGCGGGTTCTTGGGGTCGTAGCCTGTGCCCGAACCCGGTATGACGTTGCCGGCAATCACGCCCCCTGCAACCACCGTGCCTCCGGATGTGATCAAGTCCAGCTTCTTCAGCGTCACACTGCCTTTGTAGGCAGTGGAAAAGTCCAGCGTCGGTTGAGCCGCAGAACCCGTGGCCACGTGAGCGTAAATGTCGGTGTCGTTGGTGCCGAAGGCGGCGTTGTAGGCCGTGGCAGGAACGATGGGAGCGCCTTGAGATGCGCCGTAGGCCGCAGGCAAGGCCGTCAGCAAGGCATCGGCGTTGAAGGCGGGAGCCGGGGTGCTGCCACGCACGACGATCTGCATCATGGTGCGCGTGTTGGGGCCATAGCCGGGCTGGGTGCTGTAGGCGCCGCCCGAAGCCGTGAGATCCGGGCCGCCGGTGTAGTAGTCGTTGCGCACGTCGTTGAACGGATTGGGCGCGGGTGCATCGTTGTACAGGATCAGCGTCTGGCCCGCGTAGGCCGAGAAGTCGACGATGGCGTCAGTGCGCTCAGCCGGGCCGAGCAACATGCCGTAGCCGTAAATGTTGCCGATCGTGATGGAGCGGCGGTTCGCTTCATAGGTCACTGGCTGAGACGGAATGTCCACCGGGTTGGGCAGCAGGCCGCCGTCGTTGCCGATGACGATGAAGTCCGGTCCGGAAGTGGCGGGGTCGGGTGCGCCGCCGGGGCGGCCGTCGACCGGCCAGGCGCGCGAAGGGCCCGAAGGTTCGGAGTTGATGTTGGTCCTGAGGTTGGGGTATTGCGGCTGCGGCAGCTGAACGCCGTTGACGTTGTCCCAGCCCACGGGGTTGCCCGACGCGTCGCCCACCGCGGGGACCATCTTCACTTCGGTATTGCGCAAGAATTGTTGCTGGCCATTGCCGTCAACGATGGGGTTGCCGTTGAGGTCGAGCTGCGGTGCACGCACCGTGCCATCGGCCTTGAACAGGCCCAGGTTGATGTAGCGGTCGTTGCTCGCGTTCAGGATGCGAAAGCGGTAGGCCTTGGGGTCCACGGTGAGCGTGGGGTAGGCCGTGCCGTTGATTACCGGCGTGTCGAAAAAGGCCTCGGGCGTGAAACTGACGTCGCCCAACTTTCCCGTGGGCAGCGTGTCATTCGCCGGGAAGATCGGCCAGAACAGCGGACCGAAGTCCCAGCGTCCCACGGGGTTGGCTCCGTCGATGGAGTTCGGGTCCTGGTTTTTTTCGTACACGTGCGGAAACCACAGGTCACCCGCTTGGCCCCACGCAGACGTGTCCCACAGGCCATCCTGCTGCGCGATGTTGCCGGGGACAAAGGTCTTGTCTTCGATGATCAGCGGGATCTGGTCCGCAGGGAGGGTTCCCGCCTTGACCAGCGCCTGCTCGATCGGGTCTGTCACCAGGTAGCCGGCTTCCAGGCCGGCGTAGGAGTTCAGGCGCGTCAGGCCCGACGTGCGGTCCTGGATGAACATGAAGCGTGCGCTCATGTCGTTGGGGAAATAGAGTGTGGTCGATCCTGCGCCCGGGTCGGCCATATCGGGAACGTTCAGCGCGCTCACACCCTTGCCCAGACCGGCCGCGTAGGCTTGCTTCTCGCCTGCGGGAGCGACCCATTGGTGGGGCGTGCCCGCGCTGATCCATGGTGTCTGACCACCGACGAGGTGAATCTCGGCGCGGTTCTGCGTGTACTGGGTGACGCCATCGGGGCCGGTGCCGGCGCCGGTGATGGTGGTGTCAACGGGGACGAACAGATTGCCGCCGGTGCCTGTGGGCAGATAGTTTGTGAACTTGACGCGCACCGCCGTGCCCCGTGTCGAGTTGATGACCGGACCGAGGTGATGCGGGTTGTCGTAGGCGAGAGCCTGCATACCTGCTGCATCGAATATCTTCGTGCCGTCGGGATAGAACAGAGGAATCTTTTTGCCTGGATTGCTGGCCGTGGACAGCTGCACGTAGCCGCGCAGACGGGTCGCCTTGGGCAGGTCGCTGTGCATTTGCTCGGAGAATTCGACGGCGGCGATTTCGTAGTAGTCGTCGGTCGTTTTTGCGCCGTTCAGATCCACCCATTTCTCCGGCACCGCCAGGGGAATGTATTGACCCAGGTTGTTCACGCCAAAATTGGCGCCGCCCAGTCTCGCTGGCGTGACGCCCGGAATTCCCGGCAGTGTGTCGACGAACTTGCGCAGGGCCCGTCCGGTATTGGCTGGATAAGGCAGACCCGTCACCGGATTGATAGGCTTGGCACCCGTGACCGAAGTCAGCGCAGGCGCCGGTCCCGACGGGCTGTTGGCGTAGTACGTCGGCACCTTCACCGGCGCGTTGCTGAGATCCACGCCGTCGCCGAAGCCGGAGCCGGCCTGGGCCACGTTGGCGGCGAACTGCGCGGTCATCGCCAGGGCGATGGCCGCGGTGATGGGGCTGAACTTGAATGAACTGCGTTGGACTGTCTTCACGATGACTGACTCCCTGAATATGTTGAGCATTTTTTGCGAACGGTGGCTAGGCTCAGGGCGAGGAATGCCCCGTGCCCAGTACGGCCGGCGAGTTTCCGGCGGCGCTGTTCGCTGTCAGCGTGAAGTTGTAGTTCATGTCGCGGCTCAGATTGATGAGGGTGGTGCCGGTGGTGGTCGGCGCAAACCTCATGCTCCTGGTCAAGGTGCTGCCCGCCAGGGTCCAGGTCAGGGTCAAGCCGGTGACGTTGTTCACATTCAGCGGACTGTTGGCCCAATTCAACGTGATCGAACCCGAGGGAGAGCCATTGCCCTGGTTGCCCTGGCTGGCCGTCACTGCCACGGGCGCATAGGCGATGCCGTTGTACAGGCTGGCTGCGGCGGCGTTGGTCGTGCCGCTGAGCGTCTGGGCCACCACCGTGAAGGTGTTGCCGCCTGCCGCCAGGTTCGCCTGGGAAACGCGCACGCTGGTGCCGGCGACGTTTTGCGCAACGCCATTCACCGTCACGGTATAGCCCGTGGCGCCGGCAACCTTGGTCCAACTCAGAGTGACCGAGCCGTTGGAGTTCAGGGTCTGCGTCAAGCCGGTGGGGGCTGTGGCGGTGTTGGTCATCGTGGCCACCGTGGACTTCGGTGCCGCGATCGGACCAGCAGCCACCACGCTTGCGCTGGCGCCCGTCGTGGTGGTGATGCTGCCTTGATCCGAATCGCCCATGGCATTGAAGGCAACCAATGCATAGGTATTCGCCAAGCTCGACGTCGTGGTGTAGCTCTGCGTCGCCGTATCGGTCAGGGTCACGACGGTGGTATTCGCTGCGGGTTTAGTGGTTAACGAATTAGTTGAATTGGTGGCGGCAACCGTGTTGCTCGCACCCATTTCCGTGGCCGGCAAGTCGCCTGTCCAGCTGGTCGAATTCGCTGGGGCGATAGCGTGGATGCTGGACGCCGTTTTGGTCGTCGTCAGAGCGTCGACGTTCTGGGTGGCGACAGTCGTTGCCGTCGTCGTGATATCCGCGATGGTGGTCTTGACGGTGGTTGTCGTGACAACTTGGTAAGGTGAATTCGTCGTGCTGATGATGGAATTCTTGATCACCTTGAAGCCGATTTCATTCTTCGGGCTGCTCGTCGCAACCGGATAGGCCGCGTTCGTGCCAGCAGTGGGAATGCCCTGCGCATCCTGTCCACCCACGGGTGTGGTGTCGGTCCAGTTCAGCGTATTGCCCACCTGGGTGACGGCCGCGGGCGCATCAGGCACGATGACATTCGGGTGGAAGATGAACGGACGCATGAAGTCGTTTTCTTCGTGGCCCAGGATGTGGCAATGCCAGACGTACTCGTTGTCAAAGTCGGTGAGCTGGTTGGAGTACACGCCGGTAGTGACTTGCGTCGTGATCCCGTTCACCAACTGCATTTGATAGCTGGGCGTCTGGCCGGTTGTGGCATCGATCTGGGTAAAGCCCAGCTGCGAATTCACGGCAGACGACGGATCGAGCAGGCGCGCGCTCTTGGGCACGCCAAAGGGCACGGCCGGGCGCACGGCCTTGACGGCCACGTACACGTCTTCCAGCGGGTTCATGCGCAGGGTTTCCTTCCAGCCGACTTCATTGGCTTCCGGTGGCTTGATGACGCCGTCCCAGCCCACGCGGTTGATGACCTGCACGTTCACCAAGTGAAAGTGGACCGGGTGGTCGTCCACGCCGTTGTGCGTGATCTTCCAGATCTGCGTTTCGCCGTCCTTGATGGCGTCCAGGCGTTCCACCGGGGTATCGACGTAGGCCAGGGGTATGGTGGTGGCCACGGTGGCGCTGGAGAACGGTAGTTCAACGGCGAGCGTGGCGTTCATGCGGCCGTAGATCGGGTCGAACAATTCCTGGATGGCCTTGTTGATGACCGGGATGGTCTTGCTGGACTTGGCGCCAGTCACCGGATCGATTTCGGTATAGGTGAACTGACCACCGGTGGCGGCGGAGCCGGTTCCAATCGTCGCGTAGTTGTTCACGCTCTTGGTGCCAAAAGGCGCGTTGTAAGCCGCTTCGGGAATGTTCGGCGCGGGCTGGGTTTTGGCGTAGGCGGCGGGCAATGCCGTGAACAGTGCGGCGGTGTTCAAAGGCGCCGCAGGGGCGGCGTTGCTCACCTTGATTTGCATGATGGTGCGCGTGTTGGGGCCGTAGCCTGGCAGCGTGTCGTGCGCGCCACCGGCGTCGGTCTTGTCGCCGGTGCCGGTGAAGTAGTCGATGCGCGGGTCAAAGCCGGGCATGGGGGCCGGCGCGTCGTTGTACACCAGCAGCGTCTGACCGGCGTACTTGCTGAAGTCGATCAGCACGTCGGCGCGCTCGGCCGGGCCAAGCAGCAAGTCGTGCTGCAGCACGTTGAAGACGGTGATGCTGCGCACGTTGGTTTCGTAGGTGACAGGCTGCGACTTCCAGATCGCGGGCGCGGGCAACAGGCCGCCTTCATTGCCGATCTGCACGATGTCGGGGCCGGCCGTGGCCGGATCCGGCACGCCGCCGGGGCGGCCGTCGATGGGCCAGTTGGTGGGGAAGCCGGGCGTGGGCAGGGCCGGGACCATCTTGATTTCAGTGCAGTCGGCCAGAGTCGCACCGCCTGCCATGGGCGTTCCCTTGGCCGGAATGGCCTTGCCATCGCAAACCTTTCCGGCAGCATCCACGGCTTGGTAAAGGCCCAGGTTCAGCGTGCGGTCGTTGCCGGCGCTCAGGATGCGAAAGCGATAGGTCTTGGGGTCCACCGTCATGGTGGGGTAGGCCAGTCCGTTCACGACGGGCGTGTCCATGAAGGCTTCGGGCGTGGTGGTGACATGGCCGTACTCGCCCGTGGGCAAGGACATCTGGGCCGGGAACACCGGCCAGAACCAGGGACCCCAGTCCCAGCGCCCGACCGGGTTCGTGCCGTCGATCGAATTGGGATCCTGATTCGTTTCGTACACGTGGGGGAAGAACAGGTCGCCCTCCTGGCCCCAATGCGTCAGGTCCCACTTGGCGTCCTGCGACGCCGGTGTGCCGTCCGAAGCCTTCGCGTTGGGGTTGAGGTCCGGGTTGCCCATGTTCTTCGGCACGAAGGTCTTGTCCTGTATCACCAGCGGGATGCCGACGGCGTCGAGCAGCGGCACGGCAGACGCCAGGGTTTTGCCATCAGGCAGGGTCAAATTCTTGCCAGGGTTGATGGCATTGGAAACCAGGCCCAGTTCCACCGGATCCGTGACCACGTAGCCGGCCGCGATGCCGTTGTACACGTTGAGACGCGTCAGGCCGGAGGTGTGATCGTGATAGAACATCAGACGGCCGCTGATGTTGTTCGGGAAATACAGCGTGTAAGAACCGTCGCCAGGGTCGGCCATGTCAGGCACGTTGGCAGCCGAGGCGCCCTTGCCCATGCCATGCGGACGGGATAAAGGATCGACTCCCTGGATGTAGGAGATGTCGCCGGCCGGGGCAAACCACTGGTGTGGCGTCCCGTCGCTGATCCAGGGCGTGTCGCCGCCATGCCAGTGGATGCTGGCGCGGTTTTGTCCCATGTTGAGGCCAAGGACAGGGTTGCCATTGACGTCCAGCACCGGACCACCGCCGGCCAGGGTTTCATCGACGGGAATGCCCAGTGCGCCGCCGTGGGGTGCGCCCACGGGCACGTTGTGGACGTCGGTGTAGGGCAGATAGTTCGTGGCCTTGATGCGCACGGCTGTGCCCTTGCTGGCCACGATCACGGGGCCGAGGTAATGCGGCGCGTGCACCCAACGAACTTGAACCCCATCGGCTCCCATGATGGGAGTGCCATTGGGGTAGGTTGCTGCAATGCCAATGAATCCGTCCTTGGGATCGATATCTGCGCCTACCACCCCGGTGACGTCTTTCAGGCCGGCTGCAATCGCGGGCGTCAGTATCTGCACATAGCCACGCAGCGTCGTTGGCTTGGCCAGATCGCTGTGCATCTGTTGTGTGTATTCGACGATGGCGATTTCGTAGTAGTCGTCGTTCGTTTGGGTTTGGGTGAGCGGGTTGAACCACTTCTCGGTGATCGCCACGGGGATGCCGGCGCCATCCAGTCCGTTATAGGCACCGGGTAGCTTGTCCACGAACTTGCGCAGCGGCTTGCCGGTGTCGATCTTGATCGTGGCGCTTTGGACGTGATTCGCCAAGTCAAACGCCGGCTGTATGCCCTGCGGGCTGTTGGCGTAATAGGTCGGCACGTTGATCGTCCTGCCAGAAACATCCGTGTTGGTGCCATAGGCGCCGTTGGCGTGCGCCAGGTTCGCCGGGATCTGTGCCGTCATCGCCAGCACCATCACTGCGGCCACCGGGTTGAGTTTGAAAGACCGGTTGTGGATTGTGTTCATGTAGTTGGCTTTCAAACCCTTTGGCACCCGCCTGCGAGGCGGTTTGCGTGAAACTGAGCGATTCATGCGCCATGGCCGATTTCGATGTCGAAACCCGGTGGCGATGTTTTGATAATGAAACGTTTCGCACCGCTCTACACTCCCCCAAACCCCTACACCTGGGGCAGGGCAACCCTACTTCGTGGTAGGGTTTGCACTACCCCTGGTGAGAGGTGGGTGTGGACCTGACACGTTTCGGCAGGTTCGAGGCGACGGGGTTGGCGCTGGGCTGGCGCACAAAAGAAAGCCCGGCGTTGCCGGGCCTCAGGAGCGAAGCGGCTGGCCGGCGCTCAGGACAGGGGCCAGCTGGCAACGATCTGCGTGCCCTGGCCAGGCGCGCTGCTGAGGTGGAATTCACCGCCGGAGAACTCCACGCGGTCGCGCATGCTGCTCAGGCCCAGGCCGGTGGAGCCGGGGTGGGGTTTGCCACCGTTGCCGCGGGTCACAAACCCGCTGCCGTTGTCCTTGATCTCCAGCACGATGCCGGTCTGGCCGCGCGCCAATCTGACCAGCACCTCGGTCGCATTGGCGTATTTGACGATGTTGTTCAGCGCCTCCTGCGTCACGCGGAAGATGGGGGTGCGCAGCGGCTCGGCCACGTCGGCCTCCTTGACCTCGATCTGCGTGCGCAGCGCCACGTGCGGGTACACGGCCAGAAACTCGCGGAAGAACCAGGACAGCGTGCCCACGATGCCCAGGTCGTCCAGGATGGCCGGACGCAGGTCCATCGCGATGCGGCGCACGTCGTCCAGAATGCCCTTGACCTGCTGTGCTGCGCGCTGCAGCAGGTTGGCCGTTCCTTCGGAATCGCCCTTACCCGTGAGCACCAGCGCGCCGCCCACGGCAAAGGTCAGTGCATTCAGCGCCGAGCCCACGCTGTCGTGCAGTTCGGAGGCGATGCGCTTGCGCTCCACCTCCTGGGCGGTCATGAGTGCAGCCGTGGCCTGGCGCAGCTTGAGTTCGGATTCGCGCGCTTGCGCGTGCACGGCGTCCAGCGCCGAACGCTGCAGGTGCAACTGGCGCTGCAGACCGCGAACCATGCTGTAGACGTCGTTCGCCCCCGCTCCAGCGTCGCCTTTGGCGGCGGCGCTGGACATGGCTGGAGCATTTCGATCTGACATCCGTCTAAACTTTCGGGGTTGCGTGCGTCAGTGTAAGCCATGACCTTACGCCAGCTTTGCGTCGCCCTTGAATTTAGAGTAGCGCCGTGACAAATTTCCTGTAGAAGTCCAGCACCCGCGGCACGTAGGCTTCAGTTTCACGATACGGCGGTACCTTGGCGCCGTAGCGCCACACGGCATTCTCGCCGGCGTTGTACGCGGCCAGCGCGAGCCGCGTGTCGTTGTGGAACATGCGCAGCAGATCGGCCAGGTAGCGCGCACCGCCCTGGATGTTCTGCTGTGCGTCGTAGCTGTTGGCCACACCGTAGCGCCGCGCGGTGGCCGGCAGCAGCTGCATCATGCCGACGGCGCCCTTGGGCGAGAGCGCTGCGGGGTTGTAGCCGGACTCGGCAGCGATCACCGCGTGCAGCAGACGGGCATCGACCTTGCTGGCGCGCGCCGCCTCGTCCACCCAGGGGACGTAGCTGCGCGCCCGGTCCATGAGCGCGGCGCGCAGCTGGGGGTCAGCGCTCGAGGGCAGGGCGGCGGGGAGGGTGTCCGGCGGCGGCGCTGCGATCAGCAGCGTGAAGCCCTCGGACTCGGGCACGTTGCTGATGACCACGCTTTGCCCCGGATCCTGCCGATAGAAGATGTCGCCCGCCGCAGCCGCGCCCGCTGCCAGGCTGGCAGTGCACAGGAAGAGGAAGCTGAGGAATCTTGACATGGCGGGGTGGTAGCCGAGCCATTCTCGCTGCGCGTCACCGCTTGCGCACTGGGTCATTCCCCGCCTTTGGGGCGCCGGGGAAACCCTACCTTGAAGACGGCATCTGCAATGTGCAGCAGAAAATTTTCTCGATTGCGCCGCGCCAGGAGATTTTCGCGGGCAATGCGCAGGAGAATTGCGCCATTCCTTCAATTTCAATCCGACGCCAGGAAATCCGCCATGACCCGAATCGAACAACGCAAGCTCGAGCGCTATCCGTTGGAGCGTCAGCCCGGCGGCGAAGTCGCCCTGGTCATCGGAGCGGACCGCTACCGCGTGGATGAGATCAAGGACATTTCCGACTTCGGGATCAGCTTCTTTCTGGACCAGAGTGTTCCCGTGTCCTCGCGGGTGGCCGTGGCCTACGCCGACGACAGCGTGAAGCTCGAGGTCTACGGCCGGGTGGCCTGGTGCTCCAAGCTCAAGCACAGGGAATCGGCCCCGGCGCAAGCCGAGCGCTTCGTCATGGGGGTTGAGCTGCTCAACCCCGCAACGCTGTACGCGATGCTGCAAAGGCATTGAAACCGCGTTCGTGGCCCTTGCCTGCGCATGTACTGGATCGACACCCACTGCCATCTGGACGCTCCCGAGTTCGCGCCGGTTGCCGCCGCGCTCGAGCTGCGCTTGCAGGCCGCGGCTCAGGGTGTGGGGCTGTGCGTGTTGCCGTCGGTGCAGGCGGCCGATTTCGAGCGCGTGCGCAGCCTGGCCCACGCCACGGGCGACGCCTATGCGCTGGGAATCCACCCGCTGCATGTGCCGCAGGCGCAGGCGAGCGATCTCGATGCTCTGGCGGATGCGCTGGAAATTGACGACCTGCAGCGCGTGGCCGTCGGCGAAATCGGTCTGGACTTCTTTGTGCCGGCGCTGTGCACGCCGCAGCTGCGCGACAAGCAGGAGCGCTTCTACCGTGCGCAGCTGCAGCTCGCGCAAGCGCGGGGCCTGCCGGTGATCCTGCATGTGCGCAGATCGGCCGACCGTCTGCTCAAGCACCTGCGCGAACTCGACTTCTCCCAGGGCGGCATCGCCCATGCCTTCAACGGCAGCGCGCAGCAGGCGCAGGCGTTTCTGGATCTGGGCTTCAAGCTCGGTTTTGGTGGCGCGCTGACCTTCGAGCGCGCGCTGCAGTTGCGACGCCTGGCGGTGACGCTGCCGCTGCAGGCGATCGTGCTGGAGACCGATGCGCCCGACATGCCGCCGCAATGGCTCTACACCAGCGCCGCACAGCGCGCCCACGGGCAACCGCAGGGGCGCAACAGCCCGGCCGAGCTGCCCCGCATCGGCGCCGTGCTGGCGGGTCTGCGCGGCATCACGCCGCAGGCGCTGGCGCAGGCCACGAGCGCAAATGCACTCGCGGCGCTGCCGCGCCTGAAGGCGCTGCTGCAAAAGCCGTAAGCTAGGCCGACGTGAACATCGACATCAACCCAACGAAAGAGCAGCATGTCCTACCCTCCGGAATTCCTCAAGCTCGTGGACGAGTTCATCGACGTGGCCAACCGACTGGCGCAGATCAAGGGGGACGGTGAAGTCAGCGCCGCGATCCTGTTTGCCGCGGGGCGCTACAACGCCTTCAACTTCGTCGCCAACAACGGCCAGGAACAGGACCGCGAGAAGGCCGTGGAGTTCTACGTTTCGGAGTACCGCAAGGCGCTGACCAGCAACATGGAAGGCGTCGTGGGGCCGGTGGTGAAGCCGCAGGGGTGAGGTTTGCGCGCTGCAACGACAATAGGCGCAAACCACTTTCGATTTCGTCCCACCATGACCCGTCCCAAAGCCGCGCGCCTGCCCGATGTGAATTTTTCCGACTATGGCGACGTGCGTTGCCTGCATTTGGGCACCGAGTGGGTTCAGGGGACGATGCTGCTGGATTCGCCCTACGAGATCGAGCTCGAGTACGTGCAGCGCATGATGGCCTGGATGCTGTTCATGTCACCGGCCAGCCTGGGCAAGCGCCACGCGATGCAGCTCGGCCTGGGCGCGGGCTCGCTCACCAAGTTCTGCCGCAAGAAGCTGCGCATCAAGACCACGGCGATCGAACTCAACCCGCAGGTGGTGGCGGCGTGCCGGCTCTGGTTCAAGCTCCCCGCTGACGACACCAAGCTCGAAGTCATCCTGGGCGACGCGGGCGAGGTGGCCAAGCATCCGCATTGGCACGGCCAGATCGACGCGCTGCAGGTCGATCTGTACGACGAAGAGGCGGCAGCGCCCGTCCTCGACAGCGAAGACTTTTACGCCGATTGCCGCAAGCTGCTCACGCCCGACGGTTGCATGACGGTGAACCTGTTTGGCCGCTCCAACAGTTACCTGCTGACGCTGGAAAAGATTGCGAACGCCTTTGGCGCCGACGCGGTCTGGGCCTTCAAACCCACGCGCGAAGGCAACACCGTGGTGCTGGCGCAGCGCACGCCGAGCCGACCCACACGCACCGAACTGGCGCAGGCGGCGCAGGCGATCCAGACGCTGTGGGGTCTGCCTGCGACCAAGTGGCTGCGGGTGTTCAAGCCGGTGCAGCCATAATCGGTTTCGAATTGACAAATGACCTGACTGAAAGCCTGTTGCCATGTCGCACAAAGCCCCGTCTCAACGAAGCGCCAAACAGCCCGCCTATTTCGGGCCGGTGACCTGGCGCGGCCTGGTGGAGTGGCTCAATGCCGACGGCGTGATTGACGACGCCGAGGCGCAACGCACGATCGCGCGCTGCGCCCAGGCCGAGAGCCGCCAGCATCCGCTGGAGCGCCTCGCGGCAGTCGCGATGAAGCGCGCCAGCGATGGCAAGGTGCTGGACATGGACATGCTGGTGCAGTGGCTGGCACAGCACAGCGGACTGGACTATTTCCGCATCGACCCGCTCAAGGTCGATGTGGGCAAGGTGGCCGACGCCATCAGCGCGGTCTTTGCCGAGCGCCATCACATCCTGCCGGTGCAGGTGACGCTGACCGAACTGGTGATCGCCACGGCCGAGCCCTTTGTCACCGATTGGGTGCAGGAAGTGGAGCGCCAGAGCAGGCGCAGCGTGCGCCGCGTGCTGAGCGCACCGCACGACATACTGCGCTACACGGCCGAGTTCTTCTCGCTCGCCAAGTCGGTGCGCCAGGCGATGAAGCAGGGCGCGGGCAACAACATCACCGCCAGCTTCGAGCAGCTGGTGGAGCTTGGCAAGGCCAACAAGGCGCTGGACGCCAACGACCAGGGCGTCGTGCGCGTGGTCGACTGGCTGTGGCAGTACGCGTTCGACCAGCGCGCCAGCGACATCCATCTGGAGCCGCGGCGCGATCAGGGCGCGATCCGTTTCCGCATCGACGGCATCCTGCACCGCGTGTACCAGATGCCCATCGGCGTGCACAACGCCATGACGGCGCGCATCAAGCTGCTCGGACGCATGGACGTGATCGAGAAGCGCCGCCCGTTGGACGGCCGCATCAAGACGCGCAACCAGCTGGGCGAGGAGGTGGAGATGCGCATCTCCACGCTGCCCACAGCCTTTGGCGAAAAGATGGTGATGCGCATCTTCGACCCCGACACCACGCTCAAGGACCTGGACGGACTGGGCTTTTCGCTGCACGACGCGCAGCGCTGGGAAACGCTGGTGAAGCGCCCGCACGGCATCATCCTGGTGACCGGTCCCACCGGCTCGGGCAAGACCACCACGCTGTATTCCACGCTGAAACGCCTGGCCACGGAAGAGGTGAACGTGAGCACGGTCGAAGACCCGATCGAAATGATCGAGATCGCCTTCAACCAGACGCAGGTGCAGCCGCAACTGGACTTCGGATTCACCGAAGGCTTGCGTGCGCTGATGCGGCAGGACCCGGACATCATCATGGTGGGCGAAATCCGCGACGCGCAGACGGCCGACATGGCGGTGCAGGCGGCCCTCACCGGGCATCTGGTGTTCTCCACGCTGCACACCAACGACGCGCCCGCGGCCATCAACCGACTCATGGAACTGGGCGTGCCGTCCTACCTGATCAACGCCACCATGCTGGGTGTTCTGGCGCAGCGTCTGGTGCGAACGCTGTGCAAGAACTGCAAGCTGCCCGACGATGAGACTTCGCGCGACACGCTGGACGAAATCGTCAAGCCCTGGAAGATCAACGGCGACTACCGTCCTTTCAAGGCCGTGGGCTGCGTGGAATGCCGCATGACCGGCTTCAAGGGCCGCATGGGTCTGTACGAGTTGATGACCATCGGCGAAGCCTTTAAGGACAAGGTCACGCAGCAGCCCAGCCTGGAGTCGCTGCGGCGTCAGGCCGTGGTCGACGGCATGCGTCCGCTGCGCCTGGCCGGCGCCTTGCGCGTGGCCGAAGGCGTGACCACGCTGGAAGAAGTTCTCTCCGCCACGCCGCCGTTGTCGTAGCCGCGTCCATGCTGCGGCACAATCCTTGCACGAGGATCCCATGCCACACAGCCGCCATTTGAAGCAACACCCGCAGCGCGTCGCGCTGCACAACGAAATCCACGCCCGTCCGCCCGAGCCCATGAGCGCGCCACTGGCGCTCACGCACATCGTGATGCTCACCGACGCGGCAGGGCGCGACGCCAGCCGCGAGCATCTGGCGCGACTGCTGCGCGACCACCATCTGCCGCCGCCGACAGAACAGCTCACGCACATGCGTGCCGATCTGGGCGCCTTTCGGCTGCGCTGGGAGATGCACACCGAGTTCGTGACCTACACCTTCATCCGGCCGCTGGAGCTGACGTCGGTGGTGTCGCAGGACCCGCCGCTGGCGCTGGAGATGGTGCCGCAGGACTGGCTCGCCGGACTGCCGGGCTCGTGCCTGAGCGCGTTGCATCTGTGGGCCTTGCCACAGCGCATCGATGGTGCGGTCGAACTCAGGCAACGGCTGCTGTTTGACGAGACTTTGGTGGCTTCGCGCGTCGTGGATGGCGCGGCCGAAGTGCACACCGATTTCGCCATCCACGCCGACGGCTATTCGCGCGTGCTGGTGTTCACGGAGCAGCTCACGCCGCGCCGCCTGGGCCGATTGATGCAACGCCTGATCGAGATTGAAGGCTACCGCATGGCGGCCCTGCTGGGCTTGCCGATTGCGCGGGACGCCATGGGCTTGCTGACGCGCGGGGAGGGGGAACTGGCGTCGCTGGCCGGGGCGATCCGCACTGCGCAGCGCAACGAGGAACCCGAACTGCTGGACCGGCTGACGCGTCTGGCCGGCGAAGTGGAAGGGCAGTACGCGGCGACGCACTCGCGTTTTTCCGCGAGCCGCGCTTATTTCGATCTGGTGAACCGGCGCATCAACGACATTGCCGAGACCCGGCTGGAAGGCATGCAGTCCATCAAGGACTTCATGGAGCGGCGCCTGAGCCCGGCCATGAGCACCTGCGACTGGGCCGAGCGGCGCCAGCAGGCGCTGTCCGAGCGCATCTCGCGCATGAGCAGCCTGCTGCGCACGCGCGTCGAGATCGAGCAACAGCAAAGCAGTCAGGCGCTGCTGGCCAGCATGAACCAGCGCCAGGATCTGCAGCTCAAGCTGCAAGCCACGGTGGAAGGCCTGTCGGTCGCGGCCATCACCTACTACATCGTCGGCCTCGTGAGCTACCTGGCCAAGGGCGCGCATCCCATCGGCTGGCCGCTGTCGGGCGAGACTTCGGCCGCGATTGCGATCCCCTTTGTGGCCCTGGGCGTGTGGTGGTCGATCCGCCGCATGCACCGCAAGATCACGGGGCACTGAAGACGACGGTGCGTCTAGCGCTTGCTGATTCCCAGCAGTTCGACTTCGAAGTTCAGCGTCGCGTTCGGTGGCACGGCGCCCGGAGCGCCGCGCTCGCCATAGGCGATGGCCGGTGGGCACACCAGCTTGGCCTTGCCGCCGACCTTCATGCGCTGCACGCCTTCGGTCCAGCATTTGATGACGCGGTTCAGCGGGAACTCGGCGGGTTGCCCGCGCTTGTAGGAGCTGTCGAACTCGGTACCGTCCATCAGCGTGCCGCGGTAGTGCACCTTCACCGTGTCGCTGGCGCTGGGACTGGCACCCGTGCCTTCTGTCAGCGAGCGGTAAGTCAGACCGCTGGCGGTGGTCACAGCCGCAACCTCCTTGGGGGCCGCAGCCGTGGTGGCGGTCTGGGCCGACGCGCCGGCGGCAAAGGCCAGCACCAAAACACTGCTGAAAAATGAAAAACGCACGGAACACTCCTTGGGGTTAAATAATTGATCTCTGACAACTTTACTGATTTGGAACAAGTTTATCGAAAACTCGCACGAGGATAATTGCCCTCGTGCAGAGAGGTGGTTAACGAAGTCGACTGCCCTGCCGTTTTGACTCTTAAGGAATGTCATGCCAGCTTGGTTGTCATATATCGCTTTTTCCGTGGTGTTCGTTCTGGCAGGCACGGCCCTGTTCTTCTTCACGCTCACGCGCGGCGCCCTGCTGATGCGCGGTGCCTTCTCCGGTCCGACCAAGGACGCGGACCATGTCTATCCGATCTACTCCAACATGCGGCTGATCAAGCTGGTCGATTTTCAGCCCATCATCGCGGCGATTCTGCTGTTCCAGTACGACCGTCTGGTGTCGTCCATCACCACCGGGCTGCGCCACATGAACCTGGATGGAAAGAACGTGCTCATCACCTCCTGCGCCTTCGGCAATGTGATCCCGCGTGTGGTGACGGCAGCGGTCGAGTCGGGGGCGCGCAAGGTGCTGGTGGCCGACATCATCCAGAACGAACTCGACCATGCGCAGGGCAAGCTCGGCGACTTCGAGAACCACATGCAATACCTGGAAGAAAACGCCACGGCCATGAAGCTGGCCGACCGTTCGGTCGATGCCAACGTGATCTTCTTTCTGCTGCACGAACTGCCGCATCACCTCAAGGGCCAGGCCTTGAGCGAGGCCTGCCGCGTGCTGGCGCCCGGTGGCAAACTCTATCTGGCCGAATTTCATCGGCCCGACCTGTGGGTGTTGCGCGCTCTGAGCTGGACCTACTTCAAGGTGTTCGAGCCGCTGGGTCTGGCGCTGTGGGATTCACATGATCCGCTGGCGCAGCTGCAGGCCATGGGCGGCCTGACGTGCGAGCGCCACACGGTGTTCTTCGGTAACTTCCAGATCATCGTCGCGACCAAGAACGCCGCCTGAACGCAGCGGACCGCCGGCGGCGCGCGCCGCCGGTCTCGGCCATCAAAGCAGTTCGCTCCAGAGCTTGGTGACGGAAAGCTCGTACACCCCACTGGCGCTGGCATCGATCTCGATTTTCACCTGCGTGGCGTTGAGCGCCGTAATGCGTACCTTGCGCTGCGTGGCGTCCGAGACCACGAGCTGGCCGCTGGCAGGATAGGCCTGCGTACTGGCTTGAACGAACGGGCTGATGCTGCTGAGCGTCAGGCTGTTGTTGTTGAACGCCGACGACGCGAAGCTGCCGTTCACAGCAAACGCGCTGCTGAACCCCGACCCCGATGGCGACAGAGTTTGCGTGAGGCCGAAGTTCGTCAGCGACACGCTGTGCGTGACGTTGGCGTAGGTGGATGTCGTGACAAAGCTGGGAACCGTGAAGGCCATGGTCTGGTCGTTCAAGCCGCGCGACGTGAGCACCAGCCCGATGCTGCCCGAGCCGGTGGTGGTGGTGGCGGCGGACGTCGAAGCCAGGTTGGTGAAGGTCATGCTGGCGCCCAGCGCATAGACGTCGGTATTGATGTCGCCGGTCAGGCTGTTGATGGTCATTCCCAAAGCGCCGTCGACCGTCTCGCCCGCGGACTGGCAGGCCGCCATGAGCATGGAGAAGGAATCACCGGCATCGAGCACGCCATTGCCGTTGGCGTCAACGGCCGTCACCGTCATGCTGCCACCCGAAGGGCAGGCCACTGTCTGCGACTGCGAACTCGACGCCAGTTGTCTGCGCGCGGCCCCCAACCCCCGAGCGACTTGGGGCAGGGCGGCGGAGAGCACTTGCGCCGGCGCGCCCGTGGCCGCGGGCGTGCCGCTGACGAAGTTGCCCGATGTGAGGAGGTATTTCGTGGTGGCGAGGGCCTCCTGCGCCACGGTCAGGTAGTTGTCCGACGTGATGATGGGCGCGCTGCCGCTGCCGCTCCCGCCGCCGCCGCCGCAAGCGGCAAGACCCAGGCAAAGGACCAGGGACGCATGAATTTTGGCCATGATGGAACTCCAAGAAAATGTTGGGAATGCTGGCGCCAGTCTAGGATTGCCGTTGCGGCGTCGAATTGATATTGCGCAATACTAGCTGGCAATCGCGGGGCACTGGCGCCGCTTCTAGAATCGACCCATTTCCCTGATGAGAAGTCACCATGACAAGAATCGCTGGCGCGTTGGCACTGTCACTGCTCCTGCTGGCCTGCTCCAAGTCGCCTGAGCCGGTGGCCAGTCCAGCGAAACCGGCAGCCGCGCCCGCTGCTGCGGCGCCGACCGCCGTCTCCTGGGTCAAGCCTGAAGGCGCCAACATCGCTGCCGTCTTTACCCAGGCCAAGGCGGCGAACAAACCGGTGTTCCTGTACTGGGGGGCGGTCTGGTGCCCGCCCTGCAATCAGATCAAGGCCACGGTGTTCACGCGAGCGGACTTCATCGCGCGCAGCCAATCCTTCGTCCCCGTGTATCTGGACGGCGACACGGCCGGCGCGCAAAAACTGGGCGCCCAATTCAAGGTGCGCGGGTACCCGACCATGATCCTGTTTCGGCCCGACGGCGGCGAGATTACGCGCCTGCCCGGCGAGGTTGACGCGGCCAGGTACATGGAGCTGCTGAACCTGGGGCTCGCGTCCACGGGCTCGGTCAAGGAATCTTTGGCTGCGGCTTTGGCGGGCGCGGCGATCACGCCGGATGCCTGGCGCATGCTGTCGTATTACGCCTGGGACCAGGACGAAGCGCAGCTGGTTGCCGCCAGCGAACGTGCCGCCACCCTGGGTAAGCTGGCGCAGGCCTGTCCCACCGAACAGAGCGCTTCGGCATCGCGCCTGGCACTGTGGTCCATCGTGGCGCTGGCGCAGGATAAGACCGCGCAGCCCAACGCCCGGGCGGGCCGCGAGCGTGTGCTGCAAATCCTGAATGACGCAGCGCAGGCGCGCGTCAACTTCGACCTGCTGGTGAATGATGGCGCCGACCTCGTGCAGTCGTTGAGCAGCCCGGCCAGCGCCGAGCGCCGAGGCTTGCTCGCGGCCATGAACGCGGCCCTGGATCGCCTGGCGGCCGACGCCTCCTTGTCCACCTCCGATCGCCTGTCTGCAGTCTCGGCCAGGGTCGCTCTGGTCCAGCTGGATCTTCCCAAGGGCGCGTTGCCCAAGCTCGGCCTTGTGCAACTGGCCCAGGTGCGCGCCGCGGTGGCCGAAGCCGACAAAGTGACGACCAGCGCCTACGAGCGCCAGTCGGTGATTCCGGGTGCGGCCGACTTGCTGAGCCAGGCCGGTTTGCTGGATGAGTCCGATGCGCTGCTCAAGGCCGAGTTGCCCAAGGCGATTTCACCCTACTATCACATGCTGGTGCTGGCAGCCAACGCCAAGACCCGGGGCAACAAGGCGGCCGCACTGGACTGGACGCAGAAGGCATGGGAGCAGTCCGTGGGGCCTGCGACGCGCCTGCAATGGGGCGGCGTTTACGTGAGTCGGTTGATTGAACTCACGCCCCAGGACGCAGCGCGAATCGAGAAGGCGGTGGCCACCGTATTGGGCGAAATCGAACCCGTGCCGGAGTACTTCTACGAGCGCAACCGCCGCGGCCTGGAAAAGATGGGCCAGAAACTGCTGGCCTGGAACGCGCACCATCGGCACGACGCCGCGCTGAAGAAGCTGTCGATGCAGATCGACGCGGTCTGCGCCAAGCTGCCGCCGCAGGACGATGCGCGTGCTGCCTGCTTCGGCATATTCAATGCGCGCTCGGGGACTCAAAAGGTGTAGCTTGGGCTGCGCTGGGTCGATCTTTTTTTGCTGGACAAGGGAGTGGGAATGAAACAATGGATCTGTGCGCTGGCGCTGGCGATGGGCGCGTTTTTCGTGCAGGCGCAGGACGCCGTGTTGACGCCCAATGCACATCTGCTGGTCGACGGCATGCCTGCCATTGCCCAGAGCATCGCGGACAGGGTGGCACCCTACAACGAGTTTCGCGGCAACGGTTTTGTCGACTGGCATCCGACGCAGCCAGTGATGCTGGTGCGCCATCGCGAGGCCGGCGCCAGCACCGCGCAGATTTATCGCCTGGCGTCCCCCGGCGGGACGCTGGAGAAGCTGACCGATTTTCCGGACCCGGTGTCGGCGGCGTCATTCAACCCGGTGCACGGCAAGTACATCGTCTACGCGCGTGACAGCGGCGGCAACGAGGCCACGCAGATCTTCCGCATGGACCTGGACACGCGCGAGTCGACCCTGCTCTCCAACCCCGATGAACGCAGCGCCTCGCGCTGGACGCATGCTGGCGACAGATTGCTGATCAGCGCCGTGCCCCTGGACAAGACCGCGCAAAGCGGCAAGCGCGAGGCCATCGCGACCACACTGACCTGGGTCGATCCGCTGGCGCCTGCGCGCAAGATGAAACTGGCCGAGTTGCCCGGCGGCGGCTGGGAGGATTTCCGCTTCAGCCACGACGACCGGCGCATCGCTGCGCTGCAGTACCGCACGCCCAGCGATTCGGACGTCTTCATCATCGACGCCCGCAGCGGTGCAGCGCAGAAGGTCCTGCCAGCCATTGGCGAGCCCCCGGCCGGTTACGGTGGAGTCGAATGGAGTCCGGACGGGCGACGACTTTTCCTCACGACGAATCAGGGCGGCGAATTCTTCGAGCTCGCGGTCTACGACCTGAAGGCCAGGAAGCTCAAAGTACTGACGCGCCACATCCCCTGGGACATCGATGATTTCACGCTGTCCAAAGATGGCCGACGCCTGCTCGCCGTGGTGAACAACAATGGTCGCAGTGAGTTGCGGCTGTTCGACGCCCTCAGCGGCCGCGAGCTGCCACGTCCGACGATTGAGGCGGGTTCCATCGCCAGTGCACGCTGGCACAAGCGCAACCGGGGTCAGTTCGCGTTTTCACTGAACTCGCCGCAAAGTCCGGGCGACGTCTACAGCTTTGACCTGAAGAACGCAAAGGCGCAGCGCTGGACCACCGCCTATGCCGCGCCGGGCGTGAACCCCGATCAGTTCATCAGCCCGGAGTTGGTGCAGATCAAGAGCTTTGACGGTCTGCCCATCAGCGCCTGGCTGTATCTGCCCGACGCCGCCAAATTCCCCGGAAAACGCCCCGTGATTGTGGACTTTCACGGCGGACCCGAAGGCCAGTCCACGGTGCATTTCATGGGGCGCTGGAACTACTACCTGAACGAAATGGGACTGGCGGTTTTGCTGCCCAATGTGCGCGGCTCGTCGGGCTACGGCAAGCGCTTCATGGACCTGGACAACGGCTTCAAGCGCAAGGACTCGGTCAAGGACGGCGGCGCTTTTCTCTCGTGGCTGGGAACGCATCCACGGCTGGACGCGGGTCGCGTCGTGGTCACGGGCGGGAGCTACGGTGGCTACATGAGCCTGGCCACGGCGGTGGACTACAGCGCTCTGCTGCGCGGCGCCATCGACGTCGTAGGCATAAGCCACTTCGTCACGTTCCTGAACAATACCGAGAGCTACCGGCGTGATCTGCGGCGTGTGGAGTACGGCGACGAGCGCGACCCGGCGATGCACGCTTTCATGGACACCATCGCGCCGCTGAACCATGCGCAGGAAATCAAGGTGCCGCTGTTCGTGGTGCAGGGCAAGAACGATCCGCGCGTGCCCTTCACCGAGGCCGAACAGATGGTGGCTGCGGTGCGCAAGAATGGCGTCCCCGTGTGGTACCTGCTGGCCGACAATGAAGGCCATGGTTTCGCGCGCAAACCCAACGTCGACTACTATTTCTATTCCACCGTGCAATTTTTCGAGACCACCTTGCTCAAGTGAGGGGCCCTTCACCATGAACTTCGACTTCTCCAACCCCTACACCAGCGCGCGCATTCCGCTGTTTGCGCGCAACGTGGTCTCCACTTCGCACCCGCTGGCGGCGCAGGCCGGCTTGCGCATGTTGCTGCTCGGCGGCAACGCCGTGGACGCTGCCGTGGCAGCCGCGGCGGCCATCACCATCTGCGAGCCCGTGAGCTGCGGTCTGGGCAGCGACGCGTTCTGCATCCTGTGGGATGGCAAGGAATTGCATGGCCTGAACGCCTCCGGCCGCGCGCCGCAGACCTGGACGCCGGAATACTTCAAGCGCAAGTACGGCGAGAACGAGAAGAACCCGCCCAAGCGCGGCTTTGATTCGGTCACCGTGCCCGGCGCCGTCGCCAGCTGGGTGGCTTTGAGCGAACGCTTTGGCAAGCTGCCTTTTGCCGATCTGATGCAGCCCGCGATCGAGATCGCCGAGCGCGGCTATCTGGTGCCGCCGGTGGTGCAGCAGAAGTGGGCTGCAGCCACGGACGAGTTGCGCACGCTGCCCGGCTTCGCACAGAGTTTCATGCCGCGCGGACGCGCGCCCCAGGTGGGCGAGCTTTTCCAGTTTCCGGCGGCCGCGAAGGCCTTGCGCGCCATCGGCGCGAGCCAGGGCGCAGCCTTCTATGGCGGCGATATCGCGCATGCGATCGAGCGCTTTTCCAGCCAGCACGGCGGCAGCATCACCGCAGCCGACTTTGCCGCGTACCGGCCCGAGTGGGTGCAGCCGATCTCGCAGAGCTACCGTGGCTACACGCTGCACGAGATTCCCCCCAACGGCCAGGGCATCGCCGCGCTCATCGCTTTAGGTATTCTGGGCCAGTTCGATGTGGCGGCGCTGGCCGTGGACGACGTCGATTCGCAACACCTGCAGGTCGAAGCCATGAAGCTGGCTTTCGCCGACGTGTACCGCTATGTGGCCGAACCTTCCAGCATGGAAGTCACGCCGGCGCAGATGCTGGACCCGTCCTATCTGGCGTCGCGCGCCCGCCTCATTGACATGAAACGGGCACAGAATTTTGGCGCCGGCAACCCGGTCAAGGGTGGCACGATCTATCTCAGCGCAGCCGACGCGTCCGGCATGATGGTGAGCTTCATCCAGAGCAACTACATGGGCTTTGGCTCGGGCTGCGTGGAGCCCACGTTTGGCGTCAGCCTGCAGAACCGCGGCCACAGCTTCAGCCTGGATGCGAACGCGCTCAATCCGGCCAATCTGGTGGCGCCGGGCAAGCGCCCATTCCACACCATCATTCCGGCCTTCCTCACCAAAGACGGACAGCCCGTCATGAGTTACGGCGTGATGGGCGCGAACATGCAGCCGCAGGGCCACATGCAGACGCTGGTGCGCATGCTCGACTACGGCCAGAACCCGCAGGCCGCCTGCGACGCGCCGCGCTGGCGTTACCACGAAGGCATGGAGCTCAACGTCGAAGCCGCCATGAACGGCGCCACCGTGCAGGGCCTGCGCGATCGCGGCCATGTCATCTCCGACATCGGGGGCGCGGGCAACTCGTATCAGGACTTCGGCGCCGGCCAGTTCATCTGGCGCATGGGCGACCCCGGACGCGAAGGCTATGTGGCCGCCAGCGACCCGCGCCGCGACGGTCAGGCGGTGGGGTTTTGAGTTTGGATGCCAAGCACCTCGCGACAGCCGCAGAGCGCAAGCACCTGTTCATCGGCCTGGCACTGGCCACCTGTGGCGCCATCGCCTTCAGCGGCAAGGCCATCATCGTCAAGCTGGCGTATCGGCACGGCGTGGATGCCGTCACGCTGATCATGTACCGCATGCTGTTTGCCCTGCCCATCTTTGCCGCCATGGCGTGGTGGGCCACCTACAAACAGGGCGGCACACGCAAGCCCGCGCTCACGCGCCGCGACTGGATCGGCGTGCTGGGCCTGGGCTTCAGCGGCTACTACCTCGCGAGCTTTCTGGACTTCGCCGGACTGGCGTATGTGAGCGCGTCCTTCGAGCGACTCATCCTGTACCTCAACCCCACACTGGTGTTGCTGCTGGGTTGGGTGCTCTATCGCCGGCGCATCACGCGCATGCAGGCCTTGGGCATGGCCATCAGCTACGCCGGCGTGGTGCTGGTGTTCGGGCACGAAATCAAGCTCGAAGGCGCTCAGGCAGCCTGGGGTGCCTTGCTCGTGTTCTTGAGCGCCGTGAGCTATGCCATCTACCTCGTCTACAGCGGCGAACTGGTGCAGCGCCTGGGCTCGATGCGGCTCGTGGGCATGGCCACCACAGTGGCCTGCCTGCTGTGCATTCTGCAGTTCGTGCTGCTGCGCCCCATGAGCGCGGCGCTGGTGGCTACGCCTGTGCTGTGGTTGTCGCTGTTGAACGCGACAGCCTGCACCGCCGTGCCGGTGCTGATGGTGATGATGGCGATCGAGCGCATAGGATCGGGCATGGCCGCGCAAACCGGCATGGTGGGCCCCATGTCCACCATCCTCATGGGTGTGCTGATTCTGGGCGAGCCCTTCACCGCCTGGGTGGCGGCCGGCACGGCCCTGGTGATCGCGGGCATCTTCGTATTCACCAGCGCGGGCCGCAAGGCCAGCCACTGAGCATTCAACATTCACAACCGGGAGAGATTCATGGACTTAGGTATTGCAGGCAAATGGGCGTTGGTGTGCGGCGCGAGCCGGGGTTTGGGCTTCGGCTGCGCGCAGGCGCTGGTGCGCGAAGGCGTGAACGTGCTGATCGTGGCGCGAAGAGAGGGTGCGCTGGAGGAGGCTGCAGTGCAATTGCGCGCCGACCCGCTGCGCCCGGCCGACGCGAGCGTGCTGAGCGTCTGTGCCGACATCACCACCACGGCGGGACGCGAGGCCGTGTTCGCGCAGCGCATCGACTTCGACATCGTCGTCACCAACGCCGGCGGCCCGCCCCCGGGCGACTTCCGTGCCTGGGACCGGGACGCATGGATCAGCGCCGTCGACGCCAACATGCTCACCCCCATCGAGCTCATCAAGGCCACGGTGGACGGCATGATGGCGCGCGGTTTTGGCCGCATCGTGAACATCACATCGAGCGCGGTGAAAGCGCCGATCGACATCCTGGGACTCTCCAACGGTGCGCGCAGTGGCCTGACCGGTTTTGTGGCCGGGGCGTCGCGCAGTGCGCTCGCGGGCAAGGGCGTCACCATCAACAACTTGCTGCCCGGCGCCTTTGACACGGACCGGCTGGCGGCGATTTTCCAGGGCGCCTCCGCGCGCACCGGGAAATCGGTGGAGACGCTGAGCGAAGCGCGCCGCACGGCGATCCCCGCGCAACGCTTCGGCAACCCGGCAGAGTTCGGTGCCATCTGCGCCTTCCTGTGCAGCCAGCACGCTGGCTACATGACGGGCCAGAACGTGCTGGCCGACGGCGGGGCATATCCGGGGACGTTCTGAATACCGTCGGTCCCTGGGTCAAGACCGAACGTTTGTTACCGAGCCTTCAGGGCAGACAGCGTTGCTTGGTAAACCGCCGCGTCATTTGCCATATCGACGGTCAGTGGAACATCAGGAACGAGGGGTTCGTTGTGACCGCGGGTTCGGTTTCGCCAGACTTTTAGCGGCATAAAGAGCTTGTTGCCACTGGGTAAGTCCATGAGCCCACCGTTCAAATACACGGTATCAGCATCGGTGGTCTGACCCAAATGGATGGAATTGGGTATCAGGCGGATGGCGTCAGCAAAGTCCAGACAGGCACTGAAACACGCCGAGTCGGTTAACAGCACAACGGTTCCGTTGAAGCGTCGCAGTTTTCCGTGACGACGTTGTACCTCAGTTCGGTTGATGGCGTAGCCGTCGGATTCGTCGACCCAAATTTGCTTGGTTTTTATTGCTGCTTTGAGCTTCGCAAGGAGTTGCTTGGTCTCTTGCACATCGGCGTGGTCAGGTCCCAGTGCCTTGGTCATTTCGGAAACATACCAGGCGACTGTGGCAATGGACTCATCCGATACGCGCCATTGTGCGTACACCGGGGGTAATTTCTCAATGCCAGCTTGGTCGTATTCGAGTCCACCTGTGGCGGCCTCAAGCAGCCTGTTGCCCACGTTGCTGTCGCCGCCACCGTTGTTGCGAACGTCAAAGACGATGTGGGTAATGCCACTCTTGCTGGCCAGAGAGGGTAGTTTCGCCAACACCGTGTCCAACTCAGTCACAAGTTCTGGCCGAAGTTCAAAGGATGCGGATCGAATCCATAAAATGTTGTCGCTGAGTTGCACCGAATGGACCGGCCGAATGAGATCCACGTGGTGGGGCGAAAGCAGTTTTTGCGCCAAATCCGGAGTGGCAGATTGATAGTGAACGGTAGCGTCAATGGGTGCCCCCTGGTCCGTTTTGAATCGGCATTGTTTAAGTTCCATTCCGGTGAGTGGTTTGACGGCAAGCATGGGCGTCAGCAGCGCCTTCACCGTTGAAAAATTTCTCCGGTCGTAGAAGGGAGCGATGTTGTTGCGCAAGAGTTCCTCGACAGTGTGGCCGTCACATTCGATCAATTTTGCGCCAACGGGTGGCATGGCTGCTGGCCAGGATGGAGCGGCGTCGGTGACTATGTACGCACCTTGGACGAGATCGACGCGCCAGCCGGTGACTTGCACGGAAGCATTGGCTCGTGCATTGTCTGAGTAACCGAGGTGCCCGTCATAAAAGCCGGTCACGTAGTAGCGCACAGCGGCCATGGCGGTGTCATAGCTGTGAACTTTGGGTATGAGCTTTTGTGCTTGCTGATAGCCAGAATCGGTCCATGCTTCGAATGCCGGGTTGAGATTGTCCATGGAGCCTGGATGTACCTGTTGTATCAGTCGTTTGACCGCATCCAGATCAGATTGCGCCATGGTTTGCCAGTCGGCGATTGTTTTGTCGGTACTGTCCGCGCCAAAGGCGGCACCAGCTGACAGCATCGTCATGGCGCCGGTGACGAGCGCTGGGTGACCTGTCGGCACTGGACAGTGACTCCACGCTGCGCCGGCGTCTGCGCCACTACTCGGCACCGGACCTGCTGCTCATCGACGAGGTGGGCTACCTGTCCTATTCCAATCGGCACGCTGACCTGCTGTTCGAGTT
>CAILZB010000088.1 GCA_903838565.1 uncultured beta proteobacterium | reverse complement strand
GTGGAGTTGAAGAACGAAACCACCTACGAAGCCATCTGCGCGGCGATGAAGGCCGCATCCGAAGGTCCGATGAAGGGTGTGCTGGGCTACACCACGCAAAAGGTCGTGTCCACCGACTTCCGCGGCGAGAGCTGCACTTCGGTGTTCGACGCCGAAGCCGGCATGGCGCTGGACGGCACCTTCGTGAAGATCGTGGCCTGGTACGACAACGAATGGGGCTACTCCAGCAAGGTGCTGGAGATGGTGCGGGTGATATCGAAATGAAGTTCATCCGTTTCTCCGACCTCTGTGCCCAGGGCAAAGTCAAAGGGCAGCGTGTCTTCATCCGCGCCGATCTGAACGTGCCGCAGGACGACGCGGGCCACATCACCGAAGACACGCGCATCCGCGCCTCCATCCCCTGCATCCAGATGGCGCTGGACGCCGGTGCGGCAGTGATGGTGACTTCGCACCTGGGGCGCCCCACGGAAGGTGAATTCAAACCGGCCGATTCGCTCGCGCCGGTGGCTGCGCGCATGGGCGAGCTCATGCATCGCGAGATCCCCGTCGTGGCGAACTGGGTCGATGGCGTCACCGTGGCGCCGGGCCAACTGGTGCTGCTGGAAAACTGCCGTGTGAACAAGGGCGAGAAGAAAAATTCCGAAGAACTGTCGAAGAAGATGGCAGCGCTTTGCGACATCTTCGTGCACGACGCCTTCGGTACGGCGCACCGGGCTGAAGCGTCCACCTACGGCATCGCGCGTTTCGCGAAAGTTGCCTGCGCCGGGCCCCTGCTCGCGGCCGAGATGGATGCCATCACCAAGGCCTTGAAGGCCCCTAGACGCCCGCTGGTGGCGATTGTGGCGGGCTCCAAGGTGTCGACCAAGCTCACTATTCTGAAGAGCCTGGCGGCCAATGTGGATCAGCTCATTGTCGGCGGCGGCATTGCCAACACCTTCATGCTGGCGATGGGGCTGAACATCGGCAAGAGCCTGGCCGAGCGCGAACTGCTGGACGAAGCCAAGGCGGTCATGGAAGCCATGAAGGCGCGCGGCGCTGCCGTGCCGATTCCGACCGACGTGGTGACGGCCAAGTCGTTCTCTGCCACCGCCGAGGCGACGGTCAAGGCAGCCACTGCGGTGGAAGACGACGACCTGATTCTGGACATCGGTCCTGAGACGGCAGCGTTGCTGGCGACGCAGCTCAAGGCCGCCGGCACCATCGTCTGGAACGGCCCGGTGGGCGTGTTCGAGTTCCCGGCGTTCGAAGGCGGCACCAAGGCCATCGCCCACGCCATCGCCGAGTCCAGCGCCTTCAGCATCGCCGGCGGCGGCGACACACTGGCGGCGATTGCCAAGTACGGCATCGAAAAGCAGGTCGGCTACATCTCCACCGGCGGCGGCGCCTTCCTGGAAGTGCTTGAAGGCAAGACCCTGCCCGCGTTCGAGATCCTGGCCACGCGCGCCAACGGCTGAGGCCACGGGGTTGTGGGCCGCCTGAGCTTGGCGCTGACCCTGCTGCAGCAGGACGCGCGCCCGGACCAACTCGCGGGCATGGCGCGCTTTGGCATCAACCCTGAAGGCCGACTGGGGCTGTCCGTGCCGGCCATGCGGCGCATCGCCAGGCAACTGGGTCACGACCATGCCTTGGCGCTGGCGCTGTGGGATACGGGCATTCCCGATGCCCGCATCGTCGCCGGCATGGTGGCCGAGCCAGCCCGGTTGACATCACGGCAAATGGATCGCTGGGCCAATGACTTTGGCTCCTGGGACGTCTGCGACCAGGTCTGCGCCAGCGCCTTTGTCGCGTCACCGCTGGCCTGGCACAAGGTTCAGGTGTGGGCGAAGCGGCGCGGTGAATTCGTGCGGCGCGCGGCGTTTTCGCTGCTGGCCGCGCTCGTGGTGCACGACAAACGGGCAGACGATGCGCAATTTGTGGCCGCGCTCGATCTCATCGAAGCCGCCGCCGATGACGAGCGCAACTTCGTGAAGAAGGCCGTGAACTGGGCGCTGCGCTGCATTGGCAAGCGCAACCCGGCGCTCCATCTGGCCGCCCTTGCCGCGGCCCATCGCATTCAGCAGCAAGGCACACGCTCGGCGCGCTGGATTGCGGCAGACGCGCTGCGCGAACTCCGCTCGGAAGCGGTGCTGGAACGCCTGCAACAAAGGGCGTAGGTCAGTCGGTTTGACGAGGATCAAACCGTGGCTGGAGCAGGTCCTTAGCATGGATGGGTTGTGAAAGGCACACCATGACAACCCACGCGATGAGCCCTGTGGACGCGGCCTGGTACCACATGGACGGACCCGCAAACCTGGCGATGGTGACGGGCGTCCTGCTGACGAAAAAGCCGTTGGACTTCAATCAGGTGTGCGCTGTTTACCGCGAGCGACTGGCCCGGTTCGAACGTTTTCACCAGCGCGTGGTGGAGCGCGGCTTTCCCTTGCCCACGCCGCATTGGGAGGATGTTCCGCACTTTGACATGGACCAGCATCTGCACCATGTCGCGCTGCCCGCGCCGCACGATCAGGCCGCGCTGATGGCCTTGATCACCGACATCGCCAGCACGCCGCTGGACCGTGAGCAGCCGCTTTGGCAGGTGCACGTGGTGGATCAGGTCGAGGGCGGCAGCGCCTTGGTCATGCGCTTTCACCACTGCATAGCCGATGGCACCGCCATGATGGGCGTGATGCAGCGGCTGTTTGATCCGGCGCCCGGCACGCGGCAACCCACTGCGCCGGTGCTCAAGCTGGCGACGCCACCGCTGGGGATTCTTGACAAGGCTGCGCTGGTGGTCAGCGGCGCTGGCATGCTGGTCGCCGAGTTGCTGAAATGGCCCGATCCGCCGTCGCCGTTCAAGGGCGATTTCGGTATGCGCAAACACGTCGCCTGGTCGGCGCCAGTGGCGATCAAGGACGTCAAGGCCATCGGGGCGCACTTTGACGCAAAGGTGAACGACGTGCTCGTCGCCGCGATGACGGGGGCCTTGCGCACCTACCTCAAAGGACGCGGTGTCGACGTGAACCACACCACCGTGCGCGCCATGGTTCCGGTGGACCTGCGCCCACCGGAGCGCGCGGGTCAGATGGGCAACGAGTTCGGTCTTGTGATTCTGGAATTGGCGGTGACGAAGGCGAGGGCGGCGCAGCGTCTGGCGCTGACCAAGGAGCGCATGGACGCGCTTAAGCGCTCCACCGAGCCCATGGCCATGCGCGTGCTGCTGGATATTTTCGGGCGCACGCCCAAGGCGGTGGAGGATGTGGCGAACCTGGTCTTTGGCAGCAAGACCAGCCTGGTCATGACCAACGTTGCGGGTCCGAGCAGCACGCTCTATCTGGCCGGTGTGGCCATCGATCGCATGCTGTTCTGGGTGCCGCATCCGGGGCGGGAACTGGGCATGGGCATCAGCATCATGAGCTATCGCGGCCAAGCCACGCTGGCGGTGATCGCCGACGCACGCCTGGTACCCGACCCCGACACCATCACCGACTTGTTCAATCGGGAGTTCTCGGCCCTGCTGCGTTCGCTCAAGCCGCAGGCCGCCAAGCCGGCGCTCAAGAAATCGCTCAGGTCGCGCGCTTGAACAGCGCCAGCAGCGAGCCCGCCAGCACGAAGAGCGTGCCAAAGGCGCGGTTCATGGTGCGGATGTGCGCGGGCGACTTGAGGGCACCCAGCAGGCGCGCCGCCAGCGCGGTGTAGCCCGCCATGACCACCAGATCGGTGAAGCCCAGCGTGGCAGAGATCGTCAGGTATTGGGGCAGCAGGGGCTGCGACAGGCTCAAGAACTGCGGCACCACCGCCAGCAGGAAGACCGTTCCCTTGGGGTTGACGGCGTTGATCATCCAGCCGCGCAACACCATGGAGCGTCGCGTCACCAGTTTCGCATCGTCCAGTTTCGCCGTCATGGGCGTCGCGGGCGCGCGCCACTGCGCAATGCCCAGCCACACCAGATAGGCCACCCCCAGCCACTTCACCAGCAGGAAGGCTGTGCTTGACGCCGCTACCAGTGCGCCCAGGCCCGCCCCCACCACCAGCACCTGGGTCCAGATGCCCAGCACCAGGCCGAAGGTGGTGAAGTAGCCGCGGCGAAAGCCGTGGTTCAGCCCGGAACTCATGGCCGCAACGGCACCCGCTCCGGGAGAGATGCTGATCGCCCAAGAGGCGGCAAAAAAGGTGAGCCAGGTCGAGAGTTCCATGTGCCATCGATTCAAAAGTGATCTGATGTTTTAGCACAGGAGCGGGACCGCGCCCGCGACCGATGGGCCCAAAGCGGTTCAATGCCTTGGTGAGTGCGGCAGAAGGTCAACGGTCCACGTCCTGCGGCACCAGAATCCACAGCAGCAGGTACATGAAGAAGCCAATGCCGCCGGCGAGCAGGGTCAGGGCGAAAAACAGACGCCACAACCAGCTGTCCATGCCGGTGAACGAGGCCAGCCCACCGCAGACGCCGCCGATCCAGCGGTCCGCGCTGGAGCGACGCAATCCGTTGAGCGCCGTGATGCCGGGCCCGGCATCCGTGCTTGACTTGAGCAGGCGCGCCTTGGCCTGAGAGAATTCGGTATCGGTCAGGCTGCCGTTCTGATGCAGCTGTTCGAGTTTTTGCAGTTCTTCCGCGAGTGTCATTGCGTACTCCATTCGGTGGGTTCGTGGTTCAGAGGCTCGAAGAATAGGCGAGCGCGAAGGTTTGCGCCAGTGGCGTGCGACAGCATGCGGATTTTTGGGGTCAGACGCCGAGGATCCTTGCGTTTACCATAGGCACTCAACCGTAAAGGAGAAGTTCATGACCGTGGTCGTAGTTGCCAATCCCAAGGGCGGCGTGGGCAAGTCCACGCTCGCGACCAACATCGCCGGCCACTTCGCGCGCCAGGGCCACGCCGTGATGCTCGGCGACGCGGACCGACAGCAGTCCTCGCGCCTGTGGCTGGGACTGCGGCCCGAGGGCGCGCGACCCATTGGCACCTGGGACATCAACGCCGATTTGATCGCCAAGCCGCCCAGGGGAACGACACATGTGGTGCTGGACACACCTGCGGGTCTGCACGGCTGGCGTTTCAAGGACGTGCTGCGCATGGCCGACAAGATCATCGTGCCGCTGCAGCCCAGCGTGTTCGACATCTTTGCCACGCGTGATTTTCTGGATCAGCTCGCGGAAAACCGCCACGTGGGTAAGGCGCAGATCGGTATCGTGGGCATGCGTGTTGACTCCCGCACCATTGCCGCGGACAAGTTGCGCGAATTCGTCGCCAGCCTGGATCTGCCGGTGCTGGGCTATTTGCGCGACACGCAGAACTACATCCACCTGGCAGCACACGGTCTGACGCTGTTCGATGTCGCGCCCAGCCGCGTCGAGAAGGATCTGGAGCAATGGCAGTCGATTTGTGAATGGTTGGCGGCATGAAGAAGCTGCAGCTCTCGGACATGTCCCGGTATGTAGGGCAGGAGGTCGCGGTGAGTGACTGGCTCGCGGTGACGCAGGAGCAGGTGAACCTGTTCGCGCAGGCCACCGGCGACCACCAATGGATTCACGTCGATGTGGAACGGGCGAAGCAGGGGCCGTTTGGCGGCACCATCGCGCACGGTTTCTTGACGCTGTCTCTCATACCGAAATTTTTTGAAGACGCGATCGAATTCCCGGACTCGGGCATGGGCGTGAACTACGGATTGAACCGCGTGCGCTTCATGGCGCCGGTGCGGGTGGGCAGCCGGCTGCGGGCCCGCATGAAGTTGCTGTCGTCCGAGGCGATCGCCAACGATGGCCTGCAGATGAGCTGGGAAATCACGGTGGAATGCGAAGGCGCAGCAAAGCCGGTCTGCGTGGCCGAATCGCTGGTACGTAGATACCCCTGAAAGCCCTCGCCCGCAAGGGCAGAGGGCTGGGGTGAGGACCACCGGTCGTCAGGCCAAGAGTGCGTTCACCCGCTTCACGTAGGCCGCCGGGTCGTCCGGCAGGCCGCCTTCGGCCAGCAGCGCCTGGTCGAACAGGATGTGCGCCAGGTCGTTGAAGTGCACCGATCCCTCCAGTTTCTTCACCAGTGGATGTTCGGCGTTCACTTCGAGAACGGGCTTCACGTCGGGCGCCTTCTGTCCGGCCTGCTTCAGCATGCGCGCCAGTTGCGTGCTCATGCCGTCGTCCTGCACCACCAGGCACGCGGGTGAATCCACCAAGCGCGTCGTGATGCGCACGTCGGCCGCCTTGTCCTTGAGCGCTTCCTTGAGCTTGGCCAGTAGCGGCTTGAAGGTTTCTGCGGCTTCCTCCGCAGCCTTCTTTTCGGTCTCGTCCTGCAGCTTGCCCAGATCGACCGCGCCCTTGGCCACGCTTTGCAGCGGCGTGCCGTCGAACTCGGTCAGGTAGTTCAGCGCCCACTCGTCCACACGGTCCGTCATGACGAGCACTTCGATGCCCTTCTTCTTGAATACTTCCAACTGCGGACTGTTGCGGCCCGCGCTCAGGTTCTCGGCCGTGATGTAGTAAATCGCGTCCTGGCCGTCCTTCATGCGGGCCTTGTAGTCGGCAAAGCCGACGCTCGCGGTATCCGACTGGGTCGAGGCAAAGCGCAGCAGCTTTGCCAGACGCTCGCGGTTCGCGAAGTCCTCGCCCAGCCCCTCCTTCAGCACCGCGCCGAACTCGGCGTAAAACTTACTGTACTTGCCTTCATTCGCGGCCGCGGCGGCCTTGTCTTCTTCGCTCACGACGTCCGTCACGCCTTCGGCTGATGGGGCAGCGGCAGGCTGTGCCTTGTCGTTTTTCGCCAGGTCTTCCAGCATCGAGAGCACGCGCTTGGAACAGCCTTCGCGGATGGCCTTCACGTCGCGGCTTTCCTGCAGCAGCTCGCGGCTCACGTTCAGCGGCAGGTCGGCCGAGTCCACGACGCCTTTGACGAAGCGCAGGTAGCTGGGCAACAGCGCCTCGGCGTCGTCCATGATGAAGACGCGTTTCACGTAGAGCTTGAGTCCGCCCTTCTTCTCGCGGTTCCACAGGTCAAACGGCGCCTTGGACGGGATGTAGAGCAGCTGCGTGTATTCGGTGCTGCCTTCGACGCGGTTGTGCGTGTGCGCCAGCGGCGGCTCAAAGTCGTGGCTGATCTGCTTGTAGAACTCGTCGTACTGCTCGGGCGTGATGTCCTTCTTGGGGCGGCTCCACAGCGCGCTGGCTTTGTTCACGGTTTCCCACTCGCCGGTCTTGACCATCTGCCCTGGCTGGCGTCCGCCCTTTTCGTCGTTTGGGTCGATGAGATCGCCGTCCTTCCACTCTTCCTTTTCCATCAGGATCGGCAGGGAAATGTGGTCGGAGTATTTGCTGATGATGCCCTTGAGTTTCCACAGGCTCAGGTATTCGTCGGCGTCGTCGCGCAGGTGCAGCGTC
>CAILZB010000087.1 GCA_903838565.1 uncultured beta proteobacterium | reverse complement strand
TTGCAGCAGCAGCAGCGCAAAGCCCAGCGGCAACATGGCGTACACGGGCCAGCGGATCAGGCCGCCGGCGTTGGATGACATCTCGCCCGAGTTGTAGCCCTTGATCACAAAAGGAATGCTGAACCACAGGATGGCCAGGCAAAACGGAATCAGGAATACGGTGAAACCGAACACGTCGATCCAGATCTGCGCGCGTTTGGACAGCTTGCTCGACACCACGTCGATCTTCACGTGTTCGCCGTTGAGCAGGGTGTAGCCGGCGGCGATCAGGAAGGACGCGGCAAACAGATACCACTGGATTTCCAGATAGGCGTTGGAACTGGTGTTGAAGACCTTGCGCACAACAGCGTTGAGCGCGCTGATCACGGTGGAACCCAGAATCAACCAGATGACGTATTTGCCGATAAGACTGTTGAGCCAGTCAACGGCCTTGGATAATTTCAAAAAAGCTTGCATATTGTCTCCGCGACAAAGATAGTGACCGCTGAGGGTAACGCGTGCCGGCTCTGAAAATCAACCAGCAGGGTGTTTTATTTCTAGGGTAAACGCGTATGTGAAAACACGCAGCGCAGCCCCGCGTATAGTGAACCGCACGCACCAGGAGGGTCGCCAATGTTCTCGGTTTATGGATTGATGGGGCGCTTGTTCAACGGCCCGCTGGACCAGATGCAGCAAGTTGGCGGCATCAACACCCTGACGCGTTCCCGCGCCGTGGCGCGCATCGGACAGGACCCCACGTCCAGCGATACCGGAGACGACGTGCGGCGCTCAACGCTGTCCGAGGGCGCGCCACACAAACCGATCGCCGCCTATGCGCAAGTGCAGGGCAGCGACACCCAACGCCGACCGCTGAACCGGGTGCTTGACGTGATGAGCCGCAAGTTGCTGACGCTGACCCTCTCGGCAACGGTGCTGGAGGGCTGGCAATTCCTGTCCGACCACGCCATCGGTCAAGCCCCGGTGGTGGACGACCAGGGGACTTTGGTGGGGATGCTGCTGCGCGCCGATTTGCTGCGGGCCGAACACCTGCCCGCGCCCAATGTGCACCCGCTGGCCTGGCGCGCCTGGCTGTCGCAGCCGGTGGCCGACGCGATGTGGACGCCGGTTCCGAGCGTGCAGCCCGACACCGACATTCGCCATGTGGCGCGGGTGCTGCTCGACAGCGGTTTGCCGGGGCTGCCGGTGGTGGATGCGAATGGACGCGTGGCGGGCTTTGTCTCGCGCTCGGATCTGCTGCGCGCGATCGTGAACGACCCGCCGCTGGATCTGTGGAGCTGACCCGCCGTCCACCGTCATTCAGGCGCAGCCGGGAAGCCGGGGCGTCCCGCGGTGTCCCGTGGTGGCCTGCGCTGACATTGGCGAACAATCACCGATACTTGATTCCAGAATGACCTTATCTCCTCTGCCTGCGCTGGCCGCGACGATCCAACCCGACCAGTTCATCAAGGCCAAGCTGCTGTCGGCCGCCTACGAGCGCAAACCGCTGAATCTGTTGATGACCGCGGCCACGACGGTCCTGCTGGGCTTGCTGCTGTGGTCGTATTTCCCGAGCGCGTGGATGACGCTGTGGCTGATCACGATCAGCGCCGCGACGGTGCTCGGCTATGTCGAGTGTGCGGCGCATGCGCGCGCCCAACCGGGTCCCGAAGCGCAAGTCCTTTGGCAGCGCATCTTCGCGGCGCAGTCAACGCTGGCGGGCCTGGCCTGGGCCAGCGGCCCGACGCTGATGATCCGCTTGGCCGCGGGCGCGGAGTCGGCGCTGCTCATCAGCATCCTGTCGGGCGTGTGCGCCGTGGCGATGATTTCGGTGGCCGCGCAGCGAACGGCGATGCAGCTCTTCATCGCGGCGGTGCTGCTGCCGCCGGCGCTCGCCTTCTGGCTCACGGGGGGCGCGATGGAGCGCGTGGTGGCGCTCGCGCTCGCGTGTGGACTGGTCCTGATGCTGGTGGTCGGGAGCCGTTTCAATCAATCTCTGCGCGAACTGATCGCGGGCGAGTACCGGATGCGCTGCGTCATCGATACGGCTTTGGACGCGGTCATCGGCATGGACGACCAGGGCCGGATCACCGACTGGAACCTGCATGCGCAGACCGTCTTTGGCTGGTCAGCCGACGAAGTCAGGGGCCATGCGCTGAGCGACATCATTGTTCCGCAGCGACTGCGCGAGGCGCACCTCAGCGGTTTGAAGCGGTTCCTGGAAACCGGAACTGAACAGATGCTGAGTCGGCGCATGGAGGTCACGGCGCTGCGTCGAAACGGAGAGGAGTTCGCGCTGGAATTGGCCATCACGCCACTGCGGACCAGCGACAGCTGGCATTTCACCGCCTTCATGAATGACATCACCGAGCGCAAGCGCGCGGCGGCTGCGCTGAGCGAAAGCGAAGAGCGTTTTCGCACCATGATCGAGAGATCGCGCGAAGCCATCGTGGTGCACCGAGCCGGGGTGTTGGTCTATGTCAATCCGGCCACAGTCAAGATGTTCGGAGCGGCGTCCAAGCAGGTGTTGATCGGTCAGCCCTTAATGCAGTTTGTGCATCCTGATTTTCATGAAATCGTGTTGGCGCGTGTCAAACGCATGACGGCCTACCTGGTTTCCATGCCGATGATCGAGGAAAAGTTTCTCAAGCTGGATGGAACCTTCATGGACGTGGAAGTCCAGAGTTCGTGGATCACCTATGACGGTGAACCGGCCATTCAGGTGGCGATGCGCGACATCACGAAACTCAAACAGACGAACGAGGCGCTGCGCATTGCGGCCACCGCCTTCGAGTCGCAGGAAGGCATTTTCATCACCGATGCAGCCAACGTGATCGTGCGCGTGAACCGCTCCTTTTCCGAGATCACCGGGTACAGCGCCGAGGAGGCGATGGGTCAGACGCCGCAGTTGCTGGCCTCTGACCGGCACGACGCCGATTTCCACGCGGCGATGGAACAAAGTCTGATGAAGAAGGCACACTGGAGTGGCGAGATCTGGTGCCGCCGCAAGAACGGCGAGGTCTACCCCGAGTGGCTCACGCTGTCGGCCGTGAAGGACGAGGCCGGGCGTGTCAGCAACTACGTCGCGGCCTTCACCGACATCACGTTCAGAAAGGCGGCTGAAGAAGAAATCAACAGTCTGGCGTTCTACGACCCGCTGACGCGTTTGCCGAACCGGCGCCTGCTGCTGGACCGGCTGAAGCAGGCCCTGGCATCGAGCGCAAGAAACCGGCGATATGCCGCGCTGCTGCTGATCGATCTGGATAATTTCAAGACCCTCAACGACACGCTGGGCCATGACATCGGTGACCTGTTGCTGCAACAGGTGGCGCAGCGCCTGCCCGGCTGTGTGCGCGCGGGCGACACCGTGGCGCGCCTGGGCGGTGACGAGTTCGTGGTGATCCTGGAGGACCTGAGCGAGAGTGAGCAGGAGGCTGCAACCCAGGTCGAAACGGTGGGCGAAAAGATCCTGGCCGCACTGAATCAACCCTATCAGCTCGCGAGTTACGCGCACCACAACACGCCCAGTATCGGCGTCACGCTATTTGCCGATCAACGCGAAACCATCGATGACCTGCTCAAGCGCACCGATCTGGCCATGTACCAGGCCAAGGCCGCGGGCCGCAACGCCCTGCGCTTCTTCGATCCGCAGATGCAGGCGGTGGTGAGTGCGCGCGTGGCCCTGGAGGCCGACCTGCGCGAGGCGATTGAAAAGGCGCAGTTCGTCATCCACTATCAGGCGCAGGTGGTGGGAGGCGGTCGCCTGACGGGCGCCGAGGCGCTGATCCGCTGGCAGCATCCGCTGCGCGGGCTGGTGTCGCCGCTGGAGTTCATCCCCCTGGCCGAGGAGACCGGCCTGATCCTGCCCTTGGGCAACTGGGTGTTGAAGCAGGCCTGTGCC
>CAILZB010000086.1 GCA_903838565.1 uncultured beta proteobacterium | reverse complement strand
GGTGAGCGCGAGCAATATGTTTGAAGGTTTGATTTGCACGTTCAGTGAGGTTTTTGGGCCAATTGGGCAGATCAGTCTGCGCGCCCGCCGTGTACAAATCACCTGCCCACAGGATGAACCTGTGGACAGCCACTTCGTGGTGCGTGATTTGCCCACCGCTCCCCGATCGACGCCTACGGCCTGGCGCGCTTGACGCTTGCCAAACAGCCGTTTGTCATTAATACGATGAAGTCAGATATCCAAAGCCAAAACGCAGAGCGTGCTCGATCGGGTATTGGAGCCGGCGGGTCTGCGCCTGGACTCAGACATGGTGCCGTGTCAGTTGTCAAGCGGTCGCGGGCGGTGGATCCAGACGGGCTATGAGTTCAGTGAAGACGATCATCATTTCAGGGGCGTAGTGCTCGGGTGCGGCACGCATGAATTCGACGACTTGGCGGTAGCACTGGGCAGCCTCTCGGTTGAGACCGCGAGCCTCATAGACCATGCCCAGGCGGTCATGACCATCATGGACCTCGGGGTAGCGAACCAGAAGTTCGCGGGCGGCGGCTTCTGCCTCATCGAGGAGACCGGCGCGGATGAGAGGGATGACTGCATTGGAAGCCTGGTCCAGTTGGTCGGATTCGTAAAACGATTCCTTGAACGCTTGCATGTTGGCACTGTGTTGGGCGTTCTGTGCCTCAATCTTGGCGTTTTGGGCCTGCAGGGTAAGGTGTTGTGCGGCCTGGTCCTGGGCCATGCAGCAGTGCTTGTATTTCTTGCCGCTGGCACATGGGCAGGGCTCGTTTCGACCGGTCTTTTGCATGATGTACTGTACCAACAATGCAGCGCCAACACGCGGCTGAATGCGCCAGTGCCCACGCGCTGGTTGCGCGCGGCTTGTGGCTCAGAACAGTTCATTGTCGGGGTCTGCTGTGCTGCAGCCCGGGCAGGTGAGGTTGACGTTCAGGGCCCGATCGGCATGGTGGCTCAAGATCTGTGCGTAGTAGGTCGCTTCGAACCGGTGATACAACTGCACGAGCACATCGGCCATGGCCGCTGCAGCCTCGTCGGAGAGTTCAGGCAGTTCAATCTCCAGCATGACGGATGGCCGGGGGTGCCGACGTGCAGTGGGTGTTATCTTCTTTTTGGTCATGATGCGGGTGTGTGCTTTCAATGTTGATTGCGTGGATTGCGCCGAGCGGCTTGGGAGGTGGGTCCGGGTGCGGCAAACGCCTCCAGGTACAGCTTCTCATCGAGCGTGGTGATTTGCCGCTGCACGGCCAGCGACAGGAGCTGGGCTGCCATGTTGGTCATGACGCGATAGTTGCCCCCGGCGCGTTCGCACAAGGTGCGTTTGAGCGCGCTACTCATAAGGGCGTCGCCGCCGGCGCTCTTGAGCAGGTGATCCAGGCAGGCAGCGAGCTCCTCGCGCGAGGCGTAGTCCTGGCAAAGGCGCGCCCTAATGCGCGTGCCCAGGGGCAGGAGTTCTTCGGTGGCAAGCGACTCGGTCAGGCGCGTGTTGCCCACCAGCACCACCGCCAGCAGCGGCTGCGAATCAAATCGCGCGGATGCCAGCAGTCGCAGCTCCAGCAGCGTCTTGGGGCTCATCTCCTGGGCCTCATCGATGAGCAGGCAGCAGCGCACCCGGGTGGACTGCAAGTGGCTGAGCCAGCGCTCGCGCAATACCTTGAAGCCACCCCAGCGGTTGCTCGACACTAGGGGCACGGCGAATACTTCGGCCAATTCGCGGTAGAAGTCGCCCAGATTGCTCTGGGGATGGTTAAGCACGCCCACGGTGAGTTCGCTATTGCGTTCAAGACGCTCGGCCAAGGCGCGCAGCACGACACTCTTGCCGGTGCCCGGATCGCCATGGATAAGCACGAAGCCGCCCTCGGGCACATGCACGTTCTCCACGCGCCAGAAGAAGTCACTGATTTTGGGCGACAGGTACAAGGCTTCGGTGGGGAGCTCGCTGCCAAAGGGATTCCACTTCAGGCCAAACGGGCTGAGCAGGGTATGGTTCATGGATTGGCCTGTGGTTGTGGTGGCAGAGACGGGGTTGGGGTGGGCACCTCCTCAAGCTCGAGATAGGCAGGGGGCAGGCCGGTGGCGGCGAACTGTGCGAGCAACTGGCGCATCAGTGGGGCCTGCCCATCGCCCGCTGGCACGGGCGGCGCAGACGTGCTTGATGACAGAGCTCGCGAGGACGGGGCCTTGGGGCCGATCAGGCGGCGCTGTCCACGGGCATTGCGTGCCTTGTCCAGCGGATAGATGGTGGCGAGGATGGTGCCAATGCGGGAGTCCACGATGTCGGCCTGGGAGCGGTCCCAGCGTGCGTAGCGCAGGTGAAGCTCACGCAGGTGGGCGAAGGCCTGCGGAATTTGGAAGCGCACACCGTCTAGCGAAGCGGTGGCGTCACTGGTGCGTTGCTTGCGCCGCACCTCGATACGAAAGCTGGTGCGCAGTGTTTCGGAGTCCGGACAAGCACGCAGCACGCTGGGCGCCTTGGTGAAGCGTTCGAGGGGAGTGGAGCCAGCGAGCTCGCGATGCACGCTGACCTGATACTCCTGTTCAACCCAGACAAAGGAGGCCTCGTTGAGCTGGGTCAGCGTCAGATTGGGCACGGCGTCGAGCATGGCCATGAGGCGACGTTCGATGCGGCCCCACAAGGTCTCCTGCTTGCCATTCATCCAGGCGCTGCGTGGGCGCGTGGTCAGAGGAAGGATTCCCAGACGTTCCAGTCCGGCGGTGAATTCGCCCGAGATCATGGCCGAGCCGTTGTCGCTGTAGATGGCACGAGGCAACTGGCGCCGCTGCAAGGCCTGCGAGACGACGTGCACCAGGCACTGGGTGTTCTCATGGGCGTACCACTGCAGATGACAGATCAGGCGGGAGTGGTCATCGATGACGCAAAGGCCGATGGGCGTAATCCATTCGCCCTGGCGGTTGAGTACCTTTAAGGAGCCTTGGTGCCCGTCAAGATGAAACAACGAGCCCACGTGAGTGGCCTCAAAGCTGCGAACCTCGCGTGTGCCATCGGGTACGGCGGCGCGTTGGGGGCCACTTCGCGAGGCCCGTTCACGCCACAGCCCCTGGGCACGAAAGTAGCGTAAGACGCTTGCATAGGAGGCAAGCGGCGCAAGCCATACCTGTGCACTGTGCGCGGCCACCAGATTGTCGTAGTGCAGTTGAACAGTCCATTTTGGATGGGCACAGTACTGAGCCCGAATCGCATCTCCCAGCGTCTCGTCAATAGCGCGCATGCTGCCAGCGTCGGCGCGCGGCACCGTGGCGAGCATCGCGATGGGGTTGGGTGTGCTGCGGGCCAGGGCCAACCAGCGCTCCAGTGTGGACACGCCAAAGCGCACGTCGACTCCACTGATCGGGTGGCGCCAGACCTGCTCGCTCAGTTCTACCAAACGCTTGTTGAGCTCGCCGCGCGGGGCCGGGGCGGCCAATAACTGACCAATGATCAGCAGGCGCAGGCGTGCCCATCGGTCTCGAATACTTGAATCGTCTTGGCATGCCATGGGTCAATCTCTTTCTGAGTTAAGGGACAAATTCCCCGATAACCCAGAGCCTATTGGCGATTCACCCTCAGCAGGAAATCAACTTCTGCGCGTCGTTGTGCTGCTTTTAACGGCCCTCAGTGAGCGTGCTCAGCGGTGCAATCCATCGCAGCACTGCCGCCACCCTGGCGCACTCATCGGCGGGCAGCGAGCGTCGCAGCAATTCGCCCGGCAAGTCACTGATGACAACCGGTGGTAGAAACCGTCCACGCAAGGCCAGCCACAGTGGGCTCGCTGCGAAGTCGTTTAGCCACCATTGGCGCCAGCGCAGGAGCGTCAGAATGGGAACGTCAAATTGCTCGCTGAGCTGTATGCCTCGGCGCAGGCTCAGTCCAGCACACAGTGCCGTGGCTAGAACGACGGTCGCGCCCCAGTACACGCGGCGCCCCAAGAAACGAACAGATGCGGGCATGCTGCGACGTCGGCAATCCCCACAACAAAAGCTAAACCGGGTCGTGTCGACGGTGCCAGCAACGTGTGCCCCGCCCCACCTGGGCTTGCGCTGAAAGTGGCCTTGATGAAGCGGTCCACCGCAGGAGCATCCCTGCAACTGGATCACCTGGGCCTGCTCACGATCAATGGCCTCCAAGAATTGGAAAAACACCGGACTCAGCAAAGTGGATTGGCTCACGGCAGTCAACGTTTCAACGGTTGTGGGAGACACACAGTCACCCCACACCGCTTCAGAGTCAAGCTCTTTGAGGTCAACGTCCCAAAAAACCTTAACTATCTTGATCAAAAACAGCCAAAAGACCTTCAAACATATTGCTCGCGCTCAACTGGCACAACCCGAGCTGTATCTGGCCGACCACCTGGACAAGCTGGTGATCCTGGACGAGGTGCACCGCACGCCCGGCTTATTTCCCGTGCTGCGTGGCCTGATTGACCAGGCCCGGCGCAATGGACGGCGCGCAGGCC
>CAILZB010000085.1 GCA_903838565.1 uncultured beta proteobacterium | reverse complement strand
GTCCCAAAAGTTGTCACCCCTGGGAAACTACCTAAAAAAGCAGCATCGAAATTCAAATCGGCACCAAATAAAACCGGCCGCAAACCCGCATGGTTATTGGGTCTGCGTCAAATCGGAACTACGTTCACCGGACACTACTGGCTCTGACCCAAAAAACCCCGACGAATCCGGCTCGCCTTCTCTTTGCTTACTTTCTCTTGGCGAAGCAAGAGAAAGTGAGTCGCCCGCCGGGGCGAGACCCGGCAGGCAACGAGAACAAAACCAATCCGTAAAGTCTCATTCGGCCAGCGCCGTCGCCTGCCCTGGCGGCCAGGGCAGGTCTAGGGCGTGACCCCCCTTACGCTGGACCTCAGTGCCCCCAGATCCAGCACCCTCAAGCCTCCATATTCGACCCGGATCGCTCCCTGCGCCTGCAGCGTGTTCAGCGCCTCGTTCACGCGCTGGCGTGACAGTCCCACGAGGTAGGCCAGTTCCTGTTGCGTGATACGCAGCAGTTCGCCCACCCCGGGGTAAAGCACGGGATTGAAGAGCGCGGCCAGGCTGCGCGCGACCTGCACGTCGGGGTTGTGCATGCGGTCGATCTCGCGCGCCGCGATGAATTGCGCCAGACGCTCGTTGAGCTGGTTCATGACGAAGCGGTTGAAGCCGATGGAGTGGTCCAGCAGCCAGTGAAAAGTTTCCACGGAGATGCCCGCCACCACGCTCTTGCGCAGCGCCTGGATGTTGTAGCGGTAGGACTCGCGCTTGAGCGCCGTGCCCTCGCCGAACCAGCCGCCCGGGGGCACGCCGGTGAAGGTCATGGTCTGTCCCTGGGCGTTGTCGCTGCTCATCTTGAGCAGACCCGACACCACGCCAAACCAGTAGGTCACGGGCCGGCCCACCCGGCACACATAGTCGCCGGGCAGCGCATCTCCGATCTGGATTTCGTCCACGGCGCGCTCGCGCTCAATGGCGCTGAGCAGGCGCAGCCAGGGGATGTTGCCCAACTCCTCAGAGGTGGGCGGGCGGCGTCGCTGGTGCAGAGCAGAGTGGGCAGTCAAGAAGGCGCTCCGTGGCAGGGTACTAGGGAAAGTCCTAGGGGAAATCACGCTCAATTGTCGTCCAAACGACAACTAAACGTCAAATCAAGTCCTACTATCCGCCCCATGTTGCGAGACGGGCGATTCTTTGCCATCTCATCTAATCTGAAGGACAAGGAACCGGGATGCAGACAACTTTTCCCAAGCTGTTGCTCAAACACGCCACCGAGCGCGCTCAAGGCTCAGCCATGCGCGAGAAGGAATACGGCATCTGGCAGGCCATCACCTGGGGCGCCTTGGCGCAGCTGGTGGAGCAGCTGGCCTGCGGCCTGCATCAGGCCGGTCTGGCGCGCGGCGAGCACATGGTGGTGGTGGGAGCGAACCGGCCGCGCCTGTACGCCACGATGCTGGCGGCGCAGTCTCTGGGCGCGATTCCCATTCCCCTGTACCAGGACGCCGTGGCGGCGGAGTGCGTGTTCCCGATCAACAACGCCGACGTGCGCTTTGCGGTGGTGGAGGATCAGGAGCAGGTCGACAAGATGCTGGAAATCCGCGACCGATGCCCGCAGCTGTGCAACATCTACTTTGACGATCCGCGCGGACTGCGCAAGTACGATGAGCCGGGATTGGCCGCGCTGGACGAACTCACGGCGTCGGGCCAGGCTTTCTCGGCGCTGCACCCGGAGTTTTTCAAAGCTGAGGTGGCCAAGGCCGACCCGCACGACGTGGCGGCGATGTTCTTCACCTCGGGTACCACGGGCAACCCCAAGGGCGTGGTGCACACGCACAATTCGCTGTTGGACCGGGCGCGCGCCGGGGCCGTTTTTGACAAGCTCACGAACGCCGAAGAAGTGCTGGCGTATCTGCCACCGGCGTGGATCGGGCAGAACATCTTCAGCTACGCCCAGTGGCTGGCCTGCGGCTACGTGGTGAACTGTCCCGAGTCCGCCGCCACCGTCACCATCGACCTGAAGGAAATCGGGCCCACCTATTACTTTGCCCCGCCGCGCGTGTTTGAGGGCCTGCTCACCAGCGTGATGATCCGCATGGAAGACGCGTCCCCGGTGAAGCGCAAGCTGTTCCACGCCTTCATGGATCTGGCGCGGCGCGTGGGTCCATTGAAGATGAATGGGCAAGCCGTGGGGCTGGTGGACAGCCTGCTCTATGGCCTGGGCGATGTGATGGTGTTTGGTCCGCTGCGCAACAACCTGGGGTTCAGCCGGGTGCGCGTGGCCTACACCGCGGGCGAGGCGATCGGGCCGGACCTGTTCACCTTTTACCGCTCCATCGGCATCAACCTGAAGCAGCTCTACGGCTCCACCGAAACGGCCGTCTTCGTGTGCCTGCAGCCCGACGACCAGGCCCAGGCCGACACCGTGGGCGTGCCGATCCAGGGCGTGGAGATCAAGGTCTCCGACACGGGCGAGATCCTGGTGAAGTCGCCGGGCCTGCTCAAGGAGTACTACAAGAATCCCCAGGCCACGGCCGAGGTGCTGACGCCCGACGGCTGGTACCACACCAGCGACGCGGGCTTCATCGACGCGCACGGCCATCTGAAGATCATCGACCGCGTGAAGGACGTGGGGCGCATCAAGGGCGGCGCCAATGACGGCGCGCTGTTCGCGCCCAAGTACGTGGAGAACAAGCTCAAATTCTTCCCCTACATCAAGGAGGCCGTGGCCTATGGCGACGGACGCGAGAAAGTGTGCGTGATGCTCAACATCGACATGGACGCTGTGGGCAACTGGGCCGAACGGCGCAACCTGCCGTATGCCGGCTACACCGACCTGGCGCAAAAACCCGAGGTCTACCAGCTGATCAAGGAATGCGTGGAAAAGGTCAACGCCGACCTGAGCGTGGACGCGCTGCTGGCGGGCAGCCAGGTCAGCCGCTTCCTGGTGCTGCACAAGGAGCTCGATGCGGACGACGGCGAACTGACGCGAACCAACAAGGTGCGCCGCGGTTTCATTGCCGAAAAATACCAGCCGCTGATCGATGCGCTGTATGGGGACAAGACCGAGCAGTACATCGAGACCGCAGTCAAGTTTGAAGATGGGCGATCGGGCAGCGTCAGCGCCACGCTGAAGATTTCGGACACCAAGACATTGGCACCTGTGAAGGCGGCAGCATGACGAAGAAGATCGGTGACGTCATCCTTGACGTAAAGAACATTTCGTTGCGCTTTGGCGGCGTGAAGGCACTCACGGACATCAGCTTTGACGTCCGTGAGCACGAGATCCGCGCCATCATCGGCCCCAACGGCGCAGGAAAAAGCTCGATGCTCAATTGCATCAACGGCGTCTACGCGCCGCAGGAAGGCTCCATCAGCTTTCAGGGCAAGACCTTCAGCCACATGAACAGCCGCCAGGTAGCGGAGATGGGCATTGCGCGCACGTTCCAGAACCTGGCGCTGTTCAAGGGCATGAGCGTGATCGACAACATCATGACCGGGCGCAACCTGCACATCAAGAGCAACTTGCTGCTGCAGGCGCTGCACATCGGACCGGCGGAAAAAGAGGAATTCAAACACCGCGAGTTCGTCGAACAGATCATCGATTTCCTGGAGATCCAGGCGCACCGCAAGACGCCCGTGGGCCAGCTACCCTACGGCCTGCAGAAGCGCGTCGATCTGGGTCGCGCGCTGGCGATGGAGCCCAAGGTGCTGCTGCTCGATGAGCCGATGGCCGGCATGAACTTGGAAGAGAAACAGGACATGTGTCGTTTCGTGCTGGACATCAACGACGAGTTCGGCACCACCGTGGTATTGATCGAACACGACATGGGCGTGGTGATGGACATCTCGGACCGGGTCGTGGTGCTGGACTACGGCAAGAAGATCGGCGACGGCACGCCCGATGAAGTGCGCAACAACGAAGAAGTGATCAGTGCCTATCTGGGCACTTCACATTAAGGACGATCATGGCATTCTTCCTGGAAACACTCTTGGGCGGCTTGATGGCCGGCATGCTGTATTCACTCGTCGCGCTGGGCTTCGTATTGATCTACAAGGCGTCCGGCGTGTTCAACTTTGCCCAGGGCGCGATGGTGCTGTTCGCGGCCTTGGCGATGGCGCGCTTTGCCGAATGGATCCCGCTTTGGACCGGGCTGGACAACATGCTGCTGGCCAACCTGCTGGCCTTTGCGTTGGCGGGCTTCGTCATGTTTGTCGTGGCCTGGCTGATTGAATTTCTGGTGCTGCGCCATCTGGTGAACCAGGAAGCCGCCACGCTGCTCATGGCCACGCTGGGCATTGCCTATTTCCTGGAAGGACTGGGCCAGGCGCTGTTCGGCAATGACATCTACAAGATCGACATCGGCATGCCCAAGGACCCGATCATGGCTTTCGAATCCCTGTTCGAAGGCGGCATCCTGATCAACAAGGAAGACCTCTACGCGGCGCTGATCGCCGCCGTTCTGGTGGCCGCGCTCAGTCTGTTTTTCCAGAAGACCTCGACCGGGCGCGCCTTGCGCGCCGTGGCTGACGACCACCAGGCGGCGCAGTCGATCGGCATCCCCCTGAACCGCATCTGGGTGATTGTCTGGTGCGTCGCCGGCGTGGTCGCGCTGGTGGCGGGGATGATCTGGGGCTCCAAGCTGGGCGTGCAGTTTTCGCTTACCACGGTGGCGCTGCGCGCCCTTCCTGTGGTGATCCTGGGTGGACTCACCTCGGTACCGGGCGCGATCATCGGCGGACTGATCATCGGCGTCGGCGAAAAATTGTCTGAAGTGTTTTTGGGCCCCTACGTGGGCGGCGGCATCGAAATCTGGTTTGCCTATGTGCTGGCGCTGGGCTTCCTGCTGTTCCGCCCCCAGGGTTTGTTTGGGGAGAAGATCATTGATCGCGTTTAGCGCGAGCAATGATCTTCCGGCGACGGCTAACTTTGCGCAGCAAAGTTAAGCGAACGAAGTGAGCGGCCAAAGCCAAAAGACGGATTAGAGGGAAACCATGTTCTACAGAGAAAACGGTCAGTACAAGACCACTTACCGCGCTGATCAGCAGATCTTTCCGATTGCGCAGGACCGCTATGCGGTGCTGGCGCTGATCGCATTGGCCTTTGTGGCAGTGCCGCTTTTCAGCAGCGACTATATGTTTCGCGCCATCTTCATTCCCTTTCTGATCATGGCGTTGGCCGCCCTGGGCGTGAATGTGCTGGTGGGCTATTGCGGTCAGATTTCCCTGGGGTCCGGCGCCTTCATGGCGGTGGGCGCCTACGCTGCGTTCAACTTCTTTGTGCGCGTGCCGAACATGCCGCTGATTCCCGCGCTGATTCTGGGTGGACTGTGTGCCACCGCCTTCGGCATCCTGTTCGGCCTGCCCAGCCTGCGCGTCAAGGGCCTGTACCTGGCGGTGGCCACACTGGCGGCGCAGTTCTTTTCCGACTGGATGTTCCTGCGCATCAAGTGGTTCACCAACGATTCGTCCTCGGGTTCAGTCTCCGTCAACGGCCTGCAGGTTTTCGGCCTGCCGATCGAAAGCCCGGTGTCCAAGTACTGGCTGTGTCTTTCGGTGCTGGCCGTGATGGGGCTGATGGCCAAGAATCTGGTGCGCTCGGCCATAGGCCGCGAATGGATGGCCATTCGCGACATGGACGTGGCCGCAGCGGTGATCGGCATCCGCCCGATGTACGCCAAGCTCAGCGCCTTCGCGGTGAGCTCGTTCATCATCGGTGTGGCTGGAGCCATGTGGGGTTTTGTCTATCTGGGCGCCTGGGAGCCGGCAGCCTTCTCTGTGGATATCTCGTTCAAGCTGCTGTTCATGGTCATCATCGGCGGCCTGGGCTCCATCATGGGCAGCTTCTTTGGCGCGGCCTTCATCGTGGTGCTGCCGATCCTGCTGAACCAGTTCCTGCCGTTCGCAGCCGGGCTGTTCGGCATGTCGGTCTCCACCACCGTCATCTCCCACACCGAGCTGATGGTGTTCGGCGCGCTGATTGTGTGGTTCCTGATCGTGGAGCCGCACGGCCTGGCCAAACTCTGGTCCATCGGCAAACAGAAGATGCGTCTGTGGCCCTTCCCCCATTGACGCGCATGGAATCTATGAACGACAGGACGCTTGAAGCCTGAGTGTGCATCGCTAACCCGGCATTCTTTTATTGCCACAACCTGAGGAGACCTTCATGAAAATTCGTCACATCGCCCTGGCCGCGGTTCTGGCCGCCGTGGGCACGACTGCCTTCGCGCAAGCCAAGGAGCAGTTCTTCCCGCTGCTGTCCTACCGCACCGGCCCGTACGCGCCCAATGGCGTGCCGTGGGCCAACGGCAAGCAGGACTACCTGAAGATGATCAATGCCCGCGATGGCGGCGTCAACGGCGTGAAGCTCACTTACGAAGAGTGCGAAACCGGCTACGCCACGGACCGCGGCGTCGAGTGCTATGAACGCCTGAAGAGCCGCCCCGGCGTGGCGCTGTTTGACCCGCAGGCCACCGGCATCACCTTCGCGCTGACGGAGAAGGCGCCCGTGGACAAGATCCCGCTGATGACGCTGGGCTATGGCCTGTCGGTGGCGCAGGATGGCACGGCCTTCAAGTGGAATTTCCCCTACATGGGCAGCTACTGGACCGGTGCCGACATCCTGATCCAGCACCTGGGCAAGGAAGTGGGCGGCCTGGACAAGCTCAAGGGCAAGAAGATCGCCCTGGTCTACCACGACAGTCCGTTCGGCAAGGAGCCGATTCCGCTGCTGCAGGAGCGCGCCAAGATGCACGGTTTCGAGCTACAGATGCTGCCCGTGACCGCGCCTGGCGTGGAGCAGAAAGCCACCTGGCTGCAGGTGCGCCAGTCCAAGCCCGACTATGTGCTGCTCTGGGGCTGGGGCGTGATGAACTCGACTGCACTCAAGGAAGCGCAGGCCACGGGCTACCCGCGCGACAAGATGTACGGCGTGTGGTGGGCCGGCGCCGAGCCGGACGTGAAGGACGTGGGCGAAGGTGCCAAGGGCTACCACGCGCTGGCGCTGAACACCTCGGGTCAACAGCCCAAGGTGATCCAGGAAATCCTGAAGACGGTGCACGCCAAAGGCCAGGGAACGGGTCCCAAGGACGAAGTGGGCTCGGTGCTCTACACCCGCGGCGTGATCATCCAGATGCTGGGTGTGGAAGCCGTGCGGCGCGCGCAGGAGCGCTTCGGCAAGGGCAAGGTCATGACCGGTGAGCAAGTGCGCTGGGGCATGGAAAACCTGAACCTGGATCAAAAGAAGCTGGACGCACTGGGCTTCTCGGGCGTGATGCGCCCGTTGAGCACCTCCTGCCAGGATCACATGGGTTCGACTTGGGCGCGCGTGCAAACCTGGGACGGCGCGAAATGGAACTTCTCGTCGGACTGGTACCAGGCCGATGATCAGATTCTCAAGCCCATGGTGAAGGCCGGCGCGGACAAGTACCTGGCCGACAAGAAGATGACGCGGCGCCTTCCGGCAGATTGCCAGAGCTAGGAATACCCCCCGGCTTGCCCACTACCCCGGAATCGGCTTGTAAAGGCGAGGACGCAAGTGGCCGCTTCACAGGCCACCGCCGGAGGAAGGGGCTCTTCGGCCAGTCCAAGTCAGCGCAGGCTGACTTGGAGCCGCAGGCCTCAGCCCCTTGCAGGGGGCAACACCAGCGGCCCGGCAAAGCCGGTACCGCGGTGTTTCTGGATGGGGCTTGCTTTGCTCGCCCTGGGACGGCGGCTCTCACGAGCCGCCAAGTCAAAGGCCTGCTTTGCAGCCCTTTGACTTGGTATAGAGAGGCATCATGGAAAAACCCAACATCGTACTCAACGTCAACGGCATCGAGGTCATCTACAACCACGTGATCCTGGTGCTCAAGGGCGTGTCGCTGCAGGTGCCCGAAGGCAAGATCGTCGCCATCCTGGGCGGCAACGGCGCGGGCAAGACGACGACGCTGCGCGCCATTTCCAACCTGCTGCGCGGTGAGCGCGGCGAGGTCACCAAGGGCTCGATCGAATTGCGTGGCGAACGCATCGAAAACCTCTCGCCTGCGGACCTGGTGCAACGCGGCGTGGTGCAGGTGATGGAAGGGCGGCACTGCTTCGCGCACCTGACGATCGAGGAGAACCTGCTCACCGGCGGCTACACCCGCAAGGACAAGGCAGAGCTCGCGCGCAACCTGGAGAAGGTCTACACCTACTTCCCGCGTCTGAAGACCAGGCGCACCAGCCAGGCGGCCTACACCTCGGGCGGCGAGCAGCAGATGTGCGCCATCGGCCGCGCGCTCATGACGAACCCGAGCATGGTGCTGTTGGACGAGCCTTCCATGGGACTGGCACCGCAGATTGTGGAAGAGGTTTTCAGCATCGTGCAGGACCTCAACGTGAAGGAAAAGGTGACATTCCTGCTGGCCGAGCAGAACACCAACATGGCGCTCAAATATGCGGACTACGGCTACATCATGGAGTCGGGCCGAGTCGTGATGGACGGGCTGGCGTCCGACCTGGCGAACAACGAAGACGTGAAAGAGTTCTACCTCGGCGTGGGCGGCGGCGAGCGCAAATCGTTCAAGGATGTGAAGAGCTACAAGCGGCGCAAGCGCTGGTTGGCTTGAAGGGATAGGAACAGACACCATGATCCATTTTTACGACACGCTGGAAACACGTTCACCCCAAGTGCGCGAAGCCGAGTTGATGCAGGCGTTGCCGCAGCAGGTGGCGCATGCGCGCTCGGCCTCGGCAGCCTTCGCGGAAATTCTGCAGGACGTGGATTCGGCCACGGTCACCAGTCGCGCGGCGCTCTCGCGTTTGCCGGTGACGCGCAAGACCGATCTGCATGAACGTCAACAGGCGCAGCGCGAGCGCGACGTGTTTGGCGGTTTCAGCGCCGTGCGTTTTGGCGCGCACATGCCGCGCGTTTTCTCCAGTCCCGGTCCGATCTATGAGCCCGAAGGCAAGGCGAGCGACTACTGGCGCATGGCGCGGGCGATATTTGCGGCGGGCTTTCGTCCCGGCGAGCTGATTCACAACTGCTTCAGCTACCACTTTGTTCCGGCCGGTTCCATGATGGAAACGGGCGCGCACGCGCTGGGCTGCACCGTCTTCGCCGGCGGCACCGGACAGACCGAGCAGCAGGTGCAGGCCATGGCCGAGTTGCGCCCCGCAGGTTACATCGGCACGCCCAGCTTCCTCAAAATCATCGTCGAGAAAGCTGCGGCTATGGGCGTGGCCCTGCCCAGCGTCACCAAGGCCATGTTCGGCGGCGAGGCGTATCCGCCCAGCCTGCGCGACTGGTTCGCGCAGCACGGCATCCAGGGCTACCAGTGCTACGCCACAGCCGACGTGGGACTGATCGCCTATGAAACCTCGGCGCGTGAAGGCCTGGTGCTGGACGAGGGCGTGATCGTCGAGATCGTGCGACCCGGCACCGGCGACCCCGTGCCTGAAGGCGAAGTGGGCGAACTCGTGGTCACCAGCTTGAATCCGGCCTATCCGCTGATCCGCTTTGGCACGGGCGACATGTCGGCGGTGCTGGCGGGCCCCTGCCCCACAGGCCGCACCAATGCGCGCATCAAGGGCTGGATGGGGCGCGCCGACCAGACCACCAAGATCCGCGGCATGTTCGTGCACCCGGGACAGGTGGCCGACATCGTCAAACGCTTCCCCGAAGTGGCGCGCGCGCGCCTGGTGGTGACGGGCGAGATGGCGAACGACGCCATGACGCTCAAGGTCGAGACCTCTTGCAGCGGGTCCGACGCGCTGGCCGCCAAGATTGGCGAGGCGATCCGCGACGTCACGAAGCTGCGCGGCGACGTGCTGCTGGTCAGCCCGGGCTCGCTCCCTAACGACGGCAAGGTGATCGAGGACGCGCGCAGCTACAGTTGAACTTTTGTCAGTGCAGACGAATCAGGCGCCAAAAAAACTGCTGCTATAATCTGGGTCTTCGCGGCTGTAGCTCAGTTGGATAGAGTACTTGGCTACGAACCAAGGGGTCGTGGGTTCAATTCCTGCCAGCCGCACCAAACGGGACAAGGCTTAGCACATTCATCCGTGCTAAGCCTTTTTTCTTGGGCAATCGCCTTGCGTGAACTCCCGTTGTGCTTGAGCACGGCGCGTCCAGAACCGACTTGCGGCCGCAGCCTTGTCGCAGCCAACCAGGAGCGTTTCGTTGATACGTCGTTATGCCATCGTCGGATTGGCACTGTTTCTTTCTTCCCTCCCCGTCGACGCTTTGACACTGGGTGATGTGCGTGGCCTGGCAATCATCGGTCAGCCCCTGGACTTGTCCGTGCAGGTCAGGATGGACGACGACCAGGATCCGTCGGCACTCTGCTTTGAAGCGGAAGTATTTCATGGCGAGACACGCCAGAATGCCCGTCAGGTGCGAGCGCTAGCGCAGGCGACGGCTGCGCCGGACATCGCCCTGGTTCGAATCACCTCAGCGGCGATCGTGGACGAGCCCATCGTCAGCGTCAATCTGCATGCGACCTGCGGCCAGAAGACCGCTCGGCACTATGTGATGCTGGCCGATTTCCCCGACGCCTCGGCGCTGGCTGCCGTGCCCCTGGTCACCCCGACCGCGGCGACCGTGAAGACCGATGTTGCCGCTGCCCGACCGGAGGCTGCCGTGCCGGCGCCAGAAAGAACCCGTCCGCATGCACCGGATGGCGCGCGCCCCGACGTCACTGTGAAACATGCGCTCCGAAAGGCGTCTGTGCCAGCGTCCAGGCGCAAGGAGGCACAGTCAAGTGCCCGGCCGCGATTGAAGCTCGACAGTGCAGACTGGCAAGCGGTTGCGCCACCGACCGCAGTGGTGGAAGCACCCCCGCCGCCCGCCGAAGCATTGCTCGCCCTGAAAAAGATGCAGGCGCTGGAGGCGGATTTGATGGCATTGCGCGCATCCGCGACCAAGACGCAGGCGAGTCTGACCGATTTGCAGGCCCGACTGCAGAAAGCCCAAACCGACCGCTTTTCCAGAGAATGGGTCTATGGTTTGACCGGTGCGCTGGGACTCAGTCTGGCGGGCTTGATCTTGCTTTGGCGACGGGAACGCCGTTTTCGGATGGAGAGCGCAAAGTGGTGGAGTGGACCGCACCCGACACAGGCCGTCGGGGCTGCGCCGTCAGTCAACGCAGTGACCAGCCCTTCAGCACCCGACGCGGCCGCCATGGAGGCCGCAGCGGCGGCTTTGCGGGAGGAGGCGCAGTGGATGGAGCTGGATCGGTTGGATGCCAAGCTACCGGCGAAGAAGGCCCTCACGGTGGATCTCGCCCATCTGCTGGACTACCCGCATCCAAATCCGAATCCGCCCACTGCCAAGGCGGCCGCACCAATGGAAATCGCCGAGCTTGATTTCGATTTCAACAACCTGCATGAGCCCGAGGGACTCCCCGAAGCAGGTGAAGTTTCGCCCAAATCGCCGGCACCCACAGCGCATTGACACGGCCCTCGCAAGGGCGGCAACCGTCCAGTGGCTGCAGCAGGGCATCGCTGCCAACCGGGAAAATGACTTCCTGAACCACGACATGCAGTTGCTGGTGGACAAGACGCTGGAGCAAATGAAGATCAACCAGCAGCAGGCGGCCAGCGAAAGCCACACCCATCTGCTCATGCGCGACTACGAGGACAACAGCCCGCAGGCGCAGGCGTTCGACGCCGCTGCGGATCCCACCCACCCCACCCGGCATTGATCCGGATCCCGGACGATGCAGACCGATTCGGTTTCCCGTTTGAATCAGGTGGTGCAGCTGCTGCGACAGCAGCTGCTGTCGCGCGCGGGCAAGGAAAGACCCGCGGGCGCCGCTCAGGCTGCAGCCAGTGCGGCACAGGGCGCGCGCGCGTCACGCTCGAGCAAGAAGGATTTGAGCAAGGTGCTCTCGGCAAGACTGGCGACCTTGCGCAATGCCGGAGTGAGCAACCAGCACCTGCTCAAGCGCGCCTTCATTGAGCAGATCCTGGTCGCAGGACTCGGAGAGCATTTGATCAACGAAGCCCGGTTCCAGGAGATGGTGGATGAGGTGCTCAAGACGCTGACGCAGGACCGGGAGCTCGGGCTGCTGCTCGATGTGGTCATCGGCCCGGGACCCGAGCCTTCGACCCGGCGCGGCGTGGCGTGATTTGATGCGCTGCGTTCAGATGTCTTCGGCCACCATCTTGATGGCGCCGCAGGGGCATTCCGCCACGCAGATACCGCAGCCCTTGCAGTAGTCGTAGTTGAAGTCGAAGCCCTTGCCCGGGCCCAGCTTGATGACGGCGTTGTCGGGGCACACGCCATAGCAGTTGTCGCACTCGAAGCAGTTGCCACATGACAGGCAGCGCCGCGCCTCGAACAGCGCCGTGCCTTCATCGAGGCCGCCCTGCACTTCCTCGAATGTGGATTGGCGCCGCGCGATGTCGAGCATGGGGCGCACCGTCTTGGGCGCGTCGCTGTAATACCAGGGGTTGAGCTTGTCAAAGCCCGCGACCTCGGACTTGGCCGCCGGCCGGTAGAGCTCGCCGCGCAGCCAGGCGTCGATGTTGCGCGCGGCCTTCTTGCCGTGGCCGATCGCCACCGTCACGTTGCGCTCCGCCGGCACCATGTCGCCGCCGGCGAAAATGCCGGCGTGCCCGGTCATCATCTGCGGATTCACCTGGACCACGCCGTCCTCCACCGTGAGCCCGGGAACGCCCTCGATCAGCGACAGGTCCACGTCCTGGCCCAGCGCCAGCACCACCGAGTCGGCCTCGAGCGTTTCGAACTCGCCCGTGGGCTGCGGAAAGCCTTTTTCGTCCAGCGCCATCTTCTCCACGGTGATCGACGACTCGCCCGCCTGCTTGATGGTGGAGAGCCACTTGATCATCACGCCTTCCTGCAGCGCTTCCTCGACCTCGAAGTCGTGTGCCGGCATCTTCTCGCGGTTGCGCCGGTAGACGATGATGGACTCGGTCGCACCCAGGCGTTTGGCGGTGCGCGCCACGTCGATCGCCGTGTTGCCCCCGCCGTAGATCACGACCTTGCGCCCCAGCATGGGCTTGTCCTCGCCCTCCATGGAGCGCAGCACCGCCACCGCGTCCAGCACCTTGGCCGAGTCGCCGGCGGGGATGTAGGCGCGCTTGGCGATGTGTGCGCCCACGGCCAGGAACACCGCATCAAAGCCGCCCTGCAGCTTGGCCTCGAGCACATTGGAGACCTTGGTGTTGTAGCGGATGACGACGCCCAGATCGACGATGCGCTGCACTTCGGCGTCCAGCACGTCGCGCGGCAGCCTGTATTGCGGGATGCCAAAGCGCATCATGCCGCCCGGCAGCGGGCCAGCTTCGAACACGGTCACCTTGTGGCCCTGGCAGGCCAGGTGGTAGGCCGCAGACAGGCCGGAAGGGCCGGCCCCGACCACCAGTATGCTTTTGCCCGTTGCGGGCGCTGGAGGCGCGAATTTCCATCCTTGGGAAACGGCCTGGTCGCCCAGAAAGCGCTCGACCGAATTGATCCCCACCGGCGCATCCAGCTTGCCGCGGTTGCACGCGCCTTCGCAGGAGTGGTAGCAGACCCGGCCCATCACGGCGGGGAAGGGGTTGTCCTGCACCAGCACGCGCCAGGCCTGCTCGTAGTCGCCCGACTCGGCGTGAAACAGCCAGGCCTGGATGTTCTCGCCCGCCGGGCACTGGTGGTTGCACGGCGGCAGCCGGTTCAGGTAGACCGGGCGCGAGGTGCGCCAGGAACCGGTGTGGTTGGCCAGCGAACTGCCGACGTCCAGCGTGATGGCAAAGGGTTTTTGCATTGTTGTCTCCTTGTGGGACAGACCAAAGCTACACGAAGTGAGCGTGCTCTGTCCTCAACTGATCAGGTCTCGTCCAGCAGCGCGTAGCGGCGGATGTTGCGGTCGGCCATGGCCTGCAGCCGCGCGATGGTCTCGGTGTCGGGCGTCTTGCCGAACAGATGGGCGAAGCGCTTTTGCGGCCTCAGGTAGTCCTCGACCGGGACGCGCCGGCGGATGCTCGAGCGACCCGTGACTTCACCCCGTTCGGCCTCGAACACCGGGAACATGCCGGACTCGACTGCGAGCCGTGCCAGGCGGATGGTGTCGTGCGATGCCGCACCCCAGCCCAGCGGGCAGGGAACGAAGATGTGGATGTAGCGTGCGCCGCGGATGCTCATGGCCTTGGTGACCTTGTATTCCAGATCGCGCAGGTCCGCCACGGTGGCGGTGGCGACGTACGGAATCTCGTGCGCCATCGCAATCTGCGGCAGGTTCTTGCCCTGGCCAAACACGTTGCCCGGGTGCGGCCCGACGGGCATGGTGGTGGCCGTGCGCGCTGCCGGCGGCGTGGCCGAACTGCGCTGCACCCCCGTGTTCATGTAGGCCTCGTTGTCGTAGCAGATGTAGAGCACGTCGTCGTTGCGCTCGAACATGCCCGAGAGGCAGCCAAAGCCGATGTCGGTGGTGCCGCCGTCGCCGCCCTGCGCCACCACGCGCACGTCGCTACGGCCTTTCACGCGCATGGCCGCGGCAATCCCTGTGGCCACCGCGGCGGTGTTGCCAAAGAGCGAGTGGATCCAGGGCATTTGCCACGAGGTTTCCGGGTAAGGCGTGGAGAACACCTCCAGGCAACCGGTGGCGTTGGCGGCGATGAGCTGGCCGTTCGTGGCCTGCATGGCGGCATCGATGGCGTAACGCGCGCCCAGCGCCTCGCCGCAGCCCTGGCAAGCGCGGTGTCCCGAATTGAGCGAGTTGCTGCGCTGCTCGTTCGCCTGCACGCTGCGCTGGTCGGGCGCGAGCAGGCGGTTGCCGACAGTGAAGGTGCCGGTCTGGTAGAACTTGACGACGGTTTGTTCCATGGTGTCAGCCTATCTTCGATGAAACGGTGCCGATGTCGCGCAGGATGCCTTCGGCAATCGGGCCGGAGCGCCGCTGCTTCTTCTCGCGCTCCAGCACCCGGTTGACGATCTCCCAGTCCAGGTCCAGGAAGGTCAGCTGCTCCAGCTTGTCACTGATCGCGTCCAGCAGCAGCTTGTGCACCGACGCCTTGGTGATGGCGCGCCCGCCCAGACCGGCGACGACCGCGTACACCGGTTGCGGGCGGCTTTGCACGGCGCTGCGCACGTCGCGCGAGACGATGCCGCCGATGCCCACGGCAAAACACTTTTCGATCACCACGATGCGCTTGGCGTTCGCGCTGGCGTCGCGAATCGCCTGGATCGGGAACGGCCGGTAGGACGTGATGCCCAGCACACCGACCTTCACGCCCTGCTCGCGCAGGTCGTCGACCGTGTCCTTGATGGTGCCCAGCACCGAGCCCATGGCGATGACGATGGTGTCGGCGTCGTCCAGCCGATAGGACTTGATGAGTCCGCCGGAGTCGCGCCCGAACACCTGCTTGAACTCCTGCGCGATCTGCGGAATCAGGTCCAGCGCCTGCATCTGCTTGGCGTGTGCCAGGTAGCGCACCTCGGTGAAGGCTTCGGGTCCGACCATGGCGCCGATGGTCACGGGCTCGTTCGGGTCCAGCACCTGGCGCGGTTCGTAGGCGGGAAGGAAGCGGTCCACCTGCGCCTGCTCGGGAATGTCGACGCGCTCGTAGGCATGCGTCAGGATGAAGCCGTCCATGCACACCATCACCGGCAGCGACAACTCCTCGGCGATGCGAAAGGCCTGGATGTGCAGGTCCAGCGCTTCCTGATTCGTCTCGGCAAAGATCTGCAGCCAGCCCGCGTCGCGCATCGACATGCTGTCGGTGTGGTCGTTCCAGATGTTGATGGGAGCGCCGATGGCGCGGTTCGCCACCGTCATCACGATCGGCAGGCCCAGGCCGGAGGCGTTGTACACCGCTTCGGCCATGAACAGCAGACCTTGGCTGGCGGTGGCGGTGTAGGCGCGCGCTCCGGCGGCCGAGGCGCCGATGGCCACGCTCATGGCGGCGAATTCGGACTCGACATTGATGAACTCGCAACGCTGCAGCGCGCCGGATTTCACCAGTTCGCCCAGGCCCTCGACGATGTGCGTCTGCGGAGAAATCGGATAGGCGCAGATGACTTCGGGGCGGCTCAGGGCCACGGCCTGCGCCACGGCGTGCGAACCTTCACATTGTTTAAGCATGGGTGGCCTCCGCTGCCAAAGCTTGGCTCTTGACGATCTGGTAGGCCTCGCGCGCGGCTTCGATGTTGCCAAGCGCCACGCCGCCGCGAAACTTCTGCTGGATCGCCGCTTCCACCGCGTCCAGCGTGATCAACCCGCTCATGGCGGCAAAGGCGCCCAGCAGAGGCACGTTGGGCACGGCCCGGCCCACATGCTTGAGCGCCAGTTCGGTCGCGCCCACGGTGAGCAGGTGGTCGGGGGCGAAGTCCTTGACGAATTCCCCCAGGCCCAGTTCATCGAAGCTGCGCGTGCTGTTGATCAGGATGTAGCCGTCCTTCTTCAGGCCGCTGAACACATCCACCTGGTGCAACAGCGTGGGGTCCTGGATGATGAGCGCGTCGGGCTGCATGATGGGCTCGCGCAGGCGGATCTCCTGGTCGTCCATGCGGCAAAACGCCACCACCGGCGCGCCGGTGCGCTCGGAGCCGAAGCTCGGGAAAGCCTGGGCGTGGCGGCCTCCCAGAAAGGCGGCGATGGACAGCATCTCGGCGCCGGTCACGACCCCCTGACCGCCGCGTCCGTGAATTCTGACCTGAAACATGTGTGTCTCCTCGAAGCGCGGTGATGCATCTGGGCAGGCGTGCGAAGTGCATGAACCGACGAGCCGGATGGTGGCGCACGCGCGACTTGTTCCTTTTGATGTGTGTCAACTTCGCTTTAAATTGCGGGATGTGATTCCTTAATGTGAAATACCGTGATTTTCTCGCAGCAGGAATCAGGGGCATGGCTGGCACTAAACTGAGGCCCACACACGCAGCCCTTTTGGACACCCGCGATGAGCAAAGCCTTCACCCGCGAAACCGATCACGACGACGAGGACGAGGCCCCCGGCCTGCCGGCTTTGCCCGCGGGAACGAAGAACTACATCACCCCTGAAGGCTACGCCCGGCTGCGCGACGAACTGCTGCAGCTGATCGACGTGGAGCGCCCCAAGGTGGTGGAAATCGTGCACTGGGCTGCCAGCAACGGCGACCGCTCGGAGAACGGCGATTACATCTACGGCAAGAAGCGCCTGCGCGAGATCGACCGGCGCATCCGCTTCCTCACGCAGCGTCTGGAGATCGCCGAGGTCACCGACGCCAGCGTGCACTGCGGCAGCGATCAGGTTTTCTTCGGTGCCACCGTGAGCTACGCGCAGGCCGATGGCGTGGAGCGCACGGTCACGATCATGGGCGTGGACGAGGCCGACAGTCTGCTACATCAGGTGAGCTGGATTTCGCCGATCGCGCGCACGCTGCTCAAGTCCCGAGAGGGCGACGTGCTCAAGCTGGTGTCACCGCAGGGGGTGCAGGAGATCGAGATCCTGCAGGTCAGCTACCCCGCGCCGAAGCCGAAAGATTGACGTGCCAAAGCGGACTGCCATGGCGCGGTGCGCTTCGCAGCGCGAGCACGAAAGTCAGCCCGAATAACCCTGGGGTTTGGAACGCACGGCGCTCAGCACCGCCGGTATGCGCTTGAGTTTTTGTAGCGCCAACTCCAGGTGCGCTCGGTCGCGCACGGTGATGATGAAGCGCAGGTCGGTGGCCTCCTGCGCCTCCTCCTCGCCCATGTCGACGTGGTTGATGTCCACTTCGGCGGCAGCCAGCGCCGCCGCCACGCGCGCCAGCACGCCCTTGCCGTTGGCCACCGTGACGACGATGCCGGTCTCGAAAGAGCGCTTCAACTCGTCGCTCCACTCCACGGCGGTGAAACGCTCGCTGTCCTTGTGCTGCAGCCGCCTGACCACGGCACAGTCGCTGCAGTGGACCATGAGCCCTTCGCCGCGCCCGAGGTAGCCCACGATGGCCTCGCCCGGGATCGGGCGGCAGCAAGGCGCATACTTGACCGAGGTGTTTTCGCTGCCGTCGAGCATCAGTGGCGGCTGCAGCCCCTGCTCCATGGCGCTGTAGCGTTCGCGCGTGAGCAGCAAGGCGTTGGGCTTGGCGCCGCCCTCGATCAGCAGCGTCGAAAGGCGTTTCGCCACGATGCTGGCGATGCGTCGTCCCAGGCCGATTTCCATCAGCAATTCATTGCGGCTCTTGTTGCCGGTGAAGCGCAGCAACTTGTCCCACACGGTCTGATGCGCTGGGTCCGAGGCCGGGAGCTCTTCGATGCCTTCGGCGCGCAGTGCGTGCGTCAGCAGGGTTTCACCCAGCCCCACGGAGCCGGCGTGCGCCTGGGTCTTGAGGTGCTGGCGAATCTTGGAGCGGGCCCGCCCGGAGCGCACAAACGTGAGCCAGGCGGGGTTGGGCTCGGACACCGAGGCGGTGATGATCTCCACCACGTCACCGTTCTTCAGTTCCGTGCGCAGTGGCACCTGTTCCCCGTTCACCTTGGCGGCCACGGTGCGGTCGCCGATCTTGCTGTGGATGGCGTAGGCAAAGTCCACCACTGTGGCGCCGCGCGGCAGCGTCATGATCTGGCTCTTGGGCGTGAAAACGTAGACCGCGTCCGAGAACAGGTCGACCTTGACGTGGTCCCAGAACTCGGCCGCATCGCGCGTTTCCTGCTGTATGTCCAGCAGCGACTGCAACCATTGCGTGCCCAAGCGGTCGGCGGTCGCGGCGTCGCCCTCGCTGCTCTTGTACAGCCAGTGCGCCGCGACGCCGGACTCGGCCACCACGTCCATGGCTTCGGTGCGCATCTGGAACTCCACGCTCACGCCGGCCGGCCCCACGACCGTGGTGTGCAGCGATTGGTAGCCGTTGAGCTTGGCAATCGCAATGTGGTCCTTGAACTTGCCCGGCACCGGCTTGTACAGCTGGTGCAGGATGCCCATGGCGGTGTAGCAGTCCAGCGGCTGGGGCACGACCACGCGAAAACCGTAGATGTCGGTCACCTGGGCAAAGCTCAGGTGCTTTTGCTTCATCTTCTCGTAGATCGAAAACAGCGATTTCTCGCGTCCGGCCAGGCGCAGGCTCAGTCCCTCGGCGACAAACGCCGTCTCCACCTGGCGCTGCACCTTTTGCAGCAGATCGCGGGTGCGGCTACGCGCCTTGAGCAGGGCCTTGGACAGGATCGCATAGCGCCAGGGATGCAGATGCCGCAGCGACAGTTCCTGCAGCTCGCGATAGGTCTGATTCAAACCGAGGCGGTGCGCGATCGGCGCGTAGATGTCGAGCGTTTCACGCGCCGTTCGCGCCCATTTTTCCTGTGGAACGTCGCACAGCGTGCGCATGTTGTGGGAGCGGTCGGCCAGCTTGATCAGGATCACGCGCACGTCGCGCGCCATCGCCAGCAGCATCTTGCGAAACGACTCGGCCTGGCTCTCTTCGCGCGTATTGAAGTGCAACCGGTCCAGCTTGGTCAGGCCGTCAACCAGTTCGGCCACAGGAGCCCCGAAGCGTTCGATCAGGTCTGCCTTGGAAACGCCGCAGTCCTCCATCACGTCGTGCAGCAGCGCCGCCATCAGCGCCTGCGCGTCCAGGCGCCACTGCGCGCACTGCGCCGCCACCGCGATCGGGTGCGTGATGTAGGGCTCGCCATTGCTGCGCAGCTGGCCCAGGTGGGCTTCGTCGGCAAAGCGGTAGGCCTGGCGCACCTGCTCGACACTGGCCGCATCCAGATAGTCAAAGCTTTCTGCCAGCGCGGCAAAACTGGCGGCAGCGGCCTTGTGCGCGGCTCCAGCCGCTTTAAGGGCCGTGGCTGGAATGGGAGGGGATGCCGCTTTCATCCCTCAAATGTAGCGCTTTCGTCGCGCGCCAGAGTTGACGGGAATGTTTGCGCGGTTGAGCACAGCCGCAAACAAAAAAGCACCGTTGCCGGTGCTTTAAGGTTATTGGGGTAAGCGCCCAAAAAATTTAGAGCGGAACCTTCTTCAGCATTTCCAGGCCCACCTTGCCTGCAGCGATTTCGCGCAGCGCGGTGACGCAGGGCTTGTTCTTGCTTTCGATCTTGGGCGCGTGCCCCTGGCTCAGCATGCGGGCGCGGTAAGTAGCAGCCAAGACCAGTTGAAAGCGGTTGGGAATGAGTTCGAGACAATCTTCAACGGTGATGCGGGCCATAAATTCTCCGAAAAATCAGGTGATGTTCAATGCTTGGAAGGTGTCAGCCCGGGCGCGGCGTTGTGCGGCAAACTTGAGGCGTTGGGCATGGACGATCGCTTTGAGGTCAAAAAGCGCGCGGTCGAATACCTCGTTGATTATAACGAAATCGAACTGGTGTACTTGTTTCGTCTCGATCGCGGCGTTCTTGAGCCGCACCTCGATCACTTCGGGTGCATCCTCGCCACGACGTTCCAGACGCGAGCGCAATTCCTCCCAACTGGGTGGCAGGATGAAGATCAGCACCGCGTTGGCAAAAATCTTCTTGACCTGCAGCGCGCCCTGAAAATCGATTTCCAGCACCACATCGGCGCCCTGAGCGATGCGCTCTTCGATCGCCTTGCGCGAGGTGCCATAGCGGTGGCCGTGCACCAGCGCCCACTCGAGGAAGGCGCCCGCCTGAACCATCGCTTCGAACTCAGCCTCGGACGTGAAGAAGTACTCGCGCCCGTGCTTTTCCTGACCCCGCGGCGCGCGCGTCGTGTGCGACACCGAGGGTTGAACGCGGGAGTCGAGCTCCATCAAAGCCTTCACCAGGCTCGATTTTCCGGTTCCGCTCGGAGCGGCGACGACGAACAAGTTTCCAGGGTAGTCCATAGTGTTTACGAATCCATTGAAGGGAAGGTTCCCCGCGCAACCGCTAACACCCGCAAGGAAATCCCAATGGCCACGACAAGGTCATTCGGGAATTTGGGCCGGCGGCGTCAGCCAGGCGGTGAACGACAGATGTTACCAGTCTGTTTTCCTGGCGCTCGTCACCTGCAGCCACTTGCGCCATGGCGAATGAATGCGACGAGTTCCCCAGCAGCGGTTGACACAGCACCGGGTTCCCGCCCAAGCGGCAACCCGGTGCGTGCAACGCCCGCGGCGGACTGGCTCGGGCCTGCGCGTGGCGCCTGCGCGAGCCGCGTTGTCAGGAATTCTGCAAACCTTGATCGGTCGTGCGAAATCGATCCAGCAGTTGCACCAACTGCTGCGATTGGGACTTCATGGACTCCGTTGCCACGGCGGTCTGCTCGACCAGGGTCGCGTTTTGCTGGGTTGAATGGTCCATTTCGCAGACGGCTCTTTCGATTTGCGATACACCCCGTGCCTGCTCCTGGCTGGCTGCGGCAATCTGACTCATGACGGAGGCGTTGCGCGTGATGACAAGGACGATGCGCTTCATCGCCTCGCGCGCCGCCTGCACTTTGACCGTGCCCGCCACCGTGTACTCGACCGAGGCGCCAATCAGTGTGCGAATTTCCCGGGCCGCCTCGGAAGACCGCTGCGCCAGGGTACGGACCTCGCTGGCGACCACCGCAAAGCCTCGGCCCTGCTCTCCGGCCCGTGCGGCTTCCACCGCTGCGTTGAGCGCCAGAATGTTGGTCTGAAATGCGATGCCGTCAATGACCCCGATGATTTCGCTGATGCGATTCGATTGGCTGTTGAGCTCATCCATGGTGCGCACGACCTCGCTCACGGTTCTGCCGCCTTCTTCCGTGACTTGGCCGGCTTCGCGCGCCAGCATGTCTGCGTCCAGAGCGATTTGCGCGTTGTGCCGCACACTGGAATTGAGTTGTTCAATCAAGGCGACGACGTCGCGCAGCCGGCTGGCTTGCACTTCATTGCGGTCGCTCAAATGGTAGTTGCCCTGCGCCAGTTCCGCCGAGTCCGCCTCCACCTGCTGCGCCATGCCCCTGACGGCGACGATCACCTGGCCGAGCTGATCGGACACGTGATCCAGGGCGTTCAGCACCCGCCCGGTCTCGTCGCGCGACGGGTCCACGCTGCGCACACGCAGATCTCCCCGTGCCATGCCGGCGGCGAGATTCTGGGCAAATCGAAGCGGGGCAGTGATTTGTCGCGCGCACCACCAGCCAACCAGCGACGAAAGCAGCAAGGCGAAGGTGGATACGATGGCAATGGACGCGCTGTTCTTCGCCGCGTCGGCCATGGATGCATCGACCCTGGCATTGGCGCTGTCGCGCTGCATCACTTCGATCACCGTGATCTGTTCGTCCAGCTTGCGGTACGCCAACTGCATGGACTCGATAAAGCTGCCAGCGGTGCCCAGACCGCTGCTCTTCATGTCCAAGGTCTCCAGGGCAGCGCGGTTAAAGGTGACAAACGCCTTATCGAGTGCGGCGAGCTGTTGCTGGGCCGATTCGTCCCATACCGGCAATGCCCGCTGTTCGGCAAGCATTTTTTGAATATCGACAAGTTCCTTCATCAGCGCCTTGTCCAAAGCGTCGATGCGTTTGGCGGGAAATTCGGCGCCGGTCCAGGCCAGCGACTGATTGATCGTGGCGTACACCGAACCAAAGCGTCGCTGAAGTTCGGTCGCCGTGGCGAGGTTGGGCAGCGTGGTGGATTGCAGCGCGCGCAAGGAAGCCGATAGATCGTGCGTGACCGACAGCCCCAGGGCGGCGACCGCGGCAAGGCACAGTGCCGCCACCGTCAGGATCAATCCGACTTTCACACCAATCGAAGCGTGCCTGAGAAGCTTCATCTGAAGTGCAGGTTAGCGCGACTGCGAAACGTCTTGCAGGAAAGGTCCAGGACGCTGCTGAGCGCGTCGACGCAGACCCAACCGGGGACGCCGGCAGATCAGCGATAGACGCCCACCGCGACCGCATAGTTCATGCCCGGAACGCGCTTGACGAGCGTCGTCTTGCCCTCAACCTTCTTGGATTGGGGGTTGTTCCAGTCATAGTCAATCCATCCTTCGCCCTTGCCACTGGCCACCGCGATGAACTCCTTGATGAATTCCTTGCCGTTCTGATCCTTCAGATTGATCAGGTTCTTGCCGATGAGTTTCTCGTTCGTGCCGTGCGCCTTCATGTTGGCATCGAGATCCAGAACCCAGACGTAGAGATCCTTCTTGACCCAAGTGGCTTTGTCTTTGCTGAAGTTCTCGAAGGCCTTTTCGGGACCCACCTTCTTGATGTGTGCAATTGCAGCATCGGCCATCACCTTGGCTTCTTCACGAGTGCCGTTATCCTGGGCCAGTGCACTCGCGCAAAGGGCAATGGCAGCGATCGATACGAATAACACCCGAAAAAGCTTGTACATGGCGGAAACTCCTATTGATGGAATGATGCTGAAGCTATTGATATGTATTTAAATATACATTTGCCAGCATAGCAAGCGAAAGTCTGAGCCGCCGATATTCAATCTTGCCAAATCAACCAATTACGAGAACTATTTCCGAAAACCGGCGCTTGTTCAGCTTTGCCGCAAACCCAACCGGCCTTGCGTTGAGCGCGCAAGCTGAGTGCTGGCGGGCGACGCCACCCTTTGGAAGACACCCCAGGGTCGCAGGCCCGAGCAAAGTCACTCGATATTTTGCACTTGCTCGCGCATCTGCTCGATCAGCACTTTCATGTCCACGGAGATGCGCGTCATCTCCAGCGTCGCCGACTTCGAGCCCAGCGTGTTGGCTTCGCGGTGTAACTCCTGTATCAGGAAGTCCAGGCGCTTGCCGATCTCGCCACCTTTGCCGATCAGGCGTTCGATCTCGTCAAAGTGCGAGTTCAGGCGCGTCAGTTCCTCCGCCACATCGATGCGGATGGCAAAGGCCGTGGCCTCGGTCAGGGCACGGTCACGCGCCGCCTCGGGCAGCGTTGCGCCATCGGTCAACGCCATGGTGTCTTTCCAGCGGCCCAGAAAGCGTTGGCGCTGCTGCTCCACCAGCATCGGTATCAGCGGCAAGGCCTGCTGCGCCAAAGCGCGCAAATCGGCGATGCGCTCCAGCAGCATCGCGCCCAGGCGTGCGCCTTCACGCGCACGTGCCTCGAGCAAACCGGTGAGCACCTGATCGGCCAGTTCCAGCACCTGGGCGTCGGTCCAGGACTGGGCGCTGGCGCTTTCCGTGCCGGCCAGCCGCAGCACTTCGGCCACGCTCAACGGCGCAGCCGACGGCAGCCAGCTGCGCACGCTGTCCTGCACCGCGTTCAGGCGCTGCAGCAAGCGCGCGGTGGGCTCGGCGAGGGCAGCGCCAGCGTCACCCTCGAGCGCCAGGCGCAGCTCCACCTTGCCGCGTTTGAGCCGGGCATTGACGCGCTCGCGCAGCGCGGGCTCGACGTGACGAAGTTCCTCGGGCAGGCGAAAGGCCAGATCCAGAAAGCGGCTGTTGACGGAGCGGACTTCAAGGCCCAGGCGACCACCGGGGCTGGGTTTGGGCGCGGCTTCGACGGGTGGGACCGAGCTGCCGTACTGGGCGCTGGCGTAGCCAGTCATGCTGTAAACTGCCATGGAGATAGAGCTTTCGTTGCGAGACTTGGAAGAATAACCGGATTCGCCCCTGCCCCTGGAACCTGTCCATGAACCATGCAAGCGAAAAATATAGCCAAAGTTAAACCCGCCCCCCTGCCCCCCGACACCGTCATTGGCGGCTATCGCATCGTGCGCAAGCTGGCCGCAGGGGGGTTTGGCGTGGTGTATCTGGCCGTGGACGAACAGGGGACACAGGTCGCCGTCAAGGAATACCTGCCCGCGTCGCTGGCCTCGCGTCAGCCCGGGACCCTGGTGCCGCAGGTGGCGCCGGAGAAACAGTCGCTGTATCGCCTGGGCCTGAAGAGCTTTTTTGAAGAGGGCCGCTCGCTGGCCCAGATCTCGCACTCCTCGGTGGTGGGCGTGCTGAACTTCTTTCGTGAGAACGAAACCGTCTACATGGTGATGAATTACCTGCAGGGCGCGACCATGCAGGACTACGTCATCACGGCGCGCGACCGCAGGAAAGACAAGATCTTCAGCGAGTCCACCATCCGCTCGCTGTTCGACGAGATCCTGCGCGGCCTGCGCATCGTGCATCAGTACAAGATGCTGCACCTTGACATCAAACCGGCGAACATCTTCATCTCCGACGAAGACCGCGCGGTGCTGATCGATTTTGGCGCTGCGCGCGAAGTCCTGAACAAGGAAGGCAATTACATCCGCCCCATGTACACGCCCGGATTTGCCGCGCCCGAGATGTACAAGCGCGACGGCGTGATGGGCCCCTGGACCGACGTCTACGCCATCGGCGCCTGCATTTACGCTTGCATGCAGGGCTATCCGCCCGCGCCAGCGCCGCAGCGCAAGGAGAAAGACAAGCTTGAATTGGCCCTGTCTCGGCTGCGCGGCGTGTACTCGGACAACCTGATCGAAATCGTGCTGTGGTGCATGGCCTTGGACCCGAATGAGCGCCCGCATTCGGTGTTCGCGCTGCTGCGCGAACTGGGCAACGAGGGCGAGCGCCGCTACACCAAATTGACACTCACCGAGAAGATGCGCCTGCAGATCAACGGCCTGGTGACGGGCAAGAAGGACAGCACGCTGACAACGTCCAAACCGGGGGCGAGCAAGCTATGAAGTTTTCCGTCTTTCAGGTCAGCCGCAAGGGCGGGCGTGACAACAACGAAGACCGCATGGGCTACTGCTACACGCGCGAGTCCGGCCTGTTTGTGCTGGCCGACGGCATGGGCGGGCATCCAGAAGGCGAAGTGGCCGCGCAGCTGGCGCTGCAGATCGTGGCCGAGCGCTACCAGAAAGAGGCCAAGCCTATGGTCAGGGACGTGACCGCGTTCCTGTCTTCCGCGCTCCTCGCCGCGCACCACGCGCTGATCTGCTATGCCAGCGACAAAGCCATGCTCGACACACCCCGCACCACGATCGTGGCGGTGGTGGTTCAGGGCAACTGTGCCACCTGGGTGCACTGCGGGGATTCGCGTCTGTATCTGGTGCGAGACGGAGAACTGGTCGCGCGCACCCAGGATCACTCCTTTGCCGAGCAACACCGGGCCGCGCTGACCCCCATGGCTTTCGCCAACCGCAACATCCTGTATACCTGCCTGGGCTCGCCCACGCAGCCCGTGCTCGAAACCATGGGCCCGGTGCAACTGCGCCAGGGCGACAAGATTATGCTGTGCTCGGACGGCCTGTGGGACAGCGTGCGCGAGTCGGACATCGTCGAGCAGCTGAGCACGAATTCGGTCTCTCAGTCCGTGCCCCATCTGGTGGAGCAGGCGCTGCACAACGCGGGCGCGCGCAGCGACAACGTTTCCGTCATCGCGCTGGAGTGGGAGACGCCGAATGCGTCCGAGTCCACGCGCAACATTTCCACCGAGGACATCGGTGACGGCGAGTTTGCCTCCACTTTCCAGGACTCCGCGCTTGGCATGGCGGAAGAAGAGCTCGACGACGCCAGCATCGAGCGCTCGATTGCCGAGATCAACGAGGTCATCCGCCGTTCCGCAGCCAGAAAAACCTAGTTCGTCAACCCGGGCTTGCGCGTCATCGGCGCGCGCCCTTTCAGAAAAGTTCCCACCATGACCTCTTATGCAAGAAGCGGCGCGCGCGCCGCAGACCAGTTGCGCCCGGTGCGCATCACCCGCGGCTACACCATCCACGCCGAGGGCTCGGTGCTGATCGAGTTTGGCAACACCCGCGTGCTGTGCACCGCCTCGGTCGAGGAAAAGGTGCCCCCGCACAAGCGCGGCAGCGGCGAAGGTTGGGTCACGGCCGAGTACGGCATGCTGCCGCGCGCCACGCACACGCGCAGCGACCGCGAAGCGGCGCGTGGCAAGCAAAGCGGGCGCACGCAGGAAATCCAGCGCCTGATCGGGCGCTCGCTGCGCACCGTGTTCGATCTGAAAAAGCTGGGCGAGCGCACGATCCAGCTCGACTGCGACGTGCTCCAGGCCGACGGCGGCACGCGCACCGCCGCCATCACCGGCGCCTACGTGGCCGCGCAGGACGCCGTGCGCGTCCTCATGGCCAGCGGCAAATTGAAGGAGTCGCCCATCATCGCCACGGTGGCGGCCATCTCTGTTGGCATCGTGCAGGGCACGCCGCTGCTGGACCTGGAGTACACCGAAGACTCGGCCTGCGACACCGACATGAACGTGGTGATGACGGGCGCGGGCCATTTCGTCGAAGTCCAGGGCACGGCCGAAGGCGCGGCTTTTTCGCGCGCCGAGATGGACACGCTGCTGGAACTGGCCGACAAGGGCATCTCTGAACTGATCGTCATGCAGCAGCAGGCGCTGGCCACCTGATCCTGTGGCCATGAAGATCGTTCTCGCTTCGAACAACGCCGGCAAGCTGGCCGAGCTGCAGGCCATGTTTGCGCCGCTGGGCGTGGAGTGGCTGCGACAGTCGGATCTGGGCATCCCTGAAGCGCCCGAGCCGTATCACACCTTCGTCGAAAACGCGCTGGCCAAGGCGCGCCACGCCAGCGCGTTGAGCGGCCTGCCCGCACTGGCCGACGACGCCGGCCTGTGCGTCGATGCCTTTGGCGGTTTGCCGGGCGTGCAGACGGCCTATTACTGCCTGCAGTTCGGCTACGAGAAGAGCGACGCGAACAACCTGCGCGCCCTGCTGGAGCAGATGCAGGATGTGACGCAGCGACGCGCCGCCATGGTCAGCACGCTGGTGGCCGTGCGCAGTGCGCAGGACCCGGAGCCGCTGATCGCCGTGGGGCGCGCCGTGGGCGAGATCGTGCGCGAGCCTGTGGGCAAGGGCGGCTTTGGCTTTGACCCGGTGATGTTCATCCCCGAACTCGGCTGCACCTTTGCCCAGTTGAGCGACGAGGTGAAGAACGCCCACAGCCACCGCGGCAAAGCCGCGCGCGACATGCTGCGCCTGATGCACGAGCGCTGGATGTGATCCAGCCTGACATCCAACATTTGATGCGACCGGGCACGCTGCAGTTGCCCGCGCTGCCGCCGCTGTCGCTGTACGTGCACGTGCCTTGGTGCCTGAAGAAATGCCCCTATTGCGATTTCAACTCGCACGAGTTGCGCGCTGGCGACCTGGCCGTGGGCGCTGCCGCCGGACTGGGCGCAGCGACCGAAAAGGCCTATCTGGATGCGCTCACGGCGGACCTGGAGTCGGCCTTGCCGCTGGTGTGGGGCCGCAGCATTCACACCATCTTCATCGGCGGGGGCACGCCCAGCCTGCTGTCGCCGCAAGGCGTGGAGCGGCTGCTGGGCGACATCCGTGCGCGCCTGCCGCTGCTGCCGGGCTGCGAGATCACGCTCGAAGCGAATCCCGGCACCTTCGAGAAGAACCGCTTTCGCGCGTTTCGCGACGCGGGCGTGACAAGGCTCTCGGTCGGGGTGCAAAGCTTTGACGATCAACACCTCAAGACCCTGGGCCGCGTGCACGACCGCGCTCAGGCCATCGCCGCAGTCGAGGAGGCGGCGCACGCCTTTGACACCTTCAATCTGGACCTGATGTACGCGCTGCCGGGCCAGACCTTGCAGGGCATGGAGCGGGACCTGGACATGGCGCTGTCGCTGAGCCCGAAGCACCTCTCGATCTACCACCTGACGATCGAACCCAACACCTTCTTCGCCAAGTTTCCGCCGGTGATCCCCGAGGACGACCTGGCCTACGAGATGCTGGACCGCATCATCGAACGCACGGCCCAAGTCGGCCTGGAGCGCTATGAAGTCTCGGCCTTTGCGCAGCCAGGACACCGCTGCCAGCACAACCTGAACTACTGGCAGTTCGGCGACTACCTCGGCATCGGCGCCGGCGCCCACAGCAAGATCAGCTTTGCGCATCGCGTACTGCGCCAGGTGCGCTACCGCGAGCCCCGGCTCTACATGGAGCACGCCGCCAAGGGTGCGCCAGTGGCGCAGAGCGACGAGGTCAGCCGCTCCGAACTGCCGTTCGAATTCATGCTCAACGCGCTGCGCTTGCGCGAAGGTTTCGAGCTTGGGCGCTTTGCCGAGCGCACCGGTTTGCCGCTGACAGCCATCGCGAAGGCCCTTGATCTGGGCGAATCCCGCGGCCTGTTGGAGCGCACCCTGAGCCACGCGCGGCCCACGGAAAAAGGCTTTGATTTCTTGAGCGATTTGCAGGAACTGTTTTTGCCCAGCAAGACTTAAAGACCGTGTCGGGTTGCGCAGCGCTAACCCGACCTACCTGCCAGACGTAGGTCGGGTTAGACCAAAGGGCGTAACCCGACGGGCTGGATATCAACCGGGTTGCAGCAACACCAGCACCGCACCGGCGCCACCATCGGCAGGCCTGGCCTGCACATAGGCCAGAACCTCGGTCTTTTGCATCAGCCAGCTGTGCACGCGGCTCTTGAGCACCGGGGTCTTTCCGGGTGAGCCCAGACCCTTGCCGTGCACCACGCGCACGCAGCGCCAGCCCTGCTTTTGCGCCTCGCGCACAAATTGCACCAGCGCCTCGCGTGCGTCTTCGACGCGCAAACCATGCAGATCGAGTTCGCGCTGCACCGCCCAAACGCCCCGGCGCAGCTTGCGCGTCACGTCGGGTCCGACGCCGGGTTTGGTGTAGCTCAAGGCGGTGTCGGTGTCGAGCAGGCTGCTCACGTCAAAGTCGTCGCTGAGCGAGCTGCGCAACACCTCCTGCTCGTCCAGCAGGCGCTGCGCCGGCGTCGGTAGCGGCTTTTGGGGTTCCATCCGCACACGCCCCGCATCGCCCAGAGGTTGCACCTTGCCGATGGCGGCACGAAACAGCGTTTCATGGGCCTGCTTTCGGGCCTGCTCCAGCTTCTGCGCCGCCTGCTGCGCCAGACGCTGGACCTCCTGCTCGGCAATCTGCTGCTTGACCTTCTTGAGATCGGCCAGGCTGGTGATGCGACTCATATCAGTCCCTTCTCCGCCATCGACAACGCCACGCCGCGCGCCACGATCACATGGTCGAGCACGCGCACATCGACCAGCGCCAGCGCGGCCTTGAGCGTGCGCGTCAGCGCCTCGTCGGCCGGCGAAGGCTGAACGCTGCCGCTGGGGTGGTTGTGCGCCAGCACCACGGCCGCGGCCTGGTGGTGCAAGGCCCGGATGACGATCTCTTTCGGATAGACCGATGTTTGCGTGAGGGTGCCGCGGAACATCTCTTCCAGCACCAGCAGGCGATGCTGTGCGTCCAGGAACAGCACGGCAAACACCTCGTGCGCGTGTGCCGCGAGCTGCAATTGCAGGTAGTCCTTGACCGCATCGGGCGTGGCAAACACGGCGCGTTCCTGCAGCTGCTGGGCCATCGCGCGCCGCGCCAGTTCCAGCACCGCCACCAGCTCGGCGCACTTGGCCGGCCCCAGCCCCTTGACGCGCTTGAGATCGTCGGCGGTGGCGTGCAGCAGACCGGCCAGGCCGTCAAAGCCCGCGTCGCCAGCGCCGTTTTTCAGGTGCAGCAGTTCGTCCGCCAACTGCAGTACGCCCTTGCCCTTGATGCCGGTGCGCAGCAGCAGCGCCAGCAGTTCGGCGTCGCTCAGCGCGGCAGCGCCGCGCGCCAGCAGCTTTTCGCGCGGTTGCGCATCCGGGGGAAGGTGTTTCACAGACATGGCGGGCGAGATGGCGACGGCGACCTGCGAGGCAGCGGCAGACTTTCTACAATGGCGCCAGTTTATCGGGATAAAGATTTCTTGCGAGAAGTCTTTTGCCCCCTCACCACTTCAAGACCCGCGAACCACCCATGACGAATGCCCTTGCAACCCCTGTACCCACGGTTCAGGCCGACTCCTTCCTCACGCTGCATTACCGCCTGAGCGGCCCGGCCGGTGACCTCATCAACACCTTTGACAGCAAGCCCGCCACGCTCACGCTCGGCAGCGGCGCCCTGTCCGGGACGCTGGAACAGCGCTTGCTGGGACTGGCCGAAGGCGTGCGCTGCAGCTTCGAACTGCCCGCGGGGGAAGCCTTTGGCGCGCGCAATCCGGCCATGTTGCAGTGGCTCTCGCGCAAAGAGCTGGCGCAACTGGGCGACCCGCTGGAACAGGTCCAGGTGGGCGATGTGATGCAGTTCGCCACGCCTGACGGCAAGGGGCTGTTTGGTGGCGTGGTGCGTCAATTGCGCACGGACGAGCGCGGCGAAGCCGTGCTGTTCGACTTCAACCATCCGCTGGCGGGCGAAGCCGTGACCTTTGAAGTTCAACTGCTGGGCGTTCTATGAAGAACAGCGCCTTCCCCGCAGAGATCCTGCTGGCCGAGCCGCGCGGCTTTTGCGCCGGCGTCGACCGCGCGATCGAAATCGTCGAGCGCGCCTTGCAGAAATTCGGTGCGCCAATCTATGTGCGCCATGAGATCGTGCACAACACCTTTGTCGTGAACGACCTCAAGGCCAAGGGCGCGATCTTCATCGAGGAACTGAGCGATGTGCCGCCCGGTGCCACGCTGGTGTTCTCGGCCCACGGCGTGAGCAAGGCGGTGCAGCAGGAGGCGCAGGCGCGGGGCTTCCAGATCTTTGACGCCACCTGCCCGCTGGTGACCAAGGTGCACGTGGAGGTGGCCAAGCTGGCGAAAGAGGGCTACGAGTTCATCATGATCGGCCACAAGGGCCACCCCGAAGTGGAAGGCACCATGGGCCAGCTCGACCACGGCATCCACCTGGTGGACAGCGTGGCCGACGTGGCCAAGGTGCAGCCGGCGCAGACGACCAAGCTCGCCGTGGTCACGCAGACCACGCTCAGCGTGGACGACGCGGCCGACATCTCTGCGGCGATCAAGGCGCGCTTTCCGCAGGTGCGCGAGCCCAAGCAGCAGGACATCTGCTATGCCACGCAGAACCGCCAGGACGCCGTCAAGATCATGAGCCCGCAGGTGGACATTGTGATCGTGGTGGGCAGCCCCACCAGTTCCAACAGCAACCGCCTGCGCGAGGTGGCGCAAAAGCTCGGCACCGAGAGCCACATGGTGGACAGCGCCGATGAGCTGCAGCCGCAATGGTTCGAAGGCAAGTCGCGTGTCGGCCTGACGGCGGGCGCGTCGGCCCCTGAAGTGCTGGTGCGCCAGGTGATGGACCGGATCAAGGCGCTGGGTGCGGTGTCGGTGCGCAAGATGGACGTTGCCCCCGAGACTGTGCGCTTCCCGCTGCCCAAGGGCCTGAAAATCGACCGTTAGACTAGCACCGCCAACGGCGCGGCAAAAACTACAATCCACGCATGCTAGACATCACCCTACTCCGCAAAGACCTCGCGGGCGCCATCGAACGCCTCGAGGCACGCAAGAAACCCCAACCCTTCCTGAACGTCGAGGCATTCAGCGCGCTGGAAGCCGAACGCAAGACATTGCAGTCGCGCACCGAAGAACTGCAGGGCCAGCGCAACAGCTTGTCCAAACAGATCGGCATGCTCAAGTCCAAGGGCGAAAACAGCGACGCCGTGATGGCCGCCGTGGCCGCGCTCAAGGACGAACTGGAAAGCTCCGCCGCACGACTGGAACTGCTCCAGCCCGAGCTGCACCGCCTGCTGCTGGCGGTGCCCAATCTGCCGCACTCGAGCGTGCCGCTGGGCGCCGACGAGTCCGGCAATGTGGTCGTGCGCTCCTGGGGTTCGCCCAAGACTGAAGTCCAGTTCGGCTTTGCCCCGAAAGACCACGTGGATGTGGGCACGCCGCTGGGGCTGGACTTCGACATGGGCGTCAAGCTCACCGGTTCGCGCTTCACCGTGATGAAGGGCGGCATCGCGCGCATGCACCGCGCCCTGGCGCAATTCATGCTCGACGTGCAGACGCTGGAGCACGGCTACACCGAGTGCTACACGCCCTACATCGTCAACGGCGACAGCCTGCGCGGCACCGGCCAGTTGCCCAAGTTCGAAGGCGATCTTTTTGCCGCCAGGAAAGGCGGGCAGGAAGGCGAGGAGATGCCTGACAACGCAGCCCTGTACCTGATCCCCACCAGCGAAGTGCCGCTGACCAATTTCGTGCGCGACGAAGTCGTGGCCGAATCGGCGCTGCCGATCAAGCTCACGGCGCACACGCCCTGCTTTCGCTCCGAAGCCGGCTCCTACGGGCGCGACACCCGCGGCATGATTCGCCAGCACCAGTTCGACAAGGTCGAGATGGTGCAGATCGCGCATCCCGAGAAGAGCTACGAAGCCCTCGAAGAAATGACCGGGCACGCCGAGGCGATCCTGCAAAAGCTGGGCCTGCCGTACCGCGTGATGGCGCTGTGCACCGGCGACATGGGCTTTGGCGCTGCCAAGACCTACGACCTGGAAGTGTGGCTGCCCGCGCAAAACACCTACCGCGAGATCAGCTCCGTCTCCAACTGCGAAGCCTTCCAGGCGCGCCGACTGCAGGCGCGCTTCAAGAACGCCCAGGGCAAGAACGAACTGGTGCATACCCTGAACGGCTCGGGCCTGGCGGTGGGTCGAACCCTGGTGGCCGTGCTGGAGAACTACCAGAACGCCGATGGCTCGGTCACCGTGCCCGAGGTGCTGCGCGCCTACATGGGCGGCGTAGTGGCCCTGCGTCCCTGATAGAATCTCGCACTGCCTGCACCGTCAAGGTGTGGAGAATTTAGGAGAGGTGGCAGAGTGGCCGAATGTACCTGACTCGAAATCAGGCGTACCGCAAGGTACCGTGGGTTCGAATCCCACCCTCTCCGCCAGAAGTACGCGTAAGCCGTTGATTTCATTGGAAATTCCCTATGAATCAACGGCTTTTTGCTTTCATTACCCGTTTGTTACCCGTCGACGGACTCAGGCTACCCCGCCGTCAACGCTTACACCATCGTCGGTGAAATCTTATTGATGGCGTCCACAGCCCCTGCCAAGTCGCCCAATTGAATATTCGTGGTGGCGACTGCGCACAGACCCTGCAAGATGTCACGCTGATGTCGTGACCGCTCACGATCGAGCTGCACAGCAACCAGCAGCGGGCGAATCAAAGGGTAGTCGACTGCCGCGGCAAGCAACGCGATCTGACTAACTCGATTCGATGGTGTTGGATCCTCGGACATGCGCCATCGTATGCGGCAGTCCGGATCAGGTGGTAGAGAAAAACCCCGAAGCTCGAAGCAACAACCTCGAGTCGAGGCGCCGTTGCGCCAGAGCGATTTACCGCGTCAACTTTTCGGCGCATCCTGCCAAGTGCTTTGACGTTGTCGGGAACTGACGCGCCGCACCTGACAACAGAGTGACGGGTAGGCTTGTTTTCACCGATGCGATATTTTCTCGACCCAGGTGGCTTTAACGCCGACCAATTTTTTTGAAACTTTTGCCTTGACGGTGTCCGTGGTGCCCAAGTCGGCTAAGGGCCGGGGGACTAAACCGCTTATATGGATGCCTCCCGGATAGCAAGCGGAATTTGCTTGGTGATGAGAATAAGTCGGCTGCTTCCTTATATTCGACCTTGTTTGCAGTTCACCTGATTGCTCAGGC
>CAILZB010000084.1 GCA_903838565.1 uncultured beta proteobacterium | reverse complement strand
TCCGGCGCTGGTGCTGCCCGCGGGCACGGTGATCCTGGCAGCGGACGACTCGGCCGTGGCGCGCTCCATGATCGAGCAGGGGCTCAAGGCCATGGGAGCGCCCTTCGTCATGACCAAGACCGGCAAGGAGGCCTGGGACAAACTGCAGGCCATGGCGGACGAGGCCATCGGCCAGGGCAAGACGATTCTGGACAAGGTGGCGCTGGTGCTGACCGACCTGGAGATGCCCGAGATGGACGGCTTCACGCTGACGCGCAACATCAAGCAGGACGGGCGCTTTCGGGGCCTGCCGGTGGTGATCCATTCGTCGCTCACCGGCAAGACCAACGAGAGCCACGTCAAGAGCGTGGGCGCGGACGCCTACATCGCCAAGTTCCAGGCCGAAGAACTCGCGGCCACGATCCGCCGCGTTCTTGCCAAGTAGCAGCCGCCAACCTCCGGAACCCGCGGCCGGGCTTTAGCCCGCCTTGAGCATCCCCTGCTGTTCGATGAAGGCCACCACGGTGGCCAGTCCGTCCAGCGTCTTCAGATTCGTCATGACAAAGGGGCGCAGGCCGCGCGGCGTGGTTCTCATGCGCAGGGTGTCGGCGCGCATCACGTCCAGGTTGGCGCCCACGTGCGGCGCCAAGTCGGTCTTGTTGATCACCAGCAGGTCGCTCTTGGTGATGCCGGGGCCGCCCTTGCGCGGGATCTTTTCGCCGGCCGCGACGTCGATCACGTACAGCGTCAAATCACTCAATTCGGGGCTGAAGGTGGCGGCCAGGTTGTCGCCGCCGGACTCGATGAAGACGATGTCGGCGTCGGGAAACTCCACCAGCATGCGGTCGATGGCTTCCAGGTTGATAGACGCGTCCTCACGGATCGCCGTGTGCGGGCAGCCGCCGGTCTCCACGCCCATGATGCGCTCGGGCGGCAGGGCGCCGCTGACGGTGAGCAGGCGCTGGTCTTCCTTGGTGTAGATGTCGTTGGTGATGGCCACCAGGTCGTACTCGGCGCGCATGGCTTTGCACAGCATTTCGAGCAGGGTGGTCTTGCCCGAACCCACGGGCCCGCCGATGCCGACGCGCAGGGGCGGGAGCTTCTTCGTGCGATGGGGAATGTGGTGCAGTGCGGTCATGATCGAAAGAGTCGTGAGTATTGGGTTTCGTGTTGCGCGCTGAGAATCGCCAGCATGGGCGTGAAGGCCTGGCGCGCGCTGTCCTTGGTGGCGATGGCTTGGTCCACCACCGCAGGAATTTCATCGGCCAGGCGCGACAGGATGCGCTGCCCGGCGCTCTGGCCCAGCGGCACGGATTTGATCGCCGCCGACATCATGTTCTCGGCCCAGCTGAAGGCAAAGGCCAGCAGGATGTCGCGCACGCCAGCCTGCGTGGCGGACGCGGCCAGGGCAAAGGCGATGGGGTAGGTCGGCCGCATCTGGGCGCAGGCGGCGATATCGTCGGTCGATGCGGTGTCGTGGTGCCGCAGCCATTCGAGCAACGAGCGCCCCATCTGCTCGGTCTGCGCGCGCAGCTCGTGGCTCTCGCGCGTGTGCAGCACCCAGTCGTTGAGCTCGCGCACGTGATCGAGATCGCCGCGCCGCCAGGCGCCGATGGCCTTGGCCAGCACCGGCAAATCCGAGCGCGCCAGGCTCAAGTGCAGTTGGTCCACCAGCCACTCTGACGCAGAGGCTTGCGAATCGACCCGACCGCTGTCCACAGCCGCTTCCAGCACTTCGGAGTACGAAAACCCACCCACCGGCAACGCAGGCGAGGCCAGCCACATGAGTTGCAGCAGGCTGGGTGCTGGCAGCGCGCTGCCGCGGTCCTGAAGGCGTGGTCGCATCAGTGCTCGTGCTTGCAGTGCGGGCCGTGCACATGAACAGGCGCCGCCACAGGGGTGCTGGCCGGGTGCTCGTGGTTGCAGCCGGGACCGTGCACATGCGCCGGCGCCAAGGCCTGGATGGCGATGACCGGCTTGTGCGAATGCGTGTGTGCGTCAGCGTGCGCGTGGCCACCCGTCGCATAGGCGCCGCTCTCGGGCTCGAACGCTTCCAGCACGTCGTTCACCGTGAGATGCATGGCGCGCAGCATGTCGGCCAGCACATGGTCGGGCTCGATCTTCAGGTGATCGCTTTGGAGTTCGATCGGAACGTGGCGATTCCCCAGGTGATAGGCGGCGCGCATCAGATCGAACGCGCTGCCGTGCTCGGCGCGGGCGGTGATGCGCAGCACTTTCTGCGGCGCGGCGATGACGCGGATGAGCGAGCCGTCCTCGGCCACCAGCACGTCGCCGCCGCGCAGTACGCTGCCGCGCGCCAGGAAAACGCCGACAGCGCGGCCCTGCGAGTCCGTGGCCTCGAAGCGGCTTTTCTGCCGAACGTCCCAGTCGAGCTCGACCGTGGCAGCACGCTTGATCAGCGCTGGAGCGAGGCCTTGGCCCTGGGGGATGAGTTTGGAGGTTTTCAGCATGGTGGTGAGGGTGCGCGCCTGGGGCTTGAATTCGGATAGAGAATAACGATAATATAACAACCGTTATAACTCAGAGGCTCGCCATGTCCGCACTCAAACTCACGCAAATCGGCAACTCGGTCGGCGTCATCCTGCCCAAGGAGGTGTTGGCTCGTTTGAAACTCGGCAAGGGTGATACGGTGTACCTGACCGAAGCCGCCAACGACGGCATCACCTTGACGCCGTACGATCCGGACGTGGCTGAACAGGTCGCGCTGGGGCGCGAATTCATGCATGAGTTCCGCGACACTTTTCGCCAACTCGCGAAATGAAACGCTGGAAATGGATTGACCGTCAGGTTTTGCTGCTGTTGCATGACGAGAGTCTGTCCGAGCACGGTGGCGCCAGTGGTATGCGCGACGAAGGCCTGTTGGACTCCGCACTCGCAAGGCCGCTGAACCTGGCTCTTTACGAGAAGCCCGACATCGCCAGTCTGGCTGCCTCGTGTGGCGTAGGTTTGGCCAAGAACCATCCCTTCATCGACGGCAACAAACGCGCCGCGTTTCTTGCGGTCGGCTTGTTCCTTGCGCTCAACGGCTATCGTCTGCACGCGACCCAGGCTGAAGCCACCTTGACGGTGCTTGCCGTCGCAGCAGGAGAAATAGACGAGGTCGAATTTGCGCGGTGGATCCGTAGCCACATCAAACCTCGGTAGTTGCTGGCACACCGTGCGTCCGAGTCAAAACAGGAAGTAGCGTTGCGCCATCGGCAGACTGGTGGCGGGCTCGCAGGTCAGCAACTGGCCATCGGCGCGCACGGCGTAGGTCTGGGCGTCCACCTCCATCTTCGGCAGATAGTCGTTGTGCACCATGTGCTGTTTGCGCACGCCGCGGATGGCCTTCACGGCGACCAAGGGCTTGGTCAGGCCGAACTTCTCCTTGATGCCGGCGTGCAAGCCCGCCTGTGAAACGAAGGTGAGCGAGGTGCGGGCGATGGCGCCGCCGAAGGCGCCGAACATCGGGCGGTAGTGCACCGGCTGCGGAGTCGGGATCGAGGCATTCGGGTCGCCCATGGCGGCCATGGCGATGAAGCCGCCCTTCAGGATCAGCGCCGGCTTCACGCCGAAGAAGGCGGGTTTCCAGATCACCAGGTCGGCCCATTTGCCGGGCTCGATGCTGCCGACCTCGTGCGCGATGCCGTGCGTCAGCGCGGGGTTGATGGTGTACTTGGCGATATAGCGTTTCACGCGGAAATTGTCGTGGCGCGCGCCGTCGCCGGGCAAAGACCCGCGCTGCTGCTTCATCTTGTGCGCCGTCTGCCAGGTGCGGATGATGACTTCGCCCACGCGGCCCATGGCCTGGCTGTCGCTGGACATCATGCTGATCGCCCCCAGGTCGTGCAGGATGTCTTCGGCGGCGATGGTTTCCTTGCGGATGCGGCTTTCGGCAAAGGCCAGGTCTTCCGCGATGGCCGGGTCCAGGTGGTGGCACACCATCAGCATGTCCACGTGCTCGTCCAGCGTATTCACGGTGTAGGGGCGCGTGGGATTGGTCGAGCTGGGCAGCACGTTAGGCTCGCCCACCACCTTCAGGATGTCGGGCGCGTGGCCGCCGCCTGCGCCTTCGGTGTGGAAAGCTGCACCTCTCGGCCCGGACGCGGCGCAGCCTCCGCAAGAACCCCTACGAGGTCCGGTTTGATTCAGCCTTCGAGGCGGTCCTGGGCCACTGCTCGACCGTGCCCCGTCCCGGCCAGGACGGCACCTGGATCACTTCGGAGATGCGCGAGGCCTACCTGCGTCTTCATCACGCGGGTTATGCCCACAGCGTGGAGGCCTGGCGGGGTGGCGATCTGAGGGGCGGGCTCTATGGCGTGTTCCTGGGCGCGGCCTTCTTCGGCGAGAGCATGTTCAGCCTGGAGGCGGAGGCCAGCCGCGCGGCGCTGATGGCCCTGGAGGCCCGTCTGGCCTCGAAGGGGTGTGCGCTCCTCGATGGGCAGCTGCCCCATGAAGGTCTGCTGGGCTATGG
>CAILZB010000083.1 GCA_903838565.1 uncultured beta proteobacterium | reverse complement strand
GCAGTTGCAGGCGCACGTGAAAGGCCGGCTGGCACCTTACGAATACCCGAAGGAAATCGAATTCATCGACGCGCTGCCGATGACCACCACCGGCAAGGTGCAGCGCCGCGTGTTGCGGCTGCAGGAACAGGCCAGAGCCGCGTCGGCCTAGCTAGCGCAGGGTCACGCTTTCCAGCTCGGCGGCCGCTTGTCGATGAAGGCTTGCACGCCTTCAAGCGCGCAATCGTCCATCATGTTGCAGGCCATGGTCTGGGCCGCGTCGGCATAGGCGGCGGCGATGCCGGTCTCCAGTTGCCGGTAGAACAGCGCCTTGCCCAGCGCCACGGCCACGCGCGGTTTGGCGACGATGCTCGCTACCAGGCGTTCCACCTCGGCGTCCAGCGCCTCGGGCGCGACCACGCGGTTGATCAGACCCTCGTGCAAGGCCTGATCGGCGCTGATGAAGTCGCCCGTGACCAGCATTTCGAACGCCGCCTTGCGCCCCAGGTTGCGCGACAGCGCCACGGCCGGTGTGGAGCAGAACAGCCCCAGATTGACGCCGCTGACGGCGAATTTGGCGCTGCTCGCGGCCACCGCCAGATCGCAGGTGGCGACCAGCTGGCAACCCGCCGCCGTGGCCGTCCCCTGCACGCGCGCGACCACGGGCACCGGCAGCATTTGCAGCGACAACATCAGCTTGCCGCACTGCTGAAACAGCTGCTGGTAGTACCCGGTCGAGGGCGTGGCGCGCATTTCCTTCAGGTCGTGACCGGCGCAAAAGGCCTTGCCCGAGGCCGCCAGCACCACGACGCGCACGGACTCGTCACCCGCAATGGCGTCGAGTTGCCGCTGCAGTTCTGCCATCAGCGCCTCGGACAGCGCGTTGAATTGATCCGGGCGATGGAGCGTGAGCGTGACGACGCCGCGTGCATCGCGGTTCGAGAGAATGAGGGATTCGTTCGGGTTCATGCGATGGCTTTCGATGAGGGGATGATTCAATCCAGTGCGCTGGTCGACTTGGCGCGCTCGCGCAGCACGAACTTCTGGATCTTGCCGGTGGACGTTTTCGGTATCGGCTCGAAGCGGATGTCGCGCGGCACCTTGTAGCCGGCCAGCAGCGTCTTGCAGTGGGTCACCAGTTCGGCTGGCGTCACCGTCGCACCGGCCCTGAGCTCCACAAAGGCCAGCGGCGTTTCGCCCCACTTGGGGTCGGGCTTGGCCACGACCGCGCAAGCCACCACGTCGGGGTGCCGATACAGCGCATCCTCGACCTCGAGCGAGCTGATGTTCTCGCCGCCCGAGATGATCACGTCCTTGCTGCGGTCCTTGATTTTGACGTAACGATCCGGCTCCATCACGGCCAGGTCGCCGGTGTGGAACCAGCCGCCCTCGAAGGCCTTGGCGGTGGACGCCGGGTTCTTCAGGTAACCCTTCATCACGATGTTGCCGCGGAACATGATCTCGCCCATGGTCTGGCCGTCGGCTGGCGTCTCGATCATGTCATCGGCGCCGCGCACCGTCATGGCTTCCTGCAACGGGTAGCGCACGCCCTGGCGCCCGTTCAGCCGCGTCTGTTCCGACAGGTCCTGAGCGGCCCAGGTTGTGCGTTTCACGGCGACAGCGGCCGGACCATAGACCTCGGTCAGGCCGTAGACGTGGGTGATGTCGAAACCGATGCGCGCCATGCCCTCGATCATCGAGGCCGGAGGCGCGGCGCCCGCCACCATGGCGCGCACCTTGTGCTGTATGCCTTCACGCAGCGAGGCGGGCGCGACGATCAGCAGGCTGTGCACGATCGGCGCGGCGCAGTAGTGATCGACCTTGTGCGTGGTGATGGCGTGCAGAATGGACTGGGCGTCAACCCGGCGCAAGCACACGTGGGTACCGCCCAGCATCGCCACGGTCCAGGGGAAGCACCAGCCGTTGCAGTGAAACATCGGCAGCGTCCACAGATAGACCGGGAAATGCGGCATGGTCCAGGTGGCGGCATTGCAGACGGCGTTCAGGTAGGCGCCGCGGTGGTGCGTGACCACGCCCTTGGGGTCGCCGGTCGTGCCCGAGGTGTAGCTCACGGCGATCGCGTCCCATTCGTCGGCAGGCCCCTGCAGCGCCGCCACCGGCTGGTGCGCCGCGAGCAGCGCTTCATACTCGAACTGCCCCAGGCGCTCGCCTTCGCCGCGGTACTCGCTGTCGCTGACGTCGATCACGATCACTTCCCGACCGTGCTCCTGCCGCAGCAGGGTCAGCGCCTCGGAAATAATGGACGCGAACTCGCGATCGGTGATCAGCACTTGGGTCTCGCAGTGGTTCATCTGCCAGGCCAGCAGCGGCGCGTCCAGGCGCGTGTTCAGCGTGTTGAGCACGGCGTTGAGGGCGGGGACGGCGTAATGCGCCTCCACCATCTCGGGCGTGTTGTGCAGCATCACGCTCACGGTGCTGCCGCGCACCACGCCCACCGCCTGCAGCGCTGCCGCCAGACGGGCTGAGCGTTCCCGCGTCTGGGCCCAGTTGTAGCGGCGCGCACCATGCACCACCGAGGGCAGGTCGCCAAAGACTTCGGCGCTGCGTTCGACAAAGCTCACGGGCGAGAGCGCGACAAAATTGGCGTCGTTTTTTTCCAGGTTCTGGTCGTAAATCGTGTTCAAGTCATTCTCCAATTGAGTCCAAGTGTCTCCTGCCAGCCTTCGAACATCCTGACGAAAGATGAAGCATACTCGGACCCCATGAAAACCATCACCCTTGGAAAATCCGACCTGCAGGTCACCAACTTCTGCCTGGGAACCATGACCTTTGGCGAGCAGGTGGACGAGGCCACTGCCCACGCCATCCTGGACCGCTCGCTCGAGCGCGGCGTGAACTTCATCGACACCGCCGAGATGTATTCGGTGCCGGCCCGCGCGCCAACCTTCGGCGCCACCGAAACCATCATCGGCAACTGGTTTGCCAAGCGGCCCGGTGCGCGCCAGAAGCTCGTGCTTGCGACCAAGGTGGCGGGACCGGCGCGCGGCATGAACTGGATTCGCGGCGGCGTCGCGGACTTGACGGCGAGCGACATCGTCGCCGCCTGTGACGCGTCCTTGAAGCGCCTGCAGACCGACACGATCGACCTGTACCAGATCCACTGGCCGGTGCGCAATGTGCCCAGCTTCGGCGCCCTGTATTTCGATCCATCCAAGGACCTGGAGGTCACAGCCATCCGCACGCAGCTGGAAGCGCTTGCCGGTTTGGTGAAAGCCGGCAAGGTGCGCGCCATTGGCCTGTCCAACGAGTCGCCCTACGGCGTGCACGAGTTCGTGCGACTGGCAGAACAGCACGGATTGCCGCGCGTGGCGACGGTGCAAAACCCCTATTGCCTCATCAACCGCTCGCTCGAGAACGGACTGGACGAAACCATGCATCGGCTGGGCGTGTCGTTGCTGGCCTATTCGCCGCTGGGCTTTGGCTTGCTCACCGGAAAATACGACGCCGCGGGTCTGGAAGCTGCCGATGCGGCCAAGGGCCGCATGAGCCTGTTCGACTCCATGAAGAAGCAGCGCTGGGGCCGTCCGGCGTCGCAGGCGGCAGCGAAACGCTACAACGCCCTGGCACGCGAGCACGGCCTCACACCCACGCAATTGGCGCTGGCTTTTTGCCAGAGCAAGTGGCAGGTGGCCAGCACCATCATCGGCGTGACGACGCTGGGGCAACTCGACGAGAATCTGGACGCCGTGGGGCTGACGCTGGCGCCGGACGTGCTGGCTGCGATCGACGTGATCCGCTGGGACATCCGCGATCCGGCGGTTTGAGCTGAAGCCTCAACGTGAAAGAACGAACTTTCATGAATCGGACCGGCTCGCCGCCGAAGCATGAACGTCAGCGGTACTCGAGTTCCTTCTTTTCGTAGAACTCGCGCAGCGTGAAGAAGGCCTTCTTTTTCACGCCGCCGTTCGAGATCAACCCCTTGCGGTTCCAGCCGTCCTGAACGCCGGGCAGCAGCCGCTTGGGCGAGCGAAAGTCCGCCAGGATCCAGGGGCTCACGCCGCGCACCTTCGGCATCGACTCCAGCATCCGCAGGGTCTGCTGGTACAGGTATTCCTGGTACTCCTCGGTCCAGCGTTCGTCGCGGCTACCGTGTCGCCCCGCGACCGCGCCGGCGCCAAATTCGGACACCACGACCGGCTTGTCGAAGCCGATGTCCCACTTGGTCCTGGGCGCGTCGGACGGCAGTCCACCGTACCAGCCGATGTATTCGTTCACGCCGATGATGTCCAATTGCGCGCCGATGCTGTCGTCCAGCACCTGCGTCAACGCGTCACCCTCCTTGGCGTGATGCTGCAGCGCGGCGCTCAACAGGCGCGTCGAATCCAGCGCACGGGCCCGCTCCATCAGGCTCTCCAGGAAGGCGTTGCGTGCGTCCGAGAGCGGGGTCTCGTTCGCCATCGACCAGACGATGATGGCGGCGCGGTTGCGGTCGCGGCTGATGGCTTCGCTCAGTTGCTGCCTCGCATTCTTCAGCGTGGAGGCATTGGCGAAGTCCACGGTCCAGTAGACCGGGATTTCCTCCCACACCAGCAGGCCCATTTTGTCGGCCAGGCGCAGCATGTACTCGTTGTGCGGATAGTGCGCGAGCCGCACGTAATTGCAGCCCAGTTCCTTGGCCCAGGCCAGCGCTTGCAGCGCGTCGGCTTCGCTGAAGGCACGGGCGCCACGCAGCGGGTTCTCTTCGTGGATGCTGATGCCGCGCAGATAGATGGATTTGCCGTTGAGCAGGATGTCGCTCCCGCGGGTGGCGATGGTTCTGAAGCCGATGTCGTCGCGCAGGCGCTGGTATTTCGTCTGAATGAAGACCTGATACAGCTTGGGCGATCGCGGTGACCAGTGCTGGATCTTCTGCGCCGAAATCTCGAACGTGGCGTGGCCTGCGTGCGTCGTCAGCGACTGCTTCAGACCTAGTTCCGGGATCTCGATCTGGACTGCTTCGCCGTCGGTGGCGCCTTGAAGTTGCACGAAGCCCGAGATCACCTGGGGCGAGTTTTTCTTCAACTGGATCTGGTAGTCCTGAATGAAAGCGTTTGGCTCCTCGATCAACTGCACGTCGCGCGTGATGCCGCCGTAGTTCCACCAGTCGGTGTTCACCGTGGGGACGGCCTCGATCAGGCGCTTGTTGTCCACCTTCACGACCAGGAAGTTGTCCTTGGGCCGCAGCAGGGCCGTGACTTCAAAATTGAACGGTGTGAAGCCGCCCTCGTGCGTGCCCAGTTTATGGCCGTTGAGGTAGACCTCGGCCTTGTAGTTCACCGCGCCGAAATACACGAACAAGCGGTGTTGCGAGTCCCGTCGGGTGTCGTCGAAGCTGCGCTTGAACCAGACCGTTCCTTCGTAGTAGAAAAGGCTTTCGCGTTGCGTGTTCCAGTCGCCGGGCACGTTCAATGTGGGCGACTGGTCGAAGTCGTATTCCACCAGTTCGGCCTGGTCGCGGGCGTGATGGTTCATGAAGAACGCGGAGGGCGAGGCTTGCTTTTCCTGGTCGTAGGGTTCGTGCCGGTAGTTGTAGTAGCCGGTCTCATACGGGTCGACGATGCTGGCCCACGCGCCGTTGAGCGACACGCTTTGGCGCTGCCCGGTGTTGATCAACAGGGCTTCGGAACGGGCCAGTCCACCGAGCAGCAACAGCATGAAAAGCAAATGACGCATGGCTTCCTTGTGAATGGGATGCAGGCCCGACACCCGCAGGTGAACGCCCGCCGCATCGGTGAAAATAGGCGATCGTACTTGCACTGCGCCGGCACACCTGAGCGCAACATTCCCCATGCGAAAAAAAGTCCACGTTTCCGAGACACCTGCGATCGAGTTCCTGCGCTCGAAGCAGGTGGCGTACTCCGAGCATCCCTACGAGTACCTGGAGCATGGCGGCGCCACCCACAGCGCCGAGGTGCTGGGCTTTGATCCCTTTGCCGTCGTCAAGACCCTGATCATGCAGGACCAGGACGCCAAGCCGCTGGTGGTGCTGATGCACGGCAACCGCAAGGTATCGACCAAGAACCTGGCGCGCCAGATCGGCGCCAAGTCGGTGGAACCTTGCTTGCCCGAGGTCGCGAACCGGCACAGCGGCTACCTCGTCGGCGGCACCTCGCCGTTCGGCACGCGGCGTGAGATGCCGGTGTACGTGGAAGAGAGCATCCTGAGCTTGCCGCTGATCCTGATCAACGGCGGCAGGCGCGGCTTCCTGGTCGGGCTGGATCCCAAGGTCTGCGTCAGCCTGCTCGGCGCCAAGCCGGTGCAGTGCGCGCTGCCTTTGTGAAATCTGCCGTCGTTTATCTGTGTGTACGGGCGCTGGCAGAATGACGCCTTCTTTGGAGACTCTCTTGGATACAAACAATGTCGTGTTGCCGCTGCTGGCGACGGTGCTGGCTTACCTGCTGGGCTCGCTTTCCTTTGCGGTGATCGTGAGCCGCGTGATGGGACTCAATGACCCACGTTCCTATGGCAGCAAGAATCCCGGCGCCACCAATGTGCTGCGTTCCGGCAGCAAGGCCGCAGCGATACTGACGCTGCTGCTCGACGGCGTCAAGGGCTGGTTGCCGGTGGCGCTGGTGGTCTTTTGGGGCAGTGCCTATGGACTGGGCGCGGGAACGGTGGCGCTGGTGGGCCTGGCGGCCTTCCTCGGCCATCTGTACCCGGTGTTCTTCGGCTTCAAGGGTGGCAAGGGCGTCGCCACGGCTGCTGGCGTGTTGCTGGGCATCAGCGGCTGGCTGGGGCTGGCGGTGCTGCTGACCTGGCTTTTCATGGCAGTCGTATTTCGCTATTCGTCGCTCGCGGCCCTGACGGCTGCCTTGTCGGCGCCGGCCTATTACGTTCTGGGGGATCAGGTGCTCGGCAGCCCCGACCGCTGGATCGCGATGACCGTGCTGGTGATGAGCGCGCTGCTGATCTGGCGCCACCGCGAGAACATCCAGCGCCTGGTCAAGGGTCAGGAATCCAAGCTGGGGTCGAAGAAGTCTTGAATTAGTAGCGGCGTTCCAGCGTCATCTGTTCGTTGTCGCGTTGCATCTGAAAGCGGCTGAGAAAGCTGTTGCCCAGCAGCACATAGGGCATGGCCTGCTGCGAGACGATGGCATCGACCTCGAACACCTCGACCTCGCCCAGGCGCAGCGAGTTCAGCTTGATGCGCCAGCCCTGCGTGGTGCCGTTGGCGGTGTTCATGCGCGCCGGCTGGCCGCTGCGGTAATTCAGCCCCACGCGCTCGGCATCGGCAACGCTGAGCGTGACCAGACTGGCGCCGGTGTCGACCAGGAACTGCACGGTTCGGCCGTTGATCGTTCCCTGGCTCATGAAGTGGCCGCCCGAACCCGCGCTGAGGGTAATCCTGCCGCCGCTGCCCACGCCCGAGCCGCCGACGCTCACGGGCGATTCGCCCACGCGAAGCGTCTGCCGTTTGCCGTCGATCTCCAGCACCGCCTGATCGCCTGCGGTCGACACCACCTTCACCCCCTGGTGCGACTCCCCCGGAGCCACGCTCTTGGGCGGGCCGCCGTTGACGATCAGCAAGGCCTTGTTGCCCATCATTCCCGACAGCTGCACCGACTGCGACAGTGCTGGCAGTGCCGTCGCGGCCAGCAAGCCGGCAATGATGCGCAGTGCGGATCGGCGTTCGGGGCGATGGGCCATGGGATCGGTGACCGGTTCAGGCGGCAAAGTGTTTGCGCACCATGGTTTCCATGAGCGCGCGGGCCTCGTCCTCGCTCGCATTCATCACTGTGGCGTGGATGTGCTTGGACAGGTGCGTGAATTCCAGGATCAGGCTGGGGTCGAAGTGCGTGCCCGAACTCTGGTGCAGGATTTCCATCGCCAGCTCCACCGGGAACGGTTCCTTGTAAGGGCGCCTGGAGCACAGTGCGTCGAACACGTCGGCGATGGCGAAGATGCGCGCCACCAGCGGAATGGCGTCGCCCGCCAGCCGGCGCGGGTAACCCGAGCCATCCCACTTCTCGTGGTGGCAGGCCACCACCTCCTTGCCGCCTTCGAGCCAACCCGCGCCGGTGACGATTTCCTCGCCCATGGCGACATGGGTGCGCATGATGGCCATCTCCTCGGGCGTGAGCTTGCCAGGCTTGAGCAGGATCGAGTCGGGGATGCCGATCTTGCCGGCGTCGTGCAAGAAGCTGCCGGCAATCAGTTCCTGCATCTTGCTGCCCGCGAGGCCCATGGACTCGCCCAGCGTGGCCGAGATCCAGGCGACGCGGAAGTTGTGCGCGCCGCTGTCGGAGTCGCGTTTGGCGATGGCGCGACCGAGCGCCTCCATCATCGAGATGTGCGACTCCAGCACCTCCTGCGCCTTGCGCTCGTTGTCTGCACTCAATCGGATCACGATCGGATACAGCGCGGCGCCGCACAGCAAGGCCACCAGCACCACCAGTGCCGCGGCGCTCAAGGCCGCAGCCGCGACCTCGTCGTGTGCGTGCACCAGCATCCAGGCAAGGGGGGCAGCCAGTACCGCCAGCAGCAGCGAAACGCTGGCCATGCGCCATGCGACGCGGCGGTTGAAGGCTTGCATGGTGCGCTCTGGCAGGATCAGTCGCGGAAATTGTTGAAGCTCAGCGGCACGTCCGTGATGTCCTTGCGGATAAGCGCCATCGCGGCCTGAAGGTCGTCGCGCTTGGCGCCGTTGACGCGCACCGCGTCGCCCTGGATCGACGCCTGGACCTTGAGCTTGCTGTCCTTGATCAGGCGCTGGATCTTCTTGGACAACTCGGCCTCGATGCCGTTGCGCACCTTGATCACCACCTTGACCTTGTCGCCGCCCATCTTCTGCACTTCGCCGATGTCCAGAAAGCGCACGTCCACGTTGCGCTTGGTGAGCTTGTTGCGCAGCACGTCTTCGATCTGCGTGAGCTGGAACTCGGCGTCGCCGATCAGGGTGATCTCCTTGTCCTTGAGCTCGATCGACGCCGACGTGCCCTTGAAATCAAAGCGCGTGGTGATCTCCTTGGTGGTGTTTTCCACGGCGTTCTTCACTTCCACCAGGTTGGCTTCGCAAACCGTATCGAATGTAGGCATGACTTTGTTCCGTTGACTAAGGGTTCTGGACATGCGTCGCGGGCCACTGAGCCGGCTCGCAATGCGACAATCCCGCCATGTTAGTCGAGAAAAATGTCCCCCTCCAGCCCTTCAACACATTCGGCATTGCCGCCAAGGCGCACTCGCTGGTGCGCCTGCGCAGCCAGGTCGATGTGCGCACCTGGGTCGAGCAGACCCCGCAGAAAGACCACCTGGTGCTGGGCGGCGGCAGCAACATCGTGCTCACCGGCGACGTGAAACCGGTGGTGCTGAAGGTTGAAATCATGGGCCGTGCGCTGGTGCGGGAAACGCCCCGGGCCTGGATTGTCGAAGCCGGCGCCGGCGAAAACTGGCACGATTTCGTCACCTGGACGCTGGAGCAGGGCTACCCCGGACTGGAAAACATGGCGCTGATTCCGGGAACCATGGGCGCAGCGCCAGTGCAGAACATCGGCGCCTACGGCGTGGAATTGCAGGACCGCTTCGATTCGCTGGATGCGGTGGACCTGGACACCGGGCTTGAGTTCACGCTGGACGCAGCGCAGTGCGGCTTTGGCTACCGGGATTCGGTGTTCAAGCACGCTGCGCCAGAGGTCGCCGCGTCCGGGAGCCAGGGCTACGGGCTGGCCGGCAGGGCGCTGATCGTGCGCGTGCGCCTGGCGTTGCCCAAGGCCTGGAAGCCGGTGCTGGGCTATGCGGACCTGGAGAGAAAGCGCGCCGAGAGCGGCGTTACCGAACCGACGGCGCAGCAGATCTATGACTGGGTCTGCGACGTGCGCCGCGCCAAGCTGCCGGACCCGAAGCTCATCGGCAATGTCGGCAGCTTCTTCAAGAACCCGACCGTGTCGCGCGAGCAGTGCGAAGACATCATCGCGCGCGACCCCAAGATTGTGCATTACAAGATGGACGACGGCAGCGTCAAGCTGGCGGCCGGCTGGCTCATCGACGCCTGTGGCTGGAAGGGCAAGTCCATCGGCAACGCCGGTGTCTACGAGCGCCAGGCACTGGTGCTGGTGAACCGCGGCACCGGTAGCGCGAATCCCGCTGACTGCGCCACCGGCGGCGAGGTCATGACCTTGGCCAAAGCCATCCAGACCAGCGTCTACGAGCGCTTTGGCATCCGGCTGGAGCCTGAGCCGGTGGTGGTTTGACGCTGGCCTGAGGGGCGGGGCTCCGGTTGGAGTCTTTCTCGGATGCGCTATTCTGCGGCCTCGATCCTTTCCAGAGAAGCCGACGCACCATGCCCATTTCACGACGTACTGCGATGCAACGACAGGCTGTTGCGGGGCTGTCCCTGCTCGGCCTTCCCCCTCTGTCGGCCCTGGCCGCAGCCCCGGTCCCGGCGCCAGTCGATGCCCGCGCCGCTTTGCCGCTGCGCGTGGCACCGCGCCTGAGCAACGCCGCTGAACTGCTGGCGCCATCCGCGCTGCAGCTGGGCGGCTGGCTGGGCGAACGCGTGGCGATCAACGCCAGCCGTCGTCTGCTGCACGTGGACACGGTGCCGCTGCTGGCGGGCTTTCAGCACAAGCCGGGCAGCCACCCCTGGATCGGCGAGCACGTGGGCAAGTGGATGCACGCGGCCACGCTCACCTGGTCCAACAATGGCGACCCGGCACTGCGCGCCAAGCTGGACATTGTGGCCGCGGCGCTGATCGCGGCCCAGGAGGCCGACGGCTACCTGGGCACCTACGTTGCGGGAAAACGCCTGGCGATGTACGCGGATGCCGACTGGGACGTGTGGTCGCACAAGTACTGCCTGATCGGCCTGCTCACCTACCACCAGTACACCGGCAACCAGGCGGCACTGCAGGCCAGCCGCAAGGCCGCCAACCTGCTGATCGCCACCTTTCCGGCCAAGCGCAGCATCCTCGCAGCCGGCACGCATGAGGGCATGGCCGCCACCAGCGTGCTCGAACCCATCGTGCTGCTGTACCGCATCACGGGCGAGGCGCGCTACCTGCGCTTTGCCCGCTACATCGTCCATTCCTGGGACGAACCCAAGGGGCCGGGCATAGTGAAGTCGCTGCTCGCAGGCAAACCCGTGAACAAGGTGTCCAACGGCAAGGCCTACGAGATGCTCTCCAATCTGGTGGGGCTGTGCGAACTGGCGCGCGCCACCGGTGAGCGCGCTTACGTTCAGGCGGTGCTCAATGCCTGGCAGGACATCGTGACGAACCGCCTCTTTGCCACCGGCAGCACCAGCCAGTTCGAACATTTCCAGGCCGACCATGACATGCGCGACACGGTCGACTATCACATCGCCGAGACCTGCGTCACCACCACCTGGATCCAGTTCAACCTGTCGTTGCTGCAGCTCACAGGCGAAGCGCGCTTTGGCGACGAGCTGGAGCGCTCGCTGTACAACCACCTCGCGGCCGCGCAGCACCCGGGCGGTGAAGACTGGTGCTATTACACGGCGCTGGACGGGAAGAAGCAGTACGACAAGGAGATCACCTGCTGCCATTCGAGCGGACCGCGCGGCTTGGCGCTGGCGCCCCAGACCGCGTACCTGCGCGGGCACGGCAGCGCAGGCGATGTGCTGCTGGTCAGCACCTTCGAAACTTCGCGCGCGACGCTCACCTTGGGTGGGCAGCGCGTCACGGTCGAGCAGCGCAGCGATTTTCCTTACCGTGGCGCGTCGGTGTTGACGATGCGCATGGCCCGCCCGGCGCGCTTCGCGCTGAAGGTTCGCGCACCGGCGTGGTCGCAGCCGCTGACGCTGGAAGGCGCGAAGCTGAGCGCGGGCTGGGCCGAGCTGCCGACCCGCCTTTGGAAGGACGGCGATCAGCTGAACCTGGGTTTTCAGCTGGCATCGCGCATCCTGACGGGCGAGGGCACGCACGTGGGTCGCGCCGCGCTCGCCTGGGGGCCTTTTGTGCTGGCCTACGAGCAGCAGGCCAACCCCGATCTGCCCGCGCCGCGCAAGCTCGGGCTGCTCACCGGCGCGATCGCACGCGCCAGCGGCGCAGGAGGCAGCTTGCGCTTTGCGGCCGACGTCGACGCGCCCCTGCAGGATTCCAATGAAGTGCACAGCGTCGAGGCCGGATTCCTCACCTTCGCAGACGCCGGTGCCACGCAGGGCGCCTACCGTGTGTGGTTGCGCGCGCCCGGCGTGGCGCTGGCACCGGTGCGCGCGTCCGAGTCGCTGCTGGCAGGCGGCGAGGAAAGCCGCTCGCGCTCGGGCAATGTGGCCGGTTCCATCATCGACGACGATCTGAACAACCTGGTGAACACCTGGAACGGCGAATACCAAAGCCTGGACTGGTTCGCCGTGACGCTGGAGCGGCCCGTCAGCGCCGCACGCTTCGTCTTCACCCATGGTCGCAACTACCACGACGGCGGCTGGTTCGACACCGCTGCGGGCAAACCCCGCGTGCAGGTGCAGCGCAGCACGAACGCGCCGTGGGACAGCATCGGCGAATTGCAGACCTACCCGGCCACCAGCGCTGCCCAGGCGGGCGCGCTGGTCCAGGGACAGCAGTTTGAATTGAGGCTGGACGCGCCGGCGCAGTTTGTCGCCGTGCGCGTGCTCGGCAAGCCCTCCAGCGGCGACCGACCGAACCAGTCGTTTGTGACCTGCTCTGAGCTGCAGGCGTTTGCGCATTAATGTGAGTCAGGGCGTCTCGGCAACGTACGCTTCTTTGGGAGACCTCCATGCAGAGCTGGACTCGAGGTTTGCTGCGCCATGAATCCGCGCTCACGCTGGCGCTGCTGAGCGCGGCCGTACTGGCATTTGGCATGGCGTTGTTCGAACGCGGGCTGCCCGGGCTGCGGGCTGCCTGGCCGACGCTGGCGGTCGCGGGGTGCGCTTTCGCGCTGTTGAAGATTTGGTGTCGCTGGCAGCGCGAACGCCTGCTGCGCGAGGCGCCGCTGCCGCTGTTTCTCAAGCGAAAATTGCGCGATACCTATCCTCATCTGAATAGCAAGGACTGCGATCTGGTGGAGCGTGGACTGCGTCAGTTCTTTCTGGCCTGTCTGCGCAGCAACAAGGGTTTTGTCGCCATGCCGTCGCGCGTGGTGGATGCGCTGTGGCACGAATTCATCCTGCACACCCGGGCCTATCAGGACTGGTGCCAACTGACGCTGGGCTGGTTCCTGCACCATACGCCGGCGCAAGCCCTGGGTCCCCACGCCATCGACAACGATGGCCTGCGCCGTGCCTGGTACCGGGCCTGCCGCGACGAGGCCATCGATCCCAGAGCGCCCACGCGCTTGCCGCTGCTGTTTGCGCTGGACGCCAAGTTGCAGATCGACAACGGGTTTCACTACCGGCCTGATGGCCGCGGGCTCCAGCCCAAGGACGTGGTCCAAGGCGAGGGCGGCAGCTACTTCGGCACCGACTTTTGCACGGATTCGTTCAGCGGCGATGCCCAAGGTTTCGGCGGAGCTGACGCGTCGGATTCCTCTGCGGACGGCGGCGCAGACAGCGGCAGTGACGGTGGCTCCTGTGGCGGCGGGGGCGACTAAGCGGCGATTCACACCGTCTTCGACTTCCATCCTTCAAACCAGCCGAGGCCGTCCGACGTGCCACCGGCAACGGCTCCCAGCCTGGGCCGGTATTCACATCCGACCCAACCCTCCCAACCGCAGGCTTGGCTGACCTCGTCGATGACGTCAAACAGGTAGCCGTAATTCAACTCGCCCACCGTGGGTTCGTGCCGCTCGGGGACGCCGGCGATCTGGAAGTGACCGACCCGCCCGGTGGGCAGGTATTGCCGGATCTTCGTCGCCACATCGCCTTCGACGACTTGGCAATGGTAGAGATCGAACTGCACCTTGAGGTTGGGCGCAGCAATCTCCTGCACCAGGGCGTGCGCTGTGTCCTGGCGGTTCAGGTAGAAACCCGGGATGTCGCGCGTATTGATGGGCTCGATCAGCACGTCGCGCCCGGCACTCGCGGCTGCGCTGGCAGCCCAGGCCAGATTCGCCAGGTAGGTGGCTTTCAGCGCCGCAGATTCAACGCCTGCAGGGCGGAGTCCGGCCATCACGTGGACGCGCGGGCAGCGCAAGGCCTGGGCGTACTCCAGCGCGCGAGTGAAGCCTTCACGGAACTCTGCCTCGCGCCCGGGCAGACAGGCGATGCCGCGCTCGCCCGCATCCCAGTTGCCCGGAGGCGCGTTGAACAGCACTTGCTGGAGGCCGAAATCGTCCAGACGCCGAGCCAACTCTGCGGCGTCAAAGGCGTAAGGAAAAAGGTATTCAACGGCCTTGAAGCCGTCCTGTGCGGCGGCAGCAAAGCGGTCAAGAAAGGCATGCTCGTTGTAGAGCATGCTCAGGTTGGCGGCAAAACGTGGCATGGCGTATTCCTGGTTCAGCGATGGATGAAGGGGTCAGTGGCAAGCGCGGCAGCAAGCGCGGCAGGTTGGTGCCGGCTACCAGGCGGCGCCAAAGTGCTGGCGCAGTTCAGCCAGCTGCACTTCGGTCAACGCCGGTGCACGCGTCAGCGCATACAGGCGCGCGGTTTCTTCCAGCTCTTCCAGCACCGCGCTGGCCTGGGCCGGGCTGCCGTGCCACACGTTGGGCCCGAGCCGCTCCAGCATGACGGCGCGGATCGGCGTTCCCTTGATGTGCATCGCGCGGATGCGCTCTGCCACCAGGGCGCCCACCGCCGGGTCGCCAGGGCGGTGATAGGGGATCAGCGGCACATGGCCCACCTTCATCACGAAGTAGGGCGTGATCGGCGGCAGGATGTCGTCCTGCGACCAGACGCCGGCCAGCGTCAGCGCCACCAGATGGGTGGAGTGCGTATGGATCACGCAGCGGGCCTGCGGGTCGGCTGCATAGATCTGCCGATGCAGGGCCAGTGTCTTGGACGCTGGGTCGCCTGCGGTCTGCAGACCGGCTGCATCCACCATCGCCAGCCGCGCAGGATCGAGCTGGCCCAGGCAGGCGTCGGTCGGGGTGATGAGGTAGCCCTCGTCGGTGCGCACGCTGATGTTGCCGGCCGTGGCGTGCACGTAGCCGCGCGCATGGAGCGAGGCGCCGACGCGGCAGATTTCTTCCCGCAGTGCGCTTGTCATGAGGGCTCCTGCAGCAGCATGAACGCCTTGGTGAAGAAATCCGCGCTGCCGAAGTTGCCGGATTTCAAGGCCAGATGCAGCGTCTTGTCGGGCCATTGCGCCGACTGCACCGCGGTCCACGGGACGCCAGGGTCGATTTGCGGGCCAATCGCCATGCGCTGCACGCCCAGCGCCTGCACCACCGCGCCCGAGGTCTCACCGCCCGCGACGACGAGCTGCTGGACCCCGCTGTCGACCAGGCCCACGGCAATGCGCGACAGCGTCTGCTCCACCAGTGCGCCGGCACGCGCCACGCCCAGCTGCGCCTGCACCGCCTGCACCGCAGCCGATTCGGCCGTGGCGTAGACCAGCACCGGTCCTTGCGGCAGCAGTGGGCGGGCCCATGCGAGTGCAAGCGCCACGACATCGTCTCCGGCGGCAATCGCCAGCGGGTCGACCGCAAAGGCGGGGTGACCCTGTTGCCGGAAATGCAGCACCTGCGTGTTCGTGGCCTGCGAGCAGCTGCCCGACACCACGGCGCGCAGGCCGGTGGCGGCAGGCAAGGCGTGCGCTTTGGCACGCGCATTCACCGACGGCCAGTTTTGCGGCAGGCCCAGCGCGATACCCGAACCCGCCGTGACCAGCGGCATCCCGGCGAGTGCCTTGCCAATGGACATTAGGTCGGCATGGGTGATGGCGTCCACGACCGCGACGCCGACGCCCTGGGCCTGGAGTGCGGCAAAGCGTTCGGAAATGGCCGATGCGCCCAGGCGCACCGTGTCGTAGGACACCAAGCCCACCGGTCGCCGCGTCTGGGACTGCATCACGCGCACCAGGTTGGCATCGGTCATGGGTGTGAGCGGGTGCTGGCGCATGCCGCTGTCGCTCAGCAGCTGGTCGCCGACGAACAGATGGCCCTTGAAGACGGTGCGCTGATTTTCCGGGAACGCTGGGCACACGATGGTGAAGCCTTGGCCCGGGCCCTGCAGCGCGTCCAGCAGCGCGTCGGTGACCGGCCCGATATTGCCTTGCGGCGTGGAGTCAAAGGTGGAGCAATACTTGAAATAGATCTGTTCCACTCCTTGCGACTGCAGCCAGCGCAGCGCCGCCAGCGACTGTTCGACGGCTTGCTCCGCGGGGATGGTTCTGGACTTCAGCGCCACCACGATCGCATCCGCGTCAATAGCTGCTGCAGCATCGGCCGGCACGCCAATGGTTTGCACGGTGCGCATGCCGCTGCGCACCAGGTTGTTCGCCAGATCGGTCGCGCCGGTGAAGTCGTCGGCGATGCAGCCCAGGACAGGACGGGCGCTCATTGGGGCTCCTGTTGCGCCTGCGGCAAGGTGATGCCGGGGAAGATCTTGATGACGGCAGAGTCGTCCTCACGACCGTGGCCCGACGAGGACGCCTGCATGAACATCTGGTGCGCTGTCGCCGACAGCGGCAAGGGGAATTTGCTGGAGCGCGCCGTGTCCAGCACCAGGCCCAGGTCCTTCACGAAGATGTCCACCGCCGACAAGGGGGTGTAGTCGCCCGCAATGACATGGGCCATGCGGTTCTCGAACATCCAGCTGTTGCCGGCACTGTGGGTGATGACTTCGTAGAGTGCCTTGGCGTCAACGCCTTCACGCAGGCCCAGCGCCATGGCCTCTGCTGCAGCCGCAATGTGGACTCCGGCCAGCAGCTGATTGATGATCTTGACCTTGCTGCCTGCGCCCGCCTTGTCGTCCAGGCGGTACACCTTGGCGGCCATGGCGTCCAGAGCGGCTCCGACCTTGGCATAGGCGGGCGCGCTGCCGGCGGTCATCATTGTCATCTCACCCGAGGCTGCCCTGGCCGCACCACCGGAGATGGGCGCGTCCAGGTACAGGATGCCCTGTTCGGCCAGGCGCGACTCCAGCGCGATGGACCAGTTCGGGTCCACGGTGGAGCACATCACAAAGACGCTGCCGCGTTTCAGCGCTGCGGCCGCTCCCCCGTCGCCGAACAGCACGGCGTCGGTCTGCGCGGCGTTCACCACCACGCTGACAACGATGTCGCAATGCGATGCCACGTCAGCCGGGCTGGCGCAGGCGACGCCGCCGTCCAGCACGAACGCCTGCGCCGCCTCGGGTCGCACGTCACAGACATGCACCTCATAGCCTGCGCGGCGCAGCGACGATGCCATGCCTTTTCCCATGGCGCCCAGGCCAATGATGCCGATCTTTTGCTTCATCTGGAACTCTCCGTTGCGGTTGATATTACGTTGAACTCAACGATTCACGAGTTTGGCCGGCGTGCGCCAGACCAGAATCGCGCCCAGCACCAGCATGCCTGCCAGCACATACATGCCGACCTGGGTGCTGTGGGTCAGATCCTTCAAATAACCGATCATGTAGGGGCTGGCAAAGCCCGCCAAATTCCCCACCGAATTGATGACGGCAATTCCTGCCGCAGCGCCAGTGCCGGTCAGGAAAGCCGTTGGAAGTGACCAGAACAGCGGCGCACAGGTCAGCACACCAGCCGCGGCCATGGAGAGGAAGACGATGGATACCACCACATTATCGGCAAAGGAAGCGGCTACGGTAAATCCGACGGCGCCCACCAACGCCGGCACGATCAGGTGCCAGCGCCGCTCGCGACGGGCGTCGGCACTGCGACCGCAGACATTCATGGCGACGATGGCGCATATGAAGGGAATGGCGCTGAGCAATCCAATGTTCAGGTTGCCCTTGATGCCGGTGGCCTTGACCAGCGTGGGCATCCAGAACGTGAGCCCATATTGCCCCATCACGAACGTGAAGTAGATCAGGCACATCATCCAGATGCGGCCGTCCTGGAACACCGCCGCGACGGAGTGCGGCCCCTTGTCGCCATGGTGGTGATCCTTCTCGACTTCGCGCGCCAGGTATTTCTTTTCGTCCGCGGTGAGCCACTTGGCCTTTTCGATGCTGTCGTCCAGGAAGAAGATCACTGCAACGCCGACCAGGAGCGCGGGCACGGCTTCGATGATGAACATCCACTGCCATCCCGACCAACCACCGGTGCTCTGAAAGCTGTCCATGATCCAGCCCGACAGCGGGTTTCCAAAGATTCCCGCAACCGGAATGGCGGACATGAAGACCGCCACGATCTTGGCCCGGCGATGGGCCGGAAACCAGTAGGTCATGTACAGAATGACGCCGGGGTAGAAGCCCGCTTCCGCCAGCCCCAGCAGGAACCGCATGAAGTAGAACTCGGTCGGCGTCGAGACAAAGACAAACGCCGCAGAAATCAAACCCCAGGTGATCATGATCCGCGCAATCCAGATCTTCGCGCCGATCTTGTGCATCAGCAGGTTGCTGGGCAGTTCAAACAGAAAGTAGCCGGCAAAGAAGATGCCCGCGCCCAGGCCGAAGATAGTTTCACTGAACCCCAGGTCCTGGCCCATTTGCAGTTTGGCAAAGCCCACGTTGACCCGGTCCAGATAGGCCACCACGTAGCACAGCATCAGGAAGGGAACGATGCGCCAGAAGACCTTGCGATAGACGCTGTCTTCAGGTGCTTCCGCGGTTGAAGTGATGGATGGGGCGACGGACGGTTTCATGGAATGGGTCTCCTGGTTAAGCAACGTGCCGGAATGCACAATTTGTTTGTTGTCTAGATGTAAGGTTGTACGACAACTTTAACCAGGAGATGGATTTTCGACATTGGTGTTTACCCTTTGTGCCCCGCCTTCTTGCTCGTGGTTTGCGGCGTGCCCAACTCGGCGCGCAGGCGGTCAGCCAGACGCACCCCCTGCTGCGCCCAGAATTTGGTGTCGGCGCGGGCAATGCGCTGAGCTGCGTTCACCATGTGCATGGCACCGGCCATCCTGGCCGCTGCGGCGTCGCCGGCCTCAATCGTCTTGACGATTTGCGCGTGCTCATCGCGCACCTGCTGGGCGAAGTCTGTCCTGGTGGATTCATTGGCGCGGGTGACACGGGTGGCATCGCGAAAGAACTGATTCAGGTAGGCCAGGGTGGCCAGCAGGAAGGGGTTGTTGGCCGCGGTGGCAATCGCCGTGTGAAAGGCAACGTCCTCCGCGACGCCGTCGCCACCGTTTGCGACGGCGCGCTCAAGAGCCGCGATCTTCTCCTTGATGCTCTTGATGTCGGCTGCGGTTCTTCGCGTTGCCGCAAGGGCTGCAGACTCGGCTTCCAAGGCCCGGCGCATCTCCACCATCTGGATTACCGCCGTGACAGAACCATCCGGCGTCAGCACCAGCTTATCGACCGCCGACTGGGGGCTGTTCGTGACAAAGGCGCCAGACCCCTGACGCGACTCAATCAGCCCCATCGTCTTCAGTCGCGACAGCGCCTCACGCACGACGGTTCTGCTGACGCCAAATCGTTGCACCAAGGCACTTTCGGTCGGCATTCGTTGTCCGGTGGCCATCTGCCCGTCGCGGATGCTGACCACGAGCGCCTCGGCCAACTGCTCGGACAGCCTTGTACCAACACGCAACGCGGGGATTTGGTCGAGAAGAAAAGGCGAATCCATGGTGTCGTCCGTCGGTGCAAAAGTGCCTATGCAGATGTATGACAACAGTGTAACTTAGACCATGGAGCGGCGATGGAACACCGCCATGGAGCGCCGTTAGGCCATCCGTGTGCGCCTTGCCCGCTGGGCAGCGGGCGCCGTGAAGCTTATTCGCCCTTGTCGTTGGCCAGCGTCAGCAGGTCGCCGCCCGCGCCCAGCGACAGCAGGCCCGCCTTGGCGTAGATGGCGAGCTTCTCGCGCGTGTCCACGATGTCCAGATTGCGCATGGTGAGTTGGCCAATGCGGTCCGCGGGCGAGAACGGTGCGTCCTCGACTTTTTCCATGCTCAGGCGCTCGGGCTTGTAGGTGAGGTTGGATGAGACGGTGTTCAGGATCGAGTAGTCGTTGCCGCGGCGCAGTTCCAGCGTGACCTCGCCGGTGATGGCGCGCGCCACCCAGCGCTGTGCGGTTTCGCGCAGCATGATCGCCTGCGAGTCGAACCAGCGGCCCTGGTACAGCAGACGGCCCAGGCGTCGGCCGTTGTCGCGGTACTGCTCGATCGTGTCTTCGTTGTGGATGCCGGTGACGAGGCGCTCGTAGGCGATGAACAGCAGCGCCAGGCCCGGCGCTTCGTAGATGCCGCGGCTCTTGGCCTCGATGATGCGGTTCTCGATCTGGTCGCTCATGCCCAGACCGTGGCGTCCGCCGATGCGGTTCGCTTCCAGAATCAGCGCCACCGGGTCGGCGTAGGCGATGCCGTTAAGCGCCACCGGCTGGCCTTCCTCGAAGCGCACCGTGACTTCTTCGCGCTTCACTTCCACTTCGTCTTTCCAGAAGGCCACGCCCATGATGGGGTTGACGATCTTCATGCCGCTGCTCAGGTGCTCCAGGTCTTTGGCCTCGTGCGTCGCGCCCAGCATGTTGGAGTCGGTGGAGTAGGCCTTCTCGGCCGACATCTTGTAGCCAAAGCCGTGCTGCGTCATGAACGCCGACATCTCCGATCGGCCGCCGAGCTCGTCGATGAACAGCTGGTCCAACCAGGGCTTATAGATCTTCAGCGACGGATTGGTGAGCAATCCGTAGCGGTAGAAGCGCTCGATGTCGTTGCCCTTGAAGGTGCTGCCGTCGCCCCAGATGTTGACGTCGTCCTCCTTCATCGCGGCCACCAGCATGGTGCCGGTGACGGCGCGGCCCAGCGGCGTGGTGTTGAAGTAAGTCACGCCTGCGGTGGTGATGTGAAAGGCGCCGCTTTGCAGCGCGGCAATGCCTTCGGCTGCGAGCTGCTTGCGGCAGTCGATCAGGCGCGCCTTCTCGGCGCCGTACTCCATCGCCTTGCGCGGGATCTCGTCGTAATCGGCCTCGTCGGGCTGGCCCAGATTCGCGGTGTAGGCGTAGGGGATCGCGCCCTTGAGCTTCATCCACAACAGCGCGGCGCTGGTGTCCAGGCCGCCGGAAAAGGCGATGCCGACTTTTTGCTGGAGGGGCAGGTTTTGCAGGATGGTGGCCATGAATTTCAACCGAAGTGGCAGATGTAGTGGTAGGCCGAACTGACCCGGATTTCAAATTTCGAGTTCCCCGGAACACTGAATTGCTCGCCCGCGCCGGATGCGACCCAGGTGTCGCTGCCCGCCAGCTTGTATTCGCAGGCTCCGCCCACGCCTTCCATGATCTCGGGCGCGCCGGTGTTGAAGGTGAGGGTGGCGGGCAGGATCACGCCCACCGACTTCTTCGTGCCGTCGGGGTAGGTGATGTTGTGGCTCACGCATTTGCCGTCGAAGTAGACGTTGGCTTTGGTCGTGACGGAAACGCCGTCGATTCTTTCGGTGGTCATGGGTAGAAATCTTTCAATGCGCCGAAGCAGCGAACGCTCCGCAGGCGAGTGGCGAAAGCAGCAATTTTAGTTGCGACCAACTTGGGTACAAGTTAGCCTTCACTGAACTGCGTTTTAGTTGCGACACAACTTGGGTAGAAATTGGGTCGTAGTTCGCAGTTCGCAGGTCGGGTTAGCGAAGTAACCCGACGATTGCAGCGACCGCCAAAAAATGTCGGGTTACGCATTGCGGCTATCCCGACCTACGGAACTTAGGCGGAGGGCCAAGTTGCTGCATCAAAGCCCACGGTCACCGTCGCATTCGCGCCTTCGCCCCACCGCACGACGGGCCGCTTGATGACGCTGGTCTGAGCCAGCATCAGGCTGCGGGCGCTGGCCGCATCTGTGACGGCGGCCTGGACCGCGACGTCGACGCGGCGCCAGGTTGTGCCCTTGCGGTTGAGGAGTTTTTCCCAGCCCACGCGCTCGATCCAGTGATCCAGCAGTTCAGGCGGCAGGCCCTGTTTCTTGAAATCGTGAAAGGTGTAGGGTCTGCCATGCTGATCAAGCCAAGTGCGCGCCTTTTTGACGGTATCGCAGTTGGGGATGCCGTAAACGGTGATGGGCTGGGGGGTCTTGTTGCTCATGCTTGCAATTTTGCGCGATCCGGGAAGCCCTTGGCAGGTGTGGAATCGCGCGGTGCGCGACAATCGAGGCCGCATGCATACCGAATCCCGAACCCTGTCCGAATGGCTCGCCTACTGCGAGCACCTGCACCCCAAGAGCATCGATATGGGATTGGAGCGCGTGCGCGCGGTTGCGCAGAGCATGGGGATTGGCTTTGACTGCCCGGTGTTCACTGTGGCGGGCACCAACGGCAAGGGTTCGACCTGCGCCATGCTGGAGTCCATTCTGCTGCAGGCCGGCTACCGCACCGGCGTCTACACCTCGCCGCACCTGGTGCACTTCGAAGAGCGGCTGCGCCTGTCGGGCGACACCGTGTCGGGCGAGGAATGGGCTGGCGCATTTGCGCGGGTGGAGGCGGCGCGGGTACTGCGTGATGACGAGGTTACGCTGACCTATTTCGAGTTCAGCACGCTGGCCGCGCTGGACCTGATGCGGCGCGCGCCGCTGGACGCGGTGATCCTGGAAGTGGGCCTGGGCGGGCGCCTGGACGCGGTGAACATCGTGGACGCGGACTGCGCCATCATCACCAGCGTTGATCTGGACCACATGGAGCTTCTGGGCTCGGACCGCGAGAGCATCGGCTTTGAGAAGGCCGGCATCATGCGCACCGGTTGCCCGGTGGTGGTGAGCGACCCGATGCCGCCACAAAGCGTGCTCGACCACGCGCTGGAAGTGGGCGCCGAGCTCTGGCGCTTCGGCACGGACTTCAACTTTTCCGGCGACAAGCAGCAATGGGGCTGGGCCGGGCGCGGGCGGCGCTATTCGGGGCTGGCCTATCCCGCGCTGCGCGGCGCGAACCAGTTGCTCAACGCATCGGGCGTGTTGGCGGCCTTGAGCGCGCTGCGCGAGCGGCTGCCGGTGACGGCGCAGGCGGTGCGCAACGGTCTGGCCATGGTGGAGTTGCCGGGGCGCTTCCAGGTGCTGGCCGGCCAACCCTCGCTGGTGCTGGACGTGGCGCACAACCCGCATGCGGTGGCCGCTCTTGCGGCCAATCTGGACGCGATGGCCTATGCTCCGACCACGCACGCGGTGTTCGGCGCCATGGCCGACAAGGACCTGGCGCCCATGCTGGCGCGCATGGGGCCGTTGGTCGAGCGCTGGTATTTCACCGATCTGCCCACGCCGCGCGCTGCCAGTGGAGCCCAACTGCATGCGCGCTGGCAAGCCTCGGTGCCGCGCAAGGGCGTGAGCGCGAGCGTGCACACCGACCCCCAGCTGGCGCTGGACGCCGCCATCGCTGCCGCCGACCCCGCTGATAGAATCGTCGTCTTCGGTTCCTTCTTCACCGTCGGCGGCGTTCTCGCCCACGGTACGCCCCGTCTCCAAGCCAAACATCTGAACTCCTGACACGCAGCAAGACAATGGCATTTTTCAAGATCCGAAAGTCCGCTCAAAACGGCGCTGCCGCTGCAGCCGCCGCTCCGCCAGCGCAAAGCATCGAGATCATGCGCCGTCGCGCCAAGCACCGACTCATCGGCGCGGTGGTGCTGGTGCTGGCCGGCGTGGTGGGCTTTCCCCTGCTGTTCGACTCCCAGCCGCGAGCGGTGGCCGTGGACATCCCGATCGAAATCCCCGACAAGGCCAAGGCCAAACCCCTGGTCATGCCACCCAGCGTCGCGCCGGTGGCGGCAACGCTCGCGGCACCCGAACCGGCGGCCAGCGCAGTGCCCGCGCTCGAGGCCAAACCGGCCGTCGTCGCGGCGCCTGAAACCAAGCCTGCCGCACCGGCGGCTCCGGTGGCGCCGGCAAAACCGACTCCGTTGCCCGTGACTGCAGCGCCGGCCAAGCCCGCCGCAGCAGCCGACGAAGGCGCCAAGGCCGCAGCCCTGCTCGCGGGCGAGGAAGCACCGGTGGCCAGCGCGGCAGCGGGACGGTTCGTGGTTCAAGTGGGCGCCTTTTCGGATGCAGCGAAAGTGCATGAAGTGCGCCAGAAGCTGGAAAAGGCGGGCCTCAAGACCTATACGCAGGCCGTTGACACCAAGGACGGCAAGCGCACGCGCGTGCGGGTCGGCCCCTTTGCCAGCCACGGCGAGGCCGACAAGGCGGCGCAACGCATCAAGTCCCTGGCTCTGGCCGCTACCGTGTTGAAGATGTAGCCGTGCTGACGCTGGACTGGATCTTGCTGGCGGTGCTGCTGGCGTCCCTGCTGCTGGGGGCGTGGCGCGGCCTCGTGTACGAAGTGCTGTCGCTGCTGAACTGGGTCGCGTCCTTCGTGCTGGCGCAGTGGTGGGCAAGCGAATTGGCGCTGCGTCTTCCCATGGGCAATGCCTCGGAGCCGGTGCGTTACGCCGCCGCCTTTGTGCTGATTTTTGTCGGCTCGTTGTTTGCCCTGGGGCTGGTGGCGGCGATGGTGAGCAAGCTGATCGGAGTGATCGGCTTGCGCCCGGTGGATCGGATTCTGGGCGCGCTGTTTGGCGCGCTTCGGGGCATGGTGTTGCTGCTGGCCGTGGCCGTTGTGGTGGGCATGACGCCCGCGCGGTCGGCGCAGTGGTGGCGTGAATCGAATGGTGCGCAGTCACTGATGGCCGCGCTCAAGGCGCTCAAGCCGGTGTTGCCGGAAGAATTTGGGAAGTACCTTTCCCTCAAGGACTATTGAATGTGTGGAATCGTCGGCGTTGTCAGCAACGCACCTGTGAACCAGTTGATCTATGACGCCTTGCTGCTGCTGCAGCACCGTGGCCAGGACGCCGCTGGCATCGTGACCCAGCAGCAGCGCAAGTTCTTCATGCACAAGGCCAAGGGCATGGTGCGCGACGTGTTTCGCACGCGCAATATGCGCTCCCTGCCGGGCAACTGCGGCCTGGGCCAGGTGCGCTATCCGACCGCGGGCAACGCCTTCAGCGAGGAAGAGGCGCAGCCCTTCTACGTGAACGCGCCTTTTGGCATCACGCTGGTGCACAACGGCAACCTGACGAACGCCAAGGCGCTCAAGGCCGAGCTGTTCTCCACCGACCACCGCCACATCAACACCGACAGCGATTCCGAAGTGCTGCTCAACGTGCTGGCACATGAACTGGACAAGGCCACCAAAGGTCTGCCGCTGACACCCGAGGACGTGTTCGCCGCGGTGCGCAACGTGCACCGGCGCGTGCGCGGCTCTTACGCCGTGGTGGCGCTGATTGCCGGTCACGGCATGCTGGCGTTTCGCGATCCCTACGGCATCCGCCCGCTGTGCCTGGGCCGCGGACCGGACACCGTGGTGGTGGCGAGCGAATCGGTGGCGCTTGAAGGCACGGGGTTCAAGCTGGAGCGCAATATTGCGCCGGGCGAAGCCGTGTTTGTCGACCTGCAGGGTGTCTTGACAAGCGAGCAGTGCGCGGACTCGCCCACGCTCAAGCCCTGCATCTTCGAGTTCGTCTACCTGGCCCGGCCGGACTCGGCGCTGGACGGCATCTCGGTCTACCAAGCGCGTCTGAACCTGGGCGAGACGCTGGCGCAGCGCGTCATCTCCACCGTGCCGCCAAACGAGATCGACGTCGTCATTCCGATCCCCGAATCGAGCCGCCCCAGCGCCATGCAGTTGGCGCAACTGCTGGGCCTGCCGTACCGCGAAGGCTTCGTGAAGAATCGCTACGTGGGGCGCACCTTCATCATGCCGGGGCAGGCCGTGCGCGAAAAATCGGTGCGGCAAAAGCTCAACGTGATCGTGAGCGAATTCAAGGGCCGCAACGTGCTGCTGGTGGACGACTCGATCGTGCGCGGCACGACCAGCCGCGAGATCGTGCAGATGGCGCGCGACGCCGGTGCACGCAAGGTCTATCTGGCCAGCGCCGCGCCGCCGGTGCGCTACCCCAACGTCTACGGCATCGACATGCCCACGGCCAGCGAGCTGGTGGCGCACGACCGCAGCGTGGAAGAAATCCGCGCCATCATCGGCTGCGACGCGCTCATCTATCAGGACGTCGAAGGCATGAAGAAGGCCGTGCTCAAGGCGGCAGCCCCGGGGCCCGATGGCAAGCTCACCACCTTGGCCGGCTTTGATGCCTCGTGCTTTGACGGCCAATACGTCACCGGCGACATCACGGCCGCCGATATCCTGGGCTTGAGCGAGGGCCGTGGCGCTGGCGCCGAAGGCGAGGAAGACAGCTCGCGCCTGGCGCTGCCGAACGCGGAGGTGGCGTGACATGACGCAGAAGAGCCTGCCTCCCGATCTGCACGCAGACACCCTGGCCGTGCGCGTGGCGGTCGACAGAAGCCAGTACGGCGAAAACTCCGAGGCCCTGTACCTCACCAGCGGCTATGTGCAACCGTCGGCCGAGGTGTCGGCGCGCCGCTTTGCCGGCGAGGAAGAGGGCTACACCTACACGCGCTCGGGCAACCCCACGGTCAGCAGTTTTGAAATGCGCCTTGCCGCGATGGAAGGCTCCGAGGCGGCGTTGGCCACGGCCACCGGCATGTCGGCGGTGCTGCTGATGCTGTTCAGCCTGCTCAAGTCGGGCGACCATGTGGTGTATTCGCAGTCCATGTTCGGCTCCACCATCAAGCTCATTGGTACGGAGTTCGCGCGCTTCGGGGTCGAGTCCACGGTCGTGCCACAGACCGATCTGGCGGCCTGGCAGGCCGCGATCCGCCCCAACACCAAGATCCTTTTTGCCGAGACGCCCACCAATCCCCTGACCGAGGTCTGCGACATTGCGGCACTGGCGGACATGGCACACAACGCGGGCGCACTGCTGGCCGTGGACAACTGCTTTGCCACGCCGATACTGCAGCGACCCATCGCGCTCGGAGCTGACATCGTGATGCACTCCGGCACCAAGTACCTGGACGGCCAGGGACGCGTCATGGCCGGTGCGCTTTGCGCCAGCGAGCAAATGGTCAACGAAAAGTTTATGCCGGTGCTGAGGAACGGCGGCATGGTGCTCTCGCCCTTCAATGCCTGGGTGGTCCTCAAGGGCATGGAAACGCTGGGCATACGCATGCGCGCGCAAAGTGCCAGCGCGCTGGCACTGGCCCAGTGGCTGGAGCAGCAGCCCCAGGTGGCGCGGGTGTACTACCCCGGACTGCCCAGCCACCCGCAACACGCCCTGTCGATGCAGCAGATGTCGGGCCTGGGCGGCGCCGTGCTGTCGTTCGATATGAAGGCGGGCACGCCGCAAGACGCCCGTCTGCGCGCGTTTCACGTGCTCGACAGTCTGCAGACGCTCTCGCTGTGCACGAATCTGGGCGACACCAAGACCTTGTTGACGCACCCGGCCAGCACCTCCCACGGCAAACTCTCCGAAGACCAGCGTCAGGCAGCAGGCATTGGCCAAGGCTTGATTCGCATGGCTATCGGCCTGGAACATCCCGACGACATGAAGGCCGACCTGCTGCGTGGCCTGGACACCCTGAAATGACCCAAACCACCCGCACCCGCACCCGCTTTGCCCCGTCACCCACGGGCTTCATCCACTTGGGCAACATCCGCTCGGCGCTGTATCCCTGGGCCTTTGCCCGTTCCACCGGCGGCGACTTCATCCTGCGCATCGAAGATACGGATCTGGAGCGCTCCACGCAGGCTGCAGTGGACGTGATCATCGAGAGCATGCGCTGGCTGGGACTGGACTACGACGAAGGTCCGTTCTACCAGATGCAGCGCATGGACCGCTACCGCACGGTGCTGGCCGAGCTGCAGGCCGCAGGCCACGTCTATCCGTGCTACATGAGCGTGGCCGAGCTCGACGCGCTGCGCGAGCACCAGATGGCGGAGAAAGAAAAGCCGCGCTACGACGGCACCTGGCGCCCCGCGCCCGGCAAGACCCTGCCTCCGGTGCCTGAAGGCGTGCTGCCGGTGCTGCGCTTCCTGAATCCGCAGGGCGGCTCGGTGGTGTGGGAGGACAAGGTCAAGGGCCGCATCGAAATCAGCAACGACGAGCTCGACGATCTGGTGATCGCTCGCCCCGACGGCACGCCCACCTACAACTTCTGCGTGGTGGTGGACGACATCGACATGGCCATCACGCACGTGATCCGCGGCGACGACCATGTGAACAACACGCCGCGCCAGATCAACATCTTTCATGCGCTGGGCAAACCGGTGCCGGTGTACGCGCACCTGCCCACGGTGCTGAACGAGCAGGGCGAAAAGATGAGCAAGCGCAACGGCGCCAAGCCGGTGACGCAGTACGCGGTCGAAGGCTATCTGCCCGACGCCATGGTCAACTACCTGGCGCGTCTGGGCTGGAGCCACGGCGACGACGAGATCTTCAGCCGCGAGCAGTTCCTGCAGTGGTTCAACCTGGACCACCTGGGCAAGAGCGCGGCGCAGTTCGATGAGGCCAAGCTGCGCTGGGTCAACGCGCAGCACCTCAAGGCCATGAACGACGACACGCTGGCCGCCCTGGTGGCAGCGCAGTTGCAGTCGCGTGGCCTGGCTGCAGATGAACGTCTGCCTGCGATCTGCAGCCTGTTCAAGGATCGCTGCGACACCACGGTGGCACTGGCTGATTGGGCCGCGCGCTTCTATGCGGATGTCACGCCCCATGCAGCCGAACTGCAACAGCACGTGAGCGAAGCCGTTCGGCCCGCGCTGACCTTGCTGGCGCAGAAGCTGGCGGCCTGTGCCTGGGACAAGGCGTCGATCTCGCTCGTGCTGAAAGAAGTGCTTGCAGCGCAGGGCCTGAAGATGCCGCAACTGGCCATGCCGGTGCGCGTGCTGGTGATGGGCACGGCGCAAACGCCGTCGCTGGATGCGGTGCTGGCGTTGTGCACAAGAGAAAATGTTCTTGCGCGATTGGAAGTGGGCAAAATTTAACGTTATAATTCAAGGCTCGAAAGTCAACGGCAAAAGCGAAAGCCTAGTCGGAGAATGGGGGGTATAGCTCAGCTGGGAGAGCGCTTGCATGGCATGCAAGAGGTCAGCAGTTCGATCCTGCTTACCTCCACCAATATTTTCGAGTCGGAAGTTCCAAAGGTTATGACCCCATCG
>CAILZB010000082.1 GCA_903838565.1 uncultured beta proteobacterium | reverse complement strand
CTACGAGGCACTGCTGCCCTGGAACATCGCGCTGCCGCCCGGTTGAGCCACGGCGCAAACCCGCCCTCCGTCAATCACATCTGAACCCTCGAAGTAAGGGGCGGGGTTAATTGACCGCATACGTTCAGGTAAGGCTTAAGCGCCAGATACGCCATTTCGTGGATTGGAGTCGGCACTCCGAGTGCGCGGCCTTGCCTGACGATGTAACCAGACAGGCTGTCAAGCTCCATCGGCTTGCCCTTGGCGAGATCGTGGTACATCGAGGCATACATCGTCTTGGGGAACGACTGGTGCAGGGCCAGTGCCCGTTGGGCGATATCGGTGGGCAGCGCGATACCAAGTGCGCGTCCTACTGCCGCAACCTCCTCAAATCCGCGCAGTGCCGTCGGAATGATCTCAGGATCGTGGTAGATGTAGCCAACCGGGAGCCGAAACAGGCAGGTCAGCGCTGCATTGGTGGCGAGCCCGACAAATTTGGCCCATTGTGCGGCGCGAATGTCGCCGTCCACCTCGGCATTAAAGCCGGCTGCCACGCAGGCATCACGAAACGCGATCGCGCGGGAACTCAAACGGCCGTCGGCTTCGCCAAATCGCAGGCTTGACATCGGTGAGGTGTAGCGGATCACGCCTGGAGCGGTCACCACCCCGGATACCATGGCCAAGCCTCCCAACACACGGTCGGCTCCCACGATGGCACCGATGCGGTCCTGATGATCGACACCATTGAGCACCGAAATGACCGTGGCACCTGAGTCGACCAGCGGTTTGAGCGGCGCAGCAGCGGCCTCCATGTCATACGCCTTGACCGCGAACAGGACGACGTCGCATTTGCCCACCTCCGTCGGTTCAGCGACAAAACGGGCATTGCTGATGTGCAATGTGGCTTTGGGTATCTCGAGCGTCAGGCCGTTTTTCTGCATGGCGCGCAGGTGTTCGCCGCGTGCGATGAAGGTGACGTCCATGCCACCCAGAGCCAATAGGCCGCCAAAATAACCGCCGACGGCGCCGCCACCCATGATTGCGATACGCATCGTGACTCCTTTGGATTGTTTTAGGATGAATCAATAGCGTGCAAGCCAAGCAGGCTCAATCATCAGGACACAGTCTACCCGCCAGACATCCGCAAGTTCATTGATACGACCAATGCCATCGAGTCGGTCAACATGAGCCGGAGGAAGATCACCAAGACTCGAGGTTCGTTTCCAACGGACGACGCTGTGTTCAAACGGTTTTATCTGGCAATGAACAACATCAGCCGGAAACGGACCCGGCCGACAAGAGGGTGGTGAAAACTCTACCCCCACCGCTGCCCTGCACGGTCTACTATGGTGGATGCCGTGTTACACCCCAGATTCCCTCCTTTAAACCAAATCACCTATGAGACAACACATTTCACATCCGTTCACCCGTATCGTTTTTGCCGCCAACTTACTGATTGGCGGTACGTTCGCGCAGGCCGCCTCGCAGGCACCTGTGGCAGCCGAGAACGCCATGGTCGTCACAGCACAGCATCTGGCCACGCATGTTGGCGTGGATGTACTGAAGAAAGGCGGCAACGCTGTTGATGCGGCAGTCGCGGTGGGTTATGCCCTGGCGGTGGTGTACCCGGCGGCCGGCAACATTGGCGGCGGCGGCTTCATGACCATTCAGCTCGCCGACGGTCGCAAGACCTTTCTCGACTTCCGCGAGAAGGCGCCACTGGCCGCCACTGCGAACATGTATCTCGACAAGGACGGCAACGTGATCAAGGGCGCGAGCACCACCGGTCATCTGGCGGTGGGCGTGCCCGGCACAGTGTCTGGCATGGAAATGGCCCTTAAGAAATACGGCACGATGAAGCGCGCCGCGCTGATCGCCCCGGCGATCAAGTACGCTCAAGACGGTTTCGTGCTGCAGCAAGGCGATGCTGACATGTTCAGAACCGCCACCGAGGGCTTCAAGCAGGACCCAGCCTCAGCGGCCATCTTCCTGAACAAGGGTCAACCCTTCCAGGCCGGTCAGCTCCTCGTGCAAAAGGATCTCGCGCGGACGCTCAAACTGATCAGCGAGAAGGGCGAGGCCGGTTTTTATAAGGGCCCGGTCGCAGACCAGATCGTCTCCAGCAGCCAAGCCGGCAAAGGCATCATCACCCAGGCCGATCTCGATCAGTACAAGACGCGCGAACTCAAACCGGTGGAATGCACCTATCGCGGCTACGGCATCGTCTCGGCGCCGCCGCCAAGTTCGGGCGGAGTGGTGATCTGTGAGATCTTGAACATCCTCGAAGGCTATCCGCTCAAGGACCTGGGCTTTCGTTCGGCGCAAGCGGTGCACTATCAGATCGAGGCCATGCGCCACGCCTATGTCGACCGAAACAGCTATCTTGGCGACCCCGACTTTGTGGCGAACCCACTCGACCGATTGCTCTCGAAAGACTATGCCACGCAGATCCGTGCGGTGATCGATCCGAACAAGGCGGGTGTCTCCAATGAGATCAAGCCCGGCGTCGCGCCACATGAGGGCAGCAACACCACACATTACTCCATCGTCGACAAATGGGGCAATGCGGTATCGGTCACCTACACACTCAACGACTGGTTCGGCGCCAAGGTCACTGCAGGCAAGTCCGGCGTGATGCTCAACGACGAGATGGACGACTTCACCGTCAAGATCGGCGTACCCAACATGTACGGCCTTGTGCAGGGGGTGGCGAATGCCATTGCACCGGGCAAGCGCCCACTGAGTTCGATGAGCCCGACCATCGTTACCAAGGACGGTAAGACCGTGATGGTGGTCGGCACGCCGGGCGGCAGCCGCATCATCACCGCCGTGCTCCATACCATCATCAACGTGATCGACTACGGCATGAATGTGCAGGAAGCGGTGGACGCACCCAAGTTCCATCAGCAATGGCTACCCGACTCCACGAACCTTGAAGCCTTCGCGCTCAGCCCCGATAGCCGCAAGATCCTGGAAGGGATGGGACAGAAGTTCGCCGGACCACAGCCAGGGAACCATCTCGCCGCAATTCTGCTGGGCGCGCCTACGCTTGGCGGCAAACCGGTTGGCAACTTCCGCTACTTCGGGGCGAACGATCCGCGCCGTAATACGGGGTTGGCCGAGGGATATTGACCAAACAACTACCGGCTGAAGCCGGTAGTTGGCTGGTAGCTGAACCTTGGCGGGCGCCAGCGGCGGTCGAAAAGCGCGTGAAAATCGCAGTTGAGCGCCGTCTTTGTTCAGCAGCTTGTGGGAAATCGTCCGTCAGGTCTGGAGAAAATCCTAGACCCGCAAGGCAGCG
>CAILZB010000081.1 GCA_903838565.1 uncultured beta proteobacterium | reverse complement strand
TGCAGCAGCCTTCTTCGCAGGAGCAGCAGCCTTCTTCGCTGGTGCGGCCTTCTTAGCAGGAGCAGCCTTCTTTGCAGCAGCCTTCTTCGCAGGAGCAGCAGCCTTCTTCGCTGGTGCGGCCTTCTTAGCAGGAGCAGCCTTCTTTGCAGCAGCCTTCTTCGCAGGAGCCGCAGCCTTCTTCGCAGGTGCAGCAGCCTTCTTCACGGGTGCGGCCTTCTTAGCGGCCGGTTTTTTCGCAGTTGCCATTATTTTCTCCTTGATCAAGTTACAAAGAGCACTTCATGCCGTTGGTAGCACGAAGCGATGCATGGTGTTGGGCAAATACCCAGCGCCATGTACACGGTGACACAGCTCGACGGCAACTTCTGCGAGTTGTCCGACGGGTTGTGGAATTTCAAAAATCATCACGAGCGGGTCAGTCCCAGGAAAGAGCGCCACCGGATTGGTACTCGATGACGCGGGTTTCAAAGAAGTTGCGCTCCTTCTTCAGGTCGATCATTTCGCTCATCCAGGGGAACGGGTTTTCTTCGTTCAGGTACAGCGTTTCCAGGCCGATCTGTGTCGCGCGCCGATTGGCGATGTAGCGCAGATAGCCCTTGAACATCGATGCGTTCATTCCCAGCACGCCGCGCGGCATGGTGTCTTCGGCGTACTTGTATTCCAACTCGACCGCTTCCATGAACAGGGCCTTGATCTCGGCCTTGAATTCGGTGGTCCACAGCAGCGGGTTCTCCAGCTTGATCTGGTTGATCAGGTCGATGCCGAAGTTGCAGTGCATGGACTCGTCGCGCAGGATGTACTGGTACTGCTCGGCCGCACCCGTCATCTTGTTCTGCCGTCCCAGCGCCAGAATCTGCGTGAAGCCGACGTAGAAGAACAGGCCCTCCATCAGGCAGGCAAAGACGATCAGCGACTTGAGCAGCTTCTGGTCGTTTTCCTGCGTGCCGGTGGTGAAGTGGGGATTGGTCAGCGTCTCGATGAACGGGATCAGGAACTCGTCCTTGTTGCGGATCGAGTCGACCTCGTTGTAGGCGTTGAAAATCTCGCCTTCGTCCAGACCCAGTGACTCCACGATGTACTGGTAGGCGTGGGTGTGAATCGCCTCTTCAAACGCCTGGCGCAGCAGGAACTGGCGGCACTCGGGCGCGGTGATGTGGCGGTAGCTGCCCAGCACGATGTTGTTCGCGGCGAGTGAATCGGCCGTGACGAAAAATCCCAGGTTGCGTTTGACGATGCGGCGCTCGTCTTCGGTCAGGCCGTTGGGGTCTTTCCAAAGTGCGATGTCGCGCGTCATGTTGACCTCTTGCGGCATCCAGTGATTGGCGCACGACGCGAGGTACTTCTCCCAGGCCCATTTGTATTTGAAGGGAACCAGCTGGTTCACGTCGGTCTTGCCGTTGATGATGCGCTTGTCCGCTGCATTCACGCGGCGCTGGGTCGGTGCCACGGTATTCGATGGCGTGGCTGCCGGGACGACGGCGCCGTCGTTCAGGGTGCGGGAGGGAAGGGCGGAGGGGTCGCGTGCGGCGACGCGGAGGGAAGAGTCGTCCACCTCGCGGCGTGAGATCGCACCGCTGTGGTTCAAGGCTTGCAGTGAAGTTGTTTTTTCTTCGTCCCAGTTCAACATAAATTTTCCAGTGATCGGATTATGAAAGCAGCGTTGCGAAATGAAAAGTATTCATTCGCATCGCGGCCTTGAGGTGTTGTTCCATCGCATCGTTCTTGCGTGAAATCGGTCAACAAAAAGTTACTGACACGCTTCGCAGCCCGGGTCATCGATCGCGCAGAACTTGATATCGGTGGCGGGGGCGCTAAGCATCTGTGCCTGTGCTGCAACTGCAGCTGCATCGAGCGCGCTCATGCTCGCGCCCGAGGTATCGCTGCCCGAAGACACCGCGTTCATGCGGCCGGCCTTGACGGTGGATTTTTCCGCGTGCGTGGCGCCGATGGTGCGCAGGTAGTAGGTGGTTTTCAATCCGCGCAACCAGGCCAGCTTGTAGGTGTCGTCGAGCTTCTTGCCCGATGCGCCGGGCATGTAGATGTTGAGCGACTGCGCCTGGTCGATCCACTTCTGGCGGCGCGACGCGGCCTCCACCAGCCAGGTCGGTTCGACCTCGAAGGCGGTGGCGTACAGTGACTTGATCTCCGGCGGCACGCGGTCGATGGGTCGCAGCGATCCGTCGAAGTGCTTCAGGTCCATCACCATCACGTCATCCCACAAACCCAGCAGCTTCAGGTCGCGCACCAGGTAGTGGTTGATGATGGTGAACTCGCCCGACAGATTCGACTTGACCGAGAGGTTGCCAAAGCACGGCTCGATCGATGCGTCCACGCCGATGATGTTGGAGATGGTGGCGGTGGGCGCGATCGCGACGCAGTTGGAGTTGCGCATGCCGTCGCGGGCAATCTTTTGTCGAAGCGCGTCCCAATCGAGCGTGGAGGAGCGATCGACTTCGACATAGCCGCCGCGCTGTGCGGCAAGCACGTCCAGCGTGTCCAGCGGCAGGATGCCCTTGTCCCAGGAGGAACCGGCGTAGCTGGCGTACTTGCCGCGCTCCTTGGCCAGATCGCTGGAAGCCCAGTAGGCGTAGTAGCAGATCGCTTCCATCGAGGTGTCGGCAAAGGCCACGGCCGCGTCGCTGGCGTAGGGCGTGCGCAGCTCGTACAGGCTGTCCTGGAATGCCATCAGCCCCAGTCCCACCGGACGATGCTTCATGTTCGAGTCGCGCGCCTTCTTCACGGCGTAGTAGTTGATGTCGATCACGTTGTCCAGCATGCGCATGGCCGTGGTGATGGTGCGGCGCAGCTTGGCGTGATCGAGCGTCTTGGCATCGCCCGCGGTGGCGCCGTCCTTCAGGTGCTGCAGCAGGTTCACCGAACCCAGATTGCAGACCGCGGTTTCGGTGTCGCTGGTGTTGAGCGTGATCTCGGTGCACAGGTTGGACGAGTGCACCACACCCGCGTGTTGCTGGGGCGAACGCAGGTTGCAGGCATCCTTGAACGTGATCCAGGGGTGGCCGGTCTCGAACAGCATGGTGAGCATCTTGCGCCACAGGTCCGTGGCCTGGAGCGTGCGCGTCGGGCTGATTTCGCCGCTGGCCGCTTTGGCTTCGTAGGCGACGTAGGCCTTCTCGAACTCGATGCCGAACTTGTCGTGCAGGTCCGGTGCATTGGACGGAGAGAACAGCGTCCACGAACCCTTTTCCATGACGCGGCGCATGAACAGATCAGGGATCCAGTTGGCCGTGTTCATGTCGTGCGTGCGGCGCCGGTCGTCGCCAGTGTTCTTGCGCAGTTCCAGGAACTCCTCGATGTCCAGATGCCAGGTTTCCAGATAGGTGCAGACCGCGCCCTTGCGCTTGCCGCCCTGGTTCACCGCCACGGCGGTGTCGTTCACCACCTTGAGGAAGGGCACGACGCCCTGCGACTCGCCGTTGGTGCCCTTGATGTGGGCGCCCATGGCGCGCACCCGGGTCCAGTCGTTGCCCAGACCGCCGGCAAACTTGGACAGCAGCGCATTTTCCTTGATCGATTCGTAGATGCCGTCCAGGTCGTCGGGCACGGTCGTCAGATAGCAGGACGAGAGCTGCGGGCGGCGGGTACCGGCGTTGAACAGCGTGGGCGTGCTCGACATGAAGTCAAAGCTGGAGAGCACTTCATAGAACTCGATGGCGCGTGTTTCGCGGTCGATCTCGTTGAGTGCCAGACCCATGGCCACGCGCATGAAAAAGGCCTGCGGCAATTCGATGCGCGTCTTGCGCACGTGCAGGAAGTAGCGGTCGTACAGGGTTTGCAGACCCAGGTAATCGAACTTCAGGTCGCGCTCGGCCTTGAGCGCCAGGCCCAGCTTCTTCAGGTCGTATTGCGCCAGCTTCTCGTCCAGCAGTTCGGCGGCGATGCCCTTCTTGATGAACTGCGGAAAGTACTCGGCGTAACGTTCGCCCATTTCGGCCGGGCTGACCTCGGCGTCAAAGACCTCACGCGCCATGGTGTTGAGCAGCAGGCGCGCCGTGGCGTAGGTGTAATCGGGATCCTTCTCGATCAGCGTGCGCGCCGCCAGGATCGCGGCCTTGTAGACCTCGTCCATGGGCACGCCGTCGTACAGGTTGCGCAACGTCTCGGCCATGATCGGCTCAGGTTGCACATCGGCGCTCAATCCGGCGCAGGCGGATTCGATCAGGCTTTTCAGATTGTTCAGGTCCAGCACCACGCGCTGGCCGCGGTCAATGGCGTGCAGCGTGGGCGCCGCGGGCGCGGCCTGCGTCAGCTGCTGCGCACGCTCCTGGGTGCGGCGCTCGCGGTACAGCACATAGGCGCGCGCAATCTCGTGGTGACCGCTGCGCATCAAGCCCAGTTCCACCTGGTCCTGGATATCTTCAATGTGAAAGCTGCCGCCGCTCGGGCGCGAGCGCAGCAGGCCGCGAATCACCGTCTGTGTGAGCGCGTCCACGGTCTCGCGAATGCTGGCCGAGGCGGCGCCCTGCGTTCCGTGCACCGCCAGAAAGGCCTTCATCATCGCCACGGCGATCTTGTTCGGCTCGAACGCCACCACCGCGCCGTTGCGTCGAATGATCTGGTAATGCGTGAGCATGGCGGGGTTCTCTGCAACGTCAGTCTGCAGGTTGAGTGGCTGGGGTGCGGTGGCGGGCGCGGCGCTGGGGGAGTTCAAAGCAGTTGACATGGTCTTGTTCATTTTTCGGGTGGTCGTTGGATCGGATGGCAGGGGTCGAAGGCGTGCATTTTGCCTCTCGCGCATCAACCTGGCATTCCGAAGGACACACTATATCTAGTGTTTGAATGGATTTCAAGACACTACCGGTAGTGTTTGTATCGGTTTTTCATTTCCCCTCGAAAACCTCATGAGGGCACGTGCCGGCGCTGCCGGGCGCGCACGTGGCCGGGGTCGGGGGAAGGATCGGCGCCAGTCCATCGTGTGGCCACGCTGCGCGAAAAAAAAGTGAGTGAACACGGGGCTCGCAGACGCTTTTCGCGCGCAAAGCCTTGTGCCCTGGACCTGTGGCGCGATGGCGCTGCGTTCGCGCGGCCGACCTCAAGGGATCGTCGGCGTCGAGCAGAGCGGAATCAAGCTTCTTGGATCTGCGCTACGCCTTCGGGAAAACACCGAGTCGGCCAGCCGAGGTCGCGCTGCAAACGCGACCATTCAAACCCCGCACCGGGGTCCTGCTTGCGCCCGGGCGCGATGTGCTCGTGTCCGGCAATCTGCTCAATGGAATAGCGCTGCGCGAGCGCGGCGCACAGGCTGCTCAGCGTCTCGTACTGTGCGGCCTCGAAAGTATTCCCCTCGAGTCCCTCCAACTCGATCCCGATCGAGTCATCGTTGCTGTTGTCGCGCCCCCGATAGCGGGACACACCCGCGTGCCACGCGCGCTGGCCGCAATCGACGAACTGCCACAGCTGGCCATCGCGCCGGATGTAGAAATGCGCCGACACCTCAAGCCCTGCGATCTGCTCGAAGTACGGGTGCGCCTTCCAGTCCAGCGTGTTGGTGAACAGGCGCTGCACTTCGTCGCCGCCATACTGACCCGGCGGCAGGCTGATGGAGTGCAGCACGATCAGGTCGATCGGCGCCGCAGTGGGCCGGGGGCCGAAGTTGGGCGAGGGCAGGCGCCGCGCGAACCGGTACCAGCCGTCCTGCCACAGCGCGCTCACCGGCGCGGGATCACTCGGCGTCGGGCGCGCCATCGTCGTCCTTGGGTGACTGGATGTTGAGCCGCGCCATGCGGTAGCGAATCTGGCGCAGATTCAAGCCCACGCTGGCGGCGGCCGCCGTGCGGTTGAAGTTGTGTTCCTGCAGTGCGCGGATCAGCACGTCGCGCTCGAGGCGGTCCAGGTAGGCCTGCAGGTCGCGCGACGCCGGCGGCTCTGCGGCGGACTTGGCGGGGGCTGGGGTCGCATCGTGAATCTCCACCGGGGCGGTCGCCTGCGTCGGCGCGAAGTCCACGTGCAGCGCCGTGCCGTCACTCAGCGCCACGGCGCGGTGCAACAGGTTTTCCAGTTCGCGCACGTTGCCTGCGAGGCGCAGGCCGCCCAGCTCTTCGATCAACTCGGCCGACAGCACCGGCACCGGCATGCCCGACTCGGATGCGATGCGCTGCAGCAAGGCGGCGCACAGCGCGGGCAGATCCTCGCGCCGTTCGCGCAGCGGCGGCACCAGGATCTCGATCACGTTGAGGCGGTAGAACAGGTCCTGACGGAACTGCTGCGCCTGGACCTCGGCCGCCAGATCCTTGTGCGTGGCGCTGACGATGCGCACGTCAACGCTGTCTTCCTGGGTCGAGCCCAGAGGGCGCACGCTGCGTTCCTGGATGGCGCGCAGCAACTTGGACTGCATCGCCAGCGGCAGGTCACCGATTTCGTCCAGAAACAGCGTGCCTCCGTGCGCCGCCTGAAAGTAGCCCTCGCGGTCCTGGGTGGCGCCGGTGTAGGAGCCTTTCTTGGCACCAAAGAATTCCGCTTCCAGCAGGCTCTCGGGAATGGCGCTGCAGTTCACCGCGACGAAGGGCTGGCTGGCGCGGTGGCTGCAGTCGTGCACGGCGCGTGCCACCAGTTCCTTGCCGGTGCCCGATTCGCCGCGCACCAGCACCGGTGCCATGCTGCGAGCAATCTTGACGATGCGCTCCTTCACCGCGCGCATGGACTGCGATTCGCCCACCAGCCGCAGCAGCGCCGAAGCGCCGACCTGAGGGCGTGCGACGATGTTGCGCCGGTCCTGGATGCTCACTTGGCGCGGCGTCGCAACGCCGGCGGGGGCGCCCTGAATCGCCGACGCCACGACGGCACGGAACTGCTTCAGGTCAACCGGCTTGGTGAGGTAGTCAAAGGCCCCGGCCTTGAGCGACTCGACGGCGTTCTCGGCCGAGCCGTAGGCGGTGATGACGATGGCGCGCTCGCTGCGCCGGCGCTGCGCCATGCCCTGGAGCAATTCCAGGCCGAGCCCGTCAGGCAGGCGCATGTCGGTGATCACCAGATCAAAGCGGCCCTGTTCCAGATGGGCCCAGGCCTGGGCCAGGTTTTCCGCCGTTTCCACGCGGTAGCCTTCGCGCAGCAGCGTGAGTTCATACACCGTGCGCAGATCGGGTTCGTCGTCAACGACGAGCACCTTGACGGAAGTGGTGTTGGACGAGGGTGGCATGAAGGAGGGGACCTCAGGTCAATACAGTTCGGCCTGCGAGGCCGTGGCCCTGATCGCGCTGGCGCGTTCCGAGCGAAACGCGACGCTGAACTCGTTGCCCTCGGGGCTGTCGCTGTCCATGGTGTCGCGGTGCACGCGTTGATAGGAAATCACCGCCTGATGCCGCTCGCACAGTTCGCGGCAAATGTACAGGCCCAAACCGCTGGAGCGACTTTGGGATGAAAAGAAGGGTTCGAACAGGTGCTGCTGCACGGTTTGTTCCATCGGCTCGCCCGCGCTCCAGATCTTCACCATGCCGCGCCGCGCCGGTGAAATCAGCGTCTGGACCCGGATCGCACCGGGCTTGGAGCCCGCATGGCGAAGCGCGTTGTCCAGCAGGTTGATCAGCACGCGGCGCAGATGATCGGGGTCAAAGCGCACGCCCAGCTCGCCCGCGTTCAGGTCAAACTCGATCCCCTGCAGGTGACCTGACTGCAAGCCCCAGTCGGCGCACATCGAGCGCACCTCATTGTCCAGAGGCAGGCGCGCAACGGAATTCCCGTCGGTCTCGTCCTTCACCCGTGCAATGTCGAGCACCTCGTCCACGATCTTGCCCAGGCGCTGGGCGTTTTGCCGCACCATCTGCGACAGGCGTTTGTGGGCGGGTTCGCGCAGGTCTTCCTCCAGCAGCTCGTTGGCCTGCGCAATCGCGGCCAGCGGATTGCGAATCTCGTGCGCCACGGCGGTGGACATGCGTCCCAATGCGGCGAGCTTTTCCGTGCGCAGCCGCGCTTCCATTTCGCGCAGATCCTGAAGAAACATGACGCACAGGTTTTCGCTGGCGTTCGCCGGAGCCGCGGTCAATCGGGTATGTGCCTGCAGCTTTCTGGCGTTCTCTCCGGCATGGTGAATCGACAGGTCGCAACGCTGGTTTGCGTCCCGCTCGAACGTGATCGATGCCAGGTCACGCAGTTTGGACCAACCGGCATGAGCGCCCAGGTCAAAGGGTGCCAGGGGGGCGGTCTCACCCGGACCCAGCAGGCGCCGGGCCGACGGATTGGCAACCCGCACGACACCGCTGGCGTCCACCACCAGCACGCCGTCGCCCAGCGTGTCAATCACCAGCTCGTTCACCTGGCGCTGCAGCCGCTCGGCCATCTCGCTGCGCAACGTCAATTGCTGCTCGCGCGCCAATCGCACAGCCAGCTGGTTCACCAGCAGCGCCAGCATGAAGCACGCTGCACCCGTGAGCCCGGCCTGCAGGAACTGTGGTGCCAGGTCGGCGTTGCTCCCCATGCCCAGGCGCCAGGCGTTGAGCAGCAACAGCAGCGTGACGCTGGCCGCGGTGGCAATGGCCAGTCGCAGCGAACCGAGCACCGAAGTCAGCAGCACCGGCAGCGCATACAAGGGCGTGTAGCTGATGCTGCCGACCTGCAGCATTTCCAGCGTGGAAAACATCAGCACGTCGACCGCCGTGGTGGAGAGCCAGTGCGAACTGAAGGCGGGATCCCGATGCTCCGGACTGCGCGTCAGCCGGGCCACGAGCGTGACGCCCAGATAGACCGTGCACAACGCCACGACCCAGATCGTGGCCGGAGCGTGCGAGAGCGCGTACATGGCGCCATGCACGAACAACAGCGCTCCGGCGATGCTGACCCGCGCCGTCATGAAGGCCTGCCAGAGCCGGCCGAAGGCGCGCTCCTCCAGAGCCGGCGCGTTGGTGCGCAAACCCAGCGGACCGGTGTGCTGGGCGGACTCCGCCTGCGTCATGTCAGGGCTCCGCCTGCTGGCGGTGCTGGGTGCAGCAGTAGCGCCCCCGTTTGCCAGCGATCGCCTCCGCCGCCGGCACGTGGACCTGGCACAAGCCGCAAGCGATCATGTCTTGGGCTTGGGTTGGCGCGACTGCGCTTCGCGCCGGGACGCTGGAGCGTCCCGAGCGCCACAGCCATAGCGCCGCCGCCACGACCGCCAGCACCAGCAGCAATTTCATGAAACCCGTCCCAGAATCACCTCCAGCACAAAGCGTGAACCGACATAGCCCAGCAGCAGCAGCGCCGCACCGGTGTACAGCACGCGCACCGCCTTGCGCCCGCGCCAGCCGAAGCGCTGCCGACCCACCAGCAGCACCGCAAACGTCAGCCAGGAGAGCAGCGAAAAGATGGTCTTGTGATCCCATTTCCAGCCGATGCCGCCGTACAGCCTTTCGCCGAAGAACCAGCCCGCCAACAAGGTGGCGGTGAGCGAGATGAAGCCGGCCAGCACAAAGCGGAAGGTGAGGCGCTCCAGCGTGAGCAGCGGGATGCCGGCGTGCGGGTCCGCGGCCAGGCGGATCTGCTTTTCCGCGCGGGTCATGAGCCAGGCATGCACCACGGCCGCCGCGAACAGGCCGTAGGACGCCAGGCCCAGCGCCCAATGTAGCGGCAGCCAGGGCGAGGCCGTGGGGTGCAGCGGCGTGCCGGGAAAGGCCATGGCCATCAGCACCGCGGCCGCGCCCAGGCCCGACAGGGCCCAGCGCGCACGCAGTTGCGGAAAGCGTTGACTTTCAACCGCGTAGACCGTGAGCACCAACCAGGCGGTGATCGAGAGCGCCGGGGCAAAACCGAAGCGCGGCACCTCCCCCAGCAAGCCCGAGGCCAGCACGGCGGCGTGCAGCAGCCACGCTGCCAGCAATGCAAAATGGGCCGATGTGGGACTCAGGCGGTTCCCGGCGACGGCGGGCACCGCATAGGCGAGCGCTGCGACGGCGGACAGCAGGACGGTCAGTTCGGTGGCACTGGCTAAAATCATGGCTACAGTTTAACGTCAAAGAACTCGCTTTGATGGCCCGGTGCGCTTCGCAGCCGGCGCTTGAAAGTCAGCGCTTGACGCTTTGCACCTTGCCAGCATTCCTTGGCATTCAACCAGGGTCCCGGCGTTCGGGACACAGCCCCATGGCATCCGCTCTCTCCGACAAACTTTCCCGCCTGGTCAAACACATCAGCGGCCAGGCGCGCATCACCGAAGCCAACGTGGCCGACATGCTGCGCGAAGTGCGCATGGCGCTGCTGGAGGCGGACGTGGCCCTGCCCGTGGTGCGCGACTTCATCGCCCGCGTCAAGGACAAGGCGCTGGGGCAGGAAGTGCTGGGTTCGCTCTCTCCCGGTCAGGCGCTGGTGGGCATCGTGAACCGCGAACTCGCCGCCACCATGGGGCAGGGCGTGAGCGACATCAACCTGGCGGCGCAGCCACCCGCGGTGATCCTGATGGCGGGTCTGCAGGGCGCGGGCAAGACCACGACCACCGCAAAATTGGCCAAGCACCTGATCGAAAAGCGCAAGAAGAAAGTGCTCACGGTCTCGGGCGACGTGTACCGACCCGCCGCGATCGAGCAGCTCAAGGTCGTGACGGCGCAGGCCGGCGCCGAGTGGTTTCCCAGCAGTCCGGACCAGAAGCCGCTGGACATCGCGCGCGCCGCGCTGGACTATGCGCGCCGCCATTTCTTCGACGTGCTGCTGGTCGACACGGCCGGGCGCCTGGCGATCGACGAAGCGCTGATGCAGGAAATCAAGGCCTTGCACGAAGTGCTCAATCCCGTGGAGACGCTGTTCGTGGTGGACGCGATGCAGGGCCAGGACGCGATCAACACGGCGCGGGCGTTCAAGGAAGCGCTGCCGCTGACCGGCATCATCCTGACCAAGCTCGACGGCGACTCGCGCGGCGGCGCGGCCTTGTCGGTGCGCCAGGTGACGGGCGCACCGATCAAGTTTGCCGGCACCTCGGAGAAGATCGACGGCCTTGAGGTCTTCGACGCCGAGCGCCACGCGGGACGCATCCTGGGCATGGGCGACATCCTGGCGCTGGTGGAGCAGGTCACGGCCGGGGTCAACGTGGAGGCGGCGCAAAAACTCGCGGCCAAGGTCAAGAGCGGTGCGGCGTTCGACCTGAATGATTTTCTGGGCCAGATCCAGCAGATGAAGAGCATGGGCGGCCTCTCCAGCCTGATGGACAAGCTGCCAGCGGCCATGGCCGCCAAGGCCGGTCAGGTCGACATGGACCGGGCGGAGAAGGACATCCGCCGCAAGGAAGGCATCATCCACAGCATGACGCCGCTGGAGCGGCGCAAGCCCGAGCTCATCAAGGCCACGCGCAAGCGCCGCATCGCCGCCGGCGCAGGGGTGCACGTGCAGGAGGTGAACCGCATGCTCAAGGAGTTCGAGCAGATGCAGGACATGATGAAGAAGATGAAGGGCTCCGGCATGATGAAGATGATGAAGCGCCTGGGCGGCATGAAGGGCATGGGTGGCGGCATGCCGGGGATGCCGCGCTGACCTTCATGCTTCGCCCGCGGAGCGCTCCGAGTCATGAAAGTGGCTGCCTTCACGTTAAACCACGGTGTTCATGATGAGCTTCAAACGGATCCCGACGCCCAGCAGGCGGCTTGCAGAATGGCTGCTGCTGCTTTCGGCATTGCTGCCGCTGGGCGGCTACATGGCCTACTCGCTGCACCAGGCCTACGGCGCGACCGAGCAGCGGGAGCGGGAACGACTGGCCGGGCAAGCATTGATCGTCGAGAGAAACCTGGTCCGGCAGATAGCGGCCACGAAGAACGCGCTCGACAGCATCGTGGAAGATCTGCCAGCGTGGAAACTGGCGAATGACGGCTTCAAAGTGGGCAACCGGCGCCTGGGGGTTCTCAGCGGTGCGCTGGATGGAATACGCAACATCCTGATCACCGATGCCGATGGGCGCGTCATCGCGTCCAACAAGACGGATTCCATCGGACGCGACCTGTCAGATCGGCTCTTCTTCCAGACCCCTGCGCGTGGCAATGACCCGAAAACGCTCTACGTTGCCCCCCCTTACGTCACCAGAAATGGCGACTATGTGATGAGCTTGAACCGGGTCATCCCCGGAGCCCGCGGCGAATTCGGTGGCGTCGTCATTGCCGGCGTTGATCCGGAGTATTTCAAGACCTTGCTGGACTCGACGCGCTATTCGCCGGGGGTGCAGGTGTCGCTGGCGCACGGTGATGGAGTATTTTTCATGATGGCGCCTGCGAGGGTCGAGCTCAACGGAAAGGACCTGGCCAGACCCGGCAGCCTGTTCGCTCGCTATCGAAGCGGCGGCGCGACCGAGGCGGTTTTCTCAGGTCTTTCGTCGCTCACGGGCGAACACCGACTGATCGCCTTTCGAACGATACAGCCTGCCCACCTGCACATGGACAAGCCGCTGGTGGTGTCCGTTTCCCGTGACACGCATTCGATCTTCGCGACGCTCGATCAGGAGTCCCGAAGGGACGCCATGCTGTTCTGTCTGATCGCGCTGATCGCGATGGTCAGCCTGAGTGTCTACCAGCGGCGGCGCCTGGCCTACGATGAGCTGGCGCAGCGCCACGAACTGGCACGGCTGCAGGCGGAGTCGGAACTCCGTGCGCACGCCTTGCATCTGGAGGTGTTGTCGGCGCGCATGCTGCAGCACCGTGAACACGAAAAGAAGAGCATTGCCTTCGCCCTGCACGAAGGTGTGGCGCAGACCCTGTCCGCGCTCAAGATGCGCGTGGAGGCGGCGTCGCTCGGGCTGTCGACGCCGGGTGGCGGGCCGGTTGCCGGTCTGGAGCCGATGAAGGACGCGATTGTCGAGGTCCGATCCCTGGCGCTGAGCCTGCGGCCCTCAAGCCTTGACGACCTGGGACTGTCGGCGACCATCCGCTGGTTCCTGCGCGAATACGAGGTCCAGCACCCCGGGGTGCAAACGCATGCCGACATTTCGGTGGACGACGCGCAGATTCCCCAGGCTCTGCGGATCATCATCTTCCGTATGATGGAAGAGGTCTGTCGGGCATTCGGTGCATGCGCATCGATACACCACATCTTGCTGACGATACAGGCGCAGGACGATCGAATCGTCCTGATGCTCGAATACGATGGGCCACGGGTTGAGCCTGCTGGCGCCAGCGGCGGCGACGCGTTGTTGGACGCTTCCAGGGAGCTGGCCATCCTGTCGGGCGGCCGTTTTGAATTGAGCACCAGCGACGAGGGCTTGCACCGGGTTCAGGCCAGCTGGCTCATGTAGTCGGGCTTGACACCCGCACCCCAACCCCGACGCTTGCCGACTCACTCCACGATCACGAGCGCCATGCCGTGGGCTGGCGCGCTGAGCGTGATGCCACCCGCAGATCTACCCAGGTCCCGCTGGCGCCAGGCGTCGCGCAGCTTGCTGAAAGAGGTCTTGCCCAGCAGGCCGGGCAACAGTCTGAAGGAGCGGTATTCCTCGCCCAGATTGAATACGCCCACCGCCTTGCGTCCGCCTTCGATGTCCTTGACCCAGACCTGCCAGTCCTGATCCTGGAACACGCGCTGCGCGGCGTGGCCCAGCGCGTCCTGGTTGATCGCGATGACCTCGTCGTTGCTCAGCAGGTTCCGGGTGAAAGCATCCATGTGGGAGAGGTCGTTGCCGATCAGCAGGGGCGCGGCCAGCAGGCTCCACAGGCTGACCTGGGTGTACTGCTCGTCAGGGGTCAGGCGCGAGGGGTGCAGCGCATTGCCCCAGCCGAGCTGGCCCACGACCAGCGTGTCCGGGTCGTTCCAGTGACCGGGGCCTGCCGCCGCGGAGTAGGGCGCCTGGGCAAAGCCGATCTTGGCCACACTGTCCCAACTGTCCTCCACGTCCCAGGTGGTTCGCCACAGATTGCCGCGCACGTCGGCGCCCCAGTTCCACACCTCCTTCAGCCCGTACTGGCACAGGCTGAAGACCACGTCACGCGGCGCTTCCTGCAGCGCCTGCGCCATCACCTGGTAGGGCTTTTGGTGTTCGGCCAGCGTCGGCTGCTTCGACATCGTGTCGGCGTAACTGCACAGGTCGTACTTGAGGTAGTCCACGCCCCAGCGCGCATAGCTGGCCGCGTCCTGCCGCTCGTGCCCGAGCGAGCCCAGAAAGTGGCCGCAGGTGAACGCGCCGGGCGACGAGTAAATGCCGAACTTGAGGCCGCGCTGGTGCAGGAAATCCCCCAGCGCCTGCATGTCGGGAAACTTCTCGTTGCCCACGATCTCGCCCTGAGCGTTTCGCGCCTGCGCCTCCCAGCCGTCATCGATGTTGACGTAGTTCCAGCCGTGCGCCGCCAGCCCCGTGGCGATCAGCGCCTGGGCCGCCTGGCGGATCAGCGCGTCGCTCACGCCGGTGCCGTGCGCGGTCCAGCTGTTCCAGCCCATGGGCGGCGTGAGCGCCAGCGTGTCGCCCACGACGATGGAGAACGCCCGCGTGGCCTGGCCCAGCGCATTGCGCGCCTGGAGTTGCATCGTGTAAGTGCCGTCGGCCGCGAGCGCGCCGGAGATCACTCCGGTCTTGTCGTCCAGCTGCAGTCCTGCAGGCAACTGCGACACGCTGTAGCGCAGTGGCGCGCGCCCGGTAGCAGCGATCTTGTAGAGCAACGGCCTCCCTGCGCGCGCACCCAAGACGCTGGCGCCGTGGATGGCGGGCGTTGGCCGCTCGGGTGGCGTGAGCAGATAGGGCAGGGCCTGTGTCGCCTCCAATGTCTTGCCGGAGGCCGTATCGAGGTAGCGATAGGTCACCTGGATGCCGGCGCGCGAAGCGGTGTTGATCGCCACCTGGCTGCTCCCCATGGGCGCGATCTGCAGCGCTTGCTGTTGCCGCTGCAATACGCGCCCGGTCGCGCCATCCTTGACGGAAATCTCCAGCTGACCGCTTTGCGCCACGGGGAAGCCGTTGGCAATTTTCAGCGTGGTGCTGGAGCGCCCGTTGGGCAGGAAGCGCGTGCTCGATTGGGTCGGGTCCAGCGCGACGCCCTCGATCTTCTGCGCCATCTTGAGGTAGGGCTGTCCCTTGTGGAACCCCCCGCCGCCGCCGCCGTCATAGACCCGCACGGCGATCACGTTGTCGCGGTCCCAGCGCACGAGTTCAGAGCGCAGGTCGACGTGGTAGTCGCGCCGCGCCTGGTACTGGCTGTCGTAGCCGCCGGGGTCCTCGGGCATGCGCCCGGTCTGGCCGATTTTGACGCCGTTGAAATAGGTCTGGTCCACGTCGTCGATGGAGGCGAGGAACACCTGCAGGCGTTCCTGCCAGGGGCTGGTGTCCTTGAGGGAAGAGGGGATGACGACGTGGATTCGGTACCACGAATAGCCGTCGTAGCCGGCAAAGCCCTGTTCCTCGTAGTAGCGCGAGGTATCGAGCACTTTCCATTCGTGGTCGTCGAACCCGGGGTCCTTCCATGCGCTGTGGTCACCGGTGCTGAAGCGTGCCTGAGGCAGCATGATCCTGTCGCCGCTGTCGGCCCAGGAAGCTGCGCTGAGCCAAAGCAGGCCCAGCAGGAAAAGGACTCGTTTTGGCATCAGCATGGGGCCCCCTGGGCATGCGCCTCGGACGGCTCCACCACCTCGCCGCGCAACGACCTCTGCGGTGCGTCGGTGATGCGCACGTCAACCATCTGTCCCACGAGCCGCTCGGGCCCGGCAAACACCACGGCGCGGTTGCAGTCGGTGCGGCCGAACAGCGCATGGGGCGTCTTGCGCGCCGGGCCTTCGACCAGCACGCGCTGCACGCTGTGCAAACGGCTGGCGCTGATGCGCGTGACGCTGTCATCCAGCGTGGACTGCAGCAGCTGCAGGCGCGCGAGCTTGACCTCGTGCGGGGTATCGTCGTGCAGCGCCGCCGCCGGCGTGCCCGGGCGCGGGCTGAAGATGAAGCTGAAGGAGCTGTCGTAGCCCACGTCGTGCACCAGCTGCATCAGCTTGTCGAAGTCGGCCTGCGTCTCTCCCGGGAAGCCGACGATGAAGTCGCTGCTCAGCGCCAGGTCGGGGCGCACCGCGCGCAGCTTGCGCACCGTGCTCTTGTATTCCAGGCTGGTGTAGCCGCGCTTCATGGCCGACAGGATGCGGTCGCTGCCGTGCTGCACCGGCAGGTGCAGGTGGCTCACCAGCTTGGGTACCGTGGCATAGACCTCGATCAGCGCGGGCGTGAATTCGTTCGGGTGGCTGGTGGTGTAGCGGATGCGCTCAATGCCGGGGATTTCCGCCACGTATTCGATCAGCGTGGCCAGATCGGCGATATCGCTGGTTTCACCCATTCTGCCGCGATAGGCGTTGACGTTTTGCCCCAGCAGCGTGACTTCGCGCACGCCCTGGTCCGCCAAGGATGCCACTTCCACCAGCACGTCCTCAAAAGGTCGCGACACCTCTTCGCCCCGGGTATAGGGAACGACGCAGTAGCTGCAGTATTTGGAGCAGCCCTCCATGATGCTGACGAAGGCCGAGGCGCCCTGCACCCGCGCCGCAGGCAGGTGGTCGAATTTCTCGATTTCAGGAAAGCTGATGTCGACCTGCGGTCGGCCCTGCAGCTCGCGCTGCGCCAGCAGCTCGGGCAGGCGGTGCAGGGTCTGCGGGCCGAACACCACGTCCACATAGGGTGCGCGCGCGATGATGGCGGCACCCTCCTGGCTGGCGACGCAGCCGCCCACGCCGATCTTCACGCCGCGCGCCTTGAGGTGCTTGATGCGGCCCAGATCCGAGAACACTTTCTCCTGCGCCTTCTCGCGCACCGAGCAGGTGTTGAACAGGATCAGGTCCGCCTGCTCCACGTCCAGCGTCAACTCGTAGCCCTGCGCTGCGTGCAGCACGTCGCTCATCTTGTCCGAGTCGTACTCGTTCATCTGGCAGCCGAAGGTCTTGATGAATACTTTTTTGCTCATGGCAGATACTTGAAAAAAAACGGGGGAAACCGCACCCGAATCGTGCAGTGCGGGAGCGGACTCAGGCGCGCTTTTCGGCGCCAGTCAATCGCCGGCGCTCTTGCGCGGCATGGCCGCCTCGGCCGCTGTGAGGATCCAGACGTCGTGCACCATGCCTGCGGCCTCGCGCGTGTAGTTCACCACCAGGGGCTGGCCGATCAGGGTGTTCGACATCAGCACCGTGTTTTGCGTGCCGCGGATACGCGCGCCGGGCGAGAGCCGGTCCGCTTTTCCGTCCAGCGTGATGGCTGGCGCGGCCGCCACGACCAGCGTGCCGCGCAGCGCATTCTTGGGGAACTGGCGCACCGAGGTTTGCGCCAGGCTGGCAAGGCAGATTGCGGCCAGGCCGGCGCCCAGAAGAAGGCGACGCACCGCTGCGGAGCGGGAATGGAGAGCGTTATGGCAGCGGTTCATGGTGTTTGTCCAGAGGCTGTGGGAAAGTGCAGATTGTAAGTGCCTCACCACTGGCCGGTCTCGACCCTGATCGCGACCTCGCAGTCGTCAAAAATTTCCAGCTTGGCGATCTTCACCCGCACGCCGAGCACGCCGGGCAACTGCATCAGGCGCGCGGCGAGCTTGCCGATCAGGCTCTCGAGCAGGTTCATGTGCTCGGCCGTGCATTCGCTGATGATGATCTGTCGTACCTTGCGGTAGTCCAGCACATGGTGGATCTCGTCGTCGCGCGGCAGCAGCGACTGCCCTCCCAGGTTCAGTTCTGCGTCCACCTGGATCGGCTGCGGCGCCTCGTGCTCGTGTTCCAGTATCCCCAAGCTCGCGTCGAAGCGCAGACCGGTGAGCGTGAGGATGCGATTGCCCCAAGGGCTTTTCAAGGGCGTTGCTGCGTTCATGGCGGGGCCTTCGCGGTTGACTGCGCCGGACTCGATCCAGCGCTGGATCTGCTTGGCTGCGGTCACGCCGTCGGCCAGCGCGGAATGTACGCAGGGATGCAGGCGCTGGCTGACGTCGCCGGCGTAGAAAAGTTCAGGCCAGGCCGCGCCCAGCCGCGGGTCGGGCTCCAACGTGTGCAGCCAATCCAGGGCCGGCTCAAAGCCGAACAGCACGGCCACCTGGTCGAATGCCTCCTCGCCATAAGCCGCACTTCGCACGACGACGCGGTCGGCTCGCGGATCCAGTGCTGCGGGCAATTCGCAGCCGATGCGGCACTCGATTCCCGTTCGCTGCTGCAGCGTGCGCACCAGCATGGCCCCGGCCTTGAGGGCGCTGCGCGACCACAGCGTCACCCGGTTGCCCAGCTCATTCAGGTAAATCGCGTTTTCCACCGCGTTGTCACCGCCGCCGAGCAGCAGGATGTTCTGATTTCGCAGGGCCGCGCGTTGCTGGGTCAGGCTGATGGCATCGAGCACCCGAGCGTCTGGCGTTGCCGCGCCAAAGTAGAGCTTCGGATGCCGAGGCCGCATCCCGGTGGCGGCGACCAGCGCCTGCGCACGGATCTGCGTCCCATCCGTCAGCGACAGCTGCACGCGCGCGCCTGCGCGGCGAACCTGCAGCACCTCGGTCCTCAGGTGCAGAGTCACTCCGGGTTGCCGCTGCAGATGCGCGGCGTAGCCTTGCGCGATCTCGGCCAGGGCTTGATCGGGATGGCCAAGCACCCAGTCTTGCCGGAAGGAAAAACCGTCCAGCCGACTGCAGACGACCGGCGCCTGGTCGATGAGTGCACAGCGCAAACCGATTTCCTGCAGCCACAGCGCGCAACTGCAACCTGCCGGACCTGCGCCGACGATTGCGACGTCAAACTCGTGTGCCTGGCTGTCCAAGGTTCATGCCGCCAGGACGTTCGCAGGCTTCATGCCGGACCGATCCAGTTCGCCGAAAATGACGTTCACCAAGATGGCGGCATCTTCGGAAAAATACCGTTTGAGAAAGGGTGAAGTGAGAAAGTTTTCCTTGAGCTTCATCCGGAACGAAAAATGCACCCCGACCAAGATCCCTTGGGGCGTGGTGCGCGGCTCATCGAAAGTCACCCGGACGTTGTAGCCCTCTTCCACCGATCCCTGCAAGGATCCCATGAAGTGGCTCAGGATCGGGTGCGCCCTGACCTCGGACAGTGTTTCGTGGTCGATCAGGTGATTGCGCATGAACTCGCCCGCGAGCTGCTCGCTCTTCAACGCCAGGTCGAACTTGGTCAGCACCTCAAAATTGAACACGTTCATCTTGATGCCGACGTCCTGCGTGCCTTGGTGGTCGCGCCGCGTCAGACGAAAAAACCCGTAGGAACGCCCGTTCACCGGTTCGATCAACTCCACCTTTTTGAATGGAAACGTAACACCGATGCCAGGCTTCGTGGCACACCATTTTTCCAGCCGTTTGAGCACGATCGTCCCAAGAAAGTCTTCCACCAGATGGTCGATCTGATCGGTGGAGTTGCGGCGAACCCCGACCGCGGCGATCAAGGCCCCGGCGGCGGGCAGCAGCACGACGAGGGTATGCGCCGCGGCGGTCTTCACGCTTTCCGAGGGGCCGAAAAAAATCAGCCAGATCGCGCCGCCCAGGCCCACGGCGGCTAGCGTTACCATCGCCACAATGCTGCGCGTAGGCAGGGTGACAATCAGATCCCTGAGCCCCGCGCTGCTCGAACCTGCGGGTGTTTCCATGGCGTCTCCATTGGGCTTATTCAATGTCAAGTAGTTTACTGGGTGAAGAGTTGTCGCTGGCGATCCAGCGCGCAGGCGGTTGGCTGGGTTTTGACCGTTTCATGGAACTGGCGCTGTACACGCCGGGCCTGGGCTATTACGCCAATGATTCACGCAAATTCGGCCACATGCCCTCCAGCGGCAGCGACTTCGTGACCGCGCCCGAGATGACCCCGCTGTTCGGACGCGCCGTGGCGGTGCAGCTGGCGCAGGCCCTGCAGGTGACCCAGACGGACGAGGTGTGGGAGTTCGGCGCGGGCTCGGGCGCGCTGGCGCAGCAGCTGCTTGACGCACTTGGCGACTCGGTGCAGCGCTACACCATCGTCGAACTCTCGGCCACGCTGCGCGAACGCCAGCAACAGCGCCTGCTGCCCTGGGCGCACAAAGTGCGTTGGGTCAACGCACTGCCTGACGCCATGCAGGGTGTCGTGCTGGGCAACGAGTTGCTCGACGCGATGCCGGTCAAGCTGCTTGCGCGGGTAAAGGGGTGTTGGCATGAGCGCGGCGTCGTTTGCGGCGCGGACGGTGGCTTCATCTGGCAGGACCGACCCACAGAGCTTCGGCCACCCGACGGGATTGCCGGGGAGCATGATTACCTCACCGAAATCCATCCGCAAGCGCAAGGCTTCATGCGCACGCTGGTGGAGCGACTCATGGCAAGCGACAAGGGCGGCGCCGCGTTCTTCATCGATTACGGATTTCCGCAAGCCGAGTACTACCACCCGCAGCGCCACATGGGCACGGTGATGTGCCACCGCGCCCATCAGTCCGACGACGACCCGCTGGCCGATGTGGGGCTCAAGGACATCACGGCGCATGTCAATTTCACCGCCATGGCGCTGACAGCGCAGCAGGCGGGGGATGATTTCCTGGCTGCGAATCCATCGCCCGACGCCAAGTCCGTGGGGACGCTGGGCTACTGCACGCAGGCGCGCTTTCTGATGAACTGCGGCCTGCTCAATGCGATGGAGTCCGCCACTCTGCCCGAGCGCTCCATGGCCTTGAAGCTGGTGACCGAACACGAGATGGGTGAACTGTTCAAGGTGCTGGGCCTGTACGTGGGCCAGCCCTGGGACGCGCTGGGTTTCGCGCAGGGCGATCGCACGCACACGCTGTGATTTCAGCGCGGCGCGCTTGAACTGAGGGCTTGAAGCCGACCGCGTCAGCCCAAACTCAAAAGAGTTGGGCGCGTCGCCCGGATAAGGTTTGCCATGAATGCCACCACGCCTTTGCATATTGTTTGCCCGCATTGCCACACCACGAATCGCGTCGCGCAGACCGACATGGCCAGTGCGCCCGACTGCGGCAACTGCCACCGTCCCTTGTTTTCCGGGCATCCGGTGGCGCTGAACGAGCAGGCGTTTGACAAGCATATCGGACGCAACCAGATCCCCGTGCTGGTGGATTTCTGGGCGCCCTGGTGTGGCCCCTGCCGCCAGATGGCCCCGGCCTACGAGCAGGTCGCGGCACAACTCGAGCCCCGCGTGCGCGTGGTCAAGGTTGATACCGAAAGCGAGCAGAACCTGGGCGCGCGCTACAACATTCGCAGCATTCCCACGCTGGCGCTGTTCCAGGGCGGTCGCGAAATTGCGCGCCAGGCTGGCGCCATGGGTGCGGCCGACATCGTGCGCTGGGTGCAGTCGAAATTGGTTTGAGCCCTCACCCCAACCCTCTCCCGCAAGCGGGCGAGGGAGTCACTCCAGGGTCATCTGCACCGCGCTGACCCTGGCGGCGTGGATAAGCGTCCCGATCTCGGGGCCTGTGGCACCACGAGACTGCGCTGCCCGCGCGATGGGTTCAGTCGCCACCGACAGCGCCGCATCCAGGCAGGTCTGCAGTCGCTCACGCTGTGGATACGGTTCATCCTGCTTGCCCAGACGTCCGCGCGCATCGCATTCGCAGGCCAATAACGCCAGTGCGAAGCGCTGGGGCTGGCGCACCGCATCGCAGCGCTCCAGCAGTCGCATCACGGCTGTGGCGTCCAGGCCCGCGCTGCGGTGGATGTTGCTGTGTTCGCGTGCCACCACCTCAGCCAGCTCGCGGCAGTCGGTGGGCACCCGCAACCGCACACACAAGCCCTTCAATAGTTGAGCACTGCGCTGTTCATGTCCGATATGTCGGGGCAGCACGTCGGCCGGAGTGGTTCCCTTGCCCAGGTCGTGCGTCAAACAGGCCAAACGCACCGCCAGAGGCGCGTGCATCCGTGCGGCGGCTTCCAGCACCATCATCAGGTGCACGCCAGTGTCGATTTCGGGGTGGTAGTCGGCGCGCTGCGGCACACCCCAAAGGCGATCCACTTCAGGCAGCAGGCGAACCAGCGCGCCGCATTCACGCAGCAGTTCGAACATGCGAGACGGCTGCTTTTCCATCAGGCCGCGCGCCAGTTCCTGCCACACGCGCTCTGCCACCAGGTGGTCGACCTCGCCGTGCGCCACCATGTCGCGCATCAGCTGCAGGGTCTCGGGTGCCACATGGAAGTCGGTGAAGCGCGCACTGAAGCGCGCGACGCGCAGGATGCGCACCGGGTCTTCGCGAAAGGCGTCGGTCACGTGCCGCAACACCTTGTCCGCCAGGTCGCGCTGCCCCTGGTATGGGTCCACCAGCTGGTCCAGTTCCACCTCGAAAATACCGTCGTGGGGAATGAGGTGCGCGCCGATGGCGATGGCGTTGATCGTCAAGTCGCGTCGCGCCAGGTCCTGCTCCAGCGTCACGTCGGGCGCGCAGTGCACGGCAAAGCCGCGGTAGCCGCGCGCGGTTTTGCGCTCGGTGCGCGCCAGCGCGTACTCTTCCTTGGATGCAGGGTGCAGGAACACCGGAAAATCGCGTCCCACCGGGATGAATCCCTGGGCCACCATCTGCTCGGGCGTGGCGCCGACGACGACCCAATCGCGGTCTTTCATCGGCAGGCCCAGCAGATGATCCCGCACCGCACCACCGACCATGTAGATGTCCATGCCTTCGGCCTGGCGGCGTGCGTGGCCGCGCGGGCTAGCGCTGCAGGCGGTAGGGCTCATCAAAGACCACGAAGTCCTTTTCCGCCAACGCGTCGGCGATCCAGGCCTGCACGCCGCTGAGCGCCAGGACCCGGTCCACGTAGTCGCCGATGAGCGTGGGAACGGGCAGGGCATAGGTCTTCAGGCGCGTGACGACGGGCGCGAAATAGGCGTCGGCGATACTGAAGTCGCCGAACAGCATGGGGCCGCCATGGATCTGGAGCAGTTCGCTCCACATCGCAACGATGCGCTCCACGTCGGCGCGCACGGCGCTCTGGTCGCGCCACACCAGCTGGCCGATCTGCGGCAGCGAGGCCTCGATGTTCATGCCGCAGTGGGAGCGCAGCGCGGCAAAGCCTGAGTGCATTTCGGCGCAGACGCTGCGCGCTCTGGCGCGCGCTGCCACGTCGCTTGGCCAGAGCTGTTTCTCGGGGAATTTTTCTGCCAGATATTCGGCGATGGCCAGCGTGTCCCACACCGCGAGTCCGCCCGCGATCGAGCTGTCCACGAGCGCCGGCACCTTGCCCACGGGGTTCACCGGCGCGACCAGCTGCTTGAACTGCGAGCCCGGGGCGAACGAGTCAAAGCGCGCCATGACTTCTTCAAACGGGATGCCGGACTGCTTGAGCAGCACCCAGGGGCGCATGGACCAGGACGAATAATTCTTGTTGCCGATGTAGAGTTTGAGCATGCTGATTTCCAGAATGGCTTGGGCAAAGGGATCAGGGCAGATCCAGAATGGCTTCGATGGCGCCGGCGTCGCGCGGACCGACCTGACCAAGGCGAGCCTTCAGCGATTGCGGTTGGCCGCTGATCAGCGCGGCGTAGCTGGTGCTGTTGGAGAGCACTTTCTTCACGTAGTCACGGGTCTCGGCGAACGGGATGTTCTCGGCCCAGGCGGCCGCATCGATCACCGGCGCGCCGCTTTGCCCGCGCCAGTTGCGCGGTCGGCTCGGGCCGGCGTTGTAGGCGGCAGCGGCCAGCGGCATGGAGCCGGAAAAACTGTCCAGCACCAGCTTGAGGTAACCGGTGCCGATGGCGATATTCGTGTCGCGGTCGCTGATCTGGTGCGGCTTGAAGTCGACCAGGCCGATCTTGCGCGCGGTCCAGCGCGCCGTGGGCGGCATCACCTGCATCAGACCCGACGCACCCACGCCCGAGCGCGCGTCCATCACGAAGCGCGACTCCTGACGGATCAGGCCGTAGACAAACGCCGGGTCCAGGCCGATCTCTCCGCTGCGCTTGAGTACCGCGTCCTTGTATGGCATGGGGAAGCGCTGCGCAAAATCGATTTCGCTGCGCGTGCGTTCGCTGGTGTTGATGCAGCGGTCCCACACCTGGTACTGGCAGGCCAAGTCGGCGGCGGCGAGCAGCTCGCGCTCGTTCATGGCGCCGGCCGCGCCGCGCGGATTGCTCAGATTGCTGCTGTAGTTCCACTCGCGCACGCCTTCGCTGCGCAGGCCCAGCGCAATGGCGATGAGGGCGCGGTTCAAACCAGGATTCAGGCGCGCGGTGTCGAGTTCAGCTGCCGTCAGCGGTGCCGGGCGCGGCGGAACGCTGACCTTGCGTCCCAGTTCCTCCAGCGCCAGCTGCTCGTAGAAGCCGCGCACAGACGCGATCGATTCCAGCAGCGCATTCACCTGTGCCTGTTCGGCGCCGCCCTTGGCCTTGAGCGCGAGCGCCTTCCAGTAAACCCAGGTGCTGTCCTTGCGCGCTTCTTCGCTCATGGCGTTGATCGCCGCCAGCAGCACCGGCCACTTGGGTTCCCTGCCGGCGCGCAGCGCGGCACGCGCCTTCCAGGCCAGCATCTCGTCGTTCAGATCGGCGTCCGACTTGGCGCGGGAGAAGTAGTCGAGCGCGTCGTTGCTCAGGCGCATCGCGGCCTGTTTCCCGATCACGCCCCAGGCCCAGTTGCGCTCTTCCGGCGAGAGCTGCACCGACCACTTGTTCTCGAGGACCGGGAACGTGGCGTCGGCGTCGTTCGTGGCCATCTTGATGATCGCCAGCAGCACCAGTTCCTTGCGCACCTGGCCCGGCGCCGTCGAATGCGCGCGCAGGAATTTCAGGGGGTTGGCGTTGATTTCGACGACCGATTTCGCAACCTCGGGCGCGACGATCTCGACCGCTGCGCGCGCCGCCTGCGGCCGGTTCGCCTCCATCGCCATGCGCGCCTTGCGCCAAACGTCGAGTGCGCTCATCTTCTTGCTGGCAAACAGCGCGGCGGCGGCTTGAGTGCAGCCCTGGTCGGCTTCGCGCAGCGCGTACCAGTTGCGCCGCACTTCCTCCGAAGTGTCGGCGCCGGTTTGCGTGTGGGCGATCAGCGCCGCATAGCAGCGCAGCTCCCGGTCGTCGCCCATGCGGTAGCTGGGGTATTGCGCAGAAAATGTGGCCCAGTCCTTGCGCTGTCCCAACAGCGTGAGCCAGTCGGCGCGCAGCCGGTCTTCCTGGTAGCTGCCGGCGTAGCGGCGCAGGAAGTCCTGGATTTCCTGCGTCGGCGCGTCTTCCAGCCGGGCCTTGAGTTCCCAGTACGCTGCCCAGTGCTCCAGCGCGTGGCCCTGCACCTGGGGCAGCAGCGCGGCGAGCGGCTTGCGGTCGTTTTTGACGAAAGCTGCGCGCATTTGCAGCACCAGATCGTCGCCCGGCGCCGCCACACGCACGTCAAGCGCCGCCTGCGCCGAGGCAGCTTGCGGCAACAGCCCCAGGGCAAAGCTGAAAATCAGTGTCAGAATGGTTGGCAATTGCATGAGGGGATTATGGACACATCCGATGGAAAAGGCGCAGCGGCGCAAAAGGCGCGCGACAAGAAGGCGCTGCGTCAGGCATTGATAGAACAACGCCTGAACCTGCCCGACCGCTTACAGCGCGCCGCCTCTTTGCAGCAGGTCATGCGCATCTGGCTCGTGGGGCGCACCGATACGGTGATCGGCGCCTACTGGCCGATCAAGGGCGAGTTTGATCCGCTGCCGGCCTTGCACCGCTGGAAGGAGGACGGCGAACTGCTGGACGGCCCCAAGCTGCGCCGCATCGGCTTGCCGGTGGTGGACAAGGTGCACAAGACGCTGGTGTTTCACGCCTGGTATCCCGGCTGCCCGATGGAGGAGGACGCCTATGGCATCCCCAAGCCCAAGGACACCGAGGTCGTGGTGCCCACGCTGCTGTTCGTCCCGTGCGTGGGCTACGGCGCGGGTGGCTATCGCCTGGGCTACGGTGGCGGCTTTTATGACCGCACGCTGGCCACGCTGCAACCCAAACCGGTGACCGTGGGACTGGGCTACGCCCAGGGTTTCGTCGATGATCTTGAGGCCGAGCCGCACGACGTGGCGCTGGACGCGATCCTGAACGACAACGGCGCGGTCTGGCCGATCTAGTTCGTTGATTTCCGGGGCTTGGCGGCTTGACGCTTTACGGGCTTGGCGGCGCGTGAGCGCAGCGCCGCTTCCAGCGCCAGCCTGGCCCAGGGCCGCATCAACGGGGGCGACTCCATGGCGTCAGAGGGGGCTGCGTAGTAGTTCATGCTCTTGGGCTGGCCCTTGGCCAGGTAGCTGAAGCGCCTGCACCCTGCAGCTTCAAACTCGGCCCGCGTCGCCTCATCGGCCTTGAGCCACAGCGTGTCGCCCTCTCCCAGATCCGCCAGGATGGCGATGGACAGGTCCTCGACCGAGATCCCCCAGCCGCCGAACATGCGCCGTGCCCGGCACGGACCTGCGCTGGCAAGCAGCTCGCAGCAGTACTGGGCAAATTCGGGGTCGCTGGAGGCCATGGCGAAGGATAGCGCAGGTCATGCATCAGCCAGGCGCGCGCTGCTCCAGCCAGCCCTGCAAACGCGCCACGCCCTGCACCAGCCGCTGAGGGTCGTGGGAGGCAAAGCACCAGCGCAACCAGCCCTGGGCCTGCGGCGCAAACGCATTGCCGGGCGCCAGGCCCAGGCCCGCCTCCAGCACCAGGCGCTTGGCGGTGGTCAGGGAATCGTCAAAGCCGTCGAGCTTGAAAAAGGCGTACATGCCGCCCGCAGGACTGGCGACCTGCACGCCCGGCAAGGCGCGCAACAGCGGCACCAGGGTGTCGCGACAGAGCTTCAGATGGGCCACCACCCTGGGTGTGACTTCGGCGCTGCGCGCCAGCGCTGCGATGCCGGCGCGCTGCGTGAAGACGCTGGCGCAGGAGGTGTTGAATTCGATCAGCTTGCCCACCTGCGGCGTCAGATCAGGGGGCATCACGAGCCAGCCCAGGCGCCAACCGGTCATCAGGAAGCTCTTGGAAAAACTGTGCGCCACCACCAGCCTGTCGCTGGTGTCGGCAATGTCCAGAAAGCTCGGCGCGCAGCTGTTCGCTGAGGGTTCGTAGTACAGGCGTTCGTACACCTCGTCGGCCAGGATCCAGGTGCCTGTCACTCGGCAGTGCTGCAGAATGGTTTGCTGCTCGGCGCGCGTCAGCGTCCAGCCCGTGGGGTTGTTCGGCGCGTTGAGCACCAGCAGCCGGGTGGCGCGCGTGACACGCGCCAGCAGCGCCGCCAGATTCAGGCGCCACGCGCCCTGATCCGGCCCTGAGGTTTGCGGCTGCAGCGGCACGCAGACCACCCTGGCGCCCAGGATCGCGGGTTGGGCCGTGAGGTTGGGCCATACCGGCGTGACCACCACCACTTCGTCGCCTGCGTCCAACAGTGCCTGCATCGCCACCATCAGCGCGTTCACGCCGCCGCTGGTCACGGCCAGGCGGTCGCTCGCGATCGGGCCATGCAGCGCGCTCATGTAGCTGGCAATCGCCTCGCGCAATTCCGGCAGCCCCAGGTTGTGCGAGTAGAAAGTTTCGCCACGCTGCAGCGATTCAATCGCGGCCTGACGGATGAAATCGGGCGTGACCTCGTCGCTCTCGCCAAACCAGAACGCGAGCACGTCGGCGCGCCCCATGCCGGCGTTGGCGACTTCGCGGATCTTCGATTCTTCGAGCTGCTGTATGGCTTGTCTCATGCGGGTTCCTGGTGGGGTAGCCATTTGGACAACATGGGTCCGAGTTCATGCAGGCGCAGCGGCTTGCACAGGCAGTCGTCCATGCCGGCGTCGCGGCAGCGCCTGTCTTCGCCCTGCATGGCATTGGCGGTGACGGCGATGATGGGAAGGTGCGTGGTCTGTTCGCGCCGGATCGTGGCGGTGAGTTCAAAGCCATCCATGTTGGGCATGTGGCAGTCGGTCAGCAGCAGCGCATAGCGGCCGCTGCGCCACAGTTCGAGCGCCAGGACGCTGTCGGCAGCGGTCTCGCAGCGATAGCCCAGCAGGCGCAATTGTTCCTGCATCACTTCCTGGTTGATCTCGTTGTCCTCGGCCAGCAGGATCAGTGGCCCCGCCGCCGGTGTCGCATTGTGCTCAGTCTGCCGCAGGCGGTTGCGCCGATTCGCGATCGCGGCGTCACCGGCGGGGTCGGCGAGGCCCGCGGCCGATGCCAGCAAGGGCAGCTCCAGCGTGAACTCCGAACCCGATCCGAGTTCGCTTTGCGCACCGATGTGGCCCTGCATCAGTTGCACCAGGTGGCGCGTGATGCTCAAACCCAGGCCGGAGCCGCCGAACCTGCGCGCCGTGCTCTCATCGCCTTGGGCGAACGGCTGGAACAGGCGCTGCAGAACATCCGCACCCATGCCGATGCCGTTGTCTGTGACGCGAATGATCAAGCCGGCGCTGCCATCGGCCCGCGTGGTCGGCTCGGCGCGCACCGAAATCTTCCCGGTGTGGCCGGCCTGGTTGCCGGTGAATTTGATGGCATTGCCCAGCAGATTGAAGAGCACCTGGCGCAAGCGTGTCGGGTCGGTGCAGATCCACTGCGGGAGCTGGGGCGAGACCTGCAGCGTGAGCTCCATGGCCTTGCTGACGCAGGCCGGCGCCAGCAATTGCGTGACGCCTTCCATCAGTTGGCCCAGGTGCGTCGGGATGGACTCCAGTTCGAGCTTGCCGGCTTCAATCTTTGACAGGTCCAGGATGTCGTTCAGCAGGGTCATGAGCGAGGCGGAGGAATCCCTCATGACGGCGAGCATGCGTGCCTGCTCGGGTGTGAGCGCGGTTTCGCGCAGCACATCGGCCATTCCGATCAGCCCGTTCATCGGGGTGCGGATTTCGTGGCTCATGTTGGCCAGGAACTCCGACTTGGCACGGTTCGCTGCATTCGCCCGAAGCTCGGCCGCTTGCGTGATGGCCACGCTGTGGCGCAGTTCCAGGGTTTTCTCGTCTACCAGTTCGCGCAGGTGATTGCGGTGCATCTCGAGTTCCTGATGCGTCGTCTTGCGCTCGGTGATATCGTTCACAAAACCGTGCAACAGAACCGAGCCATCGTCTTCCCGCGATGGCACACCGTTGCCGCCGATCCAGCGAACGCTGCCGTCGGGCAAGCGGATGCGCCATTCGTGCATCCAGGGCAACAGCTTTGACAAAGAGTGTTCGATCGATGCTCGGTAAGCGTCCTGATCCTGCAGCAGCACCCGGTCCTTTGTCGCCTGGTTGACATCGGCGATCTCCTGCGCGTCAAGCCGATACACATCCAGCAATCCCTTGCTGAAGAACGGCAGGCTGGGTTGTCCGTGGCGGTCGAGTCTGAATTCAAAAATGGCGCCTGGGACGCGGGCGGCGATGCGCTCGATCCGGGTCAAGGCTTCGCTCAGTGCCCCTTGCGCCTGTTCCCTGCGGGTGACATCGCGAAAACACCAGACGCGGCCCACGATCTGCCCGTTCAGACGCTGGGGCTGGGAGTCGCGTTCGAGGACGCGTCCATCCTTGAACGTCAGGGTGTCAGAGCTGGACTGATCGGGGTGTGCGTACAGTTCACGCACGCTCTTGAGGAACTGTTCCGGCTCAGCCAGGTGCTGCACCACAAAGTCCAGTAATGCAGCGTCGTCGCGAGATTTCAGAAGTTCTGGCGCAATGCTCCAGAGCTCGACGAAACGCTGGTTATGCGTCACGATCTTGCCCTCGTTGTTCACCACCAGGATGCCGTCAATCGTGGCCTCGATCACGGCCCGTTGCAGCGATACTCCCTTGCGCAGTTTCGCGATCAGTTCGGGGATGGGCAGCAACATCAGCCAGAACGAGATTGCGGAGATGAACCAGCCCGTCAACGTGGCGGTCGTGAAGTAAGGCTCGGGCGCCAAGCCATTGACCTTCAACACGATGTACAGCATCCAGGCCGCGAGGTAGGCAGTGCCAAAGATCACACCGGTGCGCAACCGAACGACAACAGCCAGCATCACCGCCATGGCCAAGGCGGCAGCGGCAGTGACAGGCGGCAAGCCGGCAAACATCAATCCCACCAGAATCAGCCACAAGCAAGCGGAAAAGAGTATCAGCGACGTTCGCGGATGGCCGCGACGGCTCATTCGCCAAGCCAGCAGCAATGCTGCCGTTATCACCAGCGTGACGCCGACCGTCACCGCGACGCGCTTGAAGACAAAGGGCACACCCACGGCCAAAAAGACGACGCATACCGCCAGAAAAATGCTGTAGTAGCGGTCCAGCAAGCGGATGCTGGCGCGTTCCTCAATCTCCGCTGTTTCTTGCATGCCGCTCCTCGGTGTCAGGCGCCTTCAGTATGAGATTCATCATAACCCGGGCGCCTTTTCCCCAAGGACCTCACGACGCCGGACGCTGCATGCTGCAACTCGTGGGCTGCGCTGCGCGTTCGGCGCTGATGGAGCGGATCACGCGAAAGCCGTAGCCCGATCCTTCGACGTCGAACTTCACGCCGGGCGTTCCCATGCGCTCCATCATGCCCACCACCAGGGGTTGCTGGAACTGGTGGTCCGACGCGCGCATGGCAGCGGTCTGGCCGTAGAAATTGAGCCTCGACTTTTCCAGCTGTGTGGCCACCGAGACGATGTCCAGCGTGTCGGCGCCAGGGACTTTGACCGAGCGTTCGATCGCCTGCGCCAGTGCTTCCACCATCAACTGCATGCGCAGGTGCACGTAGTCGTCGGCGGGTTTGGGGAAGCGTGCCTTGAAGGCCTGGTAGAACGCCTCGCTCTGGGCGCCAGCGACATTGGGCAGCCATTCGGCCACCGCGATCACACGACCGACGCCCGCGTCACCGATGGCGGCCGGGGCACCCAGCGCATTGCCGTAGAAGGTGTAGAACTTGCCCTCAAATCCAGCCTCCTTTGCCGCCTTCACCAGCAGTGTCAGGTCATTGCCCCAGTTGCCGGTGATGACGGCCTGTGCGCCGCTGGCCTTGATCTTGCCAGCGTAGGGGAGGAAGTCCTTGATGCGTCCCATGGGGTGCAACTCTTCGCCGACGATGGCCACGTCCGGGCGCTGCACGCCCAGCTGCCGGCGCGCTTCACGCAACACCGCCTGGCCAAAGCTGTAGTCCTGCCCGATCAGGTAGACGCGCTGGATGGCACGATCGTCCTTGAGCACGTCCATCAGCGCGGCCATGCGCATGTCGGCGTGGGCGTCGAAGCGGAAGTGCCAGAAGCTGCACTTCTCGTTCGTCAGCACGGGATCGACCGCGGAGTAGTTGAGCAGCAGCACGCGCCTGGCGGGCTCGCGTTCGTTGTGCTTGTTGATCGCATCCAGCAGCGCGGCCGCATTGGCGGAGGAGTTGCCCTGCATGACAAACTGCGCACCGTCGTCGATGGCCGAGCGCAGCGCCGACAGCGCCTCTTCGTTCTGCCCCTTGCTGTCGTAGCGCTGCAGCAGCAAAGGCCGGGACGCGCCGCCCCCGAGCCTGACGCCGCCGCGCGAGTTCACCCGCTCCACCGCCCACACCAAGTTGCGAAATACCGCCTCTCCGGGCGCGGCGAAAGGACCCGAAAGGCCTTCGATCAACGCGATCCTGATCGCCGCACCGGTGCTGGCTGCGGTCGCTTGCGCCTGGGCGGTGCCACTGCAGAACGAACCCAGCGCTAGCGCCGCCAGCGCCAATTTCAAGAGTGAGATCCGAAATTTATACATGCAAAATCTTTCTTGAAATGCCGCGCTGCGCACGCAATTGGGAAGCCTGTGGCGCTTATCTCGAGCGCTGCGCAGTGTAAAGGAAGACACACCATGTTTTTTACGCCCGTTATGCGTCGCGCAACTTATGCCCCCCATCTGCGCGGGGTTGATCAGCAACTGGAGCGCTGGTTGGGCGAGGCGCTGCAATCGCCCGTCAAATCGAATGCCAAAGCCTGCGCCGCGGCCGTGACTCAGGACGAGAAGTCGTACACCTTGAGCTTCGATGTGCCCGGCGTGTCCAAGGAGCAGTTGAACATCGGCATCGAGGGCAATGTGATCCGGATCGAGAGCCTGAAGGACGCGCCGCGCAGCTACCAGCTGGCCTACGAGTTGCCGCAGGACATCGACGCCGCGACCAGCGAAGCCAAACTCGAACTCGGCGTGCTCACGCTCAAGTTGGGCAAACTCGTCCCCGCAAGCAAGGTGACGCAGCTGAATATCGCCTGAGGCTAAACAGCCAACGATTGCAGCGGCCAGCGTGGTTTGACGTCGAACGCATAGTTGCGATTCGCCTGCTCCACGCCGGCTTGCAGCCGCATCGCCGCGGCCATGGCGATCATGGCGCCGTTGTCGGTGCACAGGTCCAGCTCGGGGTAATGCACACGCACCTGCGCTTTGGCGCAGGCGGCGTTCAACTGCTCGCGCAGGCTGCGGTTCGCGCCCACGCCGCCGGCCACGACCAGGCGCCGCATCCCGGTCTGGTTCAGGGCTGTGAGCGACTTTTTCACCAGCACCTCCACGATCGCGGCCTGCGTCGACGCGGCCAGATCGGCCTTGCGCGCGTCCAATTCGGTGCCCAGTTTCTTGGCCTGCGTCAGCACCGCGGTCTTCAGACCCGAGAACGAAAAATCCAGATTGCCGCTGTGCAGCAGCGGGCGCGGCAGCTTGAACGCGGCTGCGTCGCCGTGCTCGGCCAGACGCGCCAGGGCCGGGCCGCCGGGGTAGCCCAGACCCAGCAGCTTGGCCGACTTGTCGAAGGCCTCGCCGGCAGCGTCGTCGATGGATTCACCCAGCAGCGCATAGCACCCCACGCCGTCGACCTGCATCAGCTGCGTGTGGCCACCGGAGACCAGCAGCGCGACAAAGGGAAACTGCGGCGGATCGGCGCTCAGGAAGGGCGACAGCAGATGGCCTTCCAAGTGGTGGATGCCCAGCACCGGCTTGTTCAGCGCCGCCCCGAGCGCGCAGGCCACGCCCGAGCCCACCAGCAGCGCGCCGGCCAGCCCGGGTCCACGGGTATAGGCCACCACGTCCACATCCGCCAAAGTGCACTTGGCTTGTTCCAGCACGCTGCGCGTCAGCGGCAGCACGCGGCGGATATGGTCGCGGCTGGCCAGTTCGGGAACGACACCGCCATAGGCCTGGTGCATTTCGATCTGGCTGTGCAGCGCGTGCGCACGCAGCAGCGGCACGCCCGCAGCACCAGCCTGTACCAGCGCCACGCCGGTTTCATCGCAGGAAGATTCAATACCCAATATCAACATAGCGTGCGAGTTTAGGTGAAGTGCCGCGCTGGCGCGGCGCGCGACCCGCCGGTACCGTGCGTTCGATGGGAAGGTCAGCCCAGGATCGCCACACCCTTGATCTGCGCGTACAGCCACAGACCCGGCGCCAACTGCAGGGCATCGACCGACTTGGCGCTGACGCGCGCGAGCAGGATGGCGCCGCCTGCGTCCAGGCGCACCATGACCTGGCCCGGACTGTCGGGCGACAGCTCGGTGATGCGGGCGCGCAGGATGTTCAGGATGCTGGTGCCGCTCTGCTGCTGCAGCGTCAGGCTCACGTCGCGCGCCTGGATGCGCAGGCGCAGCTGCTGTCCCAGGGGCAGGCCCGGCTGTGCCAGCGTCAGTCTGCCACCGGCAAAGTCGGCGTGGCTCAAGCCAAAGCGCGCATCGTGGGCGCTCACCCTGGCCGCGACGATCGCCGCGGCCGCGTCACCGTGCGCCAGCGGCAGGTCCAGCCGCGTGAGCAGGTCCTGCGTGGGCCCGCTGGCGAGCGCACGCCCCGCGCCCAGCAGCACCAAGTGGTCGGCCAGGCGCGCGACCTCGTCGATGGCGTGGCTTACATAGAGCACGGGGATGTCGAGCTCGCGCTGCAGCCGCTCCAGATAGGGCAGGACCTCGGCCTTGCGCTGCGCGTCCAGCGCGGCCAGCGGTTCGTCCAGCAACAGCAGTTGCGGGCTGCTGGCCAGTGCCCGGGCCATGGCCACGCGCTGGCGCTCCCCGCCCGAGAGCGTGTGACTGCGGCGCGGCAGCAGCGCGGCGATGCCCAGCAGCTCGACCGCCTGCTCCAGCGACACGCGCCGCTGCGCCGCAGGAACGCGCTGCAGTCCGAATTCCAGATTGCCTTGGACGCTCAGGTGCGCGAACAGACTGGGTTCCTGGAACACGTAGCCGACGGCGCGCCGGTGCGGCGGCACGAATATCTTCTGCCCGTCGTCCTGCCAGACTTCGCCGTTCACGACCACGCGTCCCCGCGCCATGCGGTCCAGACCCGCCAGCGCACGCAGCGTGCTGGTCTTGCCGCAGCCCGAGGGGCCGAACAGTGCGCTCACCTGGCGACCGGGAAGCTCCAGCCTCAGGTCGAGCGAGAAAGCCGGATGATCACGCTGCAGGCGCAGCTGCAGGCCGGAGTCGTTGGCGCGGGATGCTCGCCTCACGATCGCATCCTGGGTTGGACGGCGTGCAAGGCGAGCAGGACCGCGAAGGAAAACACCAGCATGCCCGCAGCGAGTTCGTGCGCCTGGGCGTATTCGAGCGCTTCCACGTGGTCGAAGATCTGCACCGAGAGCACGCGCGTCTGATTCGGAATATTGCCGCCCAGCATCAGCACCACGCCGAACTCGCCCAGCGTGTGGGCAAAACCCATGACGCCGGCCGTGAGGTAGCCGCTGCGCGCCAGCGGCAGCGCCACGCTGAAGAAGGCGTCCAGCGGCGAGGCGCGCAAGCTGGCGGCGACTTCAAGCGGACGCTCACCCATGGCCTCGAAGGCGTTTTGCAAAGGCTGGACCACGAACGGCATCGAATACAGGACCGAGCCCAGCACCAGGCCGGAGAAAGTGAAGGGCAGCAGACCCAAGCCCAGGCTTTGCGTGAGTTGCCCGATGGGTCCGTGCGGCCCGAGCGTGATCAGCAGATAGAAACCCAGCACCGTGGGCGGCAGCACCAGCGGCAGCGCCACGACCGCGCTCACCGGGGCCTTGAGCCAGCAGTGGGTGCGCGCCAGCCACCACGCCAGCGGCGTTCCCAGCAGCAGCAGGATCAGCGTGGTCAGGCCCGCCAGCTGCAGCGTGAGCAAGACCGCGCTCCAGGTGGCGCTGCTCATGCCTGGGCCTTTGAATCGAGGGTCATATCCGCTCCAGCATACACACAAAAAAAAGCCGCATCGCTGCGGCTTTTCAAGTCAACACCGAGGTGGACTATTTGAGGTGCTTGCCAATCAGGCCGGCCATCTCGAACATCGAGACCTGCAGCTTGCCGAAGACTTCCTTCAGCTTCGCATCGGCGTTGATCATGCGTTTGTTCACTGCGTCTTGCAGTTTGTTTTTCTTGATGTACACCCACAGCTTGCTCACCACTTCGGTACGTGGCAGCGGCGCTGCGCCGACCACAGCAGCCAGGGCGGAGCTGGGAGTCAGTGCCTTCATGAACGCGGCGTTCACGGTGCGCTTTTTGGCGGGAGCCTTTTTCGCTGCGACTTTCTTCGCGGGAGCTGCCTTCTTGGCGGGAGCGGCTTTCTTTGCCGGAGCTGCCTTCTTGGCGGCTACTTTCTTTGCCGGAGCTGCGACCTTCTTAGCGGGTGCAGCCTTCTTGGCGGGAGCGGCTTTCTTAGCCGGCGCTTTTTTTGCAGTTGCCATGATTGAATTTCCTTCTAGAAGTTGAGAATTCACCAATGAAAACCGCGCTCTTCGACACGTGATTCATTGGCAAGGCTGATGCTAAGGGAGAAACACCGCATTTCCTAGGAGAAACCGCTGTTTTTCATCCGGTTGTGTTGCTTTTTTATGTCTTTTTGCCGGAAAAGTGCTTCAGAGGGGCTTCAGAGGGAGCGATTGAGGGCAATTCAGCGTGAAAACAGTGCGATCGCTCGGCGCTGCAATCGCTTGAATTCTGGGTATGCTCGGGCGACGTCAACGGTGGTATTGCGTGGACCCTACGGTACGACCATTTCCTCGAAAGGACTGACATGACTTCATCTGCACCCAGGATCTTTTCCACCTGCGATTTGTGCGACGCGCACAAGAACGATATGTCGGGAGACTTTCGCGTATTGCCGCCGGTCTTTCGCGACTTCGGCGGTGTGCGCAAATTCTGCGGAAGGGTCGCCACCGTCAAATGCTTCGAAGACAACTCGATGGTCAAGGCCGAGGTGGACTCGCCCGGGCTGGGCCGCGTGCTCGTGGTGGACGGAGGTGGCTCGCTGCGCCACGCCCTGCTCGGCGGCAACCTGGGCGCTGCGGCGGCGCGCAACGGTTGGGCCGGCGTGGTGATCGATGGCTGCGCGCGCGACCTGGGGGAGTTGTCGCTCCAACCCATGGGCATCCGGGCGTTGGCCGCCATGCCTTTGCCGACGGAGAAGCGCAACCAGGGGCAGAGCGATGTACCGGTGCATATCCAGGGAGTGCGGGTTCGCCCCGGCGACTGGCTCTATGCCGACGAAGACGGCATGGTGGTGAGCGCCAAGGCGCTGCTGTGATGCGGGCGCAGGCGCGCATTGAGCCACAATGCAGCCCATGAACACCGACTCCTCCGACACGATTTCTCTATCCAGCGACAGCTCAACCGGCGCCAAGCGCGTGCTCGGTCTGTACCCCATCACCTGGTGGCGCAGTGCGACGATTCTCTGTGTCATCCTGCTGGTTTTTGCTGGAGCCACGGGCCTGAGCATGTTCGAGCAATTCAAGGCCCAGGTCACGCATCTGCAAAAGCAGCTCGTGGTCGTTCCGCAGATCAAATACATCGCAGTGTTGACCGATGCTCAAGGCGCCCCGGGCTTGCTGGTCACGCTGGATCCAACCCAGCCCACATTGGTGCTGCAACGCCTGGGCAATGTGGTCGAGGGGCGCGAGGAGTCGCTGCAACTGTGGGCGCTGCCCGCCAGCGGCAGAGTGCGCTCGCTCGGCCTTGTGGGCAGCAGCAAGACGCTGCGCATTCCGGCGAGCGAGAGCGACCTGCGCGACGTGCTGCAACTCGGTGTGAGCGTGGAGTCCAAGGGTGGCGTTGAAGATGCCCAAGGTCCCGGTGGGGAGTTTCTGTTCAGGGGGGCGTTGGTGCAGAAGGCTCTTTGAGTTTTTTTGGGGTCTTGCGCCGAGGGCGCGCTTTGCAGGGATGTCGGCACGACGGGTCGATGTGGTGGTTGTTTGTTTGCTTGCTTGGCCCGCGAGGCATGCCGGGTCTCGCCCCGGCGGGCGACTTACTTTCTCTTGCTTCGCCAAGAGAAAGTAAGCAAAGAGAAGGCGAGCCGGATTCGTCGGCCCGCTGCGCGGGCACACTGCGATGCTCGGCGCAGCCGGGGTCTGGCTAAACTCGCTTCGCTCAAACAACGCCAGCCCTGATCCGGCTGCACCTGCGCGTCTCGTCTCCTCATAACGGCGGGAAAACCAAAGACCAATACCGAATGCAGAATCCCACAAGGACGCGCCGTGCCGCGTCCTTGTGGGATTTGTTTCAGGCTGTTGGACTTTGCATCGGGACTTCCCCCTCTGTATGCGCCGAGCAGCGCAGCAAAACGGGGATCAGCGAGACGCATGTTTGAGCGAAGCGAGTTTGCGTATCGCCCCCGTTTTGTGAGCAGCACAGGTTGCCCGCAGCGAAGCGTAGGGACGCAGACAGCGGGGGCGCCTTCTCTTTGCTTACTTTCTCTTGGCGACGCAAGAGAAAGTGAGTGCGCAGTCGGGCGCACATCCCGACAAGGCCTCGCCCGCCTGGGCGAAACGGGGCAAAACCCAGCGCGCACTCGGCGCAAGACCCGATCAACCAACCTGCTGGATCAGGCTGACTTGCTTGGCAGTGTCGCCAACACCACTCCCAGCAAGGCGATGGCAAACGCCAGCATTTGCAGGGCCGAAACCTGCTCGCCCAACACCAGCACACCGACCAGGGCCGCCGAAATCGGCAGCATCACGGTGAACACGCCGCCCAGCGCCGCGGGTACGGTCTTCAGGCCTGTCATCCACAGCCACACGGTCCAGACGCTCGCTGCCAGAGCGTAAAACAGCAGCAGGGCCCACAGGCCCAGGGACACGGCGCCAAAGTCAAACCTCAGCGCGTAGTACAGGCCCATGGGCGTCATCAGCGCCAAGCCCCACAGGTTGATGAGGGCGGTGATGCGCCTGGGCGCCAACGCGCCGGTGAGCTTTTTCCCGATGACGGCGTAGGCCGCTTCGCACAGCACCGCGGCAAAGACCAGCAGATTGCCCCACAGCGCGTGGTTCGCCTGCGGCTCGGAGGAAGATCCGGTTTTCGACAGCGCGAGCAGCGCAATGCCCAGCGCAGCGCAAGCGACGCCGCCCCAGACGCGAGTGTTGATGTGTTCGCGCAGCAGCAACCAACTCAGCAGCGCCACCACCGCGGGAATGGCCGCCATGATCACGCCCGCGGAGACTGCGCTCGTCAGGCTCACGCCGAACAGCATGCAGATGGTGAACAGAAAGTTGCCCAGAAAGGATTCCAGAAAAAGCAGTTGACGGGTCTGGCGCGTCATGGGTGCCTCGTTCGCGGGCTTCTTCAGCCAGTGTGGCATTGCCAGTGCGCCGATGCCAAAGCGCAGCCACGCCAGCAGAAACACCGGCAGGGCAGCCACCAGCGGTTTGGACAGCGCCACGTAGCTTCCCACCAGGGACATGCTCAGGGCCAGGCACAGGTAGGCGCGCAGGCGGGCAGTGTTGGGGTTCAAGCGATGGGTTCCATGTGGCTGCATGCGGGTCGATTATTGCCGCGCGCTGCCGGGCCGCCGCAGTGGGTGCCCGTGTCCGCGGCAAATTGGACCTGATTCGGCGCGGGATCTGAGCTACCGTTCGCCACTGCACTTTCACCACCAGTGAGACTTTGCGGGACAGACCAAGAGCTACGCGCAGCGAGCTTTGCTCTGTCCTCAACAATTTGAGGACAACATGAACCCTGCCCATTTCGCCTACGCCAGCAATGGCAACCGATTCCTGGCCTGTCCCGTTCTGGACGCACAGCCCTTTGCCGTGGCCGGTGTGCCGTTTGACGGCGCGGTCACGAACCGGCCGGGCGCGCGCTTTGGCCCGCAGGAAATACGCCGTGCCTCGCTCATGCTGTGCGACGGCATTCATCCGCACTTCAACGTGTCGCCGCTGGGCTTGCTGGGCGATGCGGGCGATATGCTGCTCTCCAACGCTTCGCCGCTTGCGACGGTGCGCGCGCAGATCCAGACCCAGGCGGCACAGCTGATGGCGCGCCAGCACTGCGTGTTTCTGGGCGGCGACCATTCGGTGACGCTGGCGCTGCTGCGCGCCGCCAAGGCGCGCAACGGCGGCGAGCCGCTGGCGCTGATCCACTTCGACGCGCACTGCGACACCTGGCCGGATCACTTCGGTGAGCCCTCGGGCCACGGCACCTGGACCTTTGAGGCGCTGCAGGAGGGGCTCGTCAGTCCGGCGCACAGCGTGCAGATCGGCTTGCGTTCCAGCGGCGAGCGCTCGGCACGCGAGTACGTGCAGGACCAGGGGGGTCTGATCTACACCGCGCGCCAGCTGCGCGGCAGGGACGGCGACGCGCTGCAGCCGGTGATCGACGCCATCCAGGCGCGCCTGGGGCAGCGGCCCTGCTATCTGACGCTGGACATCGACTGCCTGGACCCGGCCTTTGCCCCCGGCACCGGTACGCCCGAGCCCGGCGGCATGACGAGTTCGCAGGTGCTCACGCTGCTCGAAGAGCTTTCGCCGCTCAACTTCGTTGCCATGGACTGCGTGGAAGTGGCTCCGGCCTATGACCATGCCGAACTCACGAGCAACGCGGCCGCCACTTTCGTCTGGACCTATTTATGCGGACAGGTCGCCAAGCGCGCGTCCGCCGGAGCACAAATATCATGAAAACTTCCCTGCTGAATTCCGACACCCAACTGAATCAGACCAGCTATTACGAGGCCAGCGTGCAGCGCGAACCGGTGGGCGCGCCGCTCGCCGGCGCAGTGCAGGCCGATGCCGTGGTGGTCGGCGCAGGCTATGCCGGTCTGAGCGCCGCGATCGAGCTGGCGCAACGTGGCATGAGCGTGGTGGTGCTGGAGGCCGACCGCGTGGGCAGCGGCGCCTCGGGGCGCAATGGCGGCCAGGCGATCGTGGGCTTCGCCAGCGGCCAGCAACCCTATGTCGATCAACTTGGCAAGGCCGACGCGGGCCGCGCCTGGGACATGTCGATGGAGTCGATCCGCCTGCTCGACGGCCATATCGAGCAGCATCACATCGAGTGCGACCGCGTGCATGGTTATCTGCACGTGGCGGATTCACCGCGCAAGGCCAGGGCGCTTGAGGCCGACATGCAGGAGCTGCGCGACGACTACGGTTTCGAGAGCCGGATCTACACCGGCGACGAAGTGCGCCAGCACATCGACAGTCCGCGCTATTGCGCCGCCGCCTTCGAGCCGGTCTCCGGGCATCTGCATCCGCTCAAGCTGGCGCTGGGGCTGGCGGCGGCAGCGCGACGACTCGGTGTGAAGATCTTCGAGCACTCACCCGTGACCGCGATCGAGCGCGGTGACAAGCTCGTGGCCAGCACGGCGCAGGGCCGCGTCACGGCGCGCTTTGGTGTGCTGGCCGGCAACTGCACGCTGGGTGAATACGGCCCCAAGGTGGCACCCGAGCTGACACCGCGCATCATGCCGGTGGGAACCTACATGATCGCCACGGCGCCGCTCGATCCGGCGCTGTGCCAGCGCATCATTCCGAGCAAGGCCTCGGCCTGCGACAACAACTTCGTGCTCGACTATTTCCGCTTCAGCGCCGACCACCGCATGCTGTTCGGCGGTCGCGTGAGCTACACCACGGGCACGCCTTCGAATCTGAAGGACGTGATGCGTCAGCGCATGGTGCAGGTGTTTCCGGCTCTGGCCGACGCTGCGGTGGAGTTTGTCTGGGGCGGCTTTGTCGACATCAGCATGAACCGCGCACCCGACTTCGGCCGGCTAGGCAGCAACCTGTATTACCTGCAGGGCTTCAGCGGTCACGGCGTCGCAGCGACCGTGCTCGGCGGACGACTGGTGGCCGAGGCGGTGGCGGGCCAGGCCGAGCGCTTTGACGTGTTCGCGCGCCTGCAACACCGCAACTTCCCTGGCGGACCGATGTTGCGCATGCCCAGCCTGGTGCTGGGAACGCTGTACCACCGGCTCAAGGATCTGCTCTGACTTTCAGGTTGGCGTTGCGCCGCCTATGATGCCCGTTTCACACGCTCTCTCCACACCCATGACTCAAACCGTCGCTGAATTTTTTGCCCAGCATCCGGTGCAGGATGTTGAATGCCTTTTTGCCGACTTGACCGGCGTCGGCCGCGGCAAAAGCCTGCCGGCGAAGGCCTTTGCCGCGGGCCAGGACCTGCGCGTGGCGCGCGCCATCTGCGCCACCACGCTCAACCGCGACTGGTTGCCCGAGCTTTACGCCGACGGCGACCCGGACCTGCGCCTGGTCCCGGTTGCCGGTTCGCTGCGTCCCGTCCCCTGGGCGAATCCGCCGCGCGCGCTGGCGCTGCACGACTGCTTTGATCTGGACGGAACGCCGACGGCGTTTGCGCCGCGCAACGTCTTGAAGCGCGTGCTCGCCTTGTACGAGAGCCGAGGCTGGGAGCCGGTGGTGGCGCCCGAGATCGAGTTCTACCTGTTCGCGCTGAATCCAGATCCGGCGCAGCCGTTTGCCGCACCGACCGGGCGCGATGGCCGGCGCGAGTGCGGTCCCAACGCCTATACGCTGGACGCGCTCGAAGGGCAGGGTGCCTTCTTCACCGAACTGGCCAGCGCGCTGCAGGTGCTGGGCGTGCGCACCGACACCTGGCTGCACGAGGTCGGCGTGAGCCAGTTCGAGATCAACCTGGTGCATGGGCCGGCACTGGAAGTGGCGGACCAGGCCTTTCTGTTCAAGCGTGCGGTGCGCGAGGTGGCCTTGCGCCACGGCCTGCTGGCGGTCTTTATGGCCAAACCGATCGAGGGCGACGAAGGCAGCTCCATGCACGTGCACCAGAGCGTCGTCGATGCGCACACCCGCGCCAACATCTTCAGCGCAGCCGACGGCAGCGCCACGCCCCTGTTCGAGCACTTCATCGCTGGGCAGCAGGCGCTGCTGCCGCAACTGCTGCCGATGTTGTGCCCCACGGTCAATTCCTTTCGCCGCTTCTCGCCGCACGCCGAGTCGCCGGCCAACGTGCAGTGGGGTTATGACCACCGCCTCGCCGGGCTGCGCGTGCCCCCGTCCGTGCCGCAGGCGCGGCGCCTGGAGACGCGTTTGGCCGGCGCCGATACCAACCCCTACCTGGTGATCGCCGCGACGCTGGCAGCGGGCTGGCATGGCCTGGACCAGCAGTTGCAGGCCTCAAGCCCGGTGCCCGCAGGCCAGGCACCGGCTACGCTCGATCCGGCGCTGGCCTACAGCTTGCCCGAAGCCCTGGCGCGGATGCAGTGCAGCGCGTTGGCCCGGCAGTTGCTGGGCGAGGAGTTCGTGCGCATCTTCGTCGGCACGAAGCAGATGGAGTGCGAACACTTTGACCGCCACATTACCGCCTGGGAGAGACAGTGGCTGGTGGGGCAGTGCTGATAGCTTGCGGGACAGACCAAAGCTACACGCAGTGAGCGTGCTCTGTCCTCAACTGATCAGGGGTGTTTTTCGGGACAGGCCAGAGCGCTGACCTCAGCTGAAACCGACTTCACATTTCTTTGCCCTGTAGCCAATGATCGGCAGTCGGTGCGACGATAAGCTCGGGCTTTTCTTCGTCGTGTTGCAGCAAGGATCGAAATTGAAAAAACTGCTTTGGCTGGTGATCGCCCTGGGGCCTGTGCTCGCTGCGGCTCAGGGACTCAGCCCCACGCTGCATGCGCCCATTCCGAAAAGCGCCGCGGTGACCTCGAATCCCGGGGGCAAGCTGGAAGTCACGCTGGAGCAATTGCGCGACCGACTCGCATTGAGCCCTCAGCAGGCGGGGCCGTGGAACGCCTACGCCGACAAGGTGAACGCATATGCCGATGTCTTTTACCGTGAGAAACCGGTGCTGGCGTCGCAGGAAAGCACGGCTGTGCATCAGGTGGGCAGGCTGGTCGACAACATGCAAAACCGCCTGGCCGCGCTGGAAGAAGTGGAGTCCGCCGCCAAGACGCTGTATGCGAGCCTGAGCCCGGAGCAGCAAAGAGTTGCGAATCAACTCCTGTTCGCCACCATCCCGTCGTTCAACTTCAGCGGCAAGGACGCGCCTGACAACGTCAGGGCCAAGGGCCCCAAGCCCGAGAGTGCGGCGCACCAGCGCCGTGGCGGCAGCATGGGTGGCGGCTAGAGCCCCAGGCGCGCAGCCTCGTTCTTGATGGTGCTGGCCAGGCGCGGCCCCAGGCGTTCGATTTCCGACAGCGACGCGTAGCCGTAGCCGATCACCAGGCCCTTGACGTCGCTGCGCGAAATGCAGTACGCCGACAGCGGGCGCACGACCATGCCGAGCTGGGCGATGCGCTGCGCCAAAGCCACGTCGTCTACGCCGTTCGCCAGGCGCAGGCAAAGATGCAAGCCCTGTTCGGCGCCGGTGATCTGGGCCCGGTTGCCAAGGCAGGGCTTGAGCGCTTCGAGCAGGCAGCGTCGTCGCTCGGCATAACTCTGCCTCGCCCGGCGCAGCGCACTGGAAAAATGCCCCATTTCGATGAACTCCGCCAGCGCCGCCTGCAGCGGCAATTGGCCGGGGCGGTTCAGGTCGTAATGCGCGTCCTTGAACGCCTCGATCATCTGTTTTGGAACCACCAGATAGCCCAGCTTGAGACCGGGGTAAAGCACCTTGGAGAACGATCCCATGTAGAGCACGCGCGCATCCTGATCCAGCCCCTGCAGCGAGGAGAGCGGCGGACCGCTGAAGCGGAACTCGCTGTCGTAGTCGTCCTCCAGAATCCAGGCCTGGTGCTTGCGCGCCATCGCCAGCAACTGGTGCCGGCGCGCCAGCGCCATCACGGCACCGGTGGGGTATTGATGCGAAGGCGTGACATAGATCAGGCGCGGGGGCGTGGCCTCGTCCGCGGCCTCGGGCGCGATGCCTTCCTCGTCCACGCGGATGCCGCGCATCTTCAGGCCCGTGGCCATGAAGGCCTTGACCGCGCCCCAGTACGCGGGATCTTCCAGCCACACGGTGCTGCCGTGGTCGGCCAGCATCTGCGAGCACAGCTCCAGCGACTGCTGCGTGCCGCTGGTGATGATGACCTGCTCGGTGTCGAGCTGCACGCTGCGAAACACGCGCAGGTAGTCGGCCACGGCGCGGCGCAGCGGCGCGTAGCCACCTGAACTGCTGTAGTCCAGCATGTCGGGATAGCTCATGCGCCAGTGCTTGTTTTGCAGGCGCTGCCACAGTGCCGTGGGAAAAGCGCTGAAGTCGGCGATGCCGCCGGTAAAGGGCTGGATCTCCAGCTGGTGCGCACAGTACTGCGTTGCCAGTGCAGCGCCGCGCTGCGACAGCCGCGCCACCTGTCCGGCAAAGCCGCCCGCTTTCTGTGACGGGGCCTTGGGAACGTTGTCGTTGACGTAGGTGCCGCTGCCGATGTGGCTGCTCAGGTAGCCCTCGACGGTCAGCTGGTTCAGTGCCGCCACCACGGTGTTGCGCGACAGGCTCAGATCAGCCGCAAGTTCGCGGCTTGAGGGCAGCCGGTCGCCCGCCACCAGCTTGCCGCCGAGCATGGCGCGGCGCAGCGCCTCGTAGAGCTGGCGATGCAGCGGCAATTCGTCGCTCGCACTCAGGCGTGACATTTCGGAGAGCAGGAATTCGGACAGCATGAAATATTTCGAGATGGCGGGACCGACGATGACGGCGCTCTGTCCTCAAGCAATTAAGTGGAAACCCTCGGCTTTTCCTGGACTATTTGAAGTGGCACTATAAGCTTTATTCAAATGGCCCCCGCATTCATCCAATCGCCGCGCCAGAATGCCTGCAGGAGATAAATTTTGCTCAAGACACCCACCCCTTGCATGATCTGGCTGCCCGCTGACCACCGGCAGTTGGGCGACGGCGACGAAAAGTTGCCGGCGCTGGTGCTGGGCGAAAAGTACGCCCGCGCCGTGAAGCTCGGCGCGCTGGCGCAACCCGTGCTGTTTCCGCTGGCCGATGCGCAGCAGATCCCGGCGCTGCTGGCGCTGGTGCACGGCGTCATGCTCACGGGCTCGCCCTCCAACATCCACCCGTCGCACTTTGACGAGGACGTGGCCGACACCACACTGCCGCTGGACGCGCAGCGCGATCAACTCACGCTCTCGCTGGTGAAAGCCTGCGTGCAGGGCGGGGTTCCCTTGCTGGGCGTGTGTCGGGGTTTTCAGGAGATCAACGTGGCCATGGGTGGCAGCCTGCACCAGCAGGTGCACGCGCAGCCCGGATTCATGGACCACCGCGAGCCGGCGGGCGTGCCGTTTGCGCAGCAATTCGCGCCACGCCACGAAGTGCGGTTTGCGCCGGACTCGCAATTTGCGCAATGGGCCGGTGGCAACGCAGCGATGGTCAACTCGCTGCACGGGCAGGGCATCAAACAATTGGCATCAGGCTTGCGTGCAGTGGGTCACGCCAGCGACGGATTGATCGAGGCGTTCGAGGTCGAGGGTGCGCACGCATTTGCCTGCGCCGTGCAGTGGCACCCCGAGTGGTATTTCTGGGAAAACCCCTTTGGCCAGGCGATTTTCACGGCGTTTGGCGACGCCTGCCGCCAGCGCCAGCAGAACATGATGAACGGCCGTTCAACGGTCAAAAAGGAAACCCTATGAGCAACAAGCAAAAAATGACCTTCAACGATCTGGAAAACTGGCTCAACGAGCGCCGCGTGACCGAGGTCGAGTGCCTGGTTCCCGACTTGACCGGAGTCGCACGCGGCAAGATCCTGCCGCGCGAGAAGTTCACCGAAGACCGCGGCATGCGCATCCCGGAGGCGATCGTGGCCATGGGCGTGACCGGCGAGTTCCCCGAGAACGGACCCTACTACGACGTCATCAAACCGACCGACCGCGACATGCACCTGCAGCCCGACGCGTCCACGGTGCGCATCGTTCCCTGGGCCACCGACCCCACGGCGCAGGTGATCCACGACTGCTTTGACCGCGACGGCAAGCTGGTTCCTTTCGCGCCGCGCAGCGTGCTGCGCCGCGTGTGCGACCTGTACGCGGCCGACGGCATCGAGCCCGTAGTGGCGCCCGAGCTCGAGTTCTATCTGGTGTCGCGCAACACCGATCCCAACACCGTCTTGAGTCCGCCGATAGGGCGCAGTGGCCGGGCCGAAACCTCGCGCCAGTCGTACAGCATCGACGCGGTGAACGAGTTCGATCCGCTGTTCGAAGAGCTCTACGACTTCTGCGACAAGATGGAACTGAATGTCGACACCTTGATTCACGAAGCGGGCGCCGGGCAGATGGAGATCAACTTCTTTCACGCGCACCCACTGGGGCTGGCCGACGAAGTGTTTCTGTTCAAGCGCACGGTGCGCGAAGTGGCGCTGCGCCACGACATGTACGCCACCTTCATGGCCAAGCCGATCGAAGGCGAGCCCGGCAGCGCGATGCACGTGCACCAGAGTCTGGTGAGCCAAGCCACGGGCAAGAACATCTTCAGCAACGAAGACGGAACGCCGTCGCAAGCTTTCTACCACTACATCGGCGGGCTGCAGCGCTACATTCCGGCGGCCATGGCGCTGGTCGCACCGTATGTGAACAGCTACCGGCGTCTGGCGCGCCATACCGCTGCGCCCATCAACATCGAATGGGGCTTTGACAACCGCACCGTGGGCATCCGCTCGCCCATCTCCAGTCCGGAAGCGCGGCGCATCGAGAACCGCGTGATCGGTGTCGATGCCAACCCCTATGTGGCGATGGCGATGACGCTGGCCTGTGGTTACCTGGGCATGAAGAAAAAAATCGAGCCCAAATCGGAGATGAAGGGCGACGCCTATCTGGCGCCGTACTCGTTGCCGCGCAGCCTGGGCGAGGCGCTGGACCTGCTGCGCAACGAGACCGATCTGCACGACATCCTGGGTAAGGAATTCATCACGGTTTATACCGAGGTCAAGGAACTCGAATTCGAGGAGTTCATGAAAGTGATTTCACCCTGGGAGCGGGAGCATCTGCTGCTGCATGTGTGAGAACTTGCGGGACAGACCAAGAGTTACGCGAAGCGAACTTTGCTCTGTCCTCAACCGAATAGAAGTAGGTCGGGTTAGCGCAGCGTCACCCGACACCCCGAACCAAGACTCAAAGGAACTGATATGAATACAACATCTGTGATCGCCCCGCCCGCGCTGGTGCGCCGTGCCGGTCAAGTTGATACCAAGGCGGTGCAGGCGCTGGACAGCGCCCACTTCTTCCACCCCTTCACCGACCACGCTGACCTGGCCACGCGCGGCTCGCGCATCATGACGCACGCGGAAAACATCTACGTCTGGGACTCCGAAGGCAAAAAGGTGCTCGATGCGATGAGCGGCCTGTGGTGCGTGAACGCGGGCTATGCGCGCAAGGAACTGGCCGACGCGGCCTACCAGCAGATGATGACGCTGCCCTACTACAACGCCTTCTTCCAGACCACCAACGTGCCCGCGGTGCAACTGGCGACCAAGCTGGCGTCTTTGGCCCCCACGGTGGGCGACCGCAGCTTCGAGCACGTCTTTTATTCTTCCAGCGGCAGCGAAAGCAACGACACCAACGTGCGCATGGTGCGCCGCTACTGGGATCTGCTGGGCCAGCCCCAGCGCAAGGTCATCATTGGCCGCACCAACGGCTACCACGGCAGCACCATGGCGGCCGCTTCGCTGGGTGGCATGAGCGGCATGCACGCGCAGGGCGATCTGCCCATACCCGACATCACGCACATCGGCCAGCCCTACTTTTTCGAGGACGGCCTTGCAGGCGAGACCGAAGAGCAATTCGGCCTGCGTGCCGCCAGCTGGCTCGAGACCAAGATCCTGGAGATCGGCGCCGACAAGGTGGCTGCCTTCATCGGCGAGCCGGTGCAGGGCGCAGGCGGCGTCATCATCCCGCCGAGCACCTATTGGCCCGAGATCCAGCGCATCGTCGACAAATACGGCATCCTGCTGATCAGCGACGAAGTGATCTGCGCCTTTGGACGCCTGGGCGCCTGGTTCGCCTATGAACAATTCGGCATGAAGCCCGACCTGGTGACCTTCGCCAAGGGCGTGACCAGCGGCTACATCCCGCTGGGCGGCGTGTTGGTGGGGAATCGCGTGGCCAAGGTGCTGATCGAGCAGGGTGGCGACTTCAACCACGGCTACACCTACTCCGGCCACCCTGTCGCCTGTGCGGTGGCGTTGGCGAACCTGGACCTGATGGAGCGAGAGCAATTGGTGCAGCGCGTGCACGATGACATCGGCCCCTATCTGGCGAAACGCTTTACCGAACTGAAACAACATCCCCTTGTGGGCGACGCGCAGACCTGCGGTTTTGTCGCCGGCCTGGTGCTGGTCAAGAACAAGGCGACAAAAGAGCGGTTTGCCGAGGAACTCGGTGTGGGCATGGTGTGCCGAGGCCACTGTTTTGGCAACGGACTCATCATGCGCGCCGTGGGTGACCGCATGATCATTGCGCCGCCGCTGGTGATGACGCATGCGCAGATCGACGAGATGATGGCGCTGATCGTGAAGTGCCTCGACCTGACCCTGGCCGATGCGCGCAAGAACGGCTGGTTGGCATAGGGATTGCATGGATGTCCGGGTCCTTCGGGCAGATTAATATCTCGGAGTTATTTTGGTGCGTCTGCAGGACCGGAACGAATCCGGATTTTCAGACGTGATGTTTGGTTGATTTCAGGAGATCAATGTGGGCAATATTTTCAAGAGGTTGGGCGCACGCGCCGTGTTCGCAAGCTTGTCGGTTGCGGGTCTGCTTGCCGGTGTTGCCGGTCCGGCCGCAGCACAGGAAGAGAAGATTCTCAATATCTACAACTGGTCGGACTACATCGGCGACGACACTATCGCCAACTTCGAAAAGGAAACCGGCATCAAGGTGCGCTACGACACCTTCGACAGCAACGAAACCTTGCACGCGAAACTGGTCGCCGGCAAGACCGGCTATGACATCGTGGTTCCCTCGTCGAACTGGGCCAAGATCCAGATCGATGGCGGCCTCTTCACCAAGCTCGACAAGAGCAAGATCGCGACCTACGGCAACCTCGACCCATGGGTGATGAAGCAGTTGGCGACCATGGACGCGGGCAACCAGCACATCGTTCCCTGGCTGGGCGGCATCACCACGGTCGGCGTCAACATGGGCAAGCTCAAGGCCGCGCTGGGCAACATGCCCATGCCCGACAACGCCTGGGACCTGATCTTCAAACCCGAATACGCGGCCAAGGCCAAGTCCTGCGGCATCTCGGTGCTCGATTCGGGTGACGAGGTCTTTCCGGCCGCGCTGCGCTACCTGGGCAAGCCGCCCTACAGCAAGAACCCTGCGGACTACCAGGCGGCGGGCAAGCTGTTGGCCGCGATTCGCCCCAACATCAGCCTGTTCTCGTCGTCGGGTTACATCAACGACCTGGCCGGCGGCTCGCTCTGTCTGGTGCTGGGCTGGAACGGCGATATCAGCATCGCCGCAGCGCGCGCCAAAGAGGCCAAGAACGGCAACGACATCCAGGTGCTGCTGCCCAAGACCGGCGCCGTGCTGTTCTTTGACACCATGGCGATTCCGGTCGATGCCCAGCACGTCGAGAATGCGTACAAGTTCATCAGCTACATCTACCGTCCCGAAGTCAATGCCGAACTCGTGAACAAGGTGCTCTACTCGAATCCGATTCCGGCTTCGGCGAAGTTCATCAAACCCGAGGTGCGCAACAACAAGACGGTGTTCTTGAGTCCGGACGAGCTGGCCAAGATGGTTCCGCCGGAAGCCGTGAGCAGCGATATCCGCCGCCTGCGCACCCGCCTGTACACCACGTTCAAGACCGGTCTGTAGTCGTTTCCTTGCTTGCGTGGCGGCAGTTCCTCGCCGCCGCGCCAGCCGCTCCCAAGTTCAGTAGTAAATCCATCCAGGGAAGATTGCGCATGCAGCCAAAACAGCCAAACACCGTGCCACAAAGCGAGGCGAGTTATGTCCGGATCGACCGCCTCACCAAGCGCTTCGACGAGGTTGCCGCGGTGGACGATGTCTCCCTGAATATCAAGAAGGGCGAGATCTTTGCGCTGCTCGGCTCCTCGGGGTGCGGCAAATCCACGCTGTTGCGCATGCTGGCCGGGTTTGAGACGCCCACGACCGGAAACGTCTATCTGGACGGCGTGGACATTTCCAAGATGCCGCCGTACGAGCGACCCATCAACATGATGTTCCAGTCTTACGCGCTCTTCCCCCACCTCACGGTGTATCAGAACATCGCCTTTGGCCTTGAGCGCGACAAGATGCCCAAGGACCGAATAGCGGAGCGCGTCGAGGCCATGCTCAACATCGTTCAGTTGAAGCCCTATGCCAAGCGCAAGCCGCACCAGCTCTCCGGCGGCCAGCAGCAGCGCGTGGCGCTGGCGCGCTGCCTGGCCAAGAGCCCCAAGCTGCTGCTGCTGGACGAGCCGCTGGGCGCGCTGGACCGCAAGCTGCGCGAGCAGACCCAGTTCGAACTCGTCAACATCATCAAGAAGGTCGGTGTCACCTGCGTCATGGTGACGCACGACCAGGAAGAGGCCATGATCATGGCCGACCGCATCGCCGTGATGCAGGAAGGCAGCTTCTTGCAGGTCGGCCGCCCTGGCGAGATCTACGAGACGCCCAATTGCCTGTTCGTGGCCGGCTTCATCGGCGACGTGAACCTGTTCAAGGGCAAGGTCGAAGTCGATCAGCCGGATCACGTGGTGATCGGCACGCCCGAGTGCAAACATTACGTCAGCCACGGCATCACCGGCACGCTCAACATGCAGGTGAGCATTGCGCTGCGTCCGGAGAAGATCAGCCTTCAGGACAGCGAGCCCACGCTCGAACAACGCGAGTCGGTGGCCGAACATGGCCACAATTGCACTCCCGGCACGATTGAAGGCGTCGCCTACTTTGGCAAGTTCACGCTGTTTCACGTGCGCCTGGACAGCGGCATGGTGATCAAGGCGTCGCGCGAAAACGCCGCACGCCACGAGGACAAGCAGCTCGTTCGCGGTCAACGGGTATTCGCCTGGTGGGATGGCAGCGATGTCGTCGTACTCACCAGCTAGAGTGCAGGACTTCAGACCATGAACATCGCACAAAGTCTGCAGCGCGCCGGGTACAAGCTGAGCCACAACTGGGGCCGGCGCACCGTCATCGGCATTCCCTACCTGTTTCTGATCCTGCTCTTCACCGTGCCGTTCCTGGTGGTGCTCAAGATCAGCGTCTCCGAGACCGACGGCATCCGCTTTCAGGACCTCACGAGCTACGCCGATGGCGTGATCCAGCTCAAGATCAAACTGGCGAACTACATCTTCCTCAGCACCGATTCGCTCTACGTTCAGACCTACTGGTCGTCGATCAAATTCGCCTCGCTCAACACCGCCGTCTGCCTCTTCATCGGTTATCCATTTGCCTACTTCATGGCGCGCTCGCCTGCGAACATGCGCCCGGCGCTGCTGATGCTGGTGTCGCTGCCGTTCTGGACTTCCTATCTGCTGCGCGTTTACGCGTGGAAGGGTCTGCTCGATGACCATGGCGTTTTCAATAATTTCTTCATGTGGCTGGGCCTGATCGACGAGCCGATCAAGATGATGCATACCGGTTTCTCCATGACCGTGGGCATGGTCTACGCCTACCTGCCGTTCATGATCCTGCCGCTGTACGCGAACCTGGTGAAGATGGACCTGCGCCTGATCGAAGCCGCCAAGGACCTGGGCGCCACACCGTGGCAGACCTTTTGGTTGATCACGGTGCCGCTGTCCAGAAACGGCGTCATCGCCGGCGCCATGCTGGTGTTCATTCCGAGCATGGGCGAGTACGTGATTCCCGAACTGCTGGGTGGACCGAGCACGTTGATGATCGGGCGCGTGCTCTGGGACGAGTTCTTCAGCAACAACGACTGGGCCATGGCCTCGGCGGTGGCGGTGACCATGGTCGGGCTGATCCTCGTGCCTTTGGCCATCTTTAACAAATATCAGGCCGACTCCGGCGGCGTACGGGGGGTATGAGCCATGTCTAGCCGTTTTGGAAAAGCCTGGCTGCTGGCCGGCTACGCCTTCCTCTATCTGCCGATCGTGACGCTGATCGTGTTCTCTTTCAACGACTCGAAGATGGTCACGCTCTGGGGTGGCTTCACCCTGAAGTGGTACGGCGTGATTGCGCACGACACCGAAGTGGTCGATGGTTTTCTGTTGTCGCTGAAGGTCGCGCTGATGAGCGCCACGGCCTCGGTCTTTCTGGGCACGCTGGCGGCCTTTGCCATGGTGCGCTACAAGAGCTTCTTCGGGCGCACCGCGTTCTCGGCCCACATCAACGCGCCGTTGGTCGTGCCTGAAGTCATCACCGGCCTGTCGCTGTTGTTGTTCTTCGTCATGTGCGAGCGCCTTTTTGGCTGGCCCAACCGCGGCATCCTGACGATCTGGGCGGGCCACACTTCGGTCGGCATGGCCTACGCTGCGGTCGTGATCCAGTCGCGCCTGCTGGAGATGGACAAGTCGCTGGAAGAAGCAGCGATGGACTTGGGCTGCAGGCCGTTCCAGGTGTTCTTCCTGGTGACGCTGCCGATGATTGCGCAGTCGCTGATGGCGGCCTGGCTGCTGACCTTCACGTTGTCGCTGGACGACGTGGTGTCCACCGCCTTTCTTTCGGGACCGGGCTCCACCACGCTGCCGATCGTGATCCTGTCGCGGGCGCGCCTGGGTCTGAACCCGACTGTGAATGCGATCGCCACGATCACGGTGGCCGTGGTGGCGATGGGTGTTCTGGCTGGCAGCCTGTGGCTGTCGCGACAGGAAACGCGGCGTGCTGCGGAGCAGGCCGCGGCCTACCGCGAAGGCATGGGGCAGGCGGTGGCTGCCTAGTATTTTTGTCAGTCTTGCCGGCGAGCGTGCCGGCGTATCAAGGGGGTGGCCGGATGAAACCGGCCGCCATGTGAGTCAACAACAGGAGCGATGAAGATGAAACTCAATCAAATGGCCCTAGCCGTGGCGCTGGCATTCCCGATGCTGGCCAGTGCGCAGAGCAACGCCGAACTGCAAAGCCAGATCCAGGAGTTGAAGGCCCAGATCAGCCAGCTCAGGGCTCTGGTCACTCCCGCTGCGCCCGCTGCAGCCGCGCCCGTGGCCGCGCCTGCCGTGCCCGCGGTGGACCCCGAAGACTTCAATCAGATCAAGGTCAAGGTCGAGGGCATGATCGATCAGCAATCGACCGCGGGCATCAAGGGCTTGCGCATCGCCGGCGGCTTCGACCCGGTCTACATGGTGAACCGCGCCAAGGGCACGTCGTCGTTCGCCTTCCTGAACAACTTCGTCAATGTCAATGGCAGTGGCGAAGCGTTCAGCTACGACAACTCCTACTTCGGCATGGCCTACCTGGACTTCCAGAAGGAGATGGAAGACGGCGGCACCAAGTTCCGTTTGACCTTGGCGCCGAGCAAGAGCTCTGGCTCGGGCTACAACTGGGGCAGCATCGTGCACGAGGCCTCGGCCTCGATCCCGCTGGCGGACGCGCAGACGCGCTTGCTGATCGGACAGATGCCCGACGTCTCGGGCTACGAGCCGATCCTGAACACCTACGTCGGCGCCAACAGCCTGACGTCGAACCTGCTCTATCCCGGTTACGCCGAATACTTCATCACGAAGAACCTGTTTTTCGACTTCACCAGCCTGACCACCTTCACCGGAGTCGGTCTGGATTTGGTCCGCGGTCCCTGGGAGACCAAGCTGTTCCTGGTGAACGCCAACTCGGCGCGCAACGATGTGAACAACATTGCATGTCCGGTGGGCTCGCCTTGTAGTCCGGCGCCCGTGCGAAGCCCGGTGTTTGTCTACAACGCGACCTACGCTCAGGACGAGTTCTGGGGTTTCGAGTTCACCGGTTACGAAGGCAAGGTGGCGAACACCGTGATGGGCGGAGCGAGCCGCCTGGATCAGTTCGAGATCGACGGTAACTACACCAAGGGCGATTTCAATAGCAACCTGCAGTTCACCGTCGGTCGTCAGGCCAACGCTGCTTTCAATGGCGGCAATTCGCAGTGGTGGGGTGTATCGGCGCTGGTCTCGCAGCGCGTGCTGCCCAAGCTGACGCTGGCCGCGCGCGCCGACTACCTGAACAACCAGAAGAATGGCGGCGGCACATTCAACCTCTACAACAACGGCCCGACTGGGGGCGAGGGTCCTGCGTATGTGGGGGACTTCGTCAACGGCTTCGGCGCTGGCGACCCGACTGCAGCGGGGTACGACGCGAACAAGGGCGCGAATCGCTATTCGCTGTCCTTCTCCGGGACGTATCGTCTTACGCCCAACGTGGCGCTGCGAGGCGAGTTCCGCCACGACCACGCCAGCACCGCGGCCTTCTACTACTACGGCGACCAGAGCTACAAGAAGACCAACGACGTCCTGGGTCTGCAGACGGTGGTGAATTTCTAAGCGACAAGCCCGTCGGCCGGGTCAGTGCGTAGGTCGGGTTAGCGCAGCGTAACCCGACGCTTGCCTCAGGTCGGGTTACGCCCCCGAGGGCTAACCCGACCTACAAAATTCGTGCAACGGGGCGGCAGCAATGCCCCCCGTTTGCATTTGTGGTGACGCATGGAGCCACTTTGGTTGAACAGGAATAGTCCAGTCTTGGAGCATTGCATGAACTCTTTTACCGCGCACAGAGAACTCCAATTTGATGGCCGCGCGCTCATCAACGGTGCACGCCGCTCCGCCAAGAGCGGCGCCACCTTCGACTGCATCTCGCCGGTCGATGGCCGGGTGCTGACGCAGGTGGCACGCTGCGAGCAGGCCGATGTGGACGACGCTGTCGCCGCAGCCCGCGCCACCTTCGAAGACAAGCGTTGGCGCGGCCTGGCGCCGGCGCAGCGCAAGCGCATCATGATCGCCTTTGCCGATCAGCTGCTCAAACACGCAGACGAACTCGCGCTGACCGAGACCCTGGACATGGGCAAACCGGTGAAGTACGCGCGCGCCGTGGACGTGAACAGCGCGGCCAACTGCCTGCGCTGGTATGGCGAAGCCGTGGACAAGATCTACGACGAAATCGCACCCACGGCCAGCACCGGGCTGGCGCTGATCACGCGCGAGCCCGTGGGCGTCGTCGGCGTCATCGTCCCCTGGAATTACCCCATGATCATGGCCGCGTGGAAGATCGCGCCGGCGCTGGCCGCAGGCAACTCGGTCGTGCTCAAGCCCAGCGAGAAGTCGCCGCTCACGGCGCTGCGCCTGGCCGAACTCGCGCTCGAAGCGGGCATCCCCGCCGGTGTCTTCAACGTGGTGCCGGGCTTTGGTCCGGAAGCCGGTTCACCACTGGCGCTGCACATGGACGTGGACTGCATCGCCTTCACGGGCTCCACCCGCGTGGGCAAGCAGATCCACGTCATGGCCGGGCAGAGCAACCTGAAACGCGCCTGGACCGAGCTCGGCGGCAAGTCGCCCAACATTGTCTTTGCCGATTGCCCGAACCTGGACCGCGCGGTCGAAGCCGCCATCGGCAGCATCTTCTTCAACCAGGGCGAAAGCTGCAACGCGCCTTCGCGCCTGTACGTGGAAGCGAGCATCAAGGAGGCGTTTCTGGAAAAGGCGCTGGCGCTGGTGCCCGGCTACGCTCCGGCCAATCCGCTGGACCCTTCCACCGTCATGGGTGCGATCGTGGACAAGACGCAGATGAACTCGGTGCTGCGCTACATCGAACTGGGCAAGAGCGAGGGCGCGAAGTTGCTCGCCGGCGGCGAGCAGGCACTGATCGCCAGCGGCGGCTGCTATGTGCAGCCGACCATCTTCGACGGCGTGAAGAACGAAATGACGATTGCGCGCGAGGAGATCTTCGGACCGGTGCTGTCGGTGCTGTCATTCACCGACGCCGCCGACGTGGTGCGCCAAGCCAACGCCAGCGTCTACGGGTTGCAGGCGGCGGTGTGGACGCGCGACATCAACAAGGCACACGGCGTGGCGCGCGCGCTGCGTGCCGGCACCGTGCACGTGAACCAGTACGATGAGGACGACATCACCGTGCCCTTTGGCGGCTTCAAGCAAAGTGGCGTGGGCCGCGACAAGTCGCTGCACGCCTTTGACAAGTACACCGAAACCAAGACCACGTGGATCCGCATCGACAGCCCGGTTTAAAGTCACACAATGGAAGGACGAATCAACATGGATACCGCTATGAACACCAAGACCCCCGCCACCAACGCCGAGTGGCACGCCCGCCGCCTGGCCGCCACGCCGCGCGGCGTCGCCGTGATGGGCGATTTCTTCATCGACCACGCCAAGAACGCCGAGTTCTGGGACATCGAGGGCCGCCGCTTCATCGACTTCGCCGGCGGCATCGCCGTGCTCAACACCGGCCACGTGCATCCCAAGGTGCAGGCCGCCATTGCCGCGCAGTTGCAACGCTTCACGCACAGCTGCTACCAGGTCGTGCCCTATGCTGAATATGTGCAACTGGCCGAGCGCATCAACGCCATCGTCCCCATCACCGGTGCGCGCAAGACGGCGTTCTTCTCCACCGGCGCTGAAGCCGTGGAAAACGCCGTCAAGATCGCACGCTCCTCCACCGGGCGCGGCGGCGTCATCGCCTTTGGCGGCGCCTTTCATGGACGCAGCCTGTTTGCCGTGTCGCTCACCGGCAAGGTTCAGCCCTACAAGGCCGGCTTTGGTCCGTTCCCACCCGAGATCTACCACGTGCCGTATCCGGCACGTGGAGCATCCCTGGATGCGACAAAACACGCGATGGAACAGCTCTTCAAGTGCGACATCGAGCCCAGCCGCGTGGCGGCGATCATCTTCGAGCCGGTGCAGGGCGAGGGCGGTTTCAACGTGATCCAGCCCGAGGCCGTGCAGTGGCTGCGTGAACTCTGCGACCAGCACGGCATCGTGATGATTGCCGACGAAGTGCAGACCGGCTTTGCCCGCACCGGCAAGATGTTCGCGCTGGAGCACTTCGGCGTGTCGCCCGACATCATGGTGCTGGCCAAGAGCCTGGCCGGCGGCATGACGCTCTCCGCCGTGGTGGGCAAGACCGCCATCATGGACGCGCCGCATCCCGGCGGCCTGGGCGGCACGTACGCGGGCAATCCGCTGGCCGTGGCGGCGTCGCTGGCGGTGCTGGAGGTGATGGCCGAAGAACAATTGCCCCAGCGCGCCAAGCGTCTGGGCGACCAGTTGCTGGCGCGCCTGAACGCCGTTCGCACCAAGCAGCCGCGCATCAGCGATGTGCGCGGGCTGGGCGCGATGGTGGCTTGCGAATTGGTCGATCCGGCCACAGGCCAGCCCGACGCCGACTTCACCAAGCGGGTGCAGCAGGCGGCGCTGAAGAAAGGCCTGCTGCTGCTGACCTGCGGCGTCTACGCCAACGTGATCCGCTTCCTGTTTCCGCTGACGATCGAAGATGAGGTGTTTGCCGAAGCACTGGACATCATCGAAGACGTTTTGGCCAGCGCATAGTTCGAACCCATGACCACCATCCAATCCACCATCGAGCGCCTGAGCGCGCAGGGCATCCACTCGGTGCTGACGCAGTTCTGCGACATCCACGGCGTGGCCAAGGGCAAGCTCGTGCCGCTGCGCACCCTGAAGGATTGGGTCGAGGTCGGTGCCGGTTTTTCCGGGCCCAGCATCTGGGGCACGGGCCTGCCGCGCTATGGCGAGCGCAGCGAATACTATGGCCGCGTGCAGTTGGAGAGCCTGCGCGCCTTGCCCTTCATGCCGGGCGTGGCGCACGCGGTGTGCGACGGCTTTGCCGGCGGCGCGCCGCTGGACACCTGCTCGCGCCAGTTGCTGCGGCGCCAGGTCGACAAGCTTGCCGCGCGCGGCTGGAAACTCTGGGTCGGCATCGAGCCCGAGTTCTTCGTGCTGCGCCAGGACGCGCAAGGCCACTGGATCGTGGGCGATGGGGCCGACAACCTGGACAAGCCGTCTTACGATCTCAAGTCCATCATCCGCAATCAGGCCTTCCTGGACGACATGCGTCAGACGCTGGAGGCCTTGGGCTTTGATCTGCAGCAGATCGATCACGAAGACGCCAACGGCCAGTACGAAATCAACTATCGGTTTGACGAAGCGCTGGCCGCGGCCGACCGCTTCATGCTGTTCAAGCTCGCAGCGCACGCCGTGGCCCAGCGTCATGGTCAGTACTTCAGCTGCATGCCCAAGCCGCTGGCGCACGCGCCGGGCAGTGGCTTGCATTTCCACCTGAGCATCACCGACGCGCAGGGACAGCCGGTGTTTGCGCAGGCCAGCGACCCCTTGGGTCTGAGTCCGCAGGGCTATGCCTTTGCCGCAGGCTTGCTGCAGCACGCCGACGCCTTGAGCGCCCTGTGTGCGCCCACGGTCAGCAGCTACAAGCGTCTCGCCGCGAGCAGCAGTATCTCGGGCACGACCTGGTCGCCGGTGTGGAAGTCCCTGGGCTACAACAACCGCACCTGCCTGGTCCGCACCGTCGCCGAGCGCATGGAGTGGCGTCTGCCTGATCCGTCGTGCAACGTCTATGCAGCCATCGCCGCCACGCTGGCTGCGGGCATGCGTGGCATCGACCAAGATTTGGCGGCACCGCCTGCCTGCAACGGCGACCTGTACGAACACCGCGCCGCCGGTGGTGCGATGCCGGCGCAACTGCCGCGTGACCTGCGCGCCGCGCTCGATGCGCTGCAGTCCGACACCGTGCTGCGCGAGCTGGTAGGAACCGCCTTTTGCGACGAGTTCCTGCAGATCAAGAACGCCGAGTGGGACGCTTACGCCACCCAGGTGAGCGACTGGGAACTGCAGCGCTACGCGGTCGCGTTTTAAATTCCGCTGTGCAAAATACAGGTTTCACAATAAGAAATATTCATTTGTTGCACCGCAAGAAAATTTCTCGATACAGGAAATTGAATTTCATATAGAGGTATTGCTCGCGTAAGTCATTGAAAAATAACGGTTAAATTTATCTCTTGTATAAGACATAAGATTTTCACAAGTCTTATAGAAGACTTAGAATTAGCCTGTCGCCATCGCTTTCTGATGCGAATTTTTCAACCAACGTACGGAGTGACACCATGCCAAACTTCACTGAACAACTGAGCCGCGCTCAACAAATCGCCGCCCTGGAAAAAGACTGGGCCACCAACCCCCGCTGGAAGGGCATCAAACGCGGCTACACCGCCGCCGACGTGGTGCGTCTGCGCGGTTCGTTCCCGATCGAACACACGCTGGCACGCCGCGGCGCCGAGAAGCTGTGGGACCTGCTCGCCACCGAGCCCTACGTTGCCACCATGGGCGCGCTCACCGGCGGCCAGGCGATGCAACAGGTCAAGGCCGGCATCAAGGCGATCTACCTGTCGGGCTGGCAAGTGGCTGCCGACGCCAACACCTCGGCCTCCATGTACCCGGACCAGTCGCTGTACGCGGTTGACTCGGTGCCCCAGGTGGTCGAGCGCATCAACAACACCTTTCGCCGTGCCGACGAGATCCAGCACTCCAAGGGCATTGACGTGGGCGACGCAGGCTATATCGACAACTTTGTGCCGATCGTGGCCGACGCCGAAGCCGGTTTTGGCGGCGTGCTCAACGCGTTCGAACTGATGAAGAACATGATCAAGTCGGGAGCGGCCGCGGTGCACTGGGAAGACCAACTGGCCTCGGTGAAGAAGTGCGGCCACATGGGCGGCAAGGTGCTGGTGCCCACGAACGAAGGCTGCCAGAAGCTGATCGCTGCGCGCATGGCCGCCGACGTCTGCGGCGTGCCTACGATCGTGATCGCCCGCACCGACGCGGAAGCCGCCGACCTGCTGACCAGCGATTACGACGAGCGCGACAAACCCTTCCTCACCGGCGAACGCACGGCCGAAGGCTTCTACAAGACGCGCAAGGGCATGGACCAGGCCGTGGCGCGCGCCGTGGCCTACGCCGACTACGCCGACCTGGTGTGGTGCGAAACCGGCACGCCCGACTTGGAATTCGCCAAGAAGTTTGCCGACGCCGTGCACAAGGTGCACCCTGGCAAGATGCTGGCCTACAACTGCTCGCCTTCCTTCAACTGGAAGAAGAACCTGGACGACGCGACCATCGCCAAGTTCCAGCGCGAGCTCGGCGCCATGGGCTACAAGTACCAGTTCATCACGCTGGCCGGTATCCACTCGATGTGGTTCCACATGTTCGATCTGACGCAGGACTACGTGAAGCGCGGCATGACCGCCTATGTGGAGAAACTGCAACAGCCCGAATTCGAAGCGCGCGACCGCGGCTACACCTTCGTGTCGCACCAGCAGGAAGTGGGCACGGGCTACTTCGACGACGTCACCACGGCGATCCAGGGCGGCAAGTCCAACGTGACCGCGCTCACGGGTTCCACCGAAGAAGAGCAGTTCCACTAGTACTCCGACACAGAAGTAGAGGAACGCAAAGAAAGTGATGGATTCGCGCTCAGGCCTAGGCGCAAAGCGCAGACATAGCGGCGGCTATGGCGAGCATTTGCAACAACGGCATGGGTGCGAAGGCGCGCTTTCATGTTTCGATATTTCTGGGTTGGAGTACTAGGCTGCGCCACCCAAGCCATCCGACTTGATCGGATGGTGCACGGAGACACCTGGCCCCGATTCGCCGCGATGGCGAATCGGGGCCTTTTTGTTGGGCGCGCGCCCGCGCCACTCCGGAGAAACCAGGCCGTCTGACGCATTTATCCGGTCGCAGGACTTCGCCCGGCAAAAGCGCTTGCCTGAATGTATCAACTTGTGAGAATATGTAATCATATTAATTACAACATCCCCTTTCGGGGAGGTTGTCACAGGGGGGTACATGGAGCGCAATGCCATCAGTGCGAGGGATCTGGCCTGGGCTTTGGGGTCGGCGTGCGCGCTGCAGGGCAAGCCCTTCGATGCGGGCTTGCTGCTCAAGCAGTTTGCGCCGCCCTACACCACCGCGACCTTGATCAGCGCGGCGCGGGCCTTGGGCTTTCAGGCAAGGCTGGAGAGTGTTGATGTAGCGCAATTCGGAGCCACGCGCGCGCCGGCGTTTCTGCTGCTCAGCACGGCGGACCAGGGCGACGACGACGCCGAGCGCCACACCACGCTGGGCCTGTTGATCAGCGCCAGCGCCGACAGCATCACCTGGATCCCTGCCGGCAGCAACAGCCCCAGCACCGAAACGCTGGACGCCTTCGGCGCGCGCTACGGCGGCCAGGCCTTGCTGCTGCAAGCCCAGATCGAAGCCGTGAGCGACCCCGATGCCGTGGCGGCGTCGGCGAGCGCGCAGCCGGGCGCTGCGGGACACTTCGGCTTTGCCTGGTTCATCCCCGAACTGCTCAAGCACAAGGCCGTCTGGCGCGACGTGCTCTGGGCCAGCCTAGTGCTGCAACTGCTGGCGCTGGGCTTGCCGCTGTTCACCCAGGCCATCATCGACAAGGTGGTGGTGCACCGCACCGACAGCACGCTCATCGCCGTGGCGCTGGGCATGGGCATCTTCATGCTGGCCAGCGCCACGCTCACCTGGGTGCGCCAATACCTGGTGCTGCACACCGGCAACCGCGTCGACGCCGTGCTCGCGGCCACCGTGTTCGAGCACCTGTTCAAGCTGCCGCCGCGCTACTTTCAGCACCGCCCCACGGGCGTGGTGGCCGCGCGCCTGCACGGTGTGGAAACCATCCGCGAGTTCGTCAGCTCGGCCGCCGTCACGCTGATCCTGGACATCCCGTTCCTGCTGGTGGCGGTGGCCATCATGTTCTATTACTCGGTCACGCTCACACTGATCGCGCTGGCCATGCTGGCGCTGATCACGCTGTTGTCGGCGCTGGTGGCGCCGGTGTTTCAAACGCGCTTGAACGAACAGTTCTTGCTGGGCGCGCGCAACCAGGCGTTCCTGACCGAATACATCGCCGGCTTTGAGACCGTCAAGAGCCTGCAGTTCGAACCTCAGCTCCAGGCCAAGTACTCGGGCTATCTGGCCAGCTACCTGCACTCGGGCTTCAAGACCAAGCAGATCGGCAACACCTACAACGTTATCGCCTCCACGCTGGAGCAGGCCATGACGCTCTTGATCCTGCTGGTGGGTGCCTGGATCGTGATGCACCCGGGCACCGACGCGTCGGGTGCGGCGAGCGTCTTCACCATCGGCATGCTGGTGGCGTTTCAGATGTTCGCGGGCAAGCTCAGCCAGCCGCTAATGCGCATGGTGGGTTTGTGGCAGCAGTTCCAGCAGGCCAGCCTGGCCGTGGAGCGACTGGGCGACGTGATGAACGCACCGGCTGAGCCCTACAGCGTCATGCCCAGCCGTCGCAGCGCCGGCAGCGGGCACATCGTGATCGACCAACTGGCGTTTCGCTACGCCGACGACTTGCCCTATCTGTACCAGAACCTCTCGCTCACCATCGCGCCGGGCCGAACCATTGCCCTGATGGGACCCAGCGGCTCGGGCAAGAGCACGCTGGCCAAGCTGCTGCTGGGCTTTTATGCGCCAACACAGGGGCGGATCCTGCTCGACGGCATCGACATCCGGCATCTGAGCGCGAACGAGCTGCGCGTCACCTTCGGCGTGGTGCCGCAAGAGACCATGCTGTTCAGCGGCAGCATCTACGACAACCTGCTGATGGCCAACCCGCACGCCAGCTTCGAGCAGATCGTGCAGGCCTGCCAGATGGCCGAGATCCATTCCACCATCGAAGCCCTGCCGCAGGGCTACCAGACGCCCATCGGCGAGCGCGGCGCCGGCCTGTCGGGCGGTCAGAAGCAGCGCCTGGCGATTGCGCGCGCCCTGCTCAAGCGTCCCAAGGTGCTGATCTTCGACGAAGCCACCAGCGCGCTCGACGCAGAAACGGCAGAGCACTTTGCCAAGACCATCAACGCGCTCAAGGGCAGCCTCACGCTGGGCGGTGTTGCCGTCACAGGGGGGCAGGTGATTACCGCGGCCAGCCTCGGCAGCTTGACGTTCACTCCGGAAGCCAACGCCAGCGGAGTCAACTACGCCAGCTTCAGTTTCTCGGTGAAGGATCAGGCCGGTGCATTCGATGCCAGTCCGAACACGCTGAGCTTCAACGTGACGGCGGTGAACGATGCGCCCACGGGAGCCGACAAGCTGGTCACGACCAATGAAGATACGCCTTACAGCTTGAGCGCGGCGGACTTTGACTTTGCCGACGTGGATGTGGGCGACAGCATGAGCGGCGTGCGCATCGACAGCCTGCCGACCGCTGGAAGTCTCACGCTGGGTGGTGTTGCCGTCACCGCCGGTCAGGTGATAGCGACGGTTAATCTGGGCGGCTTGACCTTCACACCAGCTGCCAACGCCAACGGAGCCAACTGCGCCAGCCTCGATTTCTCGGTGAAGGATTCAGCCGGTGCATTTGCGGCCAGTCCGAACACCTTGAGCTTCGACGTGACGCCGGTGAATGATGCACCCACCGTTGCGATGGCGCTGTTGGATCAAAGCGCAGCGGAAGACGCTTCATGGAGCTACGTCATTCCCGGCAACACCTTCGCCGACGTGGATGCCGGCGACACGCTGACGTATGCCGCGTCTCTGGGCGACGGCAGCAGCTTGCCAAGCTGGGTGCGCTTCAATGGTGCGACCCAAACATTCAGCGGTACACCGACCAACAGCGACGTCGGCGGCCTAAGCCTCAAGGTCACTGCCACAGACAACGCTGGCGCCAGCGTAAGCGGCAGTTTTAATCTGACGGTGGCCAATACCAACGACGCGCCGAACGGAGCCGACAAGGTCGTCACAACCAACGAAGACACGGCCTACACCTTGAGTGCTGCGGACTTTGGTTTCAGCGATGTGGATGTGGGCGACAGCATGAGTGGTGTGCGCATCGACAGCCTGCCGACCGCCGGAAGTCTCACGCTGGGTGGTGTTGCCGTCACCGCCGGTCAAGTGATAGCGACGGTTAATCTGGGCGGCTTGACCTTCACACCGGCGGCCAACGCCAACGGAGCCAACTGCACCAGCTTCGACTTCTCAGTGAAGGATCAGTCGGGCGCGTTTGCCGTTAGCCCGAACACGCTCTCCTTCAACGTGACGGCGGTGAACGATGCGCCCACGGGAGCCAACAAGGTTCTGACGACCAATGAAGATACCGCCTACACCTTGACATCTGCAGACTTCGGTTTCATCGATGTAGATGTGGGCGACACGTTGAGCGGTGTGCGCATCGACAGCCTGCCTGCGGCTGGCAGCCTCACGCTGGGCGGTGTTTCCGTCACGGCGGGTCAGGTCATTGCGGCAGCCAGCCTCGGCAGCTTGACGTTCACCCCGGCTGCCAATGCCAATGGCACCAACTGCGCCAGCCTGAACTTCTCGGTGAAGGACCAAGCTGGCAGTTTTGCAGCGGGCCCGAGCACGCTGAGTTTCGATGTGACTCCGGTGAACGATGCGCCGGCTGGCACCAACAAGGTTCTGACGACCAATGAAGATACCGCCTACACCTTGAGTGCCGCGGACTTTGGTTTCACCGATGTAGATGTGGGCGACAGCATGAGCGGTGTGCGCATCGACGGCCTGCCTGCGGCTGGCAGCCTCACGCTGCGTGGGGTTGCCGTCACGGCCGGTCAGGTGATCGCGGCGGCCAGCATCGCCAGCCTCACGTTCATTCCTGCCGCTAATGCCAATGGGGCAAACTTGGCCAGCCTGAACTTCTCGGTGAAGGACCAAGCTGGCAGCTTGGCCGCCGTGCCGAGTACGCTGAGTTTCAATGTGACTCCAGTGAATGACGCGCCGACTGTCGCGCTGGCACTGCTCAACCAAAGTGCGCAGGAGAATTCGGTCTGGACTTACGTTGTGCCCGGCAACACCTTTGCCGACGTGGACGTGGGTGACACACTGACTTATTCTGCCGCCTTGGCTGACGGTACGGCGTTGCCGGGCTGGCTGAGTTTCAATGCGGCCACACACAGCTTCAGCGGCACGCCGCCCCACAGCGCCGTGGGCAGCGTGAGCCTCAGTATCACCGCGTCCGACAGCGCCGGCGCGAGCGTGGGCAGCAACTTCGCGCTCAGCGTGGCACCCGCTGCTGGCGTCGTTATCACGGGCGACGGCGGCAACAACAACATCGTGGGCAGCGCTGGCGACGACCGGTTGGACGGCGGCGCCGGTAACGACACCGTGAACGGTGGCGCAGGCAATGACATCCTCACCGGTGGCAGCGGCGTTGATCTGGTGCAAGGCGGCGCCGGCAACGACACCCTGCTCACCAGCACCGATGGCATCTGGAGCGCAAACTTTGCGTGTCGCAACTCCGGCAGCCCCGGCAACGCGGGTTCGGGTCAGATGGTGTCGATCACGGGGGCAGCCTCACGCTGCAAAACTGGTATGGCGCAACGCCCGTCAAGACCGTGTCGCAACTGCAGATCATTGGCGCCGCTGGTGGCTACCAGCCCAACGATCCTTCGAACCCGGCCGGACAGCCGGTCGAAGTCTTCGACTTTGCCAAGCTGGTGCAGAACTTTGATGCGGCGGTGGCGCAAAACGCCAGCAATGCCAGTGGCTGGGCGGCGATGAACAAGCTGCTCGACGCCCATCTGAGTGGCTCCAGTACCCAGGCACTGGGCGGCGACCTGAGCTTCCAGTACGCCAACACGGGAACGCTTGCCGGCATCGGCTTGATGGCCGCGCAGTCCAGTGTGGCTGCGGGCAGCACCCAATGGCAAGGCGTCAAACCTCGCGCCCAAGTTGAACTGGGGTCGATATGGTTGAGTTGACTCGACCCTCACCCCAACCCTCTCCCCCCGGCGCGGAGAGGGAGCAAGGCGCTGCATTCATCTCCCTCGCCCGCTTGCGGGAGAGGGCAGGGGTGAGGGCGGGGCTTGCCAGACCGTCAGGGGAGCTTTCATGAGCTCTGCCCAGGACTTTGCCCCCGACCTGCTCGCGATGCAGGAGAAACCGCCTGCGCGCCTGCCGCGCACGGTGGGCCGTGTCACCATGGCCTTGTTTGCTGCGCTGGCGGCCTGGGCCACCTGGGGGCAACTCGACATCATTGCCAGTGCCGACGGGCGCCTGGTGCCGCGCAACTACAGCCGCGTGTTGCAGCCTGCTGAAGGCGGTATCGTGCGCGAAGTGCTGGTGCGCGAAGGCGATGAAGTCGCCGCCGGCCAGGTGCTGCTGCGCATGGACGCCACCACCGCCAGCGCCGACATGGGCACGCTCAACGCCGACGCTGCGCTGAAGGACTTGAGCCTGCGCCGCATCGACGCCGAACTGAAGGATGCACCACTGCAACTCAAGCCCAGCGATCCGGGCGGCGTGGCTGCTCAGGTGCTGGCCCAGTATCAGTCGCACCGCCAGAGTTACCAGGACGCGCTGTACCAGGAGCAGGCCACACTGGAGCGTTCGCAGCACGAGCTGAACTCGGCGCAGCAGCAACTGGCCAAACTGCAGGCCACGGTGCCGCTGTATCAACAGGCGGCGAACTCGCATGAGCAGCTGGTGAAGGAAGGCTTCGTCAGCGCGCTGGGCGCGAACGACAAGCTGCGGGAAAAGATCGAGAAAGAGCAGGAGCTCAAGAGCCAGCAGTCCAACGTGGCGGCGTTGAGTGCGGCCATCGATCAGTCGCGGGCCAAGCTGGCGCAGATCCGGTCGAACTACCGCAGCCAGTTGCGCAACGAACGCATGGACATGCAATCCCAGCAGGAGCGCACCCACGGCGAGCTGCAAAAACAGGCCTACAAGTCGGGGCTGCTGGAACTCAAGGCGACCGAGGCCGGCACCGTGAAAGACATGATCACCGCCACACCCGGCGCGGTGGTGCAGCCCGGCGCGGTGCTGCTCAACATCGTGCCGCGCAACGAGCCGCTGATCGCCGAAGTGGCGATCAAGAATGAGGACGTGGGCTTTGTGGTGCCGGGGCAGAAGGTGCGACTCAAGCTGCAGGCCTATCCCTTCCAGAAGTACGGCCTGCTCGAAGGCGTGGTGCAGGTCGTGGGCGCGGACTCGGCCGCGAACGATCCGCAGCGCGCCAACGCCCAGGGCCAGAGCCCGCAGAGCTACAAGGCGCTGCTGCAACTGGAGTCGCAGGAGCTGACCTCGGGCAAAGGCGAAAAACTCAAGCTCACGCCCGGCATGGTGGTGCAGGCCGAGATTCACCAGGGCAAGAGATCGGTGCTGGAGTATTTGCTCTCGCCGGTGCAGAAGGTGGCGCAGGAAGCGGCAAGGGAGCGCTGATGTGACTCTGGGTACGTGACATGCCGCGTGAATGATTTGACGGTAACGTTCCGAAACGGTATTCTTACCTTGTCTTACGAAAAGGATGGGTCATGTCTACTGCGATAGCGTCCAGGCGCGGGTCAACGGTGCTGTCCACCAAGGGCCAGGTGGTGATTCCCAAGGAACTGCGGGAGGCGCGGCAATGGCACGCGGGCATGAGCCTGGTGGTGGAAGAGTGTGCGCAGGGCCTGTTGCTGCGGCCCGCCAAACTGGATGCCTTTGCGCCCAGCAGTCTGGATGACGTCATGGGCAGCGCGGGCTATCGGGGGGCAGCCCTTTCAGACGAGGCGATTGCCCGCGCACTCGACGCCGACGCACGGCGTCAAAAGCCATGATTGCTTTGGACACCAACGTGCTGGTGCGATGCCTCACGCAAGACGATCCGCAGCAAGTTCCCCAGGCGCGCCGCCTGCTGGGACACAGGGCGGGTGTGTTTATTGCTAAATCGGTGATGTTGGAGGTCGAATGGGTGCTGCGCGCGGCCTACAAATTGCCCCGTGAAAATATTCACCGGGCCCTGCTGACGTTATGTGGTTTGGCGAATGTCCAGCTTGAGCACGCGACCCAGATGGCGCAAGCTTTGGACGACTATGCCGCAGGACTGGATTTTGCTGATGCCATGCACGCAGCCGCCAGTCAGGCCGACGAGGGCTTGTACACCTTTGATGCTCGCTTTGCAAAGCGAGCTCTGACGCGTGGGCGCGATGTCCGGCTTCCGGCGAGCGGACAGTCCCGATGAAGCCATCTCCTACGGCGTTAGCCCCAACGCTTCTCGGGATCACAGCATGATCAGCGGGTCACGTGAGCAACGATTTCACGGTCGCAAACGGCAAGAATAGTGTGAGCGGCATCATCGGTAGGGCGATAAAGCCATGGTGGCGGTAGAAGGCTGCAGAGGGTTCGTCTTTCGCATCGACAAGTAAGGCGTAGGCCGCGATTTCCGAGCGCACTGAACGATGAAGCGCATCAGCCAGCAGGGCTGCGCCCAAGCCCTGGCCTTTGAATTTCTGATCAACCGCCAAGCGTCCCATGCGCACGGCGGGTACTGTTGGGTATCGCGGCAGCTTCTTTCCGATATTGCCGGGAAGGTCTCTCAGCAGGACGCTTGCCGATGCCAAGGTGTAGTAGCCCGCAACACGTTGCTGCTCGGCGAGCGCCACAAAACAGGCGGTCACTCTGCGACGAATGTCTTGCGTGACTTGCTCTCGGAAGTACTGATCCAACTGCCCGGACCCAGAGCTGAAACCGGCGCGATCATGCTCAGCCCCGAGCGGCGCGACGCGAAACGGCGCGCCACTCACTCAGCGCTTACCAGCTTGCGGCGGCGGGCGAATGCGCGTTTCAATGCCGGGGCGGGGCGGGGCGGAGACAATAGCGCCTGCGCAAAACACGCCTGATCGGAAAGCGACAGCCGAACGAGTTCGCTCTCTTCAATGGCACGCTGAGCCGCATCTTGCACCGCCGAGATGACAAAGTCGGTCATGGTGCGGCCTTGAATTTCTGCGGCCCGCTTTAGCGTGGCGTGCAGGTTGGTGCTGATTCTGGCTTCGAGTCGGGCGTTGGCAACGGCTATAGACATGGCAATATCCCTAAAATGGACATTGTACGGCTGATCGCCGTAATGCTCAGGCGGGGGCGATGGGGGCCTGCGGCTAAAATCATTCCTTTGTCAGCAGGGCGCGGTACGAACCGCGCTTTTCCTTTTTTCATCATGATTCACATCACTCTTCCCGACGGTTCCAAACGCGAATTCTCCGGTCCGGTCACGGTCGCTGAAGTGGCGGCATCGATTGGCGCGGGTCTGGCCAAGGCGGCGCTTGGCGGCAAGGTCGACGGCAAGCTGGTGGATACCAGCTACGCCATCGGCACCGACGCCACCTTGTCCATCGTCACCGCCAAGGATGCCGCCGGGCTGGAGCTGATCCGCCATTCCACGGCGCACTTGCTGGCCTACGCGGTGAAAGAGCTGTTCCCCGATGCGCAGGTGACGATCGGGCCGGTGATCGAGAACGGCTTCTTCTACGACTTTTCCTACAAGCGTCCGTTCACACCCGAAGACCTGACGGCGATCGAACGCAAGATGGCGAATCTGGCCGACAAGGACGAGCCGGTGACGCGGCGTGTGCTGCCGCGCGACGAGGCGGTTGACTATTTCAAGAGCCTTGGCGAGCACTACAAGGCCGAAATCATCGGCAGCATTCCCGCGGGCGAGGACGTGTCGCTGTACCGCGAAGGCAGGTTCGAAGACCTTTGCCGCGGCCCGCACGTGCCCAGCACAGGCAAGCTCAAGCACTTCAAGCTGATGAAGCTGGCCGGCGCCTACTGGCGCGGCGACCACAAGAACGAGATGCTGCAACGCATCTACGGCACGGCCTGGGCCACCAAGGACGAACTGCAGCAGCATTTGACGATGCTGGAAGAGGCAGAGAAGCGCGACCACCGCAAACTCGGGCGCGAGCTCGACTTGTTTCACATCGACGACCATGCACCTGGCCTGGTGTTCTGGCATCCCAAGGGCTGGACCGTGTGGCAGGGCGTGGAGCAGTACATGCGCCAGGTCTATCGCGACAACGGCTACCTTGAAGTCAAGGCGCCGCAGTTGCTGGACAAGTCGCTGTGGGAGAAGACCGGCCACTGGGACAAGTACCGCGAGAACATGTTCACCACTGAGTCGGAAAAGCGCGAGTACGCACTCAAGCCGATGAACTGCCCGGGCCACATCCTGATCTTCAAGCAGGGCATCAAGAGCTACCGCGACCTGCCACTGCGCTACGGCGAGTTCGGCCAATGCCACCGCAACGAAGCCACCGGCGGGCTGCACGGCATCATGCGCGTGCGCGGCTTCACGCAGGACGATGGCCACATCTTCTGCACCGAAGACCAGATCCTGGACGAGTGCGTCAACTACACCGCCTTGCTGCAAAAGGTGTATGCCGACTTCGGCTTCAAGAACATCATCTACAAGGTGGCGACTCGCCCGGAGAAGCGCATCGGCAGCGACGAAAGCTGGGACAAGGCCGAGTTCGCGGTGATGGAGGCGCTGCGGCGCTCCGGCTGCGAGTTCGAGGTGTCGCCCGGCGACGGCGCCTTCTACGGACCGAAGATCGAGTACACGCTGAAAGATGCGATCGGACGCCAGTGGCAGTGCGGCACGATGCAGGTGGACTTCTTCATGACCGAGCGTCTGGACGCCGACTATGTGGGCGAAGACAGCGCGCGCCACCGCCCCGTGATGTTGCACCGAGCCATCGTCGGCAGCCTGGAGCGTTTCATCGGAATCCTGATCGAAGAACACGCCGGTGCCTTGCCCACCTGGCTGGCGCCAGTGCAGGTGGCGGTGCTCAATATCACCGATTCCCAGGCTGATTACTGTCGTGAAATAGCCAAAACTCTGCAAAATCAAGGGCTTAGGGTCGACCTGGATCTGCGAAACGAAAAAATAACGTATAAAATACGCGAGCATTCAATGCAGAAGCTCCCCTATATCCTGGTCGTAGGCGACAAGGAAAAGGCGGCTGGCGCGGTTGCAGTGCGCGCCCGGGGCAATTTGGACCTCGGTGTGATGTCTCTCGAAGCGTTCGCGCAAAAAATCTCGGCCGACATTGCAAGCAAATAGTTTTTTTAAGGATTGAAGCCATCGCTACTGAATTCCGTGATCGTCGCCACCGCGAAGAACGTAAACACCGCCTGAACCGGGAAATCATGGCCCCGGAAGTCCGCCTCTCCGGTCCTGAGAACGAGCCACTGGGTGTGGTGAGTATCACTGAAGCCCTGCGTATGGCGGGTGAGTTGGACGTGGACTTGGTCGAAACGGTTGCCACTGCCATCCCTCCGGTCTGTCGCCTGATGGACTACGGCAAGTTCAAGTATCTTGAGCAGAAGAAGGCGGCCGAGGCGAAAGCCAAGCAGACGGTGATCGAGATCAAGGAAGTCAAGTTTCGCCCGGGTACGGACGACGGTGACTACAACATCAAGATGCGCAACATCAAGCGCTTCTTGGCTGAAGGTGACAAATGCAAGATCACGCTGCGCTTTCGGGGCCGCGAGATCACGCACCAGGAGTTGGGCATGGCCTTGCTCAATCGCATTCGCGATGAGCTGGCAGATTTGATTGTGGTGGAGCAGTTCCCCCGCCTTGAAGGTCGGCAGATGATCATGATGATCGCGCCGGGCCGCAAGAAAGCCGGTGGTGGTGCGCCCAAGCCGGTGGCTGAAGTGGCCAACGCCCCCTCGGCGTAAAAGAGAATCTTTCCCGGGTGGTTGAAGAACCGGCTGGGAATGGCCGGAAAGCCTCGTGCTTTCCGGTGTGGCGAGCTTGACTCGCCACACCAAGTGGAGAGCTAAACACTCTCCACTTACAAGTGGTGAGTTCACACTCGCCACTAACAAGTGGCTCGGGGCCTACAAGTTCGGAATCGGTTTTCCAAACGCCTCACGAGCACAATAGAAAAGGAGCATTTAAATGCCCAAAATGAAGACCAAGAGCGGTGCGAAAAAGCGTTTTCGCGTTCGTCCAGGTGGTACCGTCAAGCGCGGCCAAGCCTTCAAGCGTCACATTCTGACGAAGAAGACCACCAAAAATAAACGCCATTTGCGTGGATCGACAGCTGTGCATGAGACCAATATGGGTCATATGTCGCAGATGTTGCCAGGCCAAGGTATTTAATTAACGACGAACAAGGAGTACTCACATGCCTCGCGTCAAACGTGGTGTAACGGCTCGCGCCCGCCACAAAAAAGTTCTCGCCCTTGCCAAAGGTTTCCGCGGTCGCCGCGGTAATGTCTATCGCGTCGCCAAAGAAGCGGTGATGAAGGCTGGGCAATATGCCTATCGTGACCGTCGTACCCGCAAGCGGGTTTTCCGTCAGCTGTGGATTGCCCGTATCAACGCTGCTTCGCGTTCGTGCGGCATGACCTACAGCCAGTTTGCCAACGGTCTGAAGAAGGCCTGCATCGAGATCGACCGCAAGGTGCTGGCCGACATGGCTGTGCATGACGCGGCTGGTTTTGCTGCCATCGTGGAGCAGGTCAAAGCCAAGCTGGCGGCCTAAATCCACATCGCGTGGCTTGCCGCCACGTGCGTTGGTTTGCCGAACAACGAAGGGGCTAAGGGCTTGCAAGGCCCTTGGCCCCTTTCCTTTTGGTTGCGACATAACTTGAGTACAAGTTGGTCTTGACTGAAGCGGTCGCTTACCGGCGGACGAATCTGTTTATGGGAGAGATTGATGACTGAGTTGAACGCCATCGTCGAGAGCGCCAGAGCCGCATTTGGCCAGGCTGCTACACCGGCGGAGCTGGAGAATGCCAAGGCCCTGTTCCTGGGAAAAACCGGCCGCATCACCGAGCTGATGAAGGGCTTAAGCGCCTTGAGCGTGGACGAGAAGAAGTCGCGTGGCGCCGCCATCAACCTGTCCAAGCAGGCGATCGAAGCGGCGCTGACCGAGCGCCGCGCTGCGCTGGCGCAGGCCGAACTCGACGTACAACTCAAGGCCGAGGCGCTGGACGTCACGCTGCCGGGGCGCAAGCGCGGCATGGGCAGTTTGCATCCGGTCTCGCTGTCGATGGAGCGCATCGAGCAGATCTTCGGCTCCATGGGTTTTGACGTGGCCGACGGCCCCGAAATCGAGAACGACTGGTACAACTTTGGCGCGCTGAATTTCCCCGAAGACCATCCCGCGCGCGCCATGCACGACACCTTCTATGTCGAGGGCGGCAACCTGTTGCGCACGCACACCAGCCCGATGCAGAACCGCTACGCAGTGCAGCATGTGAAGAAGCACAAAGAGGCCATGAGCGCGGGCGCCGTGATGCCGGAGATTCGAGTGATCGCGCCGGGCCGCACCTACCGCGTGGACAGCGACGCCACCCATTCACCCATGTTCCACCAGGTCGAAGGCCTGTGGATCGGGCAGAACGTGAGCTTCAAGGATCTGAAGGTCGTGTTCACCGATTTCTGCCATACGTTCTTCGAGACCAAGGACCTGGAGCTGCGTTTTCGCCCCAGCTATTTCCCGTTCACCGAGCCCAGTGCCGAGATCGACATCCAGTTCCAGTCGGGCCCGCTCGCAGGCCGCTGGCTCGAGGTGGCAGGCAGCGGTCAGGTGCATCCGCGCGTGGTGGAAAATTTCGGCCTCGACCCTGAGCAGTACATCGGCTTCGCCTTCGGCGTGGGGGCGGACCGCCTCACCATGCTGCGCTACGGCGTGAATGACTTGCGCCTGTTCTTCGACGGCGACGTGCGTTTCCTGTCTCAGTTCCAATAACAAGAAAACACCATGCAATTCCCTGAATCCTGGCTGCGCGAATTCTGCAACCCACCGCTGTCCACGGCCCAGCTGGCCGACACCCTCACCATGGCCGGGCTCGAGGTGGAAGAGCTGCATCCTGTCGCGCCGCCTTTCACGAAGATTGTGGTGGGTGAGATCAAGGAAGCGGTGCAGCACCCCAACGCCGACCGCCTGCGCGTGTGCCAGGTGGACGTGGGGCAGGGCGCCTTGCTCAATATCGTGTGCGGCGCGCCGAATGCGCGCGTCGGCATCAAGGTGCCGGTGGCGCTGGTCGGTGCCGAGCTGCCGCCGGGCGAAGACGGCAAGCCCTTCCTCATCAAACTGGGGCAACTGCGAGGCGTCGAGAGCCAGGGCATGCTGTGCTCGGCGCGGGAACTGAAGATCTCCGAAGAGCACGGTGGCCTGCTGGAACTGGCCGCCGATGCGGTCCTGGGGCAGGACATCCGTGTGCATCTGAATCTGGACGACCAGCTGTTCACGCTCAAGCTCACGCCCAATCTGGCGCATTGTCTGAGTGTGTACGGCGTGGCGCGCGAAGTGTCGGCGCTGACCGGCGCGCCGCTGCTGCAGCCGCAGTTTCCTGCCGTGGCCGTGAGTCATCAGGACCGCGTGCCAGTGACGGTGCAGGCCAGCGATCTGTGCGGCCGCTTCTCCGGGCGCATCGTGCGCAACGTGAATCCGAAAGCATCCACGCCGCAGTGGATGTTGGATCGCCTCGCGCGTTGCGGGCAACGCAGTGTGACCGCGTTGGTGGACATCTCCAACTACGTCATGTTCGAGTTCGGCCGACCCACCCACATCTTCGATCTGGACAAGATCCACGGTGGACTGGTGGTGCGCTGGGGCAAGGCGGGCGAACAGCTCAAGCTGCTCAACGGCACTACCGTCACGGTGGACGACAAGGTCGGCGTGATCGCCGACGACGTGCAGGTGGAGTCGCTGGCAGGCATCATGGGCGGCGACGCCACGGCGGTGTCGGACGACACGCACAACGTCTACGTCGAGGCCGCCTTCTGGTGGCCCAAGGCGATCGCGGGGCGTTCGCGCCGCTTCAATTTTTCCACTGACGCGGGGCACCGCTTCGAACGCGGCGTCGATCCCGATCTGACGGTCGAGCACATCGAGCGTATCACCCAGCTCATTCTGGACATCTGCGGTGGCGAGTGCGGGCCGGTGGACGACATCAAGGTGAGCCTGCCCGTCGCAAAGCCCGTAAAGCTGCGCGTGGCGCGTGCCGCCAAGGTGATTGGCATGCCCTTGACGCAGGCTCAGTGCGCCGATGCGCTGGGCCGTCTGGGCCTGCCCCTGACGGAGACGGATGGCGTTATTACGGTCACGCCGCCAGCCTACCGCTTCGACCTGGAGATCGAGGAAGACCTGATCGAGGAAGTGGCGCGCATGGTGGGCTACAACAACCTGCCCACGACGCCGCCGCTGGCGCCCATCAGCGCCCGCGTGCGCGACGAGTCGCAGCGCAGCCCGTTTGCCGTGCGCCGCGCGCTGGCCGCCCTGGGCTACCAGGAGACCATCAACTTCGCCTTCGTGGAGGAGCGCTGGGAAAGCGAACTGGCGGGCAACGCCGCACCGATCCGCCTGCTCAATCCGATCGCCAGCCAGATGAGCGTGATGCGCTCGTCATTGCTGGGCTCCCTGATGCAGGTGCTGAAATTCAACTGCGACCGCAAGGCCGAGCGCGTGCGCGTGTTCGAGCTGGGCCGCATCTTCCTGCGCGACGCCAGCGTGGGCGACTCCGACACCACGGTGCCGGGCATCCACCAGCCCATGCGCGTGGCGGGCCTGGCCTACGGACCGACTGAGACGCTGCAGTGGGGACGCACGGCGCAGAACGTGGACTTCTTCGACCTCAAGGGCGATGTGCAGTCGCTGCTGGCGCCGCTGCACCCGGTGTTCGAATCGGCGACACATCCGGCCATGCATCCGGGGCGCTGTGCCAGCGTCACGGTCGAGGGCAAGGTCATCGGCCATGTGGGCGAACTCCATCCAAAGTGGCGCCAGGGCTACGACTTGGCGCTGGCACCGGTGCTGTTTGAACTTGATCTGGCCGCGGTGCTGGCACGCCCGGTACCCCGCTTTGCCAGCGTGCCAAAACAGCAGGCCGTGGAGCGCGACATCGCGGTGGTGGTGAGCGAATCGGTCACGCACGCCGACCTGATGGCGCGGGTTTGGGGCGCTGACACCGGTGGCCTGCTGCGCAATGCGCTGCTGTTTGACGTGTACCGCTCCAAGACGCAAAAGGCCGACGCCGAAGTGTCTGGCGGCCTCGCTGCGGGCGAAAAGAGCCTGGCCGTCCGACTCACGCTGAACAGCGCTGATGCGCCGCTGACCGAGGCCCAAATCGAAGCCTCCGTGCAGGCCGTGTTGGCGCAACTGGTGAGCCATCTGGGCGCACGTTTGCGCGCCTGAGCGCTGATCCGTTAAGCTACGCGAAAACGCATAGGAACATCATGGAATTGTCCGTTGAAAGCCTGGAAACACCGGCGCTGACCAAGGCCCAGCTGGCTGAACTGCTGTTCGATCGCATCGGCCTGAACAAGCGCGAATCCAAGGACATGATCGATGCCTTTTTCGTGCTCGTGGCCAACAGCCTGATCGACGGCGTGGACGTGAAGATTTCGGGCTTTGGCAACTTCCAGATCCGCACCAAGGCGCCGCGTCCGGGGCGCAATCCGCGCACTGGCGAGGCGATCCCGATCCAGGCGCGGCGCGTGGTCACGTTTCACGCCAGCCACAAGCTCAAAGAGCAAATTCAGAACTAGTCAATCAAGTCTGTTGCAGTCCGTTACAAGATGATGTGCAACAACACTTTGACTGAAATATCGGGCGCGCCCCGAACAGGCTTTGCATCGCGGGTTGACTTAGAGTAACCTCGCAGCTTTGATCCGTAGTGCATTGATTTCAATGGAGAATTCCCTCCCGTCCATTCCCGCAAAACGCTACTTCACCATCGGTGAGGTGGGCGACCTGTGCGGCGTGAAACCGCACGTGCTCCGCTATTGGGAGCAGGAGTTCACGCAACTGCGCCCGATGAAGCGACGCGGCAACCGCCGCTACTACCAGCACCATGAAGTGCTGATGATCCGGCGCATCCGGGATCTGCTGTACGACCAGGGCTTCACCATCAGCGGTGCGCGCAACAAGATGCAGGAACTGCTGCAGGGCGAGCGCGACAAGCACCTGGCAGGCGAGGTCAGGCTCGAAGGCGTGGACGTGCTGGACGCCGGCGGCGAGCAACTGGATGACTTCGGCGACTCGCCCTTGGAAGACGATGATCCGCTGCTCTCAGGCCACCTGCACCAGGTTCGCATGGAACTGTTTGAAATTCGCGACCTGCTCTCGGTCGGAGCCTGAGCGCCGGTTATAATTCGCCTTCGACGGTGTGTGGCGCAGCCTGGTAGCGCACTTGCATGGGGTGCAAGGGGTCGAAGGTTCGAATCCTTTCACACCGACCAGAATTGACAAGGGTCAGCAGATTAGCTTCTGCTGACCCTTTTGTCTTTGTGGGCTGATGCGGTTTGGGTGTCAGTGCAAGCTGCCGCCATGGCGTGCGACCAAGGATGCTAAAGTGCAGTGCCGCGAATCCCCGCGCAGCGGTAACTCGGGATTTTTTCGCCCTACTTTGGTCCAACTCCTGGCAAAGCTATGCACATCAAATTGAATCAACTTGATCGACTTGTTCTGGAGTACGAATCGGGGAAATCGGGCGCTGCCGACACCGAAGAGGAGATCCAGAATTTCCTCAGGGACAGGGTGCTTGCGTCCAAGCCAACGCACCGGGCCAGCCTTTTCATGACGGATCGACTCAATTCCAAGAGTGCGATTTTTGAAAATATGCCCTTGACGGGCGACGGTCACGGCGATTACTCAGGCTGGGCAAAGGCCGCGGGGCATAGTTTCGATACGTCAGTCACCACCAGCTCGTTCGATCGTATCGCTCGGCGCCTCGTTGAAGTGGCGTCGGCCAGCGGCTATGGGCGGGGCAAAATGCGAATCAGCTCAACGGATCTGAAATCGCTCTTCTCCAATTGGATGGATACCACAATCTGAACCTGGGGCCGGCTCGGCGCAGCGGACAAGTCACGGCCGAACCGGCTCTCGTCCGACAGGGCCATGCGGACTGAACGGCGGTTGGGCAACGCGCTGCCAGATGACGGAAATCTGGACTAGTTGCTGGATGCGGTCTTCGCGCCGATACCCATGGACAACACCCATGCCATCACCACGGCAGCGGCGGCTGTGAACCACATGAGCGCATCGGCGTGGGTCGCTTTCATGGCCGCGCCCGCAAACAACGGCCCTGCCACCGCGCTGAGCGTGTAGAGCATGGAAATCACGCTGACATTGCCGGCCATGTTGCCCGAAACGGTCATGGTGCTGGCAATGAGGGCGAGGGTAAGAAAAGCCGTGATGAAGCCGCCCAGCAGGAACACGGCACACATCAGTTGCGGGTACCCACGTGTGGGCTCGACCACCATGTTGGTTCAGCAGCTGCGGCTGGAAGGCATCACTTCCAAATCCTGGATTTCCCAAAGCGGGAAGGACAGGGTTGGAAAGTTGATCGACAAAGGTGCTCTGTACAAGATTCTCAACAATCCGATCTACGTCGGCGACATTCGCCACAAGGGAGTTGCCTACCCCGGAGAGCATGAAGCCATCGTCACACGCGGCCAGTGGGAGGTGGTGCAGACGGCCCTGGCGTCAAAACCAAACGGCGTGAGTATTCCGGTCCAACGTGACCGGTGATTCCGGTAACGTGACCAGCGGTCCGGCGAAGGTGACCGAGGGGATTCCGGGAACGTGACCGGTGATTCCGGTGATCGTGACCGATGGTAGTGGTCACGGAGATCGGCACGGCGGTATACGACGCCGGAACGGTGTTGCGCATAAACGAAACCGGCGGGTCGGGTAGCTTCGGGCATTTTTGCCAGGAGCCCCATGCCCGCTTTACGGATCAATATGCGCAAACTCAAAGACGCCTTGCGTCTCAAATTCGAAGGTAGACAGTCCCACCAGCAAATTGCCGACGCCCTTGGCATCTCCAAGGGTGTTGTCACGAAATACGTAGGCTTGGCTGTGGCAGCCGCGCTTGACTGGCAGGCCGTCGCGGCCATGGACGAGGCCACGCTGGAGCGGCGCCTGCTGGCGTCGCCTCGCCCCAGCGATACCTATGCCCAAGCCGACTACGGACGCATCCATCAGGAACTTGGGCGCAAGGGCATGACCCTCACGCTGCTATGGGAGGAATACTGTGCCCAGGTGGGCGACGAGTACAGCGCCGACTTTCCCGTCAAGCCCTGGCGCTACTCGCAATTTTGCGAGAACTACCGCCAGTTTGCCAAGCGCCTCAAACGCTCCATGCGCCAAGTGCACCGCGCCGGCGAGAAGTTGTTCATCGACTATGCCGGTCCGACGATCGCGCTCACGGCGCATGGGAAGGAGATAGGTCGGGCCAACATCTTCGTGGCCGCCATGGGCGTCTCCGGCCTCTGCTTCTGCCTTGCCACGCCCGCGCAAACGGCCCGCGATTGGCTGGGCGCGACAGCGCAGGCGTTGACCTTTTATGGGGGCGTGCCTCAGATCATCGTGCCCGACAACCCGCGCGCACTGGTCACGGTGGCCGATCGCTATGAGCCCGTGCTTACCGACACGGTGCAGGACTTTGCGCGGCACTACAACTGCTCGGTGCTGCCTGCTCGCGCCTACCACCCGCAGGACAAGCCCAAGGTGGAACTCAGCGTGCTGCTGGTGGAGCGCTGGATACTGGCACGCTTGCGCAAATTCCAGTTCTCCAGCGTGGAGGAGGTCAACGACGCCATCACGCCCCTGTTGCAGTGGCTCAACCAGCGTGCGTTTCAGAAACTGCCGGGCAGTCGCGCCAGTGTGTTTGCCCAAATCGACGCCCCGGCCTTGATGGCCTTGCCCCTGCAAGCTTGGGAATGGGCGGTCTTCAAAACCGTGCGCGTGCACATTGACAGCCACGTCGAATTCGAAGGCCACCGCTACAGCGTGCCCAACGCCTTGGTGGGCCTGGCGCTGGAGTTGCGCGTGACCACCCATGCAATCGAGGCCTTGCACCGTGGCAACCGCGTTGCCAGCCACAAACGCTGCGCCCACAAAGGCGGCTTCACCACGGTGGTCGAGCATCTGCCCGAGCGCCATCAACACCAGGCCCAATGGACGCCCGAGCGCCTTGTGGCCTGGGGTGAGCGCATCGGCGTGGCCTGCGCGGGCACAGTGCGCAAAATGCTTGATCGCCAACGCCACCCCGAGCATGCCTACCGTGCCTGCCTGGGCTTGCTCTCGTTGAGCAAGCGCTATGGCGACACCAGGCTGGAGGCGGCATGCGCCTTGGCATCGAGCCTGGGCACGTGCAAGTACACCCACATCCGGGACTTCCTTCTCAACCGACGCGACCTGGTGCCCACCCCGGCAACCCCCGAGTGGACCAGTCCTACCCACGCCCATGTGCGTGGACCGAACTACTACCAATGAACCCCCACACGGACAACCTCAAAATGATGATGAACACCACCTTGAACCAACTGCGCGAGCTGCGTCTTGAGACCATGGCGCAGGCGCTGGAGCTCCAACTCACGCAAAGCGGCATCAGCGCCATGAGCTTTGAGGAGAGACTGGCACTGCTGGTCGACCGCGAGGTGCACGGCAGGCAAGATCGGCGCTGCGCACGCTTGCTCAAAAACGCCAAACTCAAATACCCCCAGGCCGCCATCGAAGATCTGGACAGCCGCAGCGGTCGCGGCCTGGAGCGCAGCGCGGTGATGAGCCTGGCACTGGGCGAATGGGTCAAGTCAGGTCACGCTGTGCTGATCACCGGCCCCACGGGCGCGGGCAAATCGTGGATCGCGTGTGCCTTGGCCCAGCATGCCTGTCGGCGTGGATACAGCGTGCTGTATCAGCGGGTTCCACGCCTGGGTGAGGAACTTCGAATTCGGCACGCCAACGGCTCGTTTACGCGCTGGCTCGATACGCTCAAAGGTACGGACGTATTGCTGCTGGACGACTGGGGAATGGCCGCCATGGACGGGCAAACCAGAGCCGATCTGCTGGAGATCATCGATGACCGCGCGAACCACCGCGCCACGATCATCACCAGCCAGTTGCCCATCGAACACTGGCACGAGTGGATCGGCGACCAGACGGTGGCTGACGCCATGCTCGACAGGCTGATGCAAAGTCATCACCGTTTCACGCTCAAAGGCGAATCGCTTCGCAAGAAGAGCCCACCAGCGAAGGGAGCCATCGATGCTTGAGCCACAAAAGATATCGGCACCCGCAACCGCACGCGGTGCTGGCCGGGGGTGGGTCATGCATGGGTACATGCCTGACCAGGGGCGCCTCCGGCGGCCTGGCAGGGGCCTATGAAATCAGAAACAGCAATACCGGGGAAGGGGAACCAGCCGAAAAGCAAGCCGGCATAGAATCAAAAAACGCGCAGCACCGCACCGCGGTCACGATCACCGGAATCCCTGGTCACATTGCCGGAAACAGCGGTCACGTTCACCGGAATACGCAGGCGCAAAGAAGGGACAGATTCGCACTGAGCGCCCCGCCTTGCTCAAGGGTCTTATTTTCACGAAAGACGGGCGTGCCATGACACCGCATTCCACAAAGGGCCATGGTGGGCGCCTGTATCGGTACTACCTGTCAACGCGCGACAGCAAGGAAGGGCATGGCTCTTCAGGCGTCAAGATGTTGCCGGCAGGCGAGATCGAGCAAGCAGTCATGGTGCACGTGCGCGCCATCCTGGGCTCAGCGGAGGTGGTCACTCAAGTCTGGCGTGAAATCAAGAAAATTGAGGACACCGCAGTAGCAGGCATGACTGAGATCCAGGTTGCGGCAGCACTGCACCGCATCGATCAGGTGTGGGACCAGCTTTTCCCACTGGAGCAGTACCGCATTGTCCAGTTGCTGATCGAGAGAATCATCATCTCGCCCAACGAGCTACAAGTGAAATTGCATCCTAACGGAGTAGAAAACCTGGCACTCGATGTAATCCGTAATCCCGGCACACCACGCAGCGCAAAAGTTGCACAGGAGGCTTTTGCATGAGGGCAACCACTCTGGAATTCGATGGCGATCCATTGCTGCTGCATGGCACCAACGGCGCGTTGACAGTGTCCATTCCGATCCGGATCAAGCGTTACAGTGGGCGCAGCGAGGTTGTTGTGCCACAGGGTCTCTTGGCATTTGTCACTGGCGAGGCGAAGCCGACCGCCCTGCAGGTTGCCCTGGCGCGCGGCCACCGTTGGCTGCGTCAGATAGAGAGCGGCCAGGTTGCCAACATTGCGGCGATGGCAAAGCAGGAAAACGTGGATCGCAGCTACATCAGCCGGATGGTCAATCTGACTACACTGGCGCCGGACATTCAGGCTGCGATTCTGAATGAAACCCTGTCGGACACGGTATCCCTGTTTGATCTTGCCATTGACACGCCTCTTTCCTGGGAAGATCAGCGGCTGCGAATTGGTGAGTCCGGTATAACGTAGGCGTTTGTTATTCCAATGACAAGTTTCGGGCAGGCGGTTTTGAAAAGTCAGAGGCTCTTCCCGACCATCAAGAGACGTTCAATATTTCTCCCCAAAGCGGCCTTTCAGCAGACCGAGCGCTCTGTAGCAGTCAGTCGCCATTAAACTGGATGTCCAAACACATAGTCACTGCGCGCTAACCCCAGGTTCGGATAAGCCAGGTATCCCCAGTTTCTTCAACTTGTCGGCTAGCGTCGCCGGCGACAGCGCGCCAAGATGCGTCTCGACCAGCCGACCGCTTGCGTCATAAAACAAAGTCGTTGGCAGAGCCATTGGGCCCAGTTGCTCTCCCAACTTCTTGCCGGGGTCTAGCAACACATTCGCAACAACCAACTGACTGTCACCGAGGAATTTTTGCACGGTGAATGCGACCTCGCCCTGGTCCACGAAGACGAAGCACACACCCGAAATTTGTTGCTGTGCCTTGGCCAGTACCGGCATTTCACGACGGCAGGGTGGACACCAGGTGGCCCACAGGTTGACAACCAGTGGTCTGCCCTGCGCCAACGCGGCCAGGCTTTGCGGCTTGCCTTGCAAGTTAACGAACTCAACGCCGTCAAGATCCGACAGTGCCGGGCCGGTGTTGAGTCGCATCAATGCGGGCGACACGCCCCAGGCCAGGCTGCCTGCGAGCAAACCAAACAGCAGAGGCCCGCGCAGCGCGTCGCGTCGCCAACCTTGCCAAAGGGCGACAGCAATGGCTGTTGAGACGCCAGCCCAGGACGTAAAACCACCGTCGCGGATGTCGAGAATGGTCCAAGGCGCATCGCTGTAGTGTTCAAACCATATGGCGACAAAGACGATGCGCCCGACCAGGGCGGCCGCCAAGAGCATATCGGTCAGGGTGCCGGTGATGCCGACCTGCTGGCGCCGCCCAATCAAATGGCCAACCAGCGCAGCAATACCAGCGCAAACTAGCAGTACAACCCATTGGGTTGCCACCGCAAAAGGCCCGACACTGGTGGCGATTGGGCTCACGTGTTGATCCAATGTGGTGCCGCTTGAACGTGCTTCACTTGGTGCAAACCATCACAATTAGCGAGGATCGCCCATGGTGCGTCTAGCCCAGCAATTTGCTCCAAGTACCGATGTTGTGAACGTTCAGGTAACCATTCTTTCGTAGTACCAGTTTTGCCATTCCACTTCTTGTCCCGCTTGCACAGCAAAGAACGACCGGGGAAGACTTTGGGATCTCCCGGAGCCTGCTTCCCAATTCCTGAAGTGGGATGTTAATTGTTCCGGGAGCATTCCCGCTTGCAAACTCCCCAGCTGATCTGACGTCGACAAACGTGGCGCCGTCCCTCTTAAGTTCTGGAAGCATGGCAGCGACTCTTTTTGAATTCCACCCCTTGTAAGCGAACCAGAGCGCCAAAGCCATGAATGGCCAGTAATTTTGGAAAAGGTCCAAAAAGTTCATATAACACCTTGTGTAGGTTGCTCAATGCTTGGGTTGATGCTATTAACAAGTCTGCCCAATGAGACGGCTACGACTTCCCCCTCCTGCAGCGGTCGCCACGGCTCATCCGAAAGCGGTACGCTGGCTATTAGAACAACTTCCTGATAACCCTGCGCCACGGCTACACCGGCCGCTTCGAAACGGTCAGCCTCGTGACAACATTGTCGCGACAACAGGAACAAACCAGGCGGTTCGATCTTGCCGCTGGCGACCTGTATGCGCCGATGACCATGGGCAAACAAAACTTCGCCGTCGGCATACAGGAAATTCGCCGGGCCGAGTTCCCGGAGGTCTTTGGCATAGGCGGTGACGACGGCCAGTCGATCTTCGATTGACGGTGGGGCAGATGCGTTGTGCCACAGGCCCTGCATCCGCGCCATCAGCGCGCAAAAGGCGTGCTCGGAGTCGGTTTCGCCCACTGGCCTGAAACGGTCCAGCGAGAACTTCTGATTTAGCGCAATGCCTGGCAAGTGGCCGTTATGCGCAAACAAGTGTGTGCGGCCCGTTAGTTCACGTACGAAGGGCTGAGTATTGGCCAACATTACTTGGCCCAGCGTAGCGCGCCGGATATGCGAGATCGCCAGAGTGGTGCTCGGCCCCTGTGCTTCAAGCAGTTGCACCAGGGCGCTGTCACTGGCGGCGCCCGGCTCCCGAAACAGGGCAACGTCATTCCCTTGGTAAAACCCAGCACCCCAGCCATCACGGTTGCTTTTGCCCGGCGCGCTGTGGGCCGCCAGCGCTTCCAATGAAATGGTCAACTGCGTTGCGCGTTGGCTCGATATACCCAGAAGTTCACACATGTGGTTTAAGCATTGGTGTCGGGGTTTCTTGATTTAACACGATGTGCAACATAGCGCGTAAGGTGCGCGGAGCCTTGATGACCGCTTCCTTCATCCAGATGAGCCTCACCTTCCCATGCCAGGACCTCATCCAGAATCACTTCTGGTTGCGCTGCAAGGTCCGACCGGATCATGTCGATCGTATAAAGCAGGGACTCGTCTTTAGGCCCGCCACTGCTGTATCCCAATTGCAGCGGATGAAACGCTTCAAGAATAAACCATCCGCCAGGTCGCAGTGCTGAAGTGAGCCGCTGGTGCGCGATGTGCCGCCAACTTTCGGGAAGATGAACGTAGGTTAGGACGACAGCATCAAAACTGTCGGGTGTGGGGACCCAATGCTCAAGATCGGCCTCAATGAGTGCTACGGCAACACCATTTTCTGCCGCTAGCCGCGATGCCTTGTCCAAACCTACCCTGGAATTGTCTACCGCAGTAACGTGATGTCCACGCCGCGCCAGCCACACGCTGTTGCGGCCTTCTCCGTCTCCTGGCAACAAGACTTCGCTGCCAGGGTGAAGGTGGGCGGCCTGATTGCGCAGAAACCAGTTTGCCTGTGTGCCGTACTTGAAGTCCGGCGTTGAATACTGTTGATCCCAGAAACTCATGGTAATTTGCTGTGGCCCTTCGTGGCACTGTGATAGTTTTTGGCGCTGCATGAGGCAGCTCGTAGCCAGTTCGATTGGTGATCTTCTCAAGCGTACCGATCTTTAAACGATATCCGTAGTCTGATCATGACTTTTAGCAAAACAATTTGCTCTTGATTTCTTGACTTAGCACGTTATATAAGTGTAGACTGATATTATACATTCAAGAAGTTGTTTATGTTCAAACAAATCACGGCCTACATGCTGCTCTGTTTTTGCGCACTTGGCGTGCACGCCGATGTGGTCAATGTAGATAGCGCGGAGCTGGTTCGTTTAGCCGCAACCGGAGTTGCTGTGATTGATATTCGCACTATGCCCGAATGGCGGGAGACTGGTGTGATCCCAGGGAGCAAATTGTTAACCTTCTTCGATGAAAAAGGAGTTTTTAATGCGAAGGCGTGGTTAAAACAATTGAGCCTCTGTTGAAATTTGAGTGGGTATGAAGCGGACCCGGAATTTGGGACAGGTGTTTAAGTGGGACACTGTCTAAAGAAACGGGTATCCAATGACTGAATCAAAGAAGCGCAAATTTCATCCACCTGAGTTCAAAGCGAAGGTGGGACTGGAGGCGCTTGGTG
>CAILZB010000080.1 GCA_903838565.1 uncultured beta proteobacterium | reverse complement strand
TCCCACCAAGCGCCTCCAGTCCCACCTTCGCTTTGAACTCAGGTGGATGAAATTTGCGCTTCTTTGATTCAGTCATTGGATACCCGTTTCTTTAGACAGTGTCCCACTTAAACACCTGTCCCAAATTCCGGGTCCGCTTCAGAACACCGCGTGCGCCTTACCAGGTCGAGCAACCCTTGCTGAGGTTCGTTGGCCACTGTAATTAATCGGAATGTTTACTTCCTCATGTTCGGACACCATCATGTCAAACACAACTGAATTTAACCATTCCAGTGTGGGCCTTAAACGATTGCGTGAAAAAATCCGCCGTGGCGTACGACCTTTGACGCGCTGTGCGTCTGGAAGGCGAAGTTCCGAGGACAAGTTTTCAGTATTCAACCAATCCGGCGGCTCAAATCGGTCGGCTGGGAAAAACAAGAGGCTCGTTTTCTGTAGCAACGCCTCCAACATATGAGTCTGCGCCAATTCACCCAGCGGCAGTTTGAAATGACTGGTTTCGTTTGGCGGAATCTCATTCCAACTGCTGTCCAAAGCAAGCAGGCCGGTCGGATCGGTGATGCTCTCCTTCTTGGCATTTAGTTGCCACTCAATCAGCGAAACGCCTTGCTCGAAGTCCAGCTTGGCAAAGTAAAAGTTTGCATCACCATGGATGCCCAACGCAGATCGCAATCGATAGACCTTGCCTTTTTCAACTTCCACATCCTCGTAAACCTGTTGCTTCAGGGCAACAAGCGCGTTAACAATGAACGAAATAACGGTTGATTTCCCACTCCCGTTTCGACCCACCAAAACCAAAGGCTTCGGATTCTCGCCAGTGAATGGCAGGATCAAATCTAGTTCTTGTATTGGTCCCGTATTTCTGAGCTGGATTGATCGCAGGTACATAATTTTGCTAAGGTTTCAGAGTCATTGTATTTTTTGCAATGCAAATTTATTTGGACAACCGCGCCGTCGTCGGGTCGTAAACCATATCGGTAATTGACCCATCTCGAATTCGCTCAACCGCCTCGTCAATCACATGCAGTGGCACCAGGAACCATTCCTTCGGCTTGACCGGATTGCCGAATCGGTCTTCGATGGTCAAGTCGATCTGCGCTGCGGCGAACAGGCGGTGAAAGATGTTCTCAAGCCGGGTGCGGTTCAGATTGTGAAGTTTGTAGGTCGCAACAATTTCCACGTCGGCCAAGAGATAGGTTGCATCCTTTGCCGCGCCCGCAATGCGGGTCTCCACCTTACCGCCAGTCACGCCGATTTTGTGAATCAGTTCGCGGTGCTCGGTCACAAATGGATGGGTGGACTGGCTGCGCAACACGTAGATAGTGCCAGACTCGATGTCGTCAGGCTCTGCCATGCCGCCAAACAATGGGCCATCGTCCTTGCGGATGAGGCGACGCCCCACGGGTGTGTTTCCATCAGGATAGAGCGAACGCGAAAGCGAGCGCAGCAAAAGGTCGCTCTCGGTACGGTTGTCAAAAATGACTCTTAGTCGCGGGTTTTCGCGTCCATCCTTGGTCTTGGCACCTTCATTAAATTCGGCAACATAAGCTACCTGACCGCCAATGATGAAGAAATCCCCCAATTCAATACTGGCATTTTTAACAAATGGTTTGGTTATCCAAGATCCAGACTTGAGACCAGCTTCGGCCTCTTCGAACAAAGGTTTGAAGTGTTCGAAATCCGCGCAGGGCGTGCGATTGGCGACTTCTTCCGCAGCCTTTATTTCTACGTAGGGACGCACATTTCGCAGAATGGTGATGTCATTCTGTTCGGGAAGTCCATGGTTAATCCCCAACTCGGCCAGGAGGGCGTCCTCATCAAGCGCATCTACATCGACCTGCGCTTGTGCCGTTCCGGACAACAGGCCAGGACCATCCAGCTCAGCCAATAAAGTTTGAGCTTCCGGTAGCTTACGCAGTTGATCAAGGCGCACGGCATAGAGGCGCTCGAAGATGTCGCGCACCTCGCCATGCATCGGAGCGCGGCCATGGGTTTGATAGAAACGCAGGATGTCCTCGAAGCCCGCAATAACGCGTTCCTCGCGCGGGGTGCGGCTGGAGACCTTTAGGGGGACTACTTCAACGCCCAGCGCGTCCAGCAGTTCGTCATCGTCCATTTCAGGCATTCCCGGCCTCCCCTGGCGTCTGAGCGGCCTTGGCCTGCGCACGGAAACGCGCAAACGCGGCAACGCCTTCGGCCATGCGCTTTTCCCACGCATCGGCTGAGTTAATGTCCGGCAAGCGACCGCGCTCATTCTTGAACAGCAAGGCGCGCTTTGACAGGTCGCGAGCTTCGTCTTCGGGGATGCTGACCTTCTTGGCCGCAATGCTGGCCTGCACCTGGCGCAGCGACTTTTCATCCATCGCTTTTGCCAGCACCGCATAGGCGGCGTCGAAGGGGTTGATGCGGTCAATCAAATCGATATCCAGATCGCGCACATTGACAAACCTGCGCACCCCATCCAGCAATGCGGTGCTGCCTTGCGCCACATCGCTACCGTTGGCATCGGCCATTGCCAACGCCAATTTAGCTTGCTGGGTGATGTTCATCGCCGCAATGGCGTGTTGACGGATGGCCTCCTGATCGGTATCGCTCAACTCCGGGTAACGCTCACGCACGATCTTGCCCATGCGCAACTGCGTCAGTTCTTCCGGAAGGGTGTTTTCCTTGTCAAAAAGTCCACGCTCAAGCGTGGTCTTGTCTTGCAGAAAACTGGTTACGACTTCATTCAAATCTTCCTTGCAGATGCGCGTGGCTTCCGGGCTTTGAGGCGTTGTCAGGCCATTGATCTCCACGTGAATCTGGCCGGTGTCCTTATTCACACCGATGTTGTGACCACCTTCTTTGTAACCGTCGCCGCCGTAATCGAAGCCGTCTTTCGGCCCCATGTTCTTTGGAGTGAATTCATAGCGCGGCGCCAGCACCTGCTCCATCAGCAGACTGGCAGAAATAGCCTTCAGCATGTCGTTCACAGCCTCTGCCACTGCGGCCTGCTCCGCTGTGGGTTCGGCAATCAAGTTGGTGAAGCGCGAGCGCTCTTTGCCCTCGGCATCGCGCGTGGCGCGACCAATGATCTGCACGATTTCAGTCAGGCTGCTGCGGTAGCCAATGGTCAGCGCGTGTTCGCACCAGATCCAGTCAAAGCCTTCCTTCGCCATGCCTAGCGCGATGATGACGTCAACGTAGTCGCGATTGTTCTTCTGCGCCGGGTCTTTCAGCGCGCCCAGAACACGAGAACGCCTTGCCTGATCGCTGTCATCCACCAAATCCGCGACCTTTAACGTGCGACCATCACTGGCCAACACCAGATGGAATCCTGTAGCTGGGTCAACACCCTTCCATTCGCCCATGCCGTGCATGATTTCATCCACCTCGCGTTGCTTGTCTTTCAGGCTTTCGCGGGCATTCACATTGGGAATATGGACGATGGTTTTCAGCGCCGGGTCCAACACCTTGGCAACGGCATCAACGTAAGGGCCGGTGTAGAAGAAATAACCGATGTCCAACGATTTGAGCCATTGGTAGCCGTTGAGCTGCTCGTAGTAGGTGTATGTGACCGTCTCGAACCTGGCCTCATCCGCCGGAGCCAGCACGGCCACGCTATCGCCCCGGAAGTAGGAACCGGTCATGGCGACCAGATGCACCTTGTCGCGAGCAATGAATGCGCCAAGTTGATTGCCAAGCTTGCTATCCGGGTCACTGGAAACGTGGTGAAACTCGTCGATGGCGATCAGACGGTTGTCGAAAGCCTGAATACCAAGCTCGTCCACCGCAAAGCGGAACGTGGCATGTGTGCAAACCAGTATCTTGTCGTCACCGGCAAGGAACTCGCCGACGGCCTTGACTTTGGACTTGGCGACCTTCACATCGTCCACTCCGGGCGCATTGCACAGGTTCCATTGCGGGGCCACCTGCCAATCCCAATAGAAACCGTACTGGCTCAGAGGTTCGTCAGAGAAGCTGCTACCAATCGAGCGCTCGGGTACCACGATGATGGCCTGCCGCACCCCCTGATTGTTGAGCTTGTCCAGCGCGATGAACATCAGCGCGCGGGATTTTCCCGATGCCGGTGGCGATTTGATCAGCAGGTATTGCTCGCCGCGTTTGGCGTAGGCGCGCTCCTGCATGGCGCGCATGCCCAGTGCGTTTGCCCTGCTGGAAGCCCCGGTGCGCGCCGTGGTGATGGACACCGACGGCACGGTGTAGGCATTGGTGGGATTGGTCCGGTTGGTCACTGCGAGTCGTCCTGCGTAGATGTGTAGCTGCCTGCCAGTTCGCGCTCAATCTGCTCAATGCTGGGCAGGCTGGTTTGCAGCTCGGCGGGCAGGGATTCGAGCAGCTTGTATTCGGCGATGCCCATGGGCTGGGTCTTATCTCCCAAGGCGTATTCGGCAACGATCTTGTTTTTGCTCTTGCAGAGCAAGAGGCCAATGGTTGGGTTGTCATGCTCGCTTTTAACCTGGCGATCCACGGCGGTCAGATAGAACCCGAGCTGGCCTAGATGCTCTGGCTTGAACTTGCCGCCCTTGAGCTCGATCACCACATAGCAGCGCAGCTTGAGGTGATAGAACAGCAGGTCGATAAAAAACTCGTCGCCCCCCACATCCAGCAGTACCTGCCGCCCGACGAATGCAAAGCCCGCGCCCAGTTCCAGCAGAAATTCGGTGACGTGCTTCACCAAAGCATGCTCAATTTCACGTTCCTGCGCCTCGTCGGTCAGCCCAAGAAAGTCGAACCGATAAGGGTCTTTTACCGACTCTCTGGCCAAGTCGGACTGGGCTTTGGGCAGACTGGCATCGAAGTTGGTAACGGCCTTGCCGGTGCGTTCCAGCAGGCGGGTTTCGATATGGATGTTCAGCACATTGCGCGACCAACCGTGCGCAATGGCACTCTGGGCATAAGCTAGGCGCTGCTGCGAATCTTTCAGGCGGGTGAGCAGCACCAGGTTATGCCCCCAGGGCAATTGTCCAACAGCCTGTTGGACAATTTCGGCATCCGGCCACGCCTCGGCGAAAGCGCGCATGTACATCAGGTTGGCGCGGGAAAACCCCTTCATGTCTGGAAAGGCGGTGCGCAAATCATGCGCCAGCCGATCGATCACCTTCGCACCCCAGCCTTGGCTTGCCTGCCGCGCCAGAATGTCGCGCCCGATCTGCCAATACAGCAGCACCAGCTCGCGGTTGACCGCCAGCGTGGCGCGCTGCTGCGCGGTGTGGATGCGGCCTTTCAGATCGGCCAGCCAGTCGGCATAACCTTCAGGGGGCGCGGTCAGGCTGATGGGACTATCGCTCATGCTTTCTTTCCCCTCGTTGTTCTCACGCTAGGCTTGGCCGTCGCCGTCATCTTCGTATAAAGCTCAAACAGTTTTTCCAGACGCTCGGTGTCGTTCCTAAAACGGCGGCCGATGTAGATGCGCTCCAGCACCTCGTCATTGCGTTCGTGGGCGTGGCGCAGATTCTCCGGCATGGTGTCCGGGTCGTACAGGTCGGCTATTGTGGCGGGGAAGTGAGCTTCGCGCGCCAGCAGGATGTCTTCGGCGCAGCGGGTCAAGTCAGCCTTGTTCTGTTCGGTGAGCAGCGGCACGGGGAAGGTGTTCCAGCCAAGGGTGTTGGAGTACCGGTAGCGTGTTTCCAATTTGCCGCAGACTGTGGCTACCCAGATCAGATGCAGCCGCGAGGCGATGAGGGCCATGTTCCAGAGCGGGGCATCGTAGAGGGCGAAGGCATTGTCGGACACCACGGAATGGGCCGTCAGCAAGCCCACGGGCAGGTATTCACGGGACTCAGACGAAACTTTGGGAACGACGATTGACGAGGCCTGCCCCCGTCCCTGAATTTGCTTGAAGCGATGTGGGCGGTCTGCGTAGTCACGCGTTGACTCCGCGTCACTGGCCAGACGCATTGCACGCACACCCGCAAGACGCTCCGCCACTAACGGTATGCGTTCTGCTTGTTTCACCTGCTGATCTTCGATCCACAAGCACTTGCGAACGATGCCTTTGACAAATTCCTGCGAGCCGACAAAGTCGAACATGTATTTTTCGATGGCCGGTTCCTGCTTGAGAGCGTGTTCGGCTTCGGCGTTGGAAAAGAGCAAGTGCCCGCCGTCCTTGGGCATGTTGCCCAGATCCATATAGGCACATCCAGCCTTTGATTCCCGCAAAGGCTGGACAACGAGGTCAGGCCCAGGTACGAGGTAGGCGTTGATGTTTAGAACTTGCTTGGCGATGACTTCGTCTTTGTCCACAGCAGAGAACAGAATTCTGGGTCGAGCCAAATTCGTTGAGATGCCGACGATTGCCACCGTGACACCGGCGTTGTGACTGGCTAGGTTTGCCCATTTGAATGACGTGTGCGCAAAGACAATCTGGTGACCGGTCGCAAATACGAGTGGCCAAAGGATAGGAACCTGCACCCCTTGACAGATGGAGTTTGTCGATACGAGCGCCGTCACCGACGAAGTCTTTGCTCCATAGTCGGCGGCCTTCATAAACCAGCCTGCCACGTAGTCGAGCGTCTTCCATCCGGTGCCGTGACCCGCAAACACAGAAGCCAAATCAGCCTTCTGTTCCCCCGATTGCCACTTGCTTCCAAGATACGGCGGATTCCCGCAGATATACGTTTCCCCGCCTTCATTCTCAAAATCAATCTCCGCCTGCTCCAGTGGCGTGCCAAACAAATCATCCGCCACCATCTTCACTCCCGTGCCCGTGGGCGGGCAGATGCTGAGCCAATCCAGCCGCAACGCATTGCCGCAAACAATCCAGTTCTGCGCATCCAGCGGCAAGAATTCCGCCAGCGCGTCCTTCTGCCCGCGATACAGCACATCGCACTGGAACTCGGCAATGATGAGCGCTAGGCGCGCAATCTCCGCCGGAAAGTCACGCAGTTCGATGCCACGGAAGTTGGTCAGCGGTATCTCGCTGCCCAGGTGCGGCTCGCGGCGGCGGCGGTTGATTTCCGCCTCGATCTCGCGCATCTGCTTGTAGGCGATCACCAAGAAATTTCCAGACCCGCAGGCCGGATCGAACACGCGGATGCGCGCCATGCGCTTGCGCAAGTTGAGCAGCTTGCGCTCGTTGTCGCCGGCCTCGCCCAAAGCGGCGCGCAGGTCGTCCAGGAACAGGGGATTCAACACCTTGAGGATGTTGGGCACGCTGGTGTAGTGCATGCCTAGGGCGCCCCGCTCTTCGTCGTCGGCCACGGCCTGGATCATGCTGCCGAAGATGTCGGGGTTGATCTGCTTCCAATTCAGGCCGCCAGCATGCTGCATGTAAGTCCGTGCCATGCGGGTGAAGCGCGGTACTTCGGTGCTGCCGGAGAACAAGCCACCGTTCACGTAGGGGAACTGGTCAGCCCAAGGCCGCAGCCGGGCTGCCACCCGGTGTCGGTTGTCGAGCATGCCATCGTGCCGAGTGGGCACGTTCATGGCACGAAAGATTTCGGACAGCACCTCGTGAGTATTGGAGCCGTCGCGTTCACTCATCTGCTCCAGCGTCTTGGTGAACAGGCCTTCACCGTTGAAAATGTCGGTGTCTTCCGCAAAAAAGCAGAAGATGAGGCGCGCCATGAAGTGATTCATGTCGGCCCGGCGCTCGTCCTTGGTCCAATCCGGGTTTTCGCGCAGCAGTTCGACGTAAAGTTTGTTCAGGCGACCCGTGGCGCGCACATCGACGGGGTTGTCCTTGATCTCCTTGATGGTGGAGATACCCGCCAACGGCAGAAAGAAACCGAAATGATCGGGGAAGTCGGGATAGGCGCAGGCGATGGTTTCGCCAGCGGCCAGTTCTTCGGCCTCAAGGGTCTGCCCGTCCGTGGCGAGGATGAACTTGGCCTTGGCCTTTGTTGTGGCCGGGCTGGCCCGCAACGCCTTCAAGGTCTCGCCCACGGCGCCAGCGTCGCACACGGCCATGTGGATGTTGTTGCGCAGGAGCACGCCGCCGGGCACGTCTGAGGCGTTATTGTTGCCGGTGCGCAGTCGCTTGAGCGTGGTTTCCTTGTTGCCGAAAGCAGCCAAAAACGCGAACGGAAAGTCCGCCGTATCGAAAGGCTGAAGGGCCAAATCCGATATGGCTGCTTCGATCTCTACTGCATTCATGTGGTAGCGCGCCGGTGCAAAATCACGTCGACCGTGCACTTCAAGTACGCTGCTACCGCCGTTTCGTGGCTTTCGGTATGGATTTCGTGCATTGAGGTCATGGCGCCTAGTTTATAGGTAGGGGCTTGACCAGCGACGAGTCTATGGCCAGCAGACAGGGGCAAATCGCACTTAGTGCAAAATTCTTGAAGGCCGCCATCAAATTCCGAAGTCCGCCAGGCATATTCGTGACGGTGTTGGGGTCTTGGTGGCGGTCTTGGCGTTGCCATGCAATATCACTCAGGGGGGAGCGCCCACACCCAACCGTCCTTTAAGCCAAGTTTCCTCGCCTCTACACCCGCATCCTTTTTGGCGCGTTCAATCGTCCGCCAGGCATACCCGGCACCCGTAGAGTCCGCCTTGATGATCCTGACCGAAAGAGGCCCATCCGCAAGAATGCCCCTCAAGAACAACTTGGCATCATTTCGCTCCGTGCTATCCGCGCCAGTAGCCTCGTCCATCTCCACAGCTTCCAGCAGCTCGCGGGCGGAACCTTGGATCGCACCTCGCCACGCAATATAAGTGGCCACCACACCTTGATGCAATTCGAGTGTGGTTTCAAGCAGTTGGCAATCGAATCCATCACCATCGGGGCCAATATTTGATTTGGCACGCGCCACAAACCGCCGTTGCGGCGCTCCCTCGACCGAACTGGATTCTTTGGCAGCAACAAGCACGACTCTCGCAAGGGCACCAAAGGCTTGCGATCCCATCACTCTTTCGAGCGGATCACGTCCCGAAGACCCCTTGGAAAAATGGGTAATGCCAAGGACGGCGCAATCAATGATGAGAGCCAAATCCACCAAAGGTTGCAACCCTCTGCGCACATCGTTGGCTTTGTGACCGTCCCCCATGATGGCACTGACAACTGGATCCACAATCAAGAGCTGGACATTTCCAATGCGTTTTGCTTCTTCGACCAAGAGCCCAATATCCCGGCCAGGGTCAAAGCTACGTTGCTCACCACCATCAACAGTGCCCCGAATAAAGAACACATTGGCTAGGTCAGCTCCCGACGCAACAAGACGCGGTGCGAGGGTGTCCGCCGGATCATCTTCACCGGTCCAGACCAACACATTTCCAAGTGTGGCCTGTGAACCGCAGGGAAAGCACCCGGCACTGCTTACGGTTGCGGCCAAAGACATGGCGATGGTAGTTTTGCATGTACCTGGAGATCCCGCCAATATTTGCAACTTTCCTCGGGCCAACCAGCCCGGCCAAAGCCACCGAATCGGCAATATCTTCAAGCCGCTGGCCTGCTCCAGTTGAACGTAGCGACGCTCGCTGGTAGCTTTAAGTTCGCCGGCAGATATCGCAGCGTCGACGGCCCCCCAGACCGATTCGCTGTCGTTCATAGAATTCGCCCCACTTTTGAAATCCGACTGAGCGCCAAATTGGCGCGCTCCAAGTCAGCTTGAGACACTACCCTGCCTGCCTTTTGATCGGCTTTGACGAAGTAGAGAATCTGCCGCTCACGGTCAGCTGCCGCATTCAATTCCCGGAAAGTTGCGCCGGGGACTTTTTGTGTCCGCTGCCTGTTTGCGTCAGCAATGAACAGGTCTGACATCTTCAAACCCATCGCTGCGACGACCGCCTCTGCCGAACAGCCGCCAAAGCAATGAAGTAAAACTCGCCCGTCTTCCCCCTCGCTCACGCTCAACGAAGGCGTTTTGTCTTCATGCGCCGGACATCGAGCCTTTAGGGTTTTTCCCTTGCTGACAACACCATCGAGATGTCGCGCCACCACGTCAATAGGGCTTGTCATTTTTGCCTCCGACTGCAGCATCAGACCGCAAGAACGCCTCGATCGCGTGGAGGTCAAAAAGCGTCACCTTCAGGCCGGCCTTGAGTGGCTTCGGAAATCCGGGGCGCGCTTTCACCCACAGCCAAAGCGTGGAGCGCGCAATCTGAAAATGAATGCATGCACCCTTGGCTCGCGCATAGCGCGGTCCTGACGGAATTTGATGTTCCGAATTCTGCACAGTGCCGTGTTTTGCTATTAACATTAATCGATCTCCCTAAATATTGCTATATTTTTGACAGAACACGTCGGACCGCTCCCAGGTCCTGCACGTTCACATCTAGGTGCCCCGCGACGATGCGGAGATTTCTCCCGTCAAGTCCCGTCACAATCCAATGAAGAACCTTCAGCCGACTCAGCCCGGCCAACTCATAGCGCTTGTCATCAATCCACGATTTTTCCATCCGTGAATGTTGTCCAATCGCTGTCAAAGCCGTGTCAGCCAGCCAATCAAGTGCACGCTCGTCCTTCATGTGGCCTCCGATGGTTTGTTGAAATCAGATTGCGACTGGTGTGGATTGCCAGTCTCGAGAACGCTGGTATCGGGACCAGTGCTAGTCACAATGAAGTCACTAATTTCAAGTCGAATTAAGAGAACTGGGCCAGGATGCGACCGAATAGGACCGATCTCGACTGCGATGAGCTGACGCTTACCAGCCGCAAATTCACTTGCAGCCGAACGCAGGCGGTCAAAGACACAACCTTCGATATAGATACCTATAATCTTCTTCAACAGCTCGTTTACCTCCGTGCGAATTTCGTCCTTGAGTTCTGCGTGGTAATAATTTGATGGTTCGCTGACTGACATGCGGTTCTCCTTGTTGGTTGGGTTCTTGTCGATGAAATGTGACGCTGAATTTTTTTCGTTCATGAGCGTTCTCCAGGCACATCAATGCCGTCCTCCCACTCTCGATAGCTAAGAAATCCCAATCGTGAGTGGTGTTTTTTTGGATCGATCGTGAAGCGTTGTTTTTGAACTGTCACCGCTTTTATTCCGAAAATTACCGCACGCAATCGCGCCGCGAGATCTGTTGTTGGAGACAGCCAGAGAACCTGTTGGACTTGTTCTGCCTTTAGTGCCATCAAATAGCTCGCCAGAATTTGCTCGTACCGCTTGGTCGTCTTGATCGTTCGCTCAATCTCCAAGGCTGTCTTCTGGCCTGCTGGTGAGACTGCGATGGCGTCGGGTCGCTTGCCTCCCAATAGGAGATCAGGCAAACGGTCGCCGTTGACCCAGTCGCGCCAGCCTGCGCGTTCGCCGTAGACCCGCAACCGCTGAACGTCCAGTCCATGTTTGATCGTCGGCTCCGCGACCTTTCCCGGCTCGAAGTAAGCCGTGAGTGGCATCTCAGTTGCCGGATCAAAAGCCATTGCCTGACCATGAGCCGTGATGCCCCACAAGGTGAGACGGCCTCCCCCCAAACCCATCACCGTGTGCCGCCGCAACAGTTCTTCAGTTTCCATGCGGGTCAGCGCTTTGTGAGCAGATGTGCGGCTTTCAAGGCCCATGAGCGCGCCAAGCACGTCCTGGGACGACCAAATCTCCTGACGCAAGAACCGCAGCACAGCTACCCTCTTCTGCTCGCTACGGGCTCGGCGGGCTGCTGGTGCCGACAGGAGGTTCGTCGTGGCGGCGATCATATTGGTGCCTCCAGTCCGTTCACTGGCCCAGCCTTCGTCACCTCAATGGGGACGGGCGCATTGCCAGTTGCAACCATTGGGCCGACATAGAACAGTTTGGCATTTCCCCACCCAAGAAGGACGCCGGTGCTCGCCTGCCCAGAGCGATCGCTGGGCAGCGGCAGGTGGGTCAGCAAGTCGGGATTGAGATATTGGATGTGCTGCTCGCGCCAGCCACCGTGGCCCGTGTCATCACTGACGCCCTTGGTGGTGGCCTCGACAAAGGTGCGCTGCCGACCGGCGGCCTTCGACAACCATTCGGCGTACTCGCCATCATTGATGCGGTAAACAAACTTTATCGCTGTGTTGTCGATCACCGCACCACGCACTTCGACGGGCGGAATGCTGGCGCATCCATCCAGGTCTCCAAGACTCTGATGCGCCAGCAAAAAGTGAGCGCCAAAGGAGCGAATCACACCCAGTGACACGATTGCCGGCATCGACAGCAAATGCTTCAATTCATCCAGAACAACGCACACCGGTTTGTCCACATCGGATTCAGGCCGTGCCTTGATGATTTGTGCGACCCGCGCCAGGACCATCTTTTGCAGGGTCTTTACTACCTCTGTGTCCGCGCTACCTCGTACATAAATCACGCCGCCAGCGGCGATGTGCGCGGCCAGGTCAACCCCAGCATCAGTGTCGATCACATCGAGACGAGCCAGCTTGCGCAGGTGGCGCCAAAAGTTTTCTGCGTCGGTTACCTCCTTCTTCCCAGCACATGCCGCCACCAATCCGGAGATCGAGCGAATGTCCTTGGTAACGGCGATCGTCGCCACCACCATCGCCGCGTCTTCGTCGCGACCACGGTGATAGTCGCCGTCGGTGCCCTTCCCGCGCAAATCCAGGCCTGCTACGAAGAGGTCCAGAATCTCAAACTCGGTTGCCCCGGCAAACAAGCTGAACTGAGGGGGCTGACCCAGATTCAGGTCTAACAGAACGAATGATCTCTTGGCGTCCGAGGCAGCCTGCCGCAGCAAGCGCGGGGCAAAGCGATCTGATTTCGGATCGAACCAGACCAGTGCCTCACCGGCGGCAACAGCCTGCACGGCGATCATGACCATCAGAACGCCCTTGCCGCAACCGGTGGTGCCAAGCACCTGGACGTGTGTCTCGCGCAGCTTTTGCCACGGCACATAGATGGGCTCTCCGTCCAGGTCCTTGCCGACAAAGCAACCCTTCTGGAGATTGAAGAACGGGCGCGGGTCATAGCCGTGAAATTTCTTAAACCGCTTTACCAACTCCTCGATGTCGGGGAGCCCCGCACCCCTTTCCCACATCGGAATGCCACGCAGACACGGGTAGGAGATCAACAGCAAGCCGAGCAATGCGCCAACGCCAGCCATGTCAGCATGGCGCTGAAAGTATTGGACCAACAAGTCGGTGCGATCTATGAACCCAAATGCACCAACAAAAAGTCCTGTCGCGATCAGAACCACGATGCCCGGGATCAAAGCACCCCATTGCATGCACCACCCCACCATACGGATCACAGGTGAGATCAACTGCGCGTCAGGCTTGTTGACACGCGCCATTTTGAAGCCCAACAGGCCGACGGCTAACAAGCAACCGACCAACAACCCGAAGTTTTCAGGAGGTGTGCCGGCCAAGTAGTTTGCGGTGGACGGCAAGTGTTCTGTGACGGCCGCTTGGGCCAGGTACTTGATATCTCGACACATTACATAGAACAACTCGAGAGCGGAGTCAATTACTCCTTGTTGTCCCGATGGTGGCGTTACGAATGATTTTGTTTGGTTCACGATTGACCCCTTTTTCCTGATCTGCCAAGGTGATTGGCGGTTGCGGGATAGAACTGATTTCGAACTGAAATGAGCGCTGCCTGTCCGAACTGTTCACCCCTGCTTTCAAACTGTTTAACGCTCGGGGTGCGATAATTCATTGAGCCTGTCCAAGGAGGTTCCAATGGCAACTCGCGGTCGACCCAGATTGAACGAAAGGCCCATGACATCCTCAGAGCGCAAGAAGTTCTGGGTTATTCGCATGCGCAATGACGGCGGGATTGACCCAGGACAGCCAAGCCGTAGACCCGTCGAGATCTACCTTCGTGAAGAGGCCAGGGAAGTGCTCCGGCAAGAACGTAAGCTAGCCAAGGACTTCGGCCTGCCAGCGCAGCGTGACTCGAAGCTCATTGAAGACCTGCTGCTGTGGCATGCCTCTCACGCAGACCGAAGTGATCGTGCCGGTCTGTCCATACTCGAGCTGCGTAGACGCTTGAGAGAAAAGGATGCAGCTATTGACGCCGCCCGCGCCGATCTAGTGAACCACCTGGAGCAACCGATAAAGCGCAACATTCGGACGCTAAAGCACCTTTTGGAGGCGAAGCGGTCAGAGCCCTCACCCACGGATCTAGCGCAAGAGTGCAAGCGGCGCAACAACACGGCAAGCGCCACAATGATTGACAAGCTGGTGAGTGAACTTCGCCCGCTCTTCGCTCATCCCATGGGGAGCAGCGATTTCACCAGCAAGGTACGCCGCCAAATTGAAGCCCACATCGACCGCATCTTCGGGTTCGGATGACCTGGGCCGCCGATGAAGGCGTGGCAGGGCCGTTTAGGGCCGCCACATTGGTGGTCGCGGCCGCCGTCTGCGCGCAGCGCATCGGCCGCGATGCAAGCCGCTTGCGCGGCGCAGCACCTGAGGTCGCACCCGCCCAAACGGGTCGAACCGAAGGCTGGGGGAGCCGCCAAACAGAAAAGCGCCCACGCTTTTCAGCCGCCCCAGCGGCGGTGTTTGGTGGGGGCAAAGCCCGCGCCCGTCGGAGCCCCGCAGGGGCGCGAGACTCCCAGCTTCTGGGTCGACCGTTCAGGGAGAGTCGTGCGGCAGCACGACCAAGCCAAGTGGCCTACCCGCCAGGGGAGGACGCATCGGCGCGGCCCAGCAAGCTGGGAGTCTCGCGCCGCAAGGGGCGAAGACGGGCGCCAGCCGACGGGGGGCACGGCCCTAGCCGTGAGTGGCGACGAAGCCGGTGCGTCCAGCACCGGTGCGGTCTGAAAGCCGCATCACCACGACCCCCGACCAGCCTGACTGACGATTCGTCGGTCAGGTCGTTCGACGACAGCCCTCGACAACAGGGGCGCATCGAGCCACGTGTCGAGGGCTGTCGTCGAACCGGTATTCCTGCACCGGGCGTTCAGCCCGCTCCTGGGCTGGACGCAGCGCATGCACGGGTCGCAGCAGAACCTTCACCGACTTGCGCTCGGTGATGGTTCTGGCAGACATCCGAACGACACGATAGTCGAGGCTTCCCACGAACACCAAAGGATCGTGGTTCGACAGCACATCGAGGCCATCGAATTGATCCAGACCGCACCGGGGAGCTTTGCCGAGCGATCTGGCTATGGGTCTGTGGATGCCCACGCCGTAGTTTCGTCGCAAGCGTCATCGCTGGCGACGACAGCCCTGGCTTATGCCCTTTCTTTGATGGCCGGTCGTTTGCCATATTTATCAAGGGCGCTGAGAAAGTTCTTAGGTTGAGTCAGAGCACGAGTGAGCTCTTGAGCCGCCTCGATCTCGCTGTTGTTCATCGACTCAGCCACAAGGGTTCGATTGCCAGTGGCATCGTTTTCACTAGAGGGATCACCCGTAGCTGATAGGTTGAAAAGTGCGTAAGCAACTACGCGACTTTTCGAAACGCCCCGGCCGGTGACATACATCACGCCAAGGTTGTTCTGCGCCATGGCATCCCCTTGGTCGCCAGCAAGGCGATACCACTTTACAGTTTCCTGGTAGTCCTGTGCTACGCCTTGGCCATTCTCGTACATCCGGCCCAGGTTGAACTGGGCAGCGGCATACCGTTGGTCGGCACCAAGGCGGTACCACTTTACCGCTTCCTTGTAGTCTTGTGCTACGCCTTGGCCGTTCTTGTACATCAGACCGAGGTTAACCTGGGCGATGGGATACCCTTGGTCGGCTGCAAGGAGATACCACTTTACCGCTTCTCTGTCGTCCTTCGCTACGCCTTGTCCCCTGGCGTACATCGCGCCGAGGTTGGACTGGGCATTTGTTTGCCCTTGGTCGGCAGCAAGGCGATACCACTTAACCGCTTCCTTGTAGTCCTGCACTATGCCCTGGCCGTTCTTGTACAACCAGCCGAGGTGGTACTGGGCACTGGCATACCCTTGGTCGGCAGCAAGGCGGAACCACCGCCCCGCTTCCGTGTAGTCCTGCGCTAAGCCTAGGCCATTGATGTGCATCAGGCCGAGGTTGCACTGGGCCGGCGCATGTCCTTGGCCGGCAGCGAGCCGGTACCACTTCACCGCTGCCTTTTCGTCCTTGGCTACCCCTTGACCTAAGTCGTACATCACGGCGAGGTTGTACTGGGCACTGGCATGCCCTTGGATAGCAAGGGGCTTCATTTCGCGCAACGCTGCGGCAAAGTCCTTTTTACCGTAGGCCGCGAGCCCTTCATCGAATCCTGCTACTGCAATACCAGGCAGTAAGGTGCAACTTAGGCTGAGCACCAACCAGACATTGGGAATTCGCATTTTCTTGGCGTGGCTGTGGAGAGATTGAAAAATAGTCGTTTCGTTCATATTCGTTATCGTTCTAGGTGATAGCTTAGTCGTTTTACGTCACCGAACTGAGACTGTTTCCAGAATGCACATCGCCACAGCAAGAGCCATAAGGTCAGTCGACCATCGGTTTCAATAATGGCGCTGAAATTCTCTTGGTCGATGAACATTCAGGCCCCTTTCCGCGCGGAAAGGATGAAGTCCGACGCTCTCGACGCCTGGCTTGCGGCCGTAAAAATGGCCTGCTTGTCGTTTTTCAAAACCTTTACCCAACTGTCAACATAGGCGGCATGGTTTTCAATGGTTGCGTCCACCATACCCAATTGACCCACCATGAACGCAGCACCCAGTTCGGCCACCAGTTCCTCAAAGGCATAAGCGTCGTCTCCGAAGCGCTTGCCAAACTGGCGATTCAGCCGTGACTCGTGGCCCGTCCAGTGCGTCAGCTCATGCAGGGCGGTCGCGTAGTAATTCTGCGCACTGGTGAATCGTTCGCGCAATGGCAGCAGGATTTGGTCTTTTGACGGCATGTAGAGCGCACCGTCAAAGCCGTGGCGAATGTCGGCACGGCTGTCGATCAGAATTTGCTCGGCCTCTGCAACGGCATTGAAGTTGTGAGTCTCAAATGGTGCAGTGATCGAATCCGGCAAGCCGTCAATCTGCGCCACATTGAACAAGAAGAATGCCTTGACCATCGGATAGAACTTGTCCTGATCCTGCTCTTCATCGGACTCCTTTTTGATCTTGTCGAAAAAGACACACAGGGTCGATTTTTCCCCTCTGCGTACCTGCGCACCCATACCTTCGGCCTGCCTGTAGGTAAGCCATAAATTTGATGAATAGTGGCGCTCCGCGGCCTCGCTCCAGAGCAAAAGGACATTGATGCCACGGTAGGGCTGTCCGGTCTTCGCATTGCGAGGCATGCCCTGCCCTGCGGAAGGTACCCAGCGACTGGCGCCCTTGGCGATTCCCGCTTCCATAATGCTGATGATCTTGCCGGTGATGGTGTCACGAATGCACATGCTGAGCCCCTTTTCGGTTGAGTTCGGAGGGCTTCAACTTGTTACCCTCTCGCTCGGCTCTGGCGTTTCCCCCTGGGGGGACGGAAGGGGGATGAATTCGGGCATGAAAAAACGGACTCATCAGCCCGTCGTTTTGTCACCCCCACCAAGTCCCCGGCATAACTTGTTCGGGCGCTTGGTGGGGGTAACGGGCTGATGAGTCGGTTTTGGGCTTTGGGGTTGGCGGCACACCGATCCGAAACTGGCGTGTCACCAAGTGCAGCGACTGGCGCGATAGTTTTTAGGTGGGCGGCGGTATCCGCGCGTCAGCGGCACGCTGTCGCGCTATGCCAAGGGGCGCCATGCGGCGGGGAATAGCACCACGTGCTTTTCCCCTGGAGCGCGTGAGGGATCGTCACCGCAAGGCCAGGACCCCGGGGCCTGGTGCCACGGGCATAGAGCCCGACCCTGTCGGGGACACGCCTGCAGACCTCCAGCACATTGAAGTTCTGGGGCGAAGGAGAAACACTGGGCAGGACGACAGATTCAACAGCGGACTTCGTACTCATCGGCTTGGAGTGCTGTGCGCACTCACCTTTGGCTTTAGCAATTTCGGGCGGCTTCCATCAAAAAAGCGCCCAAAAAACCGCCGATTGTCCGTATTTTGTCCGTACGGCAAACAAAAAAGGACTTACGATCACTCGTAAGTCCTTGATTTATAACCAATAAATTGGTGGGCAGTGCAAGTTTCGAACTTGCGACCCCTGCAGTGTGAATGCAGTGCTCTACCCCTGAGCTAACCGCCCCAAATGTGTGTTCGGGTAAGTCTTCAATTATGCCATAAAAAATGTGTACTTCCACCCGAACTCATGGCTTCGCCCGTGGTGCGGGTGTCAGCTGGCGGCAGATGCAAAAAGGGGGTGCCACCGGAACCCGGCGACACCCCCTTGCCGATGAATCAGATGTCAGTTCAGCGGAGTCTTCTTGCCGTCCTTGTAGACCGACAGGGTCATCGAAGGATTCTTCAATTCGCCGTTGGGTTCGAAGGCAATCGTACCGGTCACACCCTTGAAGCTGGTTTCAATCAGCTTGGGCGTGTAGACCTTGGGGTCGGTCGAATTGGCGCGCTTCATGGCGTCAACCAGGACGAAGGTCGCGTCATAGGTGTACGGGCTGTAAACTTGGAACTGGGCAGGGTACTTGGCGTCGTAGCGCTTCTTCCATGCCATGCCGCCTGGCATTTTTTCCAGCGAAGAACCGCCTTCAGCGCACACCACGTTTTCCAGGGTCTTGGCGCCGGCTGCCAATTTCGCCACTTCCGAGGTGCAGATGCCGTCACCGCCGAAGTACTTCACCTTGGTCATGCCGAGTTGTTCCATCTGGCGCAGCATCGGGCCGGCCTGTGGGTCCATGCCGCCGAAGAAGATGGCGTCGGGGTTCTTGGCCTTGATGGCGGTCAGAATGGCCATGAAGTCGGTGGCTTTGTCGGTGGTGAACTGCTCGTCGACGACGGTCATGCCCTTGGCCAAGGCCGTGCGCTTGAACACTTCAGCCACGCCTTGTCCGTAGGCTGTGCGGTCGTCGATCATGGCGACGCGCTTGAGCTTGAGCGCATCCGCTGCATAGAAGGCCAAACCAGCGCCCAGAGCGTTGTCGTTGGCGATGATGCGGTAGGTGGTCTTGTAGCCGGGCTTGGTCAAATTGGGGTTGGTCGCAGCGCCCGTGATGTGGGGAATGCCGCAATCGTTGTAGACCTTGGATGCAGGAATCGTCGTACCCGAATTCAGGTGACCGACGACACCGGCGACCTTGCTGTCGCACAGTTTTTGTGCGGCTGCCGTGCCTTGTTTTGGATCCGCAGCGTCGTCTTCGGCCTGCAGTTCAAACTTGATCTTCTTGCCGCCAATGACGATGTTCTGCGCGTTCAGGTCTTCCACCGCCATCGCCGAACCGTTGGCATTGTCCTTGCCGTAATGAGCCTGAGCACCTGACATGGGCGCCACGTGGCCGATCTTGACCACTTGAACGTCCTGTGCGCTGACCATGCCTGCAACGGCGGCAAGTGCAACGGCCACGGATAGTTTCAATTTCAATTGCATAAATACTCCAAGTTAAAAAAGGCTTGAAAACAAAGATCCATGTGAATTATCTACTCCACGGGCGCGAACATACCGCAAATTTCCCCGAATGGCATTAGGGAACACGCGAATTCAATTGAGGCAGATCAGACCCGCGTGGCGAATATCCGCATCAGCTCTTGCCGTTTCGGGATTCCAATTCTTGCGCCACGGCCTGCGCGACCGACTGCTGCACCACCGCGCCCACCTCTTCCCACAGGCGCGGCCCCAGTGCCTGCATGTGCTGCTGCACCAGCGCGGAGATGGCGGCAGGCAGCTTTTGCTCCAGCGCCAGATCCAGCCTTTGCATCACACGCATCACCAGCTCTTCCTGCATTTCCCGGGACAGTTCGGGCAGATCCTTGGCCGCGGACGGCGCAGCGTGGACCACCTGCGTGAGCGTGGGAACAAATCGTCCGGCGCGCGGCGTGCTGCTTGCCATCAGGATTGCTCCTTCAGCGCCAGATCGTGGCGCTTCAACGCATAGCCGCGGTCGGCGTAATGCTTCCAGCGCGCGCGCGCTTGGCTGCGGTCCTCGTCGTCGTGCCCCACGACTTCAATCAGCCGCTCGTAGCGCTCAAAGCCCGCAGGAACAGCACCGCCCAGGTTCACCAGCACCTGCTGATGCGGCGCCTGAGCCGGAGCCGCTGTCAGCACAACCGGCGACAGTGCGCGCACCGAAGCGTCGCTGGCGTCGTGGCAGTGGGCGACAAATTCGCTTGCAGAAAACGTCCACAAGGCCTGATCCAGCTGCTGCAGCGTCTGCGCCGACCCGGTGACCACGACGCGTGCGCCGCTGGCCACGGCCTTGCGCAACAGACGACAGCTGTAGGCCAGCTTGTCGGGTGCGTTGAAATGAAAGGCGATTTCGGTCACTTGCCCGCCCGTTTCCCGGCAGTTTCAGCCGCATGCACGGCCCCGAGCAAATAGTCCAGCAGCAGCCCCACGGGCCTTCCCGTCGCGCCCTTGGCGGCGCCGCTTTTCCAGGCCGTGCCGGCAATGTCCAGGTGCGCCCACGAGAACTTGGCGGCGAAGCGCTGCAGGAACTTCGCCGCAGTGATCGCGCCGCCTGCGCGCCCGGCCACGTTGGCGACGTCGGCAAAATGGGTTTTCAGGCTTTCGGCGTACTCGTCGTCCAGCGGCAGGCGCCAGCACGGGTCAAGCGCCGACTCGCCCGCCGCGAGCAAAGCCGCTGCGAGCGCATCGTCCGATGAGAACATGCCGCTGCGCACGCCGCCCAGGGCGATCATGCAGGCACCGGTGAGGGTCGCAATATCGATCACCGCCCGGGGCTTGAAGCGTTCGGCATAGGTCAGGGCGTCGCACAGCACCAGGCGCCCTTCGGCGTCGGTGTTGAGGATTTCTATCGTCTGCCCGCTCATGCTGGTCACCACGTCGCCGGGCTTGATGGCGCGGCCATCGGGCATGTTTTCGCAGGCCGGGATCAGGCCGATGACGTTGATCGCGGGTTGCAGTTGGCCCAGCGCTCGAAACACGCCCAGCACGCTGGCAGCGCCGCTCATGTCGTATTTCATTTCATCCATTTCCGGTGCCGGCTTGAGGGAAATGCCGCCGGTATCGAAGGTGATTCCCTTGCCCACCAGCACCACCGGTGCCTGCGATTTGGGGCCGTTTTCGTACTTCAGGACGATGAATCGCAGCGGTTCTTCTGAACCCTTGGACACCGCCATGAACGAGCCCATTCCCAGCTTCTTCACCTGCGCCGGACCCAGCACTTCGCACTTGATCCTGGGCAACTTGGCCAGCGCTTGGGCGGCTTGCGCCAGCAGCGTCGGGGTGGCGTGGTTGGAGGGGCGATTTGCCCATTCCTTGGCCAGCTCGACCCCGACCACCGCGGCCTGTGCCAGTTCGAACTCGGCCTGAACCGGCTGTGCGGACGGCACCGCGATCGTGACCCGCTGCAGCTTGCGTGCTTCAGGCTTGGACTGCGTGGTGGTATAGGCGTAGCTCGCTTCGGCCGCCGCCAGCACGGCGGCGCGAACCGCGCCCTTGGCGGGTGCCTGCTGGAACGCGATCACGAGATTCTTGGCCGCACCGCCCTTGATCGAAGCCACGGCGGCAGCCACGGCCTGGCGCACGCTTTTGGCTGTTCCGTCAGCGGCGCCCGCCAGCACCAGGCGCGTGCAGCCCACACCCTCGGCGCGGTAGGCTGACAGCCATTTTCCCGCCTTGGTCTGCAGATCTGCGGCCTTGATCGCGTGTGCGGCGAACTGGGAAAGGGCGTCCTTTCCCGGCTTGAAGCCGTCGCCCACCAACGCCACCATGGCATCGCATTTCTCGCTGGCAGCACCCGCCCATCCCAAGGTTTTCAGTTCAAAGTTCATAATTCATCCTTTTAGTTACCAGGTGTTGAGGGCGGCGACTCATCCAGGGTCAATTCCGCAAGATTTCAGTCGATGTTATTCCATTCTTCCATCCGCAAGGAGCTGGCACGCAGCTTTGGCGCTACCCTGGTGGTGCTGGTGACCGTGGTCATGACCATGATGTTGATCCGCTCGCTCGGGCTGGCGTCGCGCGGCAGCGTGAATCCGTCCGAAGTGATGATGGTGATGGGCTACAGCGTGCTCGGGCACCTTCCCACCATCCTCACCTTGAGCCTGTTCATCGCCATCGTCGCGACCCTGTCGCGCATGTACGGCGACTCCGAGATGGTGATCTGGTTCTCCACCGGCCGCGGGTTGGCCGGTTTTTCCGGGCCCCTGTTTCGGTTCGCCTGGCCGGTGTTGCTGGTGATCACCGTGCTCGCCTTGGCGGTATGGCCCTGGTCCAACCGCCAGATCCAGGACATGAAGGACAAGTTCGAGAAGCGCGGCGATATCGAGCGCGTTTCGCCCGGCATCTTTCAGGAATCGGCGGGAGGCCGAAGGGTCTTTTTCATCGACAAGGATTCGCGCGACAGCCGCACCGGGAAGAACATCTTCATCTCCGACACGGAGCGCGACAAGGAAAGCGTGACCTCGGCACAAGGCGGCCGGATCGAGGTGGTCGCAGGCGAGCGCTTCCTGATGCTCAACAATGGGCAGCGCATCGAGAACGTGACGGGCACCAATGAGCTCAAGGTGAGCGAATTTGTCAGCTACGGCACCCGCATCGGGGAGAGGTCGCTGGATTCCGCCGCCAGCGCGCCTTCCCGGGCGGCGCTCGACACCCTGGTGCTGCTGCGCAACCCCACGGCACCGAACCTGGGCGAACTGGCGTGGCGCATGGGACTGGCGCTGGCCGCGCTGAACTTCGTCGTGATCGCGTTGGCCGTCTCCAGCGGGAATCCGCGGGCCGGGCGTGGCGGCAGCCTGCTGTTTGCGCTGTTCTCGTTCGTGGTCTATTACGACACCATCAACCTGGGGCAAAGCTGGATCGAGGCGGGAAAGATCGGCTTTACCAGCTTCATGCTGGCGCTTCACGGCGGCGTGCTGACGCTGGCCCTGCTGTGGCTCACCAAGCGCCACCTGCAGTGGAGCTTTGTAAGCGCTATCGAAACCCTGCGCGCCAAGAAGACGGGGCGCCAGGCATGAGGACGATTCGCCGCCTGATCTACGGCGAAGTACTGGCCGCCGTGGCTTTCGTCACGCTGGGATTTCTGGCGCTTTTCTTCTTCTTTGACTTTGTCGACGAGTTGCGCTGGGTCGGCCACAAGGGCGCCGAGGGCTACCAGCTTTCGCAGGCCGTGCTGTACGTCACGCTGATGATCCCCAGCCACCTGTATGAACTGCTTCCGATCACGGTGCTGATCGGCACCATCTTCGTCATGGCGCGGTTCGCGCAAAGCTCCGAATACACCATCCTTCGCACCAGCGGTCTGGGACCCTGGCGGGCCTTGAAAACCCTGATGCTGCTGGGCCTGGGATTCGTCCTTTTCACCTTCGCCACGGGCGACTATCTGGCTCCGCTGACCGACCGCACGGCCCAGACGCTCAAGTCGCGCTACATGGGAAACATCACCGTGGGCCAGACCGGCGCCTGGCTGCGGGAGAAGCAGACCTATCACTCCTACGTGGTGAACGTGAACGCGCTCGCGGCCGACGGGGAAATGCACGGCGTGCGCATTTTCGAATACGACAACCAGGGCTTGATGGTGTCGCTCACGCACGGCGAAAAGGCCCGCTTCGGCAAGGACGAGGCCTGGCTGCTCGAAAATGTGCAACGCAGCGAATTCGGCCCACGCACAGCCGAGCCCAAGCTGGAGCGTCTGCAGCTCGCCAGCCTGCGCTGGCCCACGGCGATCAGCGCCGAGATGGTCTCGGTGTCGCTGCTCAAGCCCGACCGGATGAAGACCATCGACCTGTTCCAGTACATCCAGCACCTGAACGCGAACGGTCAAACCGCGCAGCGCTACGAGATCGAATTCTGGAAGAAGGTCTTCTACCCCCTGAGTTGCCTGGTGATGGTGGTGCTGGCCCTGCCCTTTGCCTATCTGCATTTCCGCGCCGGCGGCATCGCCAGCTACGTGTTCGGCGGCGTCATGATCGGCATCAGCTTCTTTTTGCTGAACAACGTCTTCAGCTACATCGGCACGCTGCAAAACTGGCTGCCCTGGCTCACCGCAGCGGCTCCCGGCCTGCTGTACTCCCTGTTTTCCCTGGCCGCCTTTGGCTGGCTGGTGTTGCGAAGGTAGACTATTTTGGACACCTCTCCTGCCGCCATCGTGCTGTTCGGCCACGGCTCGCGCGATCCGCTGTGGCACCGTCCGATGCAGGCCGTGGCGCAACGCATCAGCGCGCAAGAACCGGACGTGCAGGTGCTTTGTGCCTTTCTGGAGTTGACGCAGCCCGACCTGGCGCAGGCGACTCTGAGCCTGGTGCAGGCCGGCGTGCAGCGCATCACCGTGGTGCCGATGTTTCTGGGAATGGGTAAGCACGCGCGTGAGGACCTGCCCGCACTGGTGCACGCGATGCGGGCGCAATACCCGCAGGTCTTGTTCAACCTGCAATGCGCTGTGAGCGAGGATCCGCGCCTGATCGAACAACTGGCACAGATCGCGCTCTCGTGATGGCTGCGGGCAACACCGCGTCAGTGGGTAGAATTTACCCATGAATCTGCACCAATTTCGTTTTCTGCAAGAGGCGGTTCGCCGCAACCTGAATCTGACAGAAGCGGCAAAGGCGCTGCACACCTCGCAGCCCGGGGTCTCCAAGGCCATCATCGAACTGGAGGAGGAACTCGGCATCGAGATCTTTGCGCGCCACGGAAAACGCCTCAAGCGCGTGACCGAGCCGGGACAGCATGTCCTCAAAAGCATTGAAATCATCATGCGAGAAGTGGGCAACTTGAAGCGCATTGGCGAGCAGTTCAGCGCGCAGGACAGCGGCACGCTGTCGGTCGCCACCACCCACACGCAGGCGCGCTACGTCCTGCCCGTGCCGGTGGCCAAGTTGCGCGAAGCCTATCCCAAGGTCAACATCTGCCTGCACCAGGGAACGCCCGACCAGGTGGCCCGCATGCTGATCGATGAGGTGGCCGAGATCGGCATGGCGACCGAAGCCCTGACCAACTACCCCGAGCTCGTGACCCTGCCCTGCTACGAGTGGCAGCACGTGCTGGTGTTTCCCCTGTCGCACCCGCTGGCAAAGAAAGAGCACCTGACGCTGGAAGACCTGGCGGCCGAGCCCCTGATCACCTACCACCCGAGTTTCACCGGCCGCACCAAGATCGACGCCGCGTTTGCGCACCGCTCGCTCACGCCGCGCATCGCCATGGAAGCGATCGACTCGGACGTGATCAAGACCTATGTCCGGCTCGGAATGGGCGTAGGCATCGTGGCCGAGATGGCCGTGCGCGACGACAGCAACGCCGACCTGGTGGTGCGCCCGGGTGGCCAACTTTTTGGCGTCAACGTGGCGCGCGTCGCTTTCAAGCGCGGCGCCTACCTGCGCCACTTTGTGCTGAAATTCGCCGAGTTGCTGAGTGACCGGCTCGACCGCAACCTCGTCGCCAAGGCGATGAGCGGACACGCGGACGACTTTGAATTGTGAGACCTTGTGGGACAGAGATTATGGGGTCAGACGCCACTTTCGCCGCGGCGCACAGCGCTGCGCCCTGCGGGGGAGCGGAAGGCTCTGCGAATTTGGACTCTGACCCCAATAATCCCGCTCTGTCCTCAACTGATTAAGCTTGCGGGACCTACCCATTCATGACTTCCTCCACGTTGCATACCCCCATCCTCCAATCCCGCCTGCCGAATGTCGGCACCACCATCTTCACTGTGATGTCGGCGCTGGCCGCAGAAACCGGGGCTGTCAATCTGGGTCAGGGCTTCCCGGACTTCGATTGCGATCCGCAACTCATCGACGCGGTGACGCTGGCGATGCAGCGCGGCCAGAACCAGTACCCGCCGATGACCGGTGTGCCGGTGCTGCGCGAAGCCATCGCGCTCAAGATCAAGTCCCTTTACGGCCGCGACTACAACGCCAACACCGAGATCACCGTCACCGCCGGCGCCACGCAGGCCATCATCACCGTCATCCTGGCCGTCGTGCATCCCGGTGACGAAGTGATCGTTCTGGAGCCCTGCTACGACAGCTACGTGCCCAACATCGAACTCGCCGGTGGCAAGGTGGTGCGCGTGCCGCTCACGCCCGGCACCTTCCGCCCCGACTTCGACAAGATTTCTGCCGCCATCACGCCCAAGACCCGGGCCATCATCATCAACTCGCCGCACAACCCCAGCGGCACGGTCTGGTCGCAACAGGACATGCTCAGGTTGCAGGAGATACTGGCGCCCACCGAGGTGCTGCTGATCAGCGATGAGGTCTACGAACACATGGTGTACGACGGGCAGCAGCACCAGAGCGCAGCACGTTTCCCGGGACTGGCCGCGCGCGCCTTCATCGTCTCCAGTTTCGGCAAGACCTACCACGTGACGGGCTGGAAGGTGGGCTTCGTGGCGGCACCGGCATCCCTGAGCGCGGAGTTCCGCAAGGTGCACCAGTTCAATGTCTTCACCGTGAACACGCCGGTGCAGTACGCGCTGGCCAGCTACATGGAAGACGCCGCACCGTACCTGAGCTTGAGCGCGTTCTACCAGCGCAAGCGCGACCTGTTTCGCGCCGGCCTGGCGCAGACCAAATTCAGGATGCTTGCGGGCGAAGGCACGTATTTTCAGTGCGTCGACATCTCGGCTCTGGGCGTGCCCGAACGGGATCTTCCCGAGGCTGATTTCTGCCAATGGCTCACGCGCGAAATCGGCGTCGCCGCGATTCCCCTGTCGGCGTTCTATGGCAACGGTTTCGACCAGCGCGTGGTGCGTTTTTGCTTCGCGAAGAAGGACGAGACGCTGAACGCCGCGTTGGGTCGGCTGGCGCGGCTGTAAAACGCGCGCCCGGTCTACTTGGGTAATTTGGAGGTATCGATGTCGACGTAGCGCCAAAATGCCCTCGAGACCGGGTGGCGGCGATAGCCCAGCAACCATGGCTGCGTCAGGTCCGTGCGAATGCCATGGGTGTTGAACTTGTAAGGCATGTGGGCCACCATGATCTTGACCATCTGCTGCATGACTGCCAGACGCTCAGGACCATCCGGCAGCAACAATTGCTTCGTGTATAACTGGTCGAACTCCTTGTTTTCGAAACGCGCCAGGTTGCCCTCGCCCTTTTCCGGTCCATAACCCAGCGAAAGCAGGTCGCCGCCATCGGGCATGGATGCACTGAACCCGAGGCCCCACATCATCAACTTGCCAGCGCGCGCAGCTTTCAGGTGCTCCGGCCACTTACCGGTCAGGAACACGATCCTGATGCCGATCGCGTCCATGTTCTTCTTCCAGATTTCATTGAGCTCGCGCATCGCTGCGTCGGGCGTCGTGGCGTACTCCAGCACCAGCGGCGACCCATCGGGCATGTCGCGCCACCCGTCGCCATCCTTGTCCACGTAGCCGAACATGTCCAGCAGCGCCATGGCTTTGGCACGGTTGAACTCGCTCATCTCGGTCTTGAATTTTGGGTCGTAGCCGAAAGTCATGGGCACTATCGGGCCTTGCGCCGGAATAGCCTGATTGCGCCGGGGCAGGCGGATTTCCTCTTCAGTGTTGTAGGCAAGACCGATGGCCCGGCGCAAGGCCACTTTGCCAGCCGTGTAACCGCCGACGACGGGGTCCTCCATGTTGAAGTAGCTCATCGAAACTTCCGGCACGGGTACCCGCTCCATGGAGATGTGTTTCTTTGCCAGATTGGGCGCGAGGCGATTATTGGGAATGGCCTGGTAGGCAAAAGCATTCGGCAAGCCCGGCAAAAGCTCGTGATCGTTACCCAAAAAAGAGAGCCAGCGTGGCTGAACTTCCTCAATGATGGAAATCTCAACCCGATCCAACATAGGGATACGTCTGCCCTTCATCTGCTGGTAGATCGCCTGTGAACGGGCATCGTCGGCAGGTGGCTCCGCCTCGTAAAACTCTTCCCGGAAGTTCGGGTTCTTCACAAAGGTGATTTTGGACGAACGCGTCCACTTGTCCAGCTTGAATGGGCCCGTTCCCACCGGGTGTTCCATGATCTTGTCGCCATACATTTCCACCACCTCACGCGCCACTGCACCCTCAACACTTGCGTCGGCCAGCGAGTAGATGAAGCGCGGCCGGGTCTCTGCCAACTTGAACTGAATGGTGTATCGGTCCAACGCGTGAATGCCTGGCACTTCTTTGTCATAGTCGAAGCTGGCACCCGGCCTTTCCGAGTCGCGCCGCAACTCATCCATGCCCAGCAGCTTGGCACCCTCAAGTTCGCTGAAGAGCGCACTTTTGTTCTTGGGATCGAAAATACGCTTGTAGCTGTAGACAAAATCCTGCGCCGTCAACTCTCGTTTTTTGCCCTGGAACGCCGCATCGTCGGCAAAATAAATCCCCGACTTGATCTTGATCGTCCAGGTGCGAAAGTCAGCGCTGATCTCGGGCATGCCGACCGCCACGTTGGGCCGGACCTTGACCGGCCGCGCCAAGTAGTCGTAAGCGTAGAGTGCATCAAAAATATTCTCTGTGGCGATGCGTGAATATCTGTCCGAAATCTGAGCCGGATCAAATCCGGTCTCAGCGACCTCGAACGCATAGCGCAGGACTTTTTCCGGTTGGTTCGGTGGGTTCGGTTTGTTCTGCGCCAGAACTGAAGCCACGCTCAGTAGCGCCAGCGCAGCACCCAGGAAGCTCTTCACCCAACCATTTCGTATGCTCATAAACACCCATGCGTTTGAAATCGTGATGCAAGCATAATCGGTCCGGGCCGCTCAATCCCTTTAATTTGTGGAGGGTAGAACTGGTTCACGGTGTGTAGCTGCGGTCTATCCCGCAAGGTTTCAGGATATCCATGCTTTCGTACATCCTCCGACGCATTTGGCAAATGGTTCCCACGCTCCTGGGCGTGATCCTGCTGATATTCTTCCTGTTCAAGTTCTTCGGCGGCGACCCGGCTGAGATCATGGCCGGGTTGAAATCTTCCCCAGAGCGCATCGCTTCCATCCGCGCGCAGCTCGGCCTGGACAAGCCCGTGTGGGAACAACTCTGGATCTTCGTTCAGCAGATCTTCAGCTTCGAGTGGGGCAGGAGCTGGACCACGAACGAGGCCATCTCGCACATCTTTGCCACACGCTTGCCCGCGACACTGACCATCATGATCCCGATCCTGCTGCTGCAGGTGGTGCTGGCCATCGTGGCTGGGATGGCCGTGGCCTATGTTCGCGGCAGCCTGACTGACAGAGTCATCATGATCGTCACGACAGTGGCGCTGTCGGTGAGCTTTCTCGTGTACATCATCGTCGGCCAATTCCTGTTCGGCTTTGTGCTGGGATGGTTCCCGGTGCAGGGCTGGAGCGACAACTTCTGGAAGAACTTGGTCACCTATGCGCCCTTGCCCGTGTTTCTTGCCGTGCTGGTGAGTCTGGCGCCGCAGACGCGCCTGTACCGCAGCTTCTTTCTTGACGAGATCGGCCAGGACTACGTGCGCACGGCGCGCGCCAAGGGCGTGAGCGAGAACACCATCATGTTCAAACACGTGCTGCGCAACGCCATGATTCCCATCCTCACGAACGTCGCCACGGAATTGCCCGGTGTCTTCATTGGGTCGTTCCTGATCGAGGTGTTCTTCTCCATTCCCGGTCTGGGGCGCGAAATCCTGTCAGCGGTGAACCGCAGCGACTATCCCGTGATACAGGCCGCCACTGTGTATCTGGCCGCGCTGACGATGGTGATCAACCTCAGCACCGATGTACTGTACAAGTTTGTCGATCCGAGGGTGACGCTGAAATGAACACCGCTATGAACGTTCCCCGAATCGCCGCCTTGCCAAAGTCCCCCGGCGTCTGGGCCCAGGCCTGGAAGCGGCTCAAAGCCGACCGTGTGGGTTTGGTGTCTCTGGTCGTGACGCTGTTCTTCGTTGGTCTCGTGCTGTTGGCGCAAGTGGGGTTGGTCGCCAAGGACTGGCAAAAGGAAGTCGGCACGCCATTCGCGCCGCCCCACTTCATTGGAAAAATTGTCGACGGTTCGCAAAATGCCGTGATCGATGCGCCCGTCGGCCCCAATGTGGACATCAGCGACGTGGACCCTCTGGCACCGCGCTACGCCGAATGGGCCGAGCGCGCCGCCAAGATCAAGACCGTGGTGACAACGAAATCCGACACCCTGCCCTTTGGTGGCGATCAGTTGGGCCGAGACGTGTTGAGCAAGGTGATCAAGGGCGCGCAGGTGTCGATCAGTGTCGGCCTGGCGGCGGCCTTGTTCGCTACCTTCATCGGCACGCTGCTGGGCGCTGTGGCGGGCTATTTTGGCGGCTGGGCGGATGACCTGCTGGAATGGCTGTACAACGTTTTCACCGCCATTCCCTTCATCCTGCTGGTATTTGCATTGGCGGCTGTCCTCAAGTCCGGACCTCTCGCCAAAACCCTGGGCAGTGGCATCTGGACCATCATCATCATCCTGAGCCTGGTGGGCTGGACCGGCATTTACCGCCTGATTCGCGCCGAATACCTGAAGCATCGTTCGCGCGAGTACGTACGCGCCGCCGAGGCCATCGGCGCGTCCCACGCCTCGCGCATGTTCGTGCACATCCTGCCCAACATCAGCCACGTGGTGCTGGTGCAACTGAGCCTGTACGTCGTGGGATTCATCAAGGCCGAGGTGATCCTGTCGTTCCTGGGCCTGGGCGTACCGATCGACATGGTGAGCTGGGGCACGATGCTGTCTGAGGCGCAGACCGAACTGGTGCTGGGCAAGTGGTGGCAGCTGGTGGCGGCCACGGTCTGCATGGCCACCTTTGTGACGGCGTTTGCGCTGCTCACCGATGCGCTGCGCGATGCCCTCGACCCGAAACTGCGCTGATATGGCCCCCACGTTTTCCACTTCGTGTGATGCACTTCCCCCCAGGGGGGCTGGCTCGGCTTGGGGCGGCGCGGCGCCGACCCGAACATGGACGCACACAAAATGACCCCTTTGATCAGCGTACAAAACCTGAGCGCGTCCTTTCAACTTGGCAAGAGCCACGTGGTGCACGCCGTCAGGGACGTGAGCTTCGATGTGCCCGCCAACAGCACCGTGGCCCTGGTGGGCGAGTCCGGCAGCGGCAAGAGCGTGAGCGCCATGAGCATCGTGCGCCTGCTGCCGGAAAACGCTTTTCACAGCCCGCAGAGCAAGATCATCTACGGCGGCCGCGATCTGCTGCAACTGCCGATGGCCGACATGCGCGCGCTGCGCGGCAAGGACATTTCGGTGGTTTTTCAGGAGCCCATGAGCTCGCTCAATCCGGTGTTCACCGTGGGCGAGCAGATCGCCGAAGTGCTGCGCATCCACCTGAAACTGTCGCCCAAGCAGGCGCTGGACCGTGCGCTGGAGTTGATGACCGAGGTCGGCATCCCGCAGGCGCGCTCGCGCCTGAACGCGTATCCGCACGAGCTCTCGGGCGGCCAGCAGCAACGCGTCATGATCGCCATCGCCATCGCTTGCGAGCCCAAGCTGCTGATTGCGGACGAACCCACGACTGCGCTGGACGTGACCGTGCAGCGTCAGATCATGGAGCTGCTCGCGCGCTTGCAGCAGCGCCAGAAGATGAGCGTGCTGTTCATCAGCCACGACCTCGGGTTGGTGGGGGAAATTTCCAATCAGGTGGTGGTGATGCGCAATGGGCAGATACGCGAGGCGGGCTCAGTTGAAGCCATCTTCAATGCGCCGCAGGACGCGTATACCAAAGCCTTGCTGGCGTGTCGCCCAAGGCTCGATTCGCGCCCGCGACGTCTGGCCGTGATCGACGACATCATGCAGGGCCGGCCCCTGATCACGGAGCAGCGTGTGACGCGGCCCATGGGGGACTCGGCGCTGGTCGAAGTGAAGGGCCTGCGCAAGGAATACCGGCTGAAAGAAGGCCTGTTCAATCGACGCGTGGTCGAGGCCGTGAAGGAAGCCAGCTTCAACCTGCACAAGGGCCGCACCCTGGGCGTCGTGGGCGAATCGGGTTCGGGCAAGACCACCGTGGGCATGATGCTCACCCGCCTGACCGACGCCACCGCGGGCAGCATCCTGTTTGAGGGCCAGGACCTGATGACGCTGAGCGCGAACCAGATGCGCGTCTTCCGCAGCCGCATCCAGATCATTTTCCAGAATCCCTACGCCAGCCTGAACCCGCGCTTCACTGTCGGGCAGATCCTGATCGAACCGATGCGCATTCACCGCATCGGCCAAGATGACGAAGAGCGTACCCAGTTGGCGCTGACGCTGCTGGACAAGGTGGGGCTACCCGCCGACGCCTTCGGCAAGTATCCCCATGAATTCTCGGGCGGCCAGCGTCAGCGTATCGCCATCGCCCGCTGCCTGTCGATGAAGCCCGAAATCATCGTCTGCGACGAAAGCGTGAGCGCGCTGGACGTAAGCGTGCAGGCCACGGTGCTGAACCTGCTGCTCGATCTGCAGGAGGAGTTCGGCCTGACCTACGTCTTCATCAGCCACGACCTGGCCGTGGTGCGCTACATGGCCGACGAAATCCTGGTCATGAGCGAAGGCGAAATCGTGGAGCGCGGCAGCGCAGAGCAGATCTACGCCCATCCGCAACACGCCTATACCCAGCAGCTGCTGAGCGCGATTCCGCGCGGCTACCAGACCAGGCCAACAGCCGTCAACTCGTGATCTGAGCCCAGGCTTTTTCCAGACGTTTGACGCTCACTGGCTGGGGCGTGCGCAGTTCCTGCGCAAAGAAGCTCACGCGCAGCTCTTCCAAAAGCCAGCGAAACTCCTGCATGCGCTCATCCATCGCGCCCTTGCGCTCGCCCAGCATTCGCCAGTAGCGCTGCTCCAGCGGCTTGAGCTCGGCGGCCTTGGCGGCGTCGCGAGCCGGGTCGGCACGCAGCTTGTCCAAGCGCAGCTGAATGGCCTTGAGGTAGCGCGAAAAATGCTGCAACTGGCTCCATGGCGTGCTGGCGAGAAAGCGTTTGGGCATCAAGCGCTGCAGCTGCTGCGCGCCGTCAGCCACTGCCTCGGGAAAGCCCTTCGTGTCCTTGACCTTGCGGGACGCCAGCGCGTACTCGGCCAGGATGGTGGCGGCCAGACGCGCCACCTCGCTGGCGATCAGCGTCAGGCGCCCTCGCCCTTCCTCGATGCGGCGCTTGAAATCCTGCTCGTTCGCAGGCAGCGGCTCCAGCAGGAAAGCCCGATCCAGCGCCAGAGCAATGATGTGCTCGCGCAATTCCTCCATCGTTCCCCCGCCTGTTCCATCGGCCGCACGCCCGACCGTCATGTAGGCCGCGGCCATCTTCTGCAGCTCGGGAAGGTTCTTCTCCAGGTACTTGAGCGCGTCCCTGATCTGCAGTGCCACCAGGCGGCGCAGACCGGCGCGGTGTTTGGCACCGGCGACTTCCGGTTCGTCAAAAACCTCGATCGTGACCGCGTCGCCCGCGTCGACCAGCGCCGGGAAACCGATCAGCACCTGCGCGCCCTTGCGGATCTCCATCAGCTCGGGCAGCTCGCCAAAGGTCCAGCTCGTGTAGCGCTGCTCAGTGGAAGCATGAACATGCGCCGAGGCCTTGTGGGCTGCGGGCTTGGCATCACCGGGTGCGATGATGGTCTGACCCGCCTGCCGAACGCCTTCCCTGGCTTGAACGGCGGCGCCGGATTGCAGCTTCAGACCGGCCAGTGCCTGGAATGCGCCGCGCGCCTGCGCGCCCAGCTCGGCCTTGAGTGCGCCCAGATTGCGACCGGTCCCGAGCTGGCGGCCGTGTTCGTCCACGACGCGAAAATTCATGAACAGATGCGGAGCCAACATATCCAGCTTGAAGTCGTTGCGCAAGATGCCCAGCGACGTTTCGTCGCGCACGGTCTTGAGCAACGCATCGGTCAGCGCACCGTGTCCATAACGCTCGGGCGTTCCCAGCTCCTCGGCCAGGCGCGCGGCGCTCTGCGGCAGCGGCACAAAGCGGCCGCGCGACCTTTGCGGCAGGCTCTTCAGCAGAGCCTGGATCTTGTCCTTGAGCATGCCCGGCACCAGCCACTCACAGCGCTCCTCGTTCACCTGGTTCAGCACGAACAGCGGCACTTCCACCGTCAGCCCGTCCTTGGCGTCGCCGGGCTCATGCAGGTACGTGGCCTTGCAGTCAACACCGCCTAGGCGAATCGCCTTGGGGAAGGCGCTGCTGGTGATGCCCGCCGCCTCGTGCCGCATCAATTCCTCGCGCGTGAGCTGCAGCAGCCGCGGCTGGCGCTTGACCTCGTCGCGGTACCAGCGCTCCAGGCTGTAACCGCTGCACACGTCGGCGGGCAACTGCTGGTCATAAAAGGCAAAGATCAGTTCGTCGTCCACCAGCACGTCCTGGCGGCGCGACTTGTGCTCCAGCTCTTCCACCTGCCGCAGCAGCTTGTGGTTCGCAGCCAGGAACGGCAGCGGCGTCTCCCACTGCTCGGCGATCAGTGCTTCGCGGATAAAGATGTCGCGCGCCGCGCGCATGTCCACGCGACCGTAGTTCACGCGGCGCCCGCTGTAGATCACCAGGCCGTACAGGGTGGCGCGCTCCATCGCAATCACTTCGGCGGCCTTCTTTTCCCAGTGCGGATCGAGCAATTGTTTTTTCAGCAGATGCGAGCCCACCTGCTCCAGCCATTGCGGCTCGATGCCCGCAATGCCGCGCCCGAACAGACGCGTGGTCTCCACCAGTTCAGCCGCCACGATCCAGCGCCCAGGTTTCTTCGCCAGGTGCGCGCCGGGGTGCGCGTAGAACTTGATGCCGCGCGCCCCCAGATACTCGCCCTGCGTTCCTTCGGCTTCGGCCTTGCAGCCGATATTGCCCAACAGCCCTGACAGCATCGACAGGTGCAGCTGCTCGTAGCTCGCCGGCAGGCTGTTCAGGCGCCACTTGTGCTCGGCCACCACCGTGTGCAGCTGCGAGTGAATGTCCCTCCACTCGCGCACGCGCCGGATGTTGACGAAATTCTGGCGCAACAGCTGCTCGTATTGGCGGTTGGAGAGCTTGTGCTGCCCCTCGCTGCCTTTGGAATCAGTGATCCATTTCCACAGCTTAAGATAGCCGGAAAACTCGCTCTTCTCGTCGTCGAACTTGACGTGCGCCTGGTCGGCCTGGGTCTGCATCTCCATCGGGCGATCGCGCACATCCTGCACCGAAAGCGCCGACGCGATGACCAGCACTTCGTCCAAGGCACCACGCTCTCGCGCCTCCAGAATCATGCGGCCCACGCGCGGGTCCAGCGGCAGCTTGGCCAGCTCCTGCCCCATGGGCGTGAGTTCGTTGGCGTCGTCCACAGCGCCGAGCTCGGCCAGCAACTGGTAGCCGTCGGCGATGGCGCGGCCGGAGGGACGCTCCAGAAAAGCAAAGTCCTCCACCACGCCAAGGTGCAGCGACTTCATGCGCAGAATCACGCCGGCGAGCGAACTGCGCAGGATCTCCGGGTCGGTGAAACGGGGCCGAGCGTCAAAGTCTTTCTGCTCGTAGAGCCGGATGCAGATGCCGTTGGCGACACGCCCGCAGCGCCCGGCGCGCTGGTTCGCCGAGGACTGGCTGATGGGCTCGACCAGCAACTGCTCCACCTTGGAGCGAAAACTGTAGCGCTTCATGCGCGCCGTACCGGCGTCGATCACATAGCGGATGCCAGGCACCGTGAGCGAGGTCTCGGCCACGTTGGTGGCCAGCACGATGCGCCTTCCCGTGTGGCCGTCAAAGATGCGGTCCTGCTCGGCCTGGCTCAGGCGCGCAAACAGCGGCAGCACTTCGGCGTTGCGAAACAGCGGCTGGTGGCTCAAGTGCTTGCGCAGGTGGTCTGCGGCCTCGCGGATTTCACGCTCTCCGGGCAGGAACACCAGGATGTCGCCACTGTTGTGCACGTCGCGCCAGAGCTCGTCCACCCCGTCGGCGATCGCGGAGTTCAGGTCGTACTCGCGCGATTCCTCGAAGGGACGGTAGCGCTGTTCCACCGGGAACATGCGCCCCGACACCATGATGATGGGAGCAGGACCGTTGCGGGACGCAAAGTGATCGGCAAAGCGCTGGGCGTCGATCGTGGCCGAGGTCACGATCACTTTCAAGTCCGGACGCCGCGGCAGGATCTGACGCAGATAGCCCAGCAGGAAGTCGATGTTGAGCGAGCGCTCGTGCGCCTCGTCGATGATGATGGTGTCGTAGGCCTTGAGCAGCGGGTCGGTCTGCGTTTCGGCCAGCAGGATGCCGTCTGTCATGAGCTTGACCGAGGTGTCGCGGCTCAGCCGGTCCTGGAACCGCACCTTGAATCCCACGACATCACCCAAGGTCGTCTTGAGTTCTTCTGCGATGCGCTTGGCCACGCTGCTGGCGGCGATGCGCCGCGGCTGCGTGTGGCCGATGAGCTTTCCCTGGCCCGGCGGGTAGTTGAGCTTGCCGCGCCCCATGGCCAGCGCGATCTTGGGCAGCTGCGTGGTCTTGCCGGAGCCGGTTTCGCCGCAGACGATGATCACCTGGTGCTGCGCCAGGGCAGCCATGATCTCGTCGCGTTTGCCCGACACGGGCAGGCTCTCGGGGAACTCGATTTTCAAGGGCGATGCGGTCAAGGGATGAACTTCGTAGAGAATCGCGCATTATCCCTGTGCCCATTGCCGCTCCACGCCTGCCCACCACCATGTCCGCCGTTTTCAACTTCACCTTTGTCCCCTGGTTCCGCTCAGTGGCCCCGTACATCCACAAGTTTCGCAACCAGACTTTCGTCGTGGGCGTGTGCGGTGAGGCCATTGCGGCGGGCAAGCTGCAGTACCTGGCGCAGGACCTGGCGATGATCCAGAGCATGGGCGTGCAGATCGTGCTGGTGCACGGCTTTCGCCCCCAGGTGAACGAGCAGCTCAAGGCCAAGGGGCACGCAGCCAAATACTCGCATGGCATGCGCATCACCGACGAGGTCGCGCTCGACTGCGCCCAGGAGGCCGCGGGCCAGCTGCGCTACGAGATCGAAGCCGCCTTCAGCCAGGGCCTGCCCAACACCCCGATGGCGGGCGCCACGGTGCGCGTCATGTCCGGCAACTTCATCACCGCGCGTCCCGTGGGCATCGTCGACGGTGTGGATTTTGCGCACTCGGGGCTGGTGCGCAAGGTGGACGTGGCGGGCATACAGCGCACACTGGACATGGGCGCCATGGTGCTGCTCTCACCCTTCGGTTTTTCCCCCACGGGCGAGGCATTCAACTTGACCATGGAGGAGGTGGCGACCTCGGTGGCGATCGCATTGCAGGCCGACAAGCTGATCTTCGTCACCGAAATCCCGGGCATCCGCGTGCGGCCAAATGAAGCCGAGAGCGAGGACAACCCGATCGACACCGAGCTACCGCTGGCCACGGCTGAGAAAATTCTGACCCAGGTGGGCGCGGGTCAGCAGCCCACGGATACGGCGTTCTATCTGCAGCATTGCGTCAAGGCGTGCAAGGCCGGTGTCGAGCGCAGCCACATCATTCCGTTCGCGGTGGACGGCTCGCTGCTGCTGGAGATCTATGTGCACGACGGCATCGGCACGATGGTGGTGGATGAGAAGCTGGAGAGCCTGCGGGAGGCGACATCTGACGACGTGGCCGGCATCCTGCACCTGATCGAACCGTTCGAGAAGGACGGCACGCTGGTCAAGCGCAGCCGCACCGAGATCGAACGCGATGCGGGCCAGTACAGCATCATCGAGCACGACGGCGTGATCTTCGCCTGCGCCGCGCTCTACCCCTATCCCGAGGCCAGGACCGCCGAGATGGCGGCGCTCACGGTGTCGCCCCAGGTGCAGGGCCAGGGCGACGGCGAACGCGTGCTCAAACGCATCGAGCACCGGGCCAAGGCGGCCGGGCTGGAGAGCATCTTCGTGCTCACCACGCGCACCATGCACTGGTTCCTGAAGCGCGGTTTTGTTCCGGCGGATCCGGAATGGCTGCCCGAGGCACGCAAGCGCAAATACAACTGGGATCGCAAGAGTCAGGTGCTGGTGAAAAAGCTCCAGTGAGCCTGCCTGAGCGAGCCTGCGCCGCTTTGCGTCTGCGGTCGCCGCGGCTTGCGGCGCGCCCCGATGACGGGACCGGAAGTTTGTAACAGTCTGTCAAGACGGCGGAAAAAGTGCAATTTCTGGCAGTCCACGCCCTCAGAATTGCGTCTGTTACATATTTGGGGCCAAGACCATGTCCACCAACGCCAACCAAGCTGACAAGATTCTTGTGGTCGACGACGACGCCCGCATCCGTGATCTGCTGCGCCGCTATCTGATTCAGGAGGGGTTTGAAGTACTGCTCGCAGAAGACGGCAAGGCCATGACGCGCACGCTGTTGCGCCAATCGGTGGACCTGATCGTGCTGGATCTGATGATGCCTGGCGAGGATGGCCTGTCCATCTGCCGCCGCCTGCGCGCGAGCAAGGACCGCACGCCCATCATCATGCTCACGGCCAAGAGTGAGGACGTGGAGCGCATCGTCGGTCTGGAGGTGGGTGCGGACGATTACCTGGGCAAGCCCTTCAACCCGCGCGAGTTGCTGGCCCGCATCCATGCGGTGCTGCGCCGGCGTCCACCGGTGGAGGCGCCGGGCGCGCCTTCCAGGGACATGGAAGTGGTGAGCTTCGGTCCCTTCGTGTTCGATCTGGGCGCAAGGGCCTTGCAGAAGAATGGCGAAGAAGTGCCGCTCACCACGGGCGAGTTTTCCATGCTCAAGGCTCTGGTGCGCCACGCCCGGCAACCGCTGTCGCGGGAAAAGCTGGCGCAGCTGGCGCGGGGCCGCGAGTTCGAGGCTTTTGACCGCAGTCTGGACGTGCAGATCTCGCGCTTGCGCAAACTGGTCGAAGTGGACGCGGCTGCGCCACGCTATATCCAGACCGTGTGGGGCGTGGGCTATGTGTTTGTTCCCGATGGGGCCGCGTAGAGTGCGCCCATGTCGGCACTTCCCCAACTGCTGCTGCGCATGAGCGGCTCGCGCAAGCGAGGCTTCGAGGATTCGGCCCTGCCCTCGCGCGCCAAGCGGACCAGAAGGTCGCGCCCGCGGCTGAGCCTGTTCTGGCGCACCTTCTTCCTGCTTTCACTGCTGCTGTTCGCCAGCATCGTGGCCTGGTTGCAGACGCTGCGCGCGATCGAGTTCGAACCCCGGGTGATGCAGACCGCAAGGCAGATCAGCTCGCTCGTGAATCTGAGTCGAACCGCACTGATGCACTCGGACGCGATTGCCCGCTTGTCGATCATCAAGAACATGGCCGACCAGGAGGACGTGCGCATTCTTCCGCGCGAGCCCGGTGACGAATTCCAGGCCTTTGACAGCGACGCGCTGGGGCGCGAGGTCAGCAAGGAAGTCCTGGCGCGACTCGGGGCCGGATCGGTCGTGGCGCGTCAGGTCAACGGCCAGCCGGGCCTTTGGGTGGGCTTTTCGCTGGGTCGCGACAACTACTGGATGCGGCTCGATATTCAGCAGCTGAGTCCCGACAGCTCGCGCTCCTGGATGGTCTGGCTCATCACCGCAGCCCTGATCTCTCTGGCCGGCGCGGCGCTGATCGCACACCTGATCAACCGGCCTTTGAAGGAGCTTTCATTCGCCGCCAGCCGGGTGCGCGAAGGCGATTTCGAGGCCAGCCTTCTGGACGAGAAGGTGTCAACCAGTGAAATCCGCGAGGTCAACATCGGCTTCAACCGCATGGCGCAAAGGCTCTCCAAGGTCGAACAGGACCGCGCCCTGATGCTGGCCGGCATTTCGCACGATCTGCGTACGCCGCTGGCGCGGCTGCGCCTGGAAACCGAGATGAGCGTGGCCGACGCGGGAGCGCGCGAGCACATGGCGGCCGACATCGCCCAGCTCGACTCCATCATCGGCAAGTTCCTGGATTACGCGCGCCCTGACCACGTGGAACTCAAGCCCCAGCTGTTGAGCGAAGTCGTCGGCTCGTGCCTCTATGCGGTCAAGGATTACCGCGACCTGCGCGTCAAGGTGGACATGTCCGAGGACCTGCTGGTGCTGGCCGACGCCGTCGAGTTGACACGTGTCGTATCCAACTTGCTGGAGAACGCGCGGCGCTATGGAAAGTCACCCAGTACCGGGCTGGCCATGGTGGACGTCGCCGCCAAGGTGCGCGGCGACCACGTGCTGCTGAGGATCCGGGACCATGGAATGGGTGTTGCGCCCGAGACACTGGCCAACCTCACCAAGCCGTTTTTCCGCGGCGACGCGGCGCGCACCGCGGCCATGGGAGCCGGCCTGGGGCTGTCGATCGTGGAGCGCAATTTGCAGCGCATGGGCGGCTCGCTGGAACTGGTCAACACCCAATCAGGCGGACTGTCGGCGAACATCACGCTGAAGAAAGCGCAGCACCTTTAGTCTGCGCAGCGCACCGGCCTGGGTTCAGGCCACGCCGTGCAGCAGCACGACGGCGCGCGCCTCCATGCTCAATCCCTGACCCACCGGTCCGAGCTTCTCGGCGGTCTTGGCCTTGACGTTGACCTGATCCAGCTCCAGCCCGAGCACGCGTGCGATGTTCTCTCGCATGGCGCCAATGTACGGCGCCAGTTTCGGCGCCTGCGCCACGACGGTGCTGTCGATATTGCCGATCTCCCAGCCACGCTCACGCACGCGGCGCGCCGCCTCGGCCAGCAACAACAGCGAGTCGGCACCGCGGAACTGCGCATCCGTGTCGGGAAAGTGCGCTCCGATGTCCCCCAGCGCGGCCGCGCCCAGCAGCGCATCGATCAGCGCGTGCAACAGCACGTCGGCGTCCGAATGGCCCAGCAACCCCACAGGATGATCGATGTGCACGCCGGCCAGGATGAGCTTTCGCCCGGGCACCAGCGCATGCACATCCCAACCTTCACCCACGCGCAGTTTGGGTAGTTTCATGCAGCATCCTTGTCTGTAGGGGTTTGAGCGCGGCGCTCCAGCACCGCTTGCGCCAAAAGAAAATCTTCCGGGTAGGTGACCTTGAAATTCAGCGACCCCGCTTCCACCAGCAGGGGCGCCAAACCAGCCGCCTCCATGGCGCTGGCCTCGTCCGTGACATCCGAGCCTGCGCGCTGCAGGGCCTGGATCAATGCGCCCACGCGAAACATCTGCGGAGTCTGCGCCAGCCACTTGTCACTTCGGTCCACGGTGGCGGCGACGCGCGCCAGGCCGTCTTGCGCGCGCTGCTGCTTGAGCGTATCGGCCAGCTTGTGCGCCAGCAGTCCGCCGACCTCATCGCCGGCGCAGGCATCGATCAGCTGATTGATCAGATCGGTCGTGATCAGGCAGCGCGCCGCGTCGTGCACCAGCACCCAGTCGCTCGCGTGCGCGGCTTTCGCCAGCAGCCAGTTCAAGCCGTTCAACACGCTCTGGGCACGGGTGTCACCACCACAGGCGGCGGTCCACAGCGCCGCATTTTCCCGCAAGGGAAAAGCAGTGTCGCCAGGCGCCAGCACCACCAGCGTGGCCTCCAGCCGCGGCACGCCGGAGAAGGCTTGCAGCGTGTGCGCCACCATCGGTCGCCCGCAGATGGGCTGGTACTGCTTGGGACCGGCCGTTGCGGCCCGACTGCCGCTGCCGGCGCAAGGAATCAAGGCCCACAAGCGCGCACGAGGAGGGTTTTTGGAGGGGAAATCGTTCATGGTGTGGACCCCATTCTAAAATCACCCCAGTCAAGGACACCCGACACCCCCCGGCACACCGCTCGGGGGGTGTTTTCGTTGCCTGTTCTTGCGCACATCAACATTCATGGAATTACCCAAACTCATTGGCGGCAAGCGCTTCACGCTGCCGCGCCCCGCGGGCTCGGCCGACGCCTTGCTGCTGGCCCAGCTCGCGCAACGCGAAACCGCGTCGCACAAGATCACGGCCATCGTCACCTCCGACGCCACGGACGCGCAGCGCCTGCTGGACGAGATCGCTTTCTTCGCGCCTGATCTGCGGGTTGCGCTGTTCCCCGATTGGGAGACTCTGCCCTACGACAGCTTCTCGCCGCACCAGGACCTGATCAGCGAGCGCCTGGCCACGCTGTGGCGGATTTCGCAGCGCGAGGTGGACCTGGTGCTGGTCCCGGCGACCACGGCGCTGTATCGCCTGGCGCCACCGAGCTTTCTCGCCGGCTACACCTTCCACTTCAAGGTCAAGCAAGGGCTGGACGAGGCCAAGCTCAAGTCTCAGCTCACGCTCGCCGGCTACAGCCATGTGACGCAGGTCGTGAGCCCGGGCGAATACGCGGTGCGCGGCGGACTCATCGACCTCTTTCCCATGGGCTCGCCGGTGCCGTTTCGGGTCGACCTGTTCGACGACGAGATCGACAGCATCCGCACCTTCGATCCCGACAGCCAGCGCAGCCTGTACCCCGTGCCTGAAGTGCGGCTGCTGCCGGGCCGCGAGTTCCCGATGGACGACGAGGCGCGCGCGCGCTTTCGCGGCCGCTGGCGCGAGCTGCTCGAGGGCGATCCGACCAAGAGCCGCATCTACAAGGACATCGGCAACGGCGTGGCCACGGCCGGCATCGAGTACTACCTGCCGCTGTTCTTCGAACAGACCGCGACCGTGTTCGACTACCTGGGAGAGCAGGCCACGGTGGTGCTGCACGGTGACCCGGAGAGTGCGTTCCAGCGCTTCTGGCAGGATACGAAAGACCGGTATCGACTGTTGCAGGGCGACCGCGAACACCCCACGCTGCCGCCTGAATCGCTGTTCCTGGGCACGGAGCAGTTCTACGCCCGAGCCAACGATTACGCGCAGCTGGCCATCAAGGCCGGCACTTCCGACGTTGCCGACAACGCCTGGTTCCAGAAACTGGAAGACCTGTCCGTGGTGCGCGGTGCGCAAGACCCGCTGGCCAAGCTGCAGCAGCACATCCAGCGCGGCGCGCAGCGCGTGCTGCTGCTGGCCGAGAGCGATGGCCGACGCGAAAGCCTGCTCGATTTCTTCCGCGCATCGGGCCTGAACCCGCCAGTGTTCGACTCGCTGCGGGAGTTCCAGACCAGCGACGAAAAAGTCGGCATCGCCACCTCATCGCTGAACGTCGGTTTTGCCTGGATCGAACAAGGCATCGATTTCGTCACCGAGACCGAGCTCTTCGCCGCGGGCCCGACCACGCGCCGACGCAAGAAGCAGGAACAGGTGAGCGACGTGGAGGCGCTCATCAAGGACCTGAGCGAGCTCAACGTGGGCGACCCGGTGGTGCATTCGGCGCACGGCATCGGCCGCTACCGCGGCCTCATCAACCTGGACCTGGGTCAGCTGCAGGCCGACGGCACGCCCGAGATGCAGGAGTTCCTGCACCTGGAATACGCGGACAAGGCCACGCTGTACGTGCCGGTGAGCCAGCTGCAGATGATCAGCCGCTATACCGGCGTCAGCGCCGACGAGGCGCCGCTGCACCGCCTGGGCAGCGGGCAGTGGGAGAAGGCCAAGCGCAAGGCAGCGGAACAGGTGCGCGACTCGGCCGCGGAACTGCTCAACATCTATGCCCGACGCGCGGCGCGCGAGGGCCACGCGTTTCGCTATTCGCCCAACGATTACGAGGTCTTCGCCAACGACTTCGGCTTCGAGGAAACGGCGGACCAGAAGGCCGCGATCCACTGCGTGATCCAGGACATGATCTCGCCACGCCCCATGGACCGGCTGATCTGCGGCGATGTGGGCTTTGGCAAGACCGAAGTGGCGCTGCGCGCCGCCTTCGTCGCCATCACCGGCGGCAAGCAGGTGGCCTTCCTGGCGCCGACCACGCTCCTGGCCGAGCAGCACTATCAGACGCTGGTGGACCGCTTTGCCAAGTGGCCGGTGAAGGTGGCGGAGATGAGCCGCTTTCGCTCGGCCAAGGAGATCACGGCAGCGATGAAAGGCATTGCCGACGGCAGCATCGACATCGTCGTGGGCACGCACAAGCTGCTCTCCAAGGACACTCATTTCAAGGACCTGGGCCTGCTCATCATCGACGAGGAGCACCGCTTCGGCGTGCGCCACAAGGAGGCGATGAAGGCGCTGCGCGCCGAGGTCGACGTGCTCACGCTCACCGCCACGCCGATTCCGCGCACGCTGGGCATGGCGCTGGAAGGCCTGCGCGACCTGAGCGTGATCGCCACGGCGCCGCAGCGCCGCCTGGCGATCAAGACCTTTGTGCGCAGCGAGAGCAACGGCGTCATCCGCGAAGCCGTGCTGCGCGAGCTCAAGCGGGGCGGCCAGGTCTACTTCCTGCACAACGAGGTCGAGACGATTGAAAACCGGCGCCAGAAACTCGAAGAGCTGCTGCCCGAAGCGCGCATCGCCATCGCCCACGGCCAGATGCCCGAGCGCGAACTCGAGCGCGTGATGCGCGACTTTGTGGCGCAGCGCTACAACCTGCTGCTGTGCTCCACCATCATCGAGACCGGCATCGACGTGCCCACGGCCAACACCATCGTGATGAGCCGCGCCGACAAGTTCGGCCTGGCGCAGCTGCACCAGCTGCGCGGACGCGTGGGCCGCAGCCATCACCAGGCCTACGCCTACCTGATGGTGCCCGACATCCAGGGACTGACCAAGCAGGCGAGCCAGCGGCTCGAAGCGATCCAACAGATGGAAGAACTGGGCTCGGGCTTTTACCTGGCGATGCACGACCTGGAAATCCGCGGCGCGGGCGAGGTGCTCGGCGAGAACCAGAGCGGCAACATGCTGGAGATCGGCTTCCAGCTCTACAACGAGATGCTGTCCGAGGCCGTGCGCTGCCTGAAGAACGGCAAGGAACCCGACCTGCTCGCGCCCCTGAGCGTCACCACCGACATCAACCTGCACGCCCCCGCGCTCTTGCCCAGCGACTACTGTGGCGACGTGCATCTGCGCCTGAGCTTTTACAAGAAGCTGGCCACGGCCAAGACCACGGAACAGATCGACGCGCTGCTGGAGGAGATCGTCGACCGCTTCGGCAAACTCCCGGCGCAGGCGCAGACCCTGATCGACGTGCACCGCCTGCGCGTGATCGCCCGCGCCTACGGTGTGGTCAAGGTCGACGCCGCGCCCACGGTCATCACCATCACCTTCAAGCCCGATCCGCCGATCGACTCCATACGCATCATCGAACTGATCCAGAAGAACCGCCACATCAAGCTCGCGGGCAATGAGAAGCTGCGCATCGAGCGGGCCTTGCCCGAACCCCGGGAGCGCGCGCAGATGGTGCGCGATGTGTTGCGCAGTCTGGGGCAACCCAAGGCGCTTTCCGAATGAGGCCCGCGCCTGCGCGTAACCACGATAATCGACCTCGATAGAACAATACATCGAATGAAATCCACCGCCCTCTCGCCCGGTCTCGTGATTCAAGGCATTGCCCCGCATCTGCGCCTGCGCGACTTCAGGCTGATCGCGTTCGACATGGACTCCACGCTGATCGACATCGAGTGCATCGACGAGATCGCCGACGTGGTGGGGAAGGGGCCGGCCGTGGCGGCGATCACCGAAGCCGCGATGCGCGGCGAAATCAAGAGTTTCAAGGAGAGCCTGGCTCGGCGCTTGTCGCTGCTGGAGGGCACTCCGGTGTCGGTGCTGCAGCGCGTCTATGAGCACCGCCTGCGGCTGAACCCGGGCGCGTTGCAGCTGCTGGCCTATGCACGCTGGGACGGCCTGAAGATCCTGCTGGTGTCGGGCGGTTTCACCTATTTCACCGATCGGCTCAAGCCCCGCCTGGGTCTGGACTATGTGCGTTCCAACGAACTTGAAATAGTGGATGACCGGCTCACGGGCCGGGTCCTCGGACCCGTCATCGACGCGCAGGCCAAGCGCGACACCGTGGCCGACGTCTGCCGTCAGCTGGGCTGCTCGCACGAGCAGGTGATTGCCGTGGGCGACGGCGCCAACGATCTGGAGATGATGCAGCTCGCAGGCCTGTCGGTGGCCTACCGCGCCAAACCCAAGGTGCGCGAATTCGCCAACGTCTGCATCGACAGCGGCGGACTGAACCGCCTGCTCGAAGTTACTGTGCCATCCGTCGCCTACAGGTAGACGGGAGCCGCAGCGCCGGGCCGCCCGAAGCCGTCGGTCTGTGAAACGAACCAGGCGAAGGGCGGCAATGACGCTGCTTCGCTGTATAGCTTCGCGCACAACGCTGCGCAGCGTCGCCCCAAGCAAGGCAGCCCCCTCGGGGCTGAGTCCCGCGGCTACATTCCTGCCTGCGCAGGAATGGACGGGACGAAGGGATGATGCCTTTGGCACCATCTCGTCCAGCGCAGTACCTGCGCCCGACTCTGACGAGTCCGGCGGGGCAGTGACAAGCGTGGGGGTCTACTCAAGCCCGGACGCTGGGCAAGCCTGCAAGGGCCATGGCCAACTCGCTCTCGTCGTAGTGCTCGTCGGTCAGCTCGCCGGCGAAGTACTTCTGGTACGCCGTCATGTCGAAGTGGCCGTGGCCGCACAGGTTGAACAGAATGGTTTCTGCCTTGCCCTCGCGCTTGCAGCGCAGCGCTTCGGCAATCGCCCCCTTGACCGCGTGATTGGCTTCGGGCGCCGGCACGATGCCTTCGTGCCGCGCAAACAGCACGCCGGCTTCGAAGCACTCGACCTGGTTGTAGGCCACGGCTTCGAGCAGGCCCAGCTCCTTGCAATGTGACACCAGCGGCGCCATGCCGTGGTAGCGCAGGCCGCCTGCGTGAAAACCCGGCGGCGTGAACTGGCTGCCCAGGGTGTGCATCTTGGTCAGCGGTGTCATGCGTCCGGTGTCGCCAAAGTCATAGGCGTATTTGCCGCGAGTCAGCGACGGGCAGGCCGCCGGTTCCACGGCCACGATGCGCGACTTCTTGCCGCCGCGCAGCGCGTGTCCGATGAACGGAAAGGCGATGCCGGCGAAATTGGAGCCGCCACCGGTGCAGCCCACCACCACGTCGGGCCAGGCGTCGGCCATCTGCATCTGCTCCATCGCCTCCAGGCCAATGATGGTCTGGTGCAGCAGCACATGGTTCAGTACCGAGCCCAGCGCGTACTTGGTGTCTTCGCGCTGCACCGCCAGTTCCACCGCTTCCGAGATGGCAATGCCCAGACTGCCGGGGTGATTCGGATTCTTCGCCAGCACGGATCGACCGAACACGGTTTCGTTGGAGGGAGAGGCGACGCAGCGCGCGCCATAGGTCTCCATCACGGCACGGCGATACGGTTTCTGGTCGTAGGACACGCGCACCTGGAACACTTCGATCTCGAGACCGAACAGCGAACCGGCAAAGGCCAGGGACGTGCCCCACTGCCCGGCGCCAGTCTCAGTCACCAGGCGCTTCACGCCCGCTTCCTTGTTGTAAAAAGCCTGCGGCACGGCGGTGTTGGGCTTGTGGCTGCCGGCGGGACTGACACCCTCGTATTTGTAAAAGATTTTCGCCGGGGTACCCAGCGCCTTTTCCAGGCGGTGCGCGCGGTACAGCGGCGCCGGGCGCCAGGCGCGATAGACGTCGCGCACCGGCTCGGGAATTTCGATTTCGCGCTGGGTGCTGACCTCCTGCATGATGAGTTCCATCGGGAACAGCGGCGCCAGGTCGTCCGGGCCCACAGGCTGCAGGGTGCCGGGATGCAGCACCGCCGGCGCGGGCTTGGGCAGGTCAGCCTGAATGTTGTACCAGAACTTGGGCATCTGGTTTTCTTCCAGCAAATACTTGGTCTGAAGACTCATGAAAACGACTCCTGAAGGCGCGTGACGTGCGGGGGTGAGAGGAAATTTGGCTGTGCAAGTATGCACCGCTCGATTCGGATTCTACGGGCCCGGCACCTGCGGTTTACCCGAAGAAACGGCGTCGGACTGGAGTGCTCTTTCCATGCTCCGGCGTCGCCGCTGCGGATACCTTTCGATGCGAAAACGGCACGCAAACCCACACCCTGGCAAGCTGCCTGTGATAAAAGTCCTCTGATGGAATCGCTCGCACTCAAACCCACCGGAGGCAAGCAGTCGCTTCATTTTGAACCGGAGCTTGCCGGCTGCAGCGCGCTGATCGCCGACGGTGACAACACCAGCCGCTCGGTGCTGGCGCGACAGCTGCGGGAATTTGGCTTCGCGGAGATCGTGCAGCACAGCAGGATTCAGCCTGCGCGCGAACTGATCGAGACACGCCGTTTTGACGTGATCCTGTGTGCCCAGTACTTCGGCGCCGATTCGCCCACGGGTCAGGAACTGCTGGAAGGATTGCAGCGCGACGCCCTGCTGCCCTTCGCCACGGTCTTCATCATGGTGACGGGGGACGCCTCCTTCACCAAGGTGGAGCAGGCGGCAGAGTCGGCTCTGGACGGCTACCTGCTCAAGCCGCATTCGGCCGCCAACCTGGTGCAGCGGCTGCTGGCCGCGCGCCGGCGCAAGCAGGAGTTGGCCCCCATCTTCGATGCGCTGGAACAGCAGCAGCTGGCGCAGGCGATCTCGCTGTGCCAGCTGCGCTACGAATCCAGGGGTGTCTACTGGCTCTACAGCGCACGCCTTGGCGCCGAGTTGTTGCTGCGCACGGCGCAGTTCGAGCAGGCGGGTGCGCTTTATCGATCGGTCGTGACCGCCACGGGTGAGTCCTGGGCTCGCGCTGGCGTGGCCAGGGCGCTGTTGTCCGGGGGGGAGTTTGTCAAAGGCACGGCGGCCCTGCTGGAATTGACCCAGGACCAGCCGGATTTTGCCGACGCCTTCGACGTGCTGGGGCGAGCACAGCTCAAGCTGGGTCAATTGGAACAGGCGATGGGCAGCTACCGCCGGGCCAGTGTCCTGACGCCTTCGTCCATCGCCCGCCTGCAACGGCTGGGCAAGCTGGCGTACTACCTGGGCGACGCAGCCGAGGCGGAACTGCTGCTCGATCAAGCCACGCTTTTGGGGCAGGAATCGCGTTCTTTTGATTTCCAGACCCTGGCGCTGCTGGCGCTGCTGCGCGCAGGCCAGGAGAACTGGCACGGCGTGCAGCGCTGCCGGGATTTTGCGCAAACCCTGCTGCGCAAGTCGCCCGCCATCGTGCGCCTGCGTCGGGTCGACCGGCTGATCGAAGGCTTGGCGCTGCTGCAGCAGCCCTCGCCGCAGGCCGCCATGGCGGCGGCGCAGGATCTGGCTGAGGCGCTGGGCGAGGCGGATTTCGACTTCGATCTGGCCTGCAATCTGCTCGGCCTGTTCGCGCTGCTGGCCAGCGCCGGGGCCCACCTTGAGCATGCAGACAGCCGGATCCAGCAGCTGGGCCAGCGCTTTTGCACCAGCGACGCCACCTGTGCACTGCTGGCCGCAGCGGCCAAAGCGCATGAGCCGTTTGCACAAATCATCCAGCGCAGCAACGATCATTTGCTGCAGTTGTCCGAACAGGCCATGAAGCTGCAACTGCTTGGAGATCACCGCGGCGCGATTGAACGCTTCCTGGACTTTGCCGCCGAGCACCTGAACGCGCGCATGCTGGATACGGCGGGTCAGTTGCTCCAGCGCCATGGGCCCGCGCTGACGCAGGCTGCGCAATACCAGGGCAGATTGAAATCCCTGGGCGAAAGCCTTGGCGTTGCACGTTCGCGCCTTGCCTCGGGGGAATCCCAGGGCCGCCCGCCAGCGGGCGTGGTGCTTCGGGTCAGCACGCCCCTGCCCGAGTCCTCGGGCAACTGGTAGGCGACGACGCGCTTAACCCGCGGTCGCTTCCTCGGGCTCGGGTTTGGCCCTGCCCTCTTTCTTTGGCAGCGGCTGGATGTCCAGCACCACTTCGCCGGTCTCCACGCCCTGGTCGTCGGTGCTGAGTTTCACGTCGACCTTGAGGCGCCCGCCCTCGGTGAGGCGACCGAACAGCAGCTCGTCGGCCAGCGCGCGACGGATCGTGTCCTGGATCAGGCGCTGCATCGGGCGCGCGCCCATGAGCGGGTCGAATCCCTTCTTCCCCAGGTACTTGCGCAAGTCATCCGTGAAGGTGACTTCCACCTTCTTCTCGGTGAGCTGGGTTTCCAACTGCAGCAGGAACTTGTCCACCACCCGCAGGATGACGTTTTCGTCGAGCGCCTTGAAGCTGACCGTGGCATCGAGCCGGTTGCGGAACTCGGGCGTGAACAGCCGCTTGATGTCGGCCATCTCGTCACCCTGCTCGCGCCGGTTGGTGAAACCCATGACCGACTTGTTCATGGCTTCGGCGCCAGCGTTGGTCGTCATGATGATGATGACGTTGCGGAAATCGGCCTTGCGTCCGTTGTTGTCCGTGAGCGTGCCGTGGTCCATCACCTGCAGCAGCACGTTGTAGATGTCCGGGTGCGCCTTCTCGATCTCGTCCAGCAGCAGCACGCAGTGCGGCTTCTTGGTCACCGCCTCGGTCAGCAGTCCGCCCTGGTCGAAACCGACATAGCCCGGAGGCGCGCCGATCAATCGGCTCACGGCATGACGCTCCATGTACTCACTCATGTCGAAGCGGATCAACTCGATGCCCATGATGTAGGCCAACTGCTTGGCCGCTTCGGTCTTGCCCACGCCGGTGGGGCCGGAGAACAGGAACGAGCCGATCGGCTTGTCGCCGCGACCCAGGCCGGAGCGCGCCATCTTCACCGCAGAGGCCAGCACGTCCAGCGCCTTGTCCTGGCCGAACACCACGCTCTTCAAGTCGCGCTCCAGCGTCTTGAGTTTGCCGCGGTCGTCGTTGGACACGTTGGCCGACGGGATGCGGGCGATCTTGGCCACGATCTCCTCGACCTCGGTCTTGGTGATGGTCTTCTTGCGCTTGCTGGCGGGAAGGATACGTTGCGCCGCACCTGCTTCGTCGATGACGTCGATCGCCTTGTCGGGCAGATGCCGGTCGTTGATATATTTCGCCGACAACTCGGCCGCGGCCTGCAGCGCGGCCATGGCGTACTTGACGCTGTGGTGCTCCTCAAAGCGGGACTTCAAGCCCTTCAGAATGCTCACTGTCTCTTCGATCGTGGGCTCGACCACGTCGACCTTCTGGAAGCGACGCGACAGCGCAGCGTCCTTCTCGAAGATGCCACGGTACTCGCTGAAGGTGGTGGCGCCGATGCACTTGATCTGGCCCGAGCTCAAGGCGGGTTTGAGCAGGTTGGACGCGTCCAGCGTTCCGCCCGAAGCCGCACCCGCGCCGATCAGCGTATGGATTTCGTCGATGAAAAGAATCGCGTTCGGCCGGTCCTTGAGCGACTTCAATACGCCCTTGAGCCGCTGCTCGAAGTCGCCACGGTACTTGGTTCCGGCCAGCAAGGCGCCCATGTCCAGCGAGTACACGACCGCCTCGCCCAGGATCTCGGGAACGTCCTTTTGCGTGATGCGCCAGGCCAGGCCTTCGGCGATGGCGGTCTTGCCGACACCGGCTTCGCCCACCAGCAACGGGTTGTTCTTGCGACGCCGGCACAGGATCTGGATCACGCGCTCGACTTCATACTCGCGCCCGATCAGCGGATCGATCTTGCCGTCCTTGGCCATCTGGTTCAGATTCTGCGTGAACTGCTCCAGCGGCGACGTCTTTTCCGATTTTTCCGAGCCTTCTTCGCTCTCCGCCGGCGCCTCGCCCGATTTGGCAGGCTCAGGCGGATCGGTCTTGCGAATGCCATGCGCGATGAAGTTCACCACGTCCAGCCGGGTGATGCCCTGCTGGTGCAGGTAATACACGGCGTGCGAGTCCTTCTCGCCGAAGATGGCCACCAGCACATTCGCGCCCGTGACCTCCTTCTTGCCGCTGCCGGTGGACTGCACGTGCATGATGGCACGCTGGATCACGCGCTGGAACCCCAGCGTGGGCTGGGTGTCGACATCGTCGGTACCCGCCACCTGGGGCGTGTTGTCCTTGATGAAATTCGTCAGCGACTTGCGCAGATCATCGATCTGGGCGGCGCAGGCGCGCAGCACCTCAGCGGCGCTGGGGTTGTCCAGCAGCGCCAGCAGCAGGTGCTCCACGGTGATGAACTCATGGCGGCGCTGCCTGGCTTCGACAAACGCCATGTGCAAACTAACTTCCAGTTCTTGGGCAATCATTGAATCTTCCTCGTCCCTTGCGGTAATAAACTGTAATGACTTTTTGGATGTCGTGCGCCGACCGCTTGCATCCACCCAAATTTGACACCCAAGGGCTAGGGCCCGATGGGTTCACTGACACACTGCAATGGGTGCCCGGCCTGTTGCGCCGCCCCCAACACCTGATCCACCTTGGTCGCGGCCACGTCCTTTGTGAACACGCCGCATACGCCTTTGCCGTCCAAGTGGATTTTCAGCATGATCTGCGTCGCGGTGGCCCGATCCTTGTTGAAATACTCCTGGATCACCAGCACCACGAACTCCATCGGCGTGTAATCGTCGTTGAGCACCACCACCTGATACATCTGCGGCGGCTTCACCTTCTGCGGTCGTCGCTCCAGCACTGCCGCCCCATCGCCTTCGCGCCGCGGTAACGGGAGCTTGGGCGCTGTCGGTCGATTCGGTGTTTGGCTTGCCATGCGTTTCATTCTAGCGGTGCTGGCGCTGCTTCGGGCTCGTAGGGTGACTTGGAGATGCATTGCCGCGTTTCAAGGCGTGGCACATCTCAATGAGAAAGCACGGCACTCATGACCGGGTTCCGGCACAGGCTGCCAACTTGGCGGTCGATGTTGGCAGGGTTCACACTTGGTCACTCACCGCCGGTGTCCAAAAACCTGGCTTGTCGCTGTCGGCCGGTGTGCCGCCGCACCTTGCGCAGGACACAACAAAATGTCGGCTGATGCGGCACGCTGCCAGGCTTTGCCGCTGATTTTGTGCGCGCTGAGGGTACCCTGATGAGCCCATGAATGAGCACAAAGTTCGCGCGCCGGGCCGGACAAGCAAAAGTCCGAGGCCGCCATCTTGCTCCTGCCCGTCACGACGCAGGACCAAATCTCGCATTTTTTGCAAAAAAAGGCGAGATTTGTGTCAACCAGGGGTAAACCGGGCCCGTTACGGGATGACCTGCCCAAGTTGGGAAGGCATTTTTCGAAAAATCGTTTTTATCTTAGGACTCTCAAATGAACAAAATTCTTGCCGCCCTGATCGCTGGTCTGTTTGCTGCTGGTGCATTCGCCCAAGCTCCTGCTGCTGCTCCCGCCGCTAAGGCTGCTCCTGCTGCTGCTGCTGCGGCTCCCGCTGCCAAGGCTGAAGCAAAGACCGATGCCAAGGCTGAAAAGGCTGCTGCCGACAAGGCTGCCAAGGCTGAAAAGGCTGCTGCTGCCAAGGCTGCCAAGGCTGAAAAGGCTGCTGCTGCCAAGGCTGCCAAGGCTGAAAAGGCTGCTGCCAAGAAGGCCGCTGCTGCTGAAAAGGCTGCTGCTCCTGCTGCTGACAAGGCTGCCAAGGCTGCTGCTCCTGCTGCTGCTGACAAGGCTGCCAAGGCTGCTGCTCCCGCTGCTGCTGCTTCTGCTGCCAAGAAGTAATTCTTACTTTTCGGTCAAAATGCCCGCCTTTGGCGGGCATTTTTGTTTTTGGAGGCTTTTATGCGGCTAGCGAGAAGTATTTTGCGGCATTCGCTGGTTGTAGCGGCTGTCATGCTGACGGGGCTGGGCAGCGCCCTGCCGCCTGCATGGGCTCAAGAAGTGCCCCAACTCGACCTGCCCCGCATCAAACTGACGGCCGGGATGTACCAGATCGAGGTGCAACTGGCCCTGACGGCGGAGCAAAAGCAGCTCGGGCTGATGCAGCGTCGGGAAATGCCATTGCATGAAGGCATGCTGTTTGTTTTTGACCAACCCGCAACCCAATGTTTCTGGATGAAGAACACCCTCATCCCGCTGACGGCCGCCTTTGTCGCTGACGACGGCAGCATCGTGAATCTGGTCGACATGAAGCCCCAGACGACCCAGTCCCACTGCTCGACCAAGCCCGTGCGCTACGTGCTGGAAATGAACCAGGGTTGGTTCGCCAAGAAGGGGATCAAGTCCGGCGTCAAGCTCGGAGGCAGGCCTTTTGAGCGGGCGCCATAGCGGCGTCCAAACGCGTCGAGACGCGAGACGGGCTAAAAAAAACCGGCTGTATGCCGGTTTTTTTTGGTTCACGCCAGGCGGCGTGGTTCATGAGATCAGCCGAAATTGGCTTGGGCAAAGCCCCAGTTCACCAGCTTGTCCAAAAAGGTTTCGACAAACTTGGCGCGCAGATTGCGGTAGTCGATGTAGTAGGCGTGCTCCCACACGTCCACGGTCAACAAGGCCTTGTCGCCCGTCGTCAAAGGCGTCCCGGCTGCGCCCATGTTCACGATGTCGACCGAACCGTCGGCCTTCTTCACCAGCCAGGTCCAGCCCGAGCCGAAATTTCCGACTGCGGACTTGACGAAAGCTTCCTTGAAAGCCGCGTAGGTGCCCCACTTGGCGTTGATCGCATCGGCCAGCGCGCCGCTGGGTGCGCCGCCACCATTGGGCTGCATGCAGTTCCAGAAGAAAGTGTGGTTCCAGATTTGCGCCGCGTTGTTGTACACGCCACCGCTGGACTTCTTGACGATCTCCTCCAGTGTCATGTTCTCGAAATCCGTGCCCTTTTGCAGGTTATTCAGATTCACGACGTAGGCGTTGTGGTGCTTTCCGTGGTGGTATTCCAGGGTTTCCCGGGAGTAGTGAGGGGCCAGAGCATCGATCGCGTACGGCAGTGCGGGCAGGGTGTGTTCCATGATTTCCTTCGGGTTTGAGTTGGTGGGAAAAGGCTGATTGTAGAAATTATTTCGGACTCACACTGGAAACGCTCAGATCAACCTCGCCATCCGCAAGGCTTGCCCGCAGCACTTGGCCGCGTTGGGTCTGCTGCACACTCGTGATGGGGCGTCCGCTGGCATCACGCAACAAGGCGTAGCCGCGCCTGAGCACCCGGGTCGGATCCAGGAGTTGCAGGCGCAGCCCCAACGATTCCAGCCGCCGCTGCTCGTTCTGCAGGCTGGCGCCGACAGCGCTGGGAAAACCGATCTGTAGCGCCTGCAAGTCGGTGCGGCACTGCCTGATCCGGGTCTGCGCTGCATGCCGCAGGCACTGTTGCTGTAGCGCAAGGCGTGCTTGCGCCTGTGCCAGGCCACCCGACGGTCGACCCAAGCGGGAGCCGGCGAAATCGAGCCTCTGGCTGTACGACTCGAGGCGCCGATCCGCGGCATCGCCCAACCGTCTTTGCAGCAGCAGCAGGGCCCGCAGCCACACCTCCTGCGGCTGACACACGAGTTCAGCCGCCGCGGTCGGTGTGGGCGCGCGCAAATCGGCGCAGAAGTCGGCAATGGTGAAGTCGGTCTCGTGCCCCACGCCGCAGATCACCGGTACCGGGCTTTGAACGATGCAGCGCGCCAGGGCTTCGTCGTTGAACGCCCAGAGATCCTCCATCGAACCCCCTCCGCGCACCAGCAGGATCACGTCGACCGGGGACGACCCCTCCTGCCTGCATCGATACAGCGCAGAAAGCGCATGCACCAGATCGGCGCCCGCCTGAGCGCCCTGGACCAACGCCGGCGACACGATCACCGGAATGTGCGGCACGCGCCGGCGCAAGGCGGTCACGACATCGTGCAGCGCAGCCGCGCCCAGAGAGGTGACGACGCCGATGGCGCGCGGCATCAGCGGCAGGCTTCGTTTGCGCGCCGCATCAAACAGTCCCTCGGACTCGAGCTTGGCTTTGAGCCGCAGGAACTGCTCAAACAGCGCGCCCTGCCCGGCACGGCGCATGGATTCGACGATCAGTTGCAGATCCCCGCGCTGCTCGTACACACCCAGGCGACCGCGCAACTCCACCAGTTCGCCGTCGCGTGGGGAAAAATCCAGCAAACTGGCGGCCCGGCGAAACATCGCGCAGCGAATCTGCCCCTGCTCGTCCTTCACGGAAAAGTAGCAGTGTCCGCTGGACGCGCGCGAAAAGCCGGAGATCTCCCCCTGCACCGTGACCGGATTGAAACGCGCCTCCAGCGCATCGGCCACGGCGCGGCAAAGGGCACCGACCTGCCAGACCCGGGCCACTGCACCCATGGTGCGCGGCTCCAGCGGGGCCGCAGCGTCCCATGGCTCAGTCATGGCGTGCGGCTTTCCCACAGAGGACATGGCGACCCTGGCGCACCGCGAAAACCGCCTCAAACGCTACATCTGCGGTGCAAGTGGATGATTTCATTGGATTTATTTCTGCTCAAACTTTAATCATTCTGTCCGGGCGACGCTGCGGTGCGGGTCAGGACCCCGATGCGGTCCGGTTGTTCACAAACTTGTCCACAGATTTTGTGGGGCAAAGAATGGCCGCAGCTCCACATCGGCAACGCTCCCCGATGCTGGCCGCACCGACGAACGCGACCCAAACGGCGCGCCGAGCTGCGCCATAATCGCTCAGCCCCACATCAGCCCGGAGTGTTCCTTGCTTTCGATCATACAAGCCGCAGGTTGGCCCATCTGGCCCTTGATCGTTTGCTCCGTGCTGGCCATGGCGCTGGTGATCGAACGCTTCGTCAGTCTGAAGGAGTCGCGCATCGCGCCGCCAAGGCTGCTGGATGATGCCTTGCGCGTGGCGCGTGAGGCGGTGCCGGTGCCGGACGTCGTGACCCGGCTGGAAAAGAATTCCGCGCTGGGTGAAGTGCTGGCCAGCGGGCTGCGCGCGCTGAACGCCAATCCTCACTGCCCGGAAGAGGACTTGCGCGCGACCATGGAGGGCGCCGGGCGCGAAGTGGCGCACCGCATGGAGCGCTATCTGAGCGCCTTGGCCACGATCGCCTCAGCCGCACCGCTGCTGGGATTGCTGGGAACGGTCATCGGCATGATCGAGATCTTTGGCTCGCAGTCGCCCAACAGCGGTGCCAACCCGGCCCAATTGGCGCACGGCATCTCGGTGGCCCTGTACAACACCGCGTTCGGACTGATGGTGGCGATCCCTTCATTGATATTCTGGCGCTATTTCCGCGCCCGCGTCGACGCCTACTTGCTGACGCTGGAACTGGCGGCCGAACGCTTTTTGCGCCACCTCAAGACATTGCGCCGTTTCGTCTGATCGGTTCGCCAGTGCGACGCACCATCGAGAATTTCCTGCCACTCATCTGGATGCGCCGCGGCCCATTCGCCTGGCTGCTGCTGCCGATCTCGTGGTGCTACCTTTTTTTGCTGGCGCTGCGCCGCGTGCTGTACCGGTGGGGCTTTCTGGTGGCGCATTCGGCGCCCGTGCCTGTGATCGTGGTGGGAAACGTGATCGCCGGCGGCGCCGGGAAGACACCCGTGGTGATGGCGCTGGTGCAGCACCTGCAGTCGAGGGGACTGCATCCGGGCGTGATCTCCCGCGGCCATGGCCGCACGACCCACGATTGCCGCGAGGTGCAGGAACACAGCCAGGCCGCCGACGTCGGTGATGAAGCGCAACTGATACAGCGCCGATGCCGGGTGCCGGTGTTCGTCGCCAGCAGGCGCATTGAGGCGGCGCAGGCCCTTGTTACAAGCTATCCGCAAACCGATGTGCTGCTGTGCGACGACGGCTTGCAGCACCTGGCGCTCAAGCGCGACATCGACATCTGCGTCTTCGACGATCGCGGCATTGGAAATGGCTGGATCCTGCCCGCGGGGCCGCTGCGCGAGGCCTGGCCGCGCCCGGTGGACCTGGTGCTGCATACCGGGGCAACCAAAGCGTTCGCCGGGTTCAAGGCCAGGCGTGAATTGGCGCCGCAGGCGCTGCGCCAGGACGGTTCGACCGTGGCCCTGTCAAGTTTGCGTGGCAAGTCCCTGGTGGCGCTCGCAGGCATTGCCAACCCGCAGAATTTTTTCGCCCTGCTGCGCGCTGCCGGGCTCGAGCTGGCGCAAACCATCGCGCTGCCCGATCACTTTTCATTCGATGGCTGGCGCGTTTCACTGCAACCGGACACCATCTTGCTCTGCACCGAAAAGGACGCGGCCAAGCTGTGGCGTTCGCACCCTGCGGCTCTGGCGGTGCCGCTGGCGCTGGAACTGGAGGGCACGTTCCTGTCGGCGCTGGAGTCCATGCTTCCTGCGTCCCTCAAGGCAAAGCTATCATCGCCCGAACCCTTCACCCGAGAACCACCCCATGGACAGCAAACTTCTTGAACTCCTGGTCTGCCCCGTTACCAAGGGAGCGCTGCAGTTCGATCACAACAAGCAGGAACTGATATCGCGCAGTGCCCGACTCGCCTACCCGGTGCGCGACGGCATCCCCGTGCTGCTGGAAAACGAGGCTCGGGTGCTGAGCGACGAAGAGCTTGAAAAGAAGTAGCCGTCCATCTTCTCTCCAGTCGCTGGCAACATGAACTACACGGTACTGATTCCGGCCCGGCTGGCCTCCACCCGCCTGCCCAACAAGCCCTTGGCCGACATTGGCGGCGTGCCCATGGTGGTGCGGGTAGCGCAGCGCGTTGCCATCAGCATCGGCGGCTGCGCCGTACCGCGCATCGTGGTGGCGGGTGACAGCGCCGAGATCATTGCCGCCTGCCGCGCGCATCAGGTCGAGGCGGTGCTCACACGCCAGGACCACCCATCCGGAAGCGACCGTCTGGCCCAGGCCTGTGACATGCTGGGGCTGAGCGACGAAGAAATCGTCGTCAACGTGCAGGGTGACGAGCCGCTGATCGATCCTTCGCTGGTGCAGGCGGTTGCTCAGTTGCTGCGACTGCAGACCGGTGCGAGCATGAGCACCGCGGCGCACGCCATCGACAGCGCGGCCGAGTTCAACAATCCCAACGTCGTGAAGGTCGTGCTTGACGCGTCGGGCAACGCGCTGTATTTCAGCCGCGCTCCGATTCCCTGGTGGCGCGATGGCTCCAGCCCTGGAATGGCCCAGTTGCCCTCGCCGCCACCGCTGCGCCACATCGGCATCTACGGCTATCGGGTGGGCTTTTTGCGGCTCTTCCCGAGCCTGGCGCAGGCGCCACTGGAACTGATCGAATCATTGGAACAGTTGCGCGCGCTTTGGCACGGCCACAGGATTGCGGTGCACGTGAGCGCCCAGGCACCGGGTCCGGGCGTGGACACACCCGAGGATCTGGAACGGGTCAGGCAACTCTTTCGCGCATGAGGCGCTGGCTCGCGTAAGCCGGGCACAAGGCCTTGCGTGCTATTCTTCAAGCCAACGAAGCGCTGCGGGCCGGTCACCGTCTCAGCGGCGCCACCCGATCTTGACACCATCCGAGGACACCCATGAGACTGATCCTGTTAGGCGCACCCGGCGCAGGCAAAGGCACACAAGCCACCTTCATCTGCCAGAAATATGGCATTCCCCAGATCTCCACCGGTGACATGCTGCGCGCTGCCGTCAAGGCAGGAACGCCGCTGGGAATTGAGGCCAAGAAGGTGATGGACTCCGGCGGCCTGGTGAGCGACGACCTCATCATCAACCTGGTGAAAGAGCGCATTGCCCAAAGTGACTGCGCCAAGGGCTTCTTGTTTGACGGTTTCCCACGCACGATTCCGCAGGCCGACGCGATGAAGGCGGCCGGAGTCAAGCTCGACTATGTGCTGGAAATCGACGTGCCGTTTGAATCCATCGTCGAACGCATGAGCGGACGCCGTTCGCATGCCGCGTCGGGCCGCACCTACCACGTCAAGTTCAATCCGCCTAAGGTGGCAGGCGTAGACGACGTGACCGGCGAGCCGCTGATCCAGCGCGACGACGACAAGGAAGAAACGGTCAAGAAGCGCCTGGAAGTCTATAGCGCGCAGACCCGACCGCTCGTGGACTACTACTCCACCTGGGCCCGGTCCGAGCCCGGCGTGGCACCGAAATACCGCGCCATCAGCGGCACCGGTGCGGTCGACGAGATCACCGCCAACGCCTTCGCCGCACTGGAAAGTTAAGCGCTGTTTGCGGGCGCCGCGTCGGCAAGCGCCAATTCCAGCAGCAACGCCACGCGCGCCTTGACCGGCGAGAGTCCCTGAGAGTCTGGAAAGGTTGCGTCAGACCGGGGCAGCACCCGGCCATAGGCGCAGCGCGTCGCCAGCACCACCCTGACACCCGAGGCCTGGGCGCGAAGCAAGGCGGCCTCAAGTTCCTCATGCATCGTGCCGTTGCCCGTGGCGGCGACGACCAGGCCGCGCAGCGGATCGTGACCTGAGTGCGCCAGCAGGGCATCCACCATCAAGCCGCCGGCGCCGGCGTGGTTCATCACAATCTCTACCCTCGGCCAGCGCGGCGAACGTTTCAGCCATTCGATCAGCTTGCCTTCACGTTCGACGCGGCGCACCGCTTGCGCTTCAACGCCCACATGCGCAGCTAAAGCGGCTGAATTCACCCAGCGCACCAGTCCCTCCTCAATGAAACCCAGCGGCCCGGCGTCGCCCGAGTCAAAGGCATCGAGTCGGTAGGGGTGCACCTTTTGCACATGGGTGGCGCCGTGAATGCGCCCGGCGCACACCGCCAGCACGCCGCTGGCGCCGCCATCGGCCGCAAGGGCCAAGGCGTCGGAAAGATTCTGCGGTCCATCGGGGAAACGCGACGAAGCCGGACGCATGGCGCAGGTCAGCACCACCGGTTTATCCGAAGTCAGCAGGTGCGGCAGCACCGATTGCAGAAAGAAGGCCGTTTCCTCCAGCGTATCCGTGCCATGGGTGATGACGATCCCCTGCACCTCACCGCGGCCCAGCCAATGGGCACAGCGCAAGGCCAGTTGCCGCCAAACGGCAAAACTCATGTCCTTGCTGTCAAGCTGCGCCACCTGTTCTGACAGGACTTCGCAGCGCCCGAATGCCCCGTCGGGAATGGCATTCAGCAGTTGCTCCACACCCACCTGACCAGCACGGTAGCCGAGGTTGTCATCGGAGCTCGCAGCGCTGCCGGCGATCGTGCCCCCGGTTCCCAGCAACACAATTTTTTTCGAAATGGGGTTAGACATGCTTGCAATCTTTTTAAAACTGAATAAAAATACAGCTACTGGATATTGGTACAGGTTTTCTGATGCCGCTGCCCAGCAAAGCCCAAACCACAGGAGCCGCCATCATGACCGACCTGCCCACTTTCCCCGTCAAATTGACGGCGCGCCAGCAGCAAATTCTGGAACTGATCCAGAACGCCATTGCCCACACCGGCGCCCCGCCCACGCGGGCCGAAATCGCGCATGAACTGGGATTCAAGTCAGCCAACGCCGCCGAGGAGCACCTGCAGGCGCTGGCGCGCAAGGGCGTGATCGAACTCGTCAGCGGGACCTCGCGCGGCATCCGACTCAAGACCGACACGCTGCGCAGCATCCACGAATCCCGCTTCAAGCATTTTTCCAATCCGCTGCAGACCCTGGCCAATCTGGTGCTGCCACTGATCGGACGCGTGGCCGCGGGTTCTCCCATTCTGGCGCAGGAACACGTGGATCGATCCTACAGCTTTGAAAGCAGCCTGTTCCAAAGTCAACCCGATTACCTGCTCAAGGTGCGCGGCATGTCGATGCGCGACGCGGGAATCATGGACGGAGATCTGCTTGCGGTGCAGGCCAGCAAGGAGGCCAAGAACGGCCAGATTGTGGTGGCGCGACTCGGCGACGACGTCACGGTGAAGCGGTTTCGGCGCAACCAGGGCGTGATCGAACTGCACGCCGAGAACCCCGACTACGCCACGATCGTGGTGCAACCGGGTGAGCCCTTTGAGATTGAAGGTCTTGCGGTCGGACTGATCCGCAACACCATGTTGATGTAACCCGTCGTCATTGTTGCTGCCTCTATCGCTGAAGGAAAAGCCATGGGAATTGCCTTGTTCACCACCGCCAAACTGTTCGCACCACTGCACACTTTTCTACAGGACTGCGCCAGCGCCGCATCGCGTCGATGGCGTCGGGTCGCGCCGACCGCCGCCGCCCGTTCGCCGCTTTCGCTTCCGGCCTGCAGCCTGAGAGCGGCCACGCAGCGTCCGCTGCGGGTGGTGCGCGTGCTGGATGGCGTTCAGGGCAGCCGCGCCTTTGGTCGCATGGTGATTTCAGGCCGCATGGCCGACGTTTGCGCCGAACTGGACCGCCTGGCTGCCATCGAAGGCCCGGGCTCGTAGCCCGCGATCAACCGGTAATAGGCTTCTGCACCCGCCAGAAGTCGGCATTGCCCCGCTTCGCGCCGCGGTAGCGCAGCTCGGCGGTCGTGGGAATCGTGCTGCATGCGGCTGCCTGATGGGATGGCACCTGCGCCGAGTTTGCCGCCTCGACAAGGCACAATCGGGGCATGAATATTGTGATATTGGACGACTACCAGGACGCTGTGCGCAAGTTGCAGTGCGCCTCCAAACTCGAAGCATTCCCTGCCAAGGTCTACACGAATACGGTCAAGGGCATGGGCCAGTTGTCGGTGCGCCTCAAGGATGCCGATGTGATCGTGCTCATTCGCGAGCGCACCCACATCAATCGGCAACTGGTGGAAAAGTTGCCCAAACTCAAGCTGATTGTGCAAACTGGTCGCGTCGGAAGCCATATCGACATTCCTGCCTGCACCGAGCGCGGCATCGCCGTGGCCGAGGGCACGGGTTCGCCGGTGGCAGCAGCGGAACTGACCTGGGCGCTGATCATGGCCGCGATGCGAAGGCTGCCGCAGTACATCGGCAATCTGAAGCACGGTGCCTGGCAACAGTCCGGCCTCAAGGCGGCCTCCATGCCAGCGAATTTCGGCATTGGATCGGTACTCAAAGGCAAGACCCTGGGCATCTGGGGATTTGGCAAGATCGGCCAACTGCTCGCGGGCTACGGTCAGGCCTTCGGCATGCAGGTCCTGGTCTGGGGCAGCGAAACCTCACGGCAGGCAGCGCTGGCACAGGGCTACGCAGCAGCCAGCAGCAAGCAGCAGTTCTTTATCGACAGCGATGTGTTGAGTCTGCACCTGCGTTTGAACGACGCCACGCGAGGTGCGGTCACGCTCGAGGACCTTTCGCAGATGAAGCCCACATCGCTGCTGGTGAACACCTCACGGGCCGAACTGATCGAGCCCGACGCCCTGATCGCGGGACTGAACCGAGGCCGGCCCGGCATGGCTGCAGTGGACGTTTTCGAAACCGAACCCATCCTGCAGGGACATGCGCTGCTGCGACTGGAGAACTGCATCTGCACGCCGCACATCGGTTATGTGGAGCAGGACAGCTACGAACTGTACTTCGGCACCGCTTTCGACAACGTCGTGAATTTCCTCAAGGGAACCCCCACCAACATCGTCAACCCGGGTGCGCTGCAGGTGCGGCGCTGACCAGCCTGACGACCGATATCACGGCGCTTTGGCTTTGCTCCACGCCATCATGGCCTCGGTGCTTGTCTTCCGATCAGCGTTGACCTTTTGCACCGTGGCGCGTTCGCCCACGCGCTTGAGGTAGTCGCGCACCGGCAGTGAGGCCAGCAGGTCCTCGCCGTAGATGATCCTGCTCGCGCTGGACACCAAGGGCAGGTGCACGACTGCGGCGCAGTCTGCCAAGGTGAATGCATCCCCCGCGACGTAGGGTGAGAATCTTGCCAGCTGGCCGAAACCTGCAACGCCTTTGAGCAGAAGCTTGCGGCAGCGCTCCTTGGCGCCATCGCTCACCTTGGCGCCAAAAAAAGCCTCGGCATAGAGTTCACGCGCCACCAGTTCCAGGTGCAACTCCAGGAACAGAATCAGCTCCCGCGCCTTCGCCGCCGCGTAGGGCTCAGCGGGAAGCAAGGGGTTTTCCGCATAGGCCGCCTCGATGTATTCGGCACAGGCGATGGACTCGCACAGTGGGCCTTGCGGCGTTATCAGAAACGGCACCTTGCCCAGAGGCGAGGCGCTGAGCACATGGGCATCGCCCCTGCCGGTCCAGGCCAGAACCTCCTCGAAGGGAACGGCCTTTTCCAGGAGCTGCAGCTTGATCTTGTTGTAGTAGTTGCTGGCGGAGAAACCACAGAGTTGCAGGACCATGAAGGTGTTTCCAATCGATCGTGAATGACAAGACGGGCCGAGCCGTCGCGCGCGTATTTGGCTCGGCTTCAAGCGCGGGTCCAAGTGTCACGCAATAATCCCCACTTTGCCCGTCCCAAACATGACAGCCGAACTCAAAAGCGCCAGCCAGGGTCTGACCATGATTCTGACCCTGAGCAATCCCGGTTTTCACAACGCGCTCGAGGCATCGATGTATGCGGCCGGCGTCGAAGCCTTCAACGCTGCGGAGTCCAATCCGGAAGTGCGAAGCATCGTGATCGTGGGCGCCGACGGCAACTTCAGCGCCGGTGGCAACCTGCACCGCCTGCAGTCCAGCCGCGATCAAGCGCCCGAGTTCATGACGCAGCAACTCGAAGGTCTGCACAACTGGATCGAGGCCATACGAACCTGTCCCAAGCCGGTGATCGCCGCGGTTGAAGGCGCGGCCGCGGGGGCGGGCTTTTCGTTGGCCCTGGCCTGCGACTTCATCGTCGCAGCGCGCAACGCCAAGTTCGTGATGGCCTACAGCAATATCGCCCTGTCACCCGACGCGGGAGCCAGTTGGCACCTGAGCCGCGCGCTGCCGCGCCAGGCCGCGACCGAGTTGCTGATGCTGGGCAACCGGGTGGCGGCCCAGCGCCTGCAGGACCTGGGTCTGGTCAATCTGGTGTGCGAACCCGACCAGGCGCTGGCCCAAGCCCTGGCACTGGCCGAGCAGCTCAATGCGCGCGCACCGAATGCGCTGGCGAGCATCAAGGAACTGCTGAACGACGCTGCCAACGCCACCCTGCCCGACCAGCTCAACAGCGAACGCGACCATCTGGTCAAGAACCTGCACCACGCCAACGCAGGCCAGGCGATTGACGCCTTTTTTGCCAAGGCCCGCGGCCGCGCCTGAGTTCCTGCGGCGGTGCAACAGACGCCCATGCGACTGCTGCGCGCCAGGCCTTGCGTCCCTCAAGCGACAATGATCTCCTCATCAGTCACACACAAGACAGGCCATGGACGACCCTATTCTTACCATCGATGAACGCGCAGCGATCAATTCGGGTCGCTGGTTTTCCACCCTCTCTCCCGCCCTGAGGCACGACATACTCCGATGCGCCTACGTCAAACGATTCAAGGACGGCGACCTGATCGCTGCCCGCGGCGAAGCGCCGGAGGAGTGGATCGCCTGTGCACGCGGCGCGGTGCGTGTCAGCTCCACCTCGCTGTCGGGCAAGCAGATCACACTCACCTATGTGGAGCCTGGGATCTGGTTTGGCGACGTGGCGATCTTCGACGGCGACCGGCGCACGCACGACGCCTATGCCCACGACAGCACCACCATCCTGTGTGTGGCACGCGCCGATCTGCGCAAGATTCTGGCGCAGCACGTCGAGCTGTACGAAGCCTTGCTGCGCCTGCACGCGCGGCGCATACGCCAGCTTTTTGGACTGGTGGAGGACCTCAACACCCTGCCCCTGCGTTCGCGCCTGGCCAAGCAACTGCTGCACCTGATGCGCAGCTACGGAGTACCTTCGCTCAGCGACGGCGGCGAGATTCGCATCGGACTACATTTGGCGCAGGAGGAACTGGCACAGTTGCTGGGCGCCTCGCGCCAACGCGTGAATCAGGAACTCAAGGCGATGGAGCGCGAAGAGGCAATACGGATCGAGCAAGGCGGTCTGGTGGTGCGCAACCGCGACCTGCTGATGAAAATAGTAGAGGAATGAGACATTGCGGGACAGTCCAAAGCGACGCGAAGCGCGCGTGCTCGGTCCTCAACTGAATTGAAAACCATGACTGATTTCGACCACTTCATGGGCACGCGAGCCGTGTCCGATTCCAACGCTGTCGACGTGGCGGCCTTGAGCGCCTGGCTGCAAGAAAACCTGCCCGGATTTCAGGGGCCGCTGACGCTGGAAATGTTCAAGGGCGGCCAATCGAATCCCACGTACAAATTGAACACGCCGGGCATGAGCTACGTCATGCGCGCCAAGCCCGGGCCGGTGGCCAAGCTGCTGCCTTCGGCGCACGCGGTGGAGCGCGAATTTGCAGTAATGAACGGCCTTTTCGGCACCGACGTTCCGGTGGCCAAGATGCACTGCCTGTGCGAGGACGAGTCCGTCATCGGGCGCGCCTTCTACATCATGGAGTACGTGCAGGGCCGCGTGCTCTGGGACCAGGCCCTGCCCGGCATGACACCGGCGCAGCGCGGCGAGATCTACGACGAGATGAACCGCGTCATCGCGGCCCTGCACCGCGTCAAGTTTGCGGATCGAGGACTGGCAGGCTTCGGCAAACCCGGCAACTATTTCGAACGCCAGATCGGCCGCTGGAGCAAGCAGTACGTGGCGTCCGTCACCCAGCCCATCGTCGAGATGGACCAGCTCATGGCCTGGCTGCCGCAACACATTCCGGCGATGGCTCGGGACGAGAGCCTGGCCAGTATCGTGCACGGCGACTACCGGCTGGACAACCTGATCTTTCATCCGACCGAGCCGCGCATTCTCGCGGTGCTGGACTGGGAACTGTCCACGCTGGGCCATCCGCTGGCCGACTTCAGCTACCACTGCATGGGCTGGCACATTCCGCCGGGCTCATTTCGCGGCATCGGCGGTCTGGACGTGGTGAGCCTGGGCATTCCCACCGAAGACGACTACATCGCGCGCTATTGCGAGCGCACCGGTCTGGTGACACCCGAGGCACTCAAGCCGGACTGGAACTTCTACCTGGCCTACAACCTGTTTCGCATCGCCGCGATCCTGCAGGGCATTGCCAAGCGGGTCGAGATGGGCACCGCCGCCAGCGCGCAGGCCGTGAGCTCGGCTGCGGGCGCACGGCCGCTGGCACAAATGGCCTGGAAATTCGCGCAACGAACAACCCACTAACCCCGAAGGAACAACATGGACTTTGACTATTCCCCCAAGACCAAGGAACTGCAGGCCAAGCTGCAGCAGTTCATGGCCGAGCACATCTACCCGGCTGAACAAGCCTACTTTGACGAGATCGCGGCCAACACCCGGGAGGGCAAACGCTGGACGCCGCTGCAGACCATAGAGCGACTCAAACCCAAGGCGCAGGCGGTAGGGCTGTGGAACCTGTTCCTTCCGGTAGACAGCGCCGCTGCCTCGGGGTACGAAGGCGCAGGCCTGACGAATCAGGAATACGCGCCGCTGGCCGAGATCATGGGGCGCGTGCCGTGGGCCAGCGAAGTCTTCAACTGCTCCGCGCCCGACACCGGCAACATGGAAACCATTGCGCGCTACGGCTCCGAAGAGAACAAGGCACGCTGGCTCAAGCCCCTGCTCGAAGGCAAGTTCCGCTCCGCCTTTGCCATGACCGAGCCCGATGTCGCATCGAGTGACGCGACCAACATCGAGACCCGCATCGAGCGCGACGGTGATGACTATGTGATCAACGGACGCAAGTGGTGGACCTCGGGCGCGGGCGACCCGCGCTGCGCCATCTATGTCGTCATGGGCAAGACCGACCCGCTGGCAGCGCGCCATTCGCAGCAAAGCATGGTGCTCGTTCCCGCCAACACGCCCGGCGTGACCGTGGTGCGCCCATTGAACGTTTTTGGCTACGACGATGCGCCGCACGGCCACATGGAAGTGCTGTTCGAGAACGTTCGCGTTCCGGTGAGCAACGTGTTGCTGGGCGAAGGCCGTGGCTTCGAAATCGCCCAGGGCCGCCTTGGGCCGGGACGCATCCACCACTGCATGCGACTCATCGGCCTGGCCGAGCGTGCGCTGGAGCTGATGTGCAAGCGCTCCTCGGCTCGCGTGGCCTTCGGCAAGCCGGTGGCCGCACAAACCGTGACGCAGGAGCGGATCGCGAATGCACGCTGCAAGATCGACATGGCGCGCCTGCTCACGCTCAAGGCGGCGTGGATGATGGACACGGGCGGCAACAAGTTCGCACGCAACGAAATCGCCATGATCAAGGTGGTCGCGCCCACCATGGCCTGCGAAGTGATCGACTGGGCGATACAGGCCCATGGTGGCGGCGGCATATGCGATGACTTCCCCTTGGCCTACGCCTATGCCGGAGCGCGCACGCTGCGCTTTGCCGATGGTCCGGACGAGGTCCACCGCAATGCGATTGCGAAGTGGGAGCTGGGCAAATACGCGCCGAAGAAACCCGCATGACCCAAGCCGCAGCGCGCGAAACCGCGTTGGGTCCAGCGCAGTTCCAACAGCGCTGGATTGAGCAGTTCGCGCACGCAAAACGGCCGTGAATTTTCCTCCGGGAAATTGACCTTGTCGAGCGAAAAAAGTTGCGAAAAAAGGGTTGCGAGAACGTGGCCTCAGGCGTACTATTCAGTTGCCTGTGTGATGCAGGCAGGAGCCAAGTAACCAGTCTTGGCAAACATGGAGGCAATCACTTGCCTCCATCGTTCAAGGCGACGAAGTTCTCGCCTTGAACGAAGCCCCGACGGCATGAGCATCAAGCCCGCCGTCAGCCCCGGTTGGCTACGCTGACCGGGGCTTCATTTTTATCGGGCATGCCCGCGCAATCGATCCACGTCATGCGGTGTCACTTCGGCAGCGCGATTGCCCCATGCGGTTCGCACAAAGCTCAGCACAGCGGCAATCTCGTGGTCGCTCAGGCTCAGCGCAAAAGGCGGCATGCCGAAAGGCCGCGGGTTGGCGCCTGTGGCCGGCGCGAAGCCGCCATTCAGGACGATCTGAACCAGATTCACGGGTGACGCCAGGTTCACCGCAGCGCTGCCCGCCAGGGCCGGGTAGGCGAGCGCCACGCCCTGTCCTTCATCGCCATGGCATTGAGCGCAGTGCTCCCTGTACAGCCTGGCGCCTGCCGGGTTGGCGCCGGGATCCGGTTTCTCGGCATTCCGGACGGGCAAGTTCGCATCGGGACCTGACGGCAGGTCTTTCAGATAGCGCACCATCGCCTGCAGGTCGGACGGCTCAAGGTATTGCGTGCTGTGCAGCACCACGTCGGCCATGGGGCCCGAGACCGCAGCGTGCGCGGATATCCCGGAGTGCAGCAACTGCACCGTTTCCTCGGTCTCGCGCTGCGGCGCGCCATTCACAGGGCGCGCCGCCAGCGAGGGCGCGTACCAGTCCTGAACGGCGATCATGCCGCCAGCCAGCGCCGTGGCGTCACCGCTGGCGCCCAAGGCGTTGCGCTGCGCATGACAGGCGCTGCAATGCCCCAGACCTTGCACCAGATAGGCGCCCCGGTTCCAATCGGCCGAGCGACTCGCGTCAGGCAGGAATTCCTGGGCCCTGAAGAACAAACCGCGCCACAGACCCAGCGCCCACTGCGAATTGAAGGGCCAAGCCAGAGCATGAGATCGATTCGCCTGCAGCACCGCCGGCACGCTGCGCAGGAACGCGTAGAGCGCGTCGGAATCTGCTCGGCTCACAAAAGTGAAATTGCCGTAGGGAAAGGCCGGCAACAGCCAGTGCCCATCCCTGGAGCGGCCCTGGTGCAGTGCCTGCCAGAAATCCTGCGCACTCCACAGGCCGATGCCAGTGCCGGAATCCGGCGTGAGGTTGCTGCTGTAGACCGTGCCAAACGGCGTTTCCAGGGCACGCCCGCCCGCGTAGGACGCGCCACCGCGCTGCGTGTGGCAGTGCCGGCAGTTGCCCGCACGGGCCAGATATTCGCCGCGCTGCAGCGCATCGCCCGCAGCTTGCGCCGCAACACCGTTCATCGACCCCTGAGCCGTGTCTTCCATGCTGCGCAGCAGCCATGCGCCCGCCAGCGCCAGCAACAGCAACAGCGAGCCCAATCCAAGCCAGCGCCGCGTCACGGCCTGGCTCCGGTGGTCGCACCCATTGCTTCAGGACTGGAGCCGCACTGCAAGGGCATCGGCCTGGGCAACGTGGTGGCGGCCTTGGCTGGGCTGGGCACCGGCTGTGCCGCCAGCCACGCGACCACCGAAGACAGGTCTTCGGGCGTCAGCCGTTTGGCCACATCGGCCATGCAGTCGGGTGCCTGGGCGCGGCGCTCACCCGAGCGCCAGGCGCCCAGCTGGGCATTCAGATAGTCGCGCGGCAGACCCAGCAGGCTCGGAATGAAAGGCGCAAGACCCATCAGCGATTCACCATGGCAACGCGTGCACGCCGGCAGCTTGCGCGCTGCATCGCCCTGTTTTGCCAACTCGTGTCCGCGCTCCAGCACACGCGCGGCTTGCGTCGGGCGCAGCGGGGACAGGTAGGGCACATCCAGCGCCGAAAAGTAGTCGGCGATTTCCCGCAGGTAGGCGTCGGACAGCGGTTCGAGCAAATTGACCATCAAGGCGTAGTGGCGCCGGTCGCTCTGAAAGTTGTGCAGCTGGTTGTACAAGTAGCCCGCAGGCTTGCCCGCCAGGCGCGGATAGTAGCCGTCGGGGCCTGCTCGCCCCTGCTTGCCGTGGCAGCCGGTGCAGGCAAGAAGGCGCTGGGCCATCGAATCTTCAAACGGCGCCGCGCCCTGGCCGTAGGCGCAGGCTGCGCCCCACCCAAGGGCAAGCAGAACGAGGCAACGGCGAAAACTGCAAATCATGGAACCAGCGAGGACAGCGCGGACTTTCGAGCCCACGTAATATAAACGCCAGCGGGCAGGTCGCCGAAGTGCGCCGCAGCGCAAGCCTCGGCATCAGCGGGAAATGGCTCTTCCCGATTCGCGTTCGCCCACAACGTCGTCTGCGACGTCGGCCAACTTTCGCCGCTGACTGCGCGCCGTGTCGCGCAGCAGCCCAAAGGCCTCCTGGCGTGGGAGTCGGTGCTTCATCATGAAGATGCCGGTGGCAACGCTGATGTTGCGCTCGGCATCCAGCGCTCGCTGCAGTTGCTGGCGGGTTTCGCGCAAGCCCTGGAGTTCGTTGGCCCGGGCCAGCGCGGCCTCCACGGCGGGGATCAATTGCGGAATGTCCAGCGGCTTGACGGCGTAACCCAAGGCACCACATTGCGTTGCCTTCTCGACAATTTGGGCCTCGCTGTAGGCGCTCAGCATCATGAACGGGACGTGATCCAGTTCGCGCAGTCGCTGCGCCAGATACAGGCCGCCCTGGCCCGGCATGCGCACGTCAAGAATCGCCAGGTCGGGGCGCTCCCCGCTGGCCAGTCAGGCCTCGGCATCCTCAGCCGAATCCGCGGTCGTGACCTCGTAGCCTGCGTCCGTGAGCCCGCTGGCCATGAGCGAGAGGACCAGTCGGTCATCGTCCACAACGAGCAGTTGCTTGCGTCCAGCGGGTGCTTTGTCTGCTGCCATGTTGACTCCTAGGTATTGAGTGAGATAACCGGTGATTCAAGCTCGAGCACGGTGACGACATCCTCCCCCCGCTGCTCCCTGAGTATGCGGGCGCCGCGGCTCGGCATCAGGGCCGAGATCAGGTGCAGGCCGCTGCGGTTGATTCCAGTCGCACTGCCATCGTGCACGAATTGACCTTGGTTGACGATCCTGATCTGCACGACACCTGGTGCCTCGCCCGCCTGCATGGTGATGTCCACGTGCCCGTGCGACTGGCCGCCGTGTTTGACGGCATTCAGCACCAGTTCGTTGAGGACCAGCGCGATGGGAACGGATTCGTCCTCGGAAACCACGTGCGCATGCCATTGCGGCGGCATATCGAGCGTGATCGGGGTCTGCCACAAGCCTTCGATCTCGCTGGCGATGGCGCGGACCAATTCGCACAGCAACACCGGCGAGGCGACGCTGCGACCCTGCAAGCCGTGGATGACGGAGATGGTTTGAACCTGGCTGATCGCGTGGTGCATCGGTTCGGCGGTTTCGGGGTGCTTGTTGGCAAACCTGCGCAGAATGCCCAGGATGCCCTGCAAATTGTTCTTGATGCGGTGATGCACCTCGCGCACCAGCATGTCGCGGTGCGCGGCTTCGTTGAGCAGGCGCTGCTGCTCGAGCAACTGGGAGTTGGTCGCGTCGACCAGATAGCCGACGTAGTGGGTGACCCTCGCGTGCTCGTCCTTCACCGCGGTGATCGACAGATGTTCGGGAAATTCCTCGCCGCTCTTGCGTCGATTCCACAGGTCCCCCTGCCACGAGCCGGTGGCCTTGATGATTTTCCACATCACCGCATAAAAGCCCTTGTCCTGGCGCCCCGACTTCAGCATGCCAGGCGTCTTTCCAATGACTTCCTGCGCGCTGTAGCCTGTGGTCTTCGTGAAGGCGCGATTCACCCGCAGGATCACATTGTTCGCGTCCGTCACCAAGATCCCCTCCTGGGCCTCGAACGCGACGGCGGCGACACGCAGGTTTTCCTGATCCTGCCGGCGCTCGGTCACATCGCTCATGGTCACGCGCAGCGTCGGCGCGGTGCCGCAGTCACGCGTCACCGTCCCCGCCAGCTGCACCCATACCAGCGCCCCGTCGTCCTTGAGCATGCGCAATTCGCATGACTGAGGCTCATCGGAATGCAGCAACCGCCGTCGCATGAGGTAGTAGGTATCCTGATCCTCGCGCTGGATGAAACGCGAAATGCGCTGATTGATCAGCTCCGAGCGTGGCAGACCGAGCAGTTCCGCAGCCGTCAGGTTCGCTTGCAGAATCAAGCCCTCGGCGCTGAGCGTGACATAGCCCACGGGGGCCTGATCGTAGAGATCGAAATAGCGCGCCCGCTCGAGGTGCAACTCCATGTGCGCGCGTCGCAACTCCTCGTTCTGCATCTCCAGCTCGATCTCGTGCACGTGCAATTCATGCAGCATGGCGCGCGTCGCCTCGATGGACATCGGCTCAACGTCCGCCTGGGATGCGTTCAGTTCTTCTTGCGCGATCGATTCCGCGTTGCGGCGCCGCTCCGAATCGCGGGGGGGCGCAGTGCCGCCGTTGCCCCGGCGCCTTTCCGTGAAACTCATGGTGCCCATCCTTTGTTCGGTCAAACCGGACTCTCCCCTTGCCCTGAAGTCAAAGGGGGCTCGCAGGTGCACTATATCGTATTCAAATTGGAATCTAGTCGAGTCCATCACTGGATGGGCGTCGGCCGCGGCGCGGTCGGCACTGTTGCGAGCGCGGTTCGCGACCGCTATGTCCTGTTTGTCTGCGCCTGCGCCCCGGACAGGGCCTGCTCCACACCCAGGTTGGCGAGCGCGTCGGCGCGCTCGTTCCCGGGGTCGCCCGCATGGCCCTTGACCCAGCGCCACTCGATGTGGTGCGAGCCGCCATTCACCAGTGCATCGAGCTGCTGCCACAGGTCGACATTCTTCACCGGCTGCTTGGCCGCTGTCTTCCAGCCCTTGGCTTTCCAGCCCGTAAGCCATTCGGTCATGCCCTTGAGCACGTACTGGCTGTCCACGTGCAGCGTGACCTTGCAGGGGCGCTTCAAGGCGCGCAAGGCCTCGATCACCGCGGTCATCTCCATGCGGTTGTTGGTGGTTTCAAGTTCGCCGCCAAACAGCGTCTTCTCGGTGTGGCCGGACTTGAGCAGCGCGCCCCAGCCGCCCGGTCCGGGATTGCCTTTGCAGGCACCGTCGGTATAGATGTCGATGGAATTCAAGGGGCAGTTTCTCTTTCTTTCTTGATGAAGTGAGCGGGCTTGGCGGCGCCCACCTGGTTGGCGATCGAGACCGGCGCCGTGGCAACCTGGCTGGCCGCTTTCCAGGCCGGCTCCAGCAGCCGCATGCCGCGCACGCGTTTCACGGCGACGATGCAATAGGCCGAGCCAAAGATCGGCCACCAGCGTGCGCCCACCCGGTCCATCCAGGCGCAGCGCTCCAGCCAGACCGGGCTGTGCATCGCCGGTCGATAGCAGCCGAACCGGTGCTGTTCGACCTCGAAACTCAGCAGCCGCAACCAGTCGCGCAAACGCCAGTAACCGATCCATTGGCCCACGTCGGGCAGGAAGCGCTCGCCAAAGCCCAGACGCCGCGTCCAGCGCGCGCGCCTCTGGCGCAGCGCCCATAGACCGGTCGGGTTGAAGCCGCAAATCACCACGCGGCCCTCGGGCACCAGTACCCGCTCCACTTCGCGCAGCGTGGCGTGGGGATCCGGGTGCAATTCCAACGCGTGCGGCAACAGTACCAGGTCCAGACTGGCGGCTGCAAAAGGCAAGGCGGAAAAGTCGGTGATCAAGGCGGCACGCACCGGGCGTTGCTGTGCATCGTCGCAGGCGAGCCAGCGCTGCGGCATGCGGTTGGCCTGCAGCCCGTCGAGCTCAGGCAGACCCAGCTGCAGCGCGTTGAAGCCGAAAATATCGCTCACCGCGCTGTCGAATTGGCCCTGCTCCCAGGCGAGCAGATAGCGCCCCGCAGGCGTCTTCAGCCATTCGTGCAGGTCGATGGCCGCAGCGTCGGTGGGAAATTTATCTTGGGTCATGGGGCTTTGGGAATCGGTCCAGGGCGCAACTATAGGGCACACTTTGGCTGTCCTTCACCACTGCAGCACAGCACAGCATGACCCGCGACCAGATCCGAGCCTTCTTCGCCACGCTCCAGGCGGCCAATCCCACACCGGTGACGGAGCTGGAATACAGCAGCGTGTTTGAGCTGCTGGTGGCCGTGCTGCTGAGCGCGCAGGCCACGGACGTGAGCGTGAACAAGGCGACACGCCAACTATTTGCCATCGCCAACACGCCGCAAAAAATGCTGGACCTGGGCCTGGAAGGGTTGGAGAGTTACATCAAGACCATCGGCCTGTACCACAGCAAGGCACGGCACCTGATGCAGACCTGCCGCTTGCTGCTGGAGCGGCATCACGGCCTGGTGCCGCGCGATCGTGCGGCGCTGGAGGCGCTGCCCGGAGTCGGACGAAAGACCGCGAACGTGGTGCTGAATTGCGCCTTCGGCGAGCCCACAATGGCGGTGGACACGCATATCTTTCGGCTCGCCAACCGCACCGGCATGGCGCCGGGCAAGACGCCACTCGAAGTGGAGATGAAGCTGCTGCAGCGCATTCCCAAGGAGTACCTGACGGATGCGCACCACTGGCTGATCCTGCACGGCCGCTACGTCTGCCTGGGGCGCGCGCCCAAGTGCTGGCAGTGCAGCGTGGCGCGCTACTGCGACTTCAAGGACAAGACGCCCGCGCCCTGAGTGGCCTGCGCCTCGCTACTTTTTCAGCAGCACCACCGGTTGCCCGAGCAGGCTGTGCACGCAGATCCGGTTGTCAAACACGCGCTCCAGCGCGCGCTGGGTGCTGACGTCGGCACAGCGCCCCTGATGCTGCACGCGGCCCTCGCACAGGATCACCATCTCGTCGGCCTGCAGCGCCATCGACACCTCGTGCAGCACACTCACCACGGTCTTGCCCGAGGCCACCAGGGAATGCACCAGGGCCAGCCAGTCGGCCTGGTGCGGCGGGTCCAGATTGGCCAGCGGTTCGTCCATCAGCAGCACCTGGGCCTGCACCGCCAGCGCGCGCGCCAACAGCACGCGCTGACGCTCGCCAGCCGACAGCTGGCCCAGTGCCCGGGCGCGCCAGTCCCAGGCCTGGGTCGCACGCAGCGCCTGCTGCACCGCTTCATGGTCGCGCGAGGTGGGGCCCACCAACCAGCTCTGGTGCGGCAGGCGCCCCAGCATGGCCACGTCGTACACCAGCAGGTCATCCGCGCTGGCTTCGTGCTGCCCCAGCCAGGCCAGTTGCTGCGCCCGCTGGCGCCGGGGCATGCGCGCCGCGTCCTGGCCCAGCAGCAGCACCTCGCCGCTGTGCGGCAGCAACTGCGCCAGCACCTTGAGCAGCGTGGACTTGCCCGCACCATTGGGCCCGACCACGCTGATCCAGCGCCCCGCCGGCAGTTCCAGATCGATGTCGTGCAATACCTGCGTCGACCCCAGCGTGGCGCACACCTTGCAGGCCTGAAGCGCCATGGAACTCATGTCGCCACCCTCCCCTGAGGACGGCGCATGAGCCACAGCAGATAGCCGCCGCCGAGCACCGCCGTCAACACGCCCACGGGCAGTTCCTGCGGCGCCATGAGGCTGCGCGCCAGGATGTCCGCTGCCAGCAGCAGAACGCCGCCAGCGAGGCTGGAGAGCAGCAGCAGGCGATCATGCGTGGTCTTGAGCACCGAGCGCACCAGGTGCGGTGCCGCCAGCCCGACAAACGCGATCAGGCCCGTCTGCGCCACCGCCGTGCCCGTGGCCAGCGCCAGCACGGCCACCAGCACGGCGCGCATGTGCGCCAGTGGCAGGCCCAGGCTGTGCGCCGTGGCTTCGCCCAGCGCCAGGCCGTCGAGCACCGGACTCAAGAGCCAGGCCACGAGCGCGCACAGCAACCAGACCGCCCCCATCAGCACGCAGGCGCTCCAGCTCACGTAGCCGGTGCTGCCCAGCATGAAGGCCTGCATGGTCTGGGTGATCTGCGGCACCAGCAGCACCACGAGCGAACTCATGGCACCCAGCACCACGCCCACCACCACGCCCGCGAGCAGCAGGCGCAGGCTGTTCTGCAGTCCTTTGGCCAGCAGCAGCGTGAGCAGCACGGCGGCGCTGGCTCCGACAAAGGCGGCGCCGGTCAGGCCCAGGCGTAGCAGCCAGCTGCTGGCGACGCCGGCGCTGCCCAGCAGCGCCAGCGCCAGGGCCACGCCCAGCGTGGCGCCGGAGGCGCTGCCCAGCAGATAGGGGTCGGCCAGCGGATTGCGAAACAAGCCCTGCGCCACGGCGCCCGCCAGCCCCAGCAAGGCGCCGGCAGCCCAGGCGCCCAGGGTGCGCGGCAGACGGATGTCCCAGACGATCTGCCATGCCACAGGGTCTTGCCACGCGTTCCAGACGCGCTCGAATCCAGTGCTGCCCACGCCTGCGCCCAACACCATCAGGAGGGCACTGACAAGCAGCAGTCCCCATGCCAGCAGGAGCGCCACACGGTGATATTTCACAACCTGGTTCATGGCCATTGGCCGCGCACGCATTGCGCAATCAGTTGCGCGGCCTGCGCCATGCGCGGCCCCGGCCGCACCAGCATGTCGGCCTGCTCGGGCTTGAAGGCGCAGATGCGTTGCTCGCGCAGTGCGCGCATGCCGCCCCAGCCCGGCCGCTGCTCCAGGCCCTGGGCGCTGCCGTCGCCGATCATGATCAGGTCCGGGTTCGCGCGCACCACGAACTCCGGATTCAACTGGGGAAAGGGCCCGAGCTCCGCCGGCACGATATTGCCCAGGCCCAGGCGCGTCAGCATCTCGCCGATGAAGGACGAGGCGCCGGCTGCATAGGGTTCGCGGCTGACTTCGAAATACACCTTGGCCCCGCGAGCGCGCGCCGGCACCGAAGCCACGGCTGTGGCCATCGCGGCGTCGATGCCGCGCCAGACGCGCTCCGCATCGGGCACATTGAGCAGCACACCGATTTGCCGCAGCACGCGCTGCACGTCGGTGAAATTCTTCGGCTCCAGCGCCAACACCTTGATGCCCAGCGACTCCAGCCGGGAGGTGACGCGCGCCGATGCGGCCAGCAGCACCACGTCGGGCTTCAAGGCCACGATCGCCTCGATCGGAGCGTCATCCAGACCGCCCAGCTGCGGCAGGCTGCGCACCGATTCGGGCCAGTTGGAAGAGCGGTCCACGCCGACGAGCCGCGGGCATTGGCCGAGCGCGCACACGGTCTCGGTCAAGGAGGGAAGCAGGCTCACGATGCGCCGCGGCGACGCGTCAAAATGCAGCGTCACGCCGCGGTCATCGGTGATCTGCAGCGCCTGCGCCGCCGTGGCCAGCGCGCACAGCAGCAGCGCTACGAGCATGCGCACGCTCTGGGAACGACGTGGTTGCTGCACGAGCCTTATCCCGCTCAGAGCTTGGGCTGCCAGTTCAGGCCCAGCACCAGGGTGATCCCGGCCTGGTTGTAGCCGTAGACCGTCTCGTAGTGGCGATCGAGCAGGTTCTGCACGCGCGCACTGGCCTTGAGCTCGCGGTTGATGGCGTATTGGCTGCTCAAGTCCAGCACGGTGTAGGCTGCCAGCGTATGACTGCCGTCGGGACGCGTTCCGCTGTAGCGCAGATTCGCGTCCACACCCCACTGACCATAATCGCGGCCCAAGCCCAGCTGCGCCAGCGTGGCGGCACGCAGCGTCAGGCGTTGCCCGGTGCCGAGGTTGACCGGATCCTGCGACGTGGCGCTGGCGTGCACACGGGTTGCACCCAGACGGCCGCTGTAGCTCAACTCGACGCCGTGATTGCGCGCCGAATCCACGTTCACGCGGTTGTAATTGGCGTCGTTGGCGATCAGATCGGTGTAGCGGTTGTCGAACAGCACAGCGCGCAGTTCCTGGTCGCTGCTGGCGTATTGCAGACCCAGTTCACCCGACTTCACGCGCTCCGGACGCAGCAAGGCGTTGCCGCCCCAGGGGTAGTACAGATCATTGAAGGTGGGCGCGTTGAAGCCGCTGGAACGGGAGACGTTCACGCGCCACTGCGGCGTGATGCGCCAGGCGTAACCGGCGTAGTAGGTGTTGGCGGTGCCGAAATCCGAGTATTTGTCCTGCCTGAAATTCAACTGCACCTGACTTTGCGCGTAGTCTGCCTGATACCCCAGGCGCAGGCTGTCCTGCTGCCGCGAAGTCTGCGTGTACACGGTGTCGCTGGCGATGCGCTGGGACGTGGCTTCATAGCCGCTCGTGACGCGCTGGCCTGGCGAAAACGCCCACTCCAGCCCGAGTTGCGAGCCGGTGCTCGAAGAGTTCACCCAATAGGGATAGGCTGTGACATCGGCGTTGAGATTGTCTTCGCTGCGGGTCAACGCCGCATTCAGTTTCAAACCATTCGCGAGATAGAACTTGCCGTCCAGCACCGCGCCGCGCTCGGCGTATTTCGACGCATCGGCCTGATTCGCCGGACCAAACTGGCTGTCATACTGGGTTGAACCGTGGGTGTCGCGCAGGCTCAACCCCAGGCTGCTCTGTTGCGTGCCGCCGCCCAGCAGCCCCAGATCCTGTGCCAGGCCCAGTGATGCGGCATGGCGCGAATAGCCGTCGCGGTCGGGGTTGGTGCCGGGGATTTCGCTCTGATTCGTGGCGTTGAATCCGGCTGTTCCCAAGGTCTCTATCGTGGCGCTCAGACGCGTGGAAGAACCCAGTGCGGTTGACAGGCTGGCGTTGAGTTGATGCAGGTTGTTTGATCCCGCCTGCAGCGCCAGGCTGAGCTGCGGCGAGGCCGTTGCCTGGCGCGTGAAGATCTGGATCACGCCGCCGATGGCCGCGCTGCCGTAAAGGCTGGAGACATTGCCACGCACGACCTCGATGCGCTCCACATTGTCCAGCGGCACCTGCTCCAGCGCCGCGAGGCCAAAGTTCAGGTTATTGACCGCCACGCCGTCGATCAGCAGCAGCGTGTGGCGCGAATCCGCGCCGCGAATGAAGGCGCTGGACAGCGTGCCCATGCCGCCGTTTTGCGTGACTTCCACGCCCGCCACGTTGCGCAGCAGGCTGGGCAAATCGGGCACCTGGGCGGCGTCGATGTCGGCGCGGGAGATCAAGGTCGTCGCAGGCAGGGCATCCTGTGCCCGCTGATCGGTGCGGCTGGCCGTCACCACGACGGGGGCCAGCGAAGTGGACTGGGCGTGGCAGGGAAGAGTGGAAGAAAGAACGCAGAAAAGCGCCGAAGCGCGTGCAGTGAAGAGACGGTTTTTCATGGATGGACAAAGGCGACAAGTGCCAGCACCGGCTTCCCCGCCAGTGCATGAGCGACACGAGGCTGCGCGCGCGCAGTCTCACCGTGTTGGCCGGTATCCGGGCTGGCGGCGCTGCTTTCATCGCCTTCCCAAGCACTTGTTCAAGGCGCTCAGTGGCTGTTGATGAAAGTGAACCCTCAGCATGAAATGCCGAAGACTCGTCCGTTTGACCGTTGCGGGGGCAGCGCAGGCGGGGCTCATCGATGGGCTGCGAGACCTGTCCCGCAGCCAACGACTGACCTTCCTGCTTCCCGTTGAACTGCGGCATGTGAACCACACCGCGAGCACCAACAGGCGTATTTTATTCAATTCCCGCCAGGCGAATCCTTACAATCAGCTTCTCACACCGAATATTCATGGCCACTCAGACCCAAATCGAACTGATCACCGAACGCGTCGAGCGACTGCTGCTGCGTTACCAGGAGCAGCAGCGCACCAACGCCCTGTTGAGCGAGCAGTTGGCCTTGCTCACGCACGAACGTGATTCGCTCAAATCGCGTCTGAGCGCGGCACGGGCGCGGGTCGATGCGCTGCTCGAGCGGCTGCCCGGCAGCGCAACCAGCCCGAAAGGCGAGGCATGAAACAGCTCGACGTGCAGATCATGGGTCAGAACTATCTGCTGGGCTGCCCCGAAGGTGGCGAACTGCAGTTTCGCGAAGCCGTGCAGCGCGTGGACGCCGCCATGTGCCGCATCCGCGACGCCGGCAAGGTCAAGGCGCGGGACCGGATTGCGGTGCTGGCCGCGCTGAATCTGGCGTTCGAGCTTTCAGACAAAGTGCAGGGCCCCAGCACCGAAACGCCCACCGCCACACCGCCGCCGGCACCGGACGGTGATCACGACACGGCACTGGCTTCGCTGCTGGAGCGGGTGAATGCAGCCCTGGGTGACGACGGACATCTGCTTTGATCCGCGCGGCCCTACAATCGGTCTGTCTGCAGTGCGCGCCGGGCTTTATATTTCCTTGAACCAATGCTCATGTAGCACCGGGCTTGGAACATCGCAGGGGAATGCGTGATCATCTCGCGTCAGATGAACCCAAAGCCTCGGCTGACCTCGCCCACCTGAACCCCGGTTCAGGATGACGGTCCGGCGGCAACTGCAGACACCTTCTTCCATTCCTCATTCAACGCGATATGTCGTTGCGCCGCCTTGCCGTGCTAGTGCACTGTCAGCGGCGACGCGCCTCATCTCGCATCGAATGAGAAACGGAATCCCAACTCTGACCGCCGTTGTTTATGCACCTCGAACCAGCACTGATTTTTGAGCTCTGCCTGCTGGGTTTGAGCACCGGTTTTCTGGCCGGGCTGCTGGGCATTGGCGGGGGCATGATCATGGTGCCCTTCATCAGTTTCATGCTGAGCGGTCGTGGCGTCAGCGCCGACCTGGCGGTGAAGATGGCGATCGCCACCTCCATGGCCACGATCCTTTTCACCTCTCTCTCCAGCGTGCGCGCCCAGCATCAGCGCGGCGCCGTGCGCTGGGACATCGTGCGCGGTCTTGCGCCGGGCATCGTCGCTGGCGGCATGGCGGCCAGCCTGGGCGTTTTCGCCCTCATCAAGGGCTCGTCGCTGGCGATCTTCTTCGGCCTGTTCGTGGGCTTCTCGGCGATCCGGATGTTTCTGGAGCGCAAGCCGTCACCCTCGCGCCAGATGCCCGGCACCGCGGGCCAGCTCGCGGTGGGCGGCTTGATCGGCTTTCTCTGCGGCCTCGTCGCTGCCGGCGGCGGCTTCATCAGCGTGCCCTTCATGACCCGGTGCAACGTGAACATCCGCAACGCCGTGGCCACCAGCGCCGCGCTGGGCTTTCCCGTCGCTCTGGCCAACGTCGTGGGCTACGTCATCAGCGGGCAGACCGCGGCGCAGTTGCCGGTGGGGTCGCTGGGCTACATCTGGCTGCCGGCGCTGGCGCTGATCGCCGCCTGCAGCGTTTTCACGGCGCCGCTGGGCGTGCGTGCGGCGCACGCCTTGCCGGTGCAAGGGCTCAAGCGCGTCTTTGCCAGCATCCTGTTGCTGCTGGCAGCAACCATGCTCTACAAGGGTCTGGCGGGCTGAATCTCAAGCCGGCGGGACCGGCACAAGTTCGGCCTGCATGAGTCGTTCAAAGTCCGAAGCCGGCAATCCCTTTGAAAACAGGAATCCCTGGTATTGATCGCAGCCCAGCACTTGCAGAACGTCGCGCTGCGCCGGCGTCTCCACCCCCTCGGCGACGATCTTGAGCTTGAGCGCATGCCCCAGGTTGATGATGGCGCTGACGATGGCGTAATCGCTTTCGTTGGTGGCCAAACCCATGACAAAGGACCGGTCAATCTTCAGCGTCTGGATGGGGAATTTCTTCAGGTAGGCCAGGCTCGAATAGCCCACGCCGAAATCGTCGATCGCCAGTCCCACGCCCATCGCGGCGAGCGCGTCCAGTCGCTGCATGGCTTCGTCCACGCCTTGCACCAGGATCGACTCGGTCAGCTCCAGCTCCAACAGGTTCGGCGCCAGGTTTTCGCGCGCCAACGCCTGCGCCACGCGCTGCACAAAGTCGACCTGCTGGAACTGCAGGGCCGACACATTGATGGCCACCATCACGGGATGGCCGGCGTGCTGCCACTGGGCCGCCTGGCGCACGGCCTCGTCCAGCACCCACGAACCCAATGTGATGATGAAACCCGACTCTTCGGCCAGCGGAATGAAGACGCCTGGCGACACATCCCCCAGCGCCGCATCGCGCCAGCGCAGCAGCGCCTCCGCGCCCGCCATGCGACCATTTCCAAGCTCGACCTTGGGTTGATAGTGCAAGCTGAACAGCCCCTGCTCCAACGCCTGGCGCATGGCGTGATCGAGCTTCATGCGCGCCAGCAAGTCGACGTTCATCTGCGGCTGATAGAAGCGAAAGTTGCCGCGTCCGTGCTCCTTGACCCGATGCATCGCCGTGTCGGCGCAACTGATGAGTGCGTCCAGCGAGCGTCCATCGGTGGGGTACATGGCGATGCCGATGCTGCATCCGACAGAGAAGGTTTCCTGGTTCACGGTGAACGGCAAGGCCAGCGAATCCAGCATGCGCCTGGCCATGTTCTCTGCGCCGCGCGCCTGGGCACCGTTGAGGAACACCACGAATTCGTCACCCCCCAGGCGGCACAGGGTGTCTTCCTGGCGCAGGCACAGCTGGATGCGTCCGGCGACCTCGCGCAGCACGCCGTCGCCCATCTGGTGACCGTAGGAATCGTTGATGTTCTTGAACCGGTCCAGGTCCACGAACAGGATCGCAAAGCTGCCGCCCCGGCGCTCCGCCAGACTCAAGGCCACGCCCACGCGCTGGGCCAGCGCCAGCCGATTCGGCACGCCAGTGAGTGCGTCGCTGTAGGCCAGCTGCTCTATGCGCCGATGCGCCGCCAGCTTTTCCGACAGGTCGCGAAAAATGCCGATGGTGTTGGTGACCATGCCCAGACTGTCGCGCGAGGCCACCCACGACAAGCGCACCGGACACGCTTCGCCGTCGTCGCGCCGGCACCAGACTTCGCCCTCCCACTCGCCCTCCAAGTCCAGGGCCTGGGCGATGCGCTGCGACAGAACCCCATCCTGCGGGTCATAAAAGAAATTGTCCGCAGAACGCTGCATCAAGCCCTCACTGGCGCAAAGCGTCATGGACTTGAAGTGTGGATTCACGGCCAGCAGGTGGTGGTCGGGAGCGGTGATGAAAATCGCATCCAGACTGGACTCGAACACTTTGGCCGCGAGTTCCAGGCGCGCCTCGTCGGCGCGCTTTTGCGTGATGTCGCGAAACGAGTACACGCGCCCGATCGCCTGCCCCCGGCTGTACTGTGGCAGCGTCACGCGTTCAATCAGTTGGCCGGAGCGCAGATGCAGCACATCCGACCCCTCCAGCAGGGGCGCCTCCAGCATTTCGTTCAGGCGCTGGGCGTAGTGTTTCACGTCCAGCACGCTGTCCTGCATGTGCCGCGAAAGCGCCTCGTCGTCACGGACCTTCTGCAGTTCTGGCGGAAGGTCCCAGATCGAGGAAAAGCGCTGGTTGAAGCTGCGCACGGCGCCGCTCAGATCGGTCACCAGCACCCCTTCGGTGGTGGACTCCAGCGTGGCGCGCAGTTCGGCCACGAGCTTCTCCAGCTCCTGCTCGGAGCGACGTTTTTCCGACAGATCACGCACGCTGACCACGAACACTGCACGCCCGGCATCGAACCAGACGCGGCTCACGCGCCGCTCCACATGCAGCGTGGTTCCGTTGGCGTGGCGCAGCAAGGTCTCGGACTGAATGCTGTCGGCCAGGCCGGCAGCGACATCCTCCCAAAAGAACATGTCCTCTGGAGCTGCCGCCAGATCGAGCACGAGCTTGCCCACCAGCGTGCCAGCATCGACCCCCAGCATGCTGGCGGCGGCCGCGTTGACTGCCAGAATATGCAGCGTCACCGGCTCCAGAACCCACACGCCCTCCAGCATGCCCTCGATCAGCGAGCGCCAGTCAGGGTCGGTCATGCGTGCGCCTCGCTGCCCTCGTACCTCACGGATTGCTCGAAAAAATAGCTGATGCGCTTGCGCGGCGAGAGGTAGCTCAATGCCACCTGCGGCAGATGCACGGGTTTGAGGCTGCGCTTGATGCCGCACTCGGGCTGCAGCTCCAGGTTCAGCACCAGGGCGTCATCCTTGTGCGTCTGGGGGTCGTACACGATGACCTGGGGCCGCAGCGGACGCGACGAGTTCACCGACATCACCAGGGCGAAGCGGTCGTCCACCAGTTGCACCACCGATCCCGGTGGATAGACCCCCATGAGCCGAATGAAAGCGTTCAGGCTCGCCGCGTCAAAGCGCGTCTTGGTCTGGGAAAAAATAAGCGCCAGCGCCTCATGCGGTGTCAACGCCAGATTCGGATTGGCGGGGTTGCACAGATTGTCGTAGCGGTTCACGAGCGCCAGAATCCGGGCCGCGGGACTCATGCCCTCGCCCTTGAGTCCGAGCGGAAAACCGGTTCCATCCACCATTTCGTGGTGCTGCGCAATGCCCAGCAGAATCGGCGCCGACAGGCCCATGCGCTGGGCTGCGGTCACGCTCATGGCCACGTGCTCCTGGTGAATCTTGTCCTCCATCGCAGTGAAGGTCGGTTCGCGCCAACGCACCCGCTCGGGCAATTGGGACTTGCCGGCATCGTGCAATAGCGCGGCCATGCCCAGCAGCTGCAACTGCGGCTCGCTCAAGCCCATGGCCTTGCCCAGCAACAAACAGATGACGGTGACATTCACGGGATGCAACGCGGCGCGGTCCCCCGATCCGTCCGACAGCAGGTGCACCATGGATTCACCTTCGGCCATCATCTGGCCGACGATCTCTCCGATCAACACCTGACTCAATTCCCGCGCCAGGTCAGGCTGAGGACCGACGCAGTTCATGACCTGGGTGCAAGCCTGCGTGGCGCGCACAAAGTTCTGCTCACAAACCGCAAATCGCTCGCGCTGGGTCGCCAGGATTTCGCGCAGCCTCAGGGCCTGCGCCGCCTGGGTTTGCGCCGCCTCATCGACTTCAGCCTGCGTCGGCGCCGCCTGGGTCGCCAATGCAGCCGCTTCGGCATCGTGCGGCTGATCGCTTTTTTCGGCGCTGTAGCGGACCCGCGTCAGGTTCAGAGAGCGAATCGTCTCGAGCTGCTTTTCGTTGCCGATCCTGAAGCTGCTCGAAGGAAAGGGATGGGACATCCAACCCAGATCGAGGTAGACGAACATGCCCACGCGCAATTCGTCGATGTCAATAAATACGGTCTTGCTTTCTGCCATGGGGCCCATGATGCCATGAGTTTCGACGAAGCCGCGGCCTCAGCAGCCCAAGTGTCGCGCGCGGCATGGCCCAGTGCGTAACAATCTGTTCATGAAGCAGCCGATGCGGGCTTCAAAGGCGGTGCAGCTCGGCGGCGCCAGTGCGCTCGCAGCGCTCCAGCCACGATTGAAATTCATCCGCCAGCTGCTGGCTCGCGGCGATCGCGCCCTGCCACGCCTTGACCCGGCCGGCCAGATCGTTGCCGTAGTGGGTGAAATCTGCGCGGTCCGGCAGCTTGCCGTTGGGCAGGGACTTGACCCAGTCGGCTTGCGGCACCAGCAGCACCGTGGTGTCCAGAAAGCTTGTCGCCCGATGGCGCCAGGTCAGGCTCTTGTCCAGCCAGCCCGGCACCACGGCGCGTTGAAAGTGCGGATACAGGACCAGCTTTTGCGCGCCCGCAGCGGGAACCACGGAACCCGAATCCGCTGCTCTGCTTTTATGAGCATAGTCCAGATGCAGGTGGTAGTCCGTGATGCCACCATCCCAGTAGGCGCCGTCCGGTGCGCCGGCAATGGCCGGTACCGCGCGCAGCAGGAACGGGATCGAGCAACTCGCCTGCAGCGCCTGGCGAAAATTCGACTCCGTCAGCGGGCGCTGTTGGCTGCGATAGTCCTGCACGCCGAACGGCAACGCGGCACAACGCGCCGCGTCACTGCCGGGCTCGGCCGAGGAAAACACCACGCGCTCCAGCCACGCTCCCATGGCCCGGCGTGATACCGCATTCGTCAGGAAGGCGCCCAGGTAGCCCAGCGGCGTCCCCAACGGATGTTCGCGCCGCAGCAGCGCGCGTCCGCGCGAGGTGACGATGTGCAGCCGATAGCGCGGATGCTCCAGCACCTCGCGCACGTGGCCGGCAAAGAAATCCTGCAGGCTCTGGCCAAAGCGCTCGCTCACGAAATCGGCCGTGGGTCGCTTTTGCCCCGGCCGCAGTTCGTAGTGCTGATGCAGGTAATCGTGCTCGAGCTGTTCGAAGGCCGCTACCGGATCCATCAGGCAGGCGGTGGCCATGCGCCAGGCGCCGATGGACGCGCCCACCAGGTGCACCGGCTGCTGCGAGCGCTCGAGCCAGTCGCCGAAGATGAAGCGGTCCAGCGCGCCCAGCATCAGGCCCTTGGGCCCACCCGCGGCGCCCGGAATCACACCCACGTCCTCGGGCCTCAAGCCATGGCGCTGAATCTGCTCAAAGGCGCGCGGCCCGGCGTAGATGCTAAGGGCTTTCATCGGTGAATTTTGCCAGCCTGCCTGGCCCTATTTCTTCAACGACTGCAGCTTGGCAAAGGCCGACCCCATGGCGGATTGCACCGGCAGTTCGGGTGCACGCCTGGGTGCCTGTGCGCGCGCCGCGCCTTCAAAGCGATTCTCGCGCGGCCGATTCGAGGCGGAGGCGCCGCCATCGACATCGAGCTTCATCGACAGGCTGATGCGCTGGCGGTCCACGTCGACTTCGACCACCCTGACCTTGACGATGTCGCCGGTCTTCACCACCTCGCGCGCGTCGGTCACGAACTTGTTGCTGAGCTGGCTCATGTGCACCAGGCCATCCTGGTGCACGCCCAGATCGACGAAGGCGCCAAAGGCGGCGACGTTGCTGACCGTGCCTTCGAGCAGCATGCCTGCTCGAAGATCGCGGATGTCCTGCACGCCCTCGTTCAGGCGCGCCACCTTGAAGTCGGGGCGCGGGTCGCGGCTGGGCTTTTCCAGCTCACCCAGAATGTCCCGGACCGTGATCACGCCAAAGCGCTCGTTCGCAAACAGCTCGGGGCGCAAGGTCTTGAGCATGTCGGCACGGCCCATCAGCTCATGGATCGGGCGCTGCGCCTGGCTCATGATTTTTTCGACCACGCTGTAGGCTTCAGGGTGGACCCCGGTCATGTCCAGCGGGTTGTCGCCGCCGCGGATGCGCAGAAAGCCGGCGCATTGCTCGAAGGTCTTGGCGCCCAGGCCGGCCACATCCAGCAGTTGTTGCCGATTGCGAAACGCACCGTGCGACTCGCGCCAGCGCAGCACGGCCTTGGCCACGCTGGGGCTCACACCGGAGACGCGGCTGAGCAGCGGCACGCTGGCGGTGTTGACGTCCACGCCGACCGAGTTCACGCAGTCTTCCACCACCGAGTTCAGGCTGCGCGCCAGTTCGCTCTGATTCACATCGTGCTGGTATTGGCCCACACCGATCGCCTTGGGATCGATCTTCACCAGTTCGGCCAGCGGATCCTGCAAGCGACGCGCGATGCTGGCCGCGCCGCGCAGACTCACATCCACGTCGGGCATTTCCTGCGACGCGAACTCGCTCGCCGAATAGACCGAGGCGCCGGCCTCGCTCACCACCACCTTGTCGATCTTGAGGTCCGACCCAGCGCTGCCGGTTTTCGCCAGCAGCTCGATCAGCTCGCCGGCGAGCTTGTCGGTTTCGCGGCTGGCCGTGCCGTTGCCAATGGCGATCAGGTTCACGCCGTGCTGCTGGCACAAGCGCCTGAGCGTGTGCAGCGCACCGTCCCAGTCGCGCCGCGGCTCGTGCGGAAAGACTGTGGCGGTCTCGACCAGCTTGCCGGTGCCGTCGACCACCGCCACCTTGACGCCTGTGCGAATGCCGGGATCCAGGCCCAGCACCACGCGGGGACCGGCGGGTGCGGCCAGCAACAGGTCACGCAGGTTGTCGGCAAAGACCTTGATCGCGACCTTTTCGGCGTCTTCGCGCAGGCGCGCAAACAGGTCGCGCTCGGTCGACAGGCTGAGCTTGACGCGCCAGGTCCAGGCCACGCATTTGCGCAGCAAGTCGTCGCCCGCTCGGCCCTGGTGGCTCCAACCCAGATGCAGGCTGATGCGGCCTTCGGCCAGCGTCACCACCGGCGCCTTGGAGGCACTGCGCGCGTCCAGGGCAGCGCTGGGAGCCTGGGGTTGGGGTTGCACCAGCTTGACCTCCAGAATTTCCAGCGTACGCCCGCGAAACACCGCCAGCGCACGGTGCGAGGGCACGCGCGCGATCGGTTCGTCGTATTCAAAGTAGTCGCGAAACTTGGACACGTCGACATGGTTGGCGTCCTTGCCTTCCATCAATTTGCTCTGCAGCAGGCCTTCGCGCCAGAGCCACTCGCGCAGGCCCTGCACCAGCGCCGCGTCCTCGGCCCAGCGCTCGCTCAGGATGTCGCGCACGCCATCGAGAACCGCCTGCAGCGTCGTGAAATCGCTGCCGTCTTCGCCCTTCTGCGTCTTGACAAAGGACTGGGCCTGCATTGCCGGCTCCAGCGTCGGATCGGCCCACAGCAGTTCGGCCAGCGGCTCGATGCCTGCCTCGCGCGCAATCTGCCCCTTGGTGCGGCGCTTCTGCTTAAACGGCAGGTACAGGTCTTCCAGTTCCTGCTTGGTCGGCGCGGCCAGAATCGCTGCCATCAATTCGGCGTTGAGTTTGCCCTGCTCTTCGATGCTTTTGAGGATCGCTTCGCGCCGCTCCCACAACTCGCGCAGGTAGCCCAACCGGTACTCGAGCTCGCGCAGTTGGATGTCGTCCAGGCCACCGGTGGCTTCCTTGCGGTAGCGCGCGATAAAGGGAACGGTGGCGCCACCGTCGAGCAGATCCACTGCGGCCCTGACCTGTTTTTCCTGAACCCGGATTTCCTGCGCGATCTGCGCAATGATTTTTTGCATGAGGCGATTGAGGCCGAACTGAGGCCAGTTGGCAGTGAGAAAAATTCAAAGGCGCGAGTGTGCCATAACAATTTCGGTAAAGTCCTGGCATGCAAAGCAGCGAACCCGCCCTGCCCTGGCTCACGCCCGGGGACAGCTTCCCCCCCACCGATCAGGCCTGGGGGCACGGTACTTCGGCGCCCGGCCTGCTGGCCGCGGGCGCAGCGCTGGACGTTGACACGCTCAGGCGCGCCTACAGCGCGGGCATCTTCCCATGGTTTGGCCGCAACGAGCCCATCCTGTGGTGGAGCACCGATCCGCGCATGGTGCTGCGCACCGGGGCTTTCCAATTGCACCCCTCGTTGCGCAAGACGCTGCGCAAATTCCGGCTCGATCCCCACTGCGAAATCCGTTTTGACAGCGCTTTTTCGCAGGTCATCCAGTCCTGCAGCATCCAGGCGCGCAAGGGTCAGTCGGGGACCTGGATCGTTCCCGAGATGGTGCGCGCCTATGAGGCACTGCACGAGGCCGGCTTTGCCCACAGCGTGGAAACCTGGGTCGCAGGCGAGCTGGTGGGCGGGCTCTACGCCGTGTCCATCGGACGGGCGGTGTTTGGCGAATCCATGTTCGCCAGCCGGACCGATGCCTCGAAGATTGCCCTGGCCGCACTCGTGGGTTTTTGCCGTGCCCACGCCATCGAAATGATCGATTGCCAGCAGAACACCCGTCACCTTGCCTCGCTGGGTGCGGCTGAAATGCCGCGCCGGGAGTTCGTTGCGCAGCTGGCGCTGAGCCAATTGAAGTCGTCACCCGAATGGAAATTTCAGCCAAACTATTGGGATGAACTGATGCCAACATCACATCAACCAGCGTGACCCATCTCCAGGAAATTCCTCTGCGCAGTTTGCAGTTTTACGCCACTGCCGGCTACGAGTGCAGCTATATCAGTGGCCGGCAGGCGCGCTCACAGGTCGCCACGCCCAGCCACTGGGTGCACCAGGGTGCCTATTCGCAGCTGGTGCAGGAGGGTTTTCGCCGCAGCGGCCTCTTCACCTACCGACCCTACTGCGACGGCTGTAGCGCCTGTGTGCCGCTGCGCATCCCGGTGGCTGACTTCGTTGCCGACCGCAGCCAGCGCCGGGCCTGGCGCCTCCATCAATCGCTCCAGGTCAAGGTCATGGAACTGGGATTCGACGCCGAACACTATGCGCTGTATCTGCGCTACCAGAATTCCCGTCATGCGGGTGGCGGCATGGACCATGACAGCGCGGATCAGTACGCCCAGTTCCTGCTGCAAAGCCACGTGAATACCCGGCTGGTGGAGTTTCGTGCACCGGACGACGGCACCACTGCGGGAGCGCTCAAGATGGTCAGCGTCGTGGACATCCTGGAGGATGGAATTTCTGCCGTTTACACTTTCTTTGAGCCCGATGAACGCGCCAGTTTCGGCAGCTACGGCGTGCTCTGGCAGATCGAACAGGCGCGACTGTCAGGGCTGCCCCATGTCTACCTCGGTTACTGGATCGCTCAGAGCGACAAGATGAACTACAAGACCCGGTACGGTCCCCACGAGCTGCTGATCGACGGGCAATGGAGGGTCACAGACCCGACGCTGGAGCGAGATGAGATTTCACAAGGTAAAATTCAGTCCTCACACACATCGCCTGGACCATGAAAACGACCGACTCGACTCTGCCTTTGAGCCCCACCATTCAGGTGATCGAGCGCATGTTCACCTTGATCGACGTGCTGGCCGCCCATGAAGAGCCCGTGTCTCTGAAGGAGATCAGCGCCCAGGCGGGGCTGCACCCATCGACCACGCACCGCATCCTGAACGATCTGACGCAGGGGCGTTTCGTCGACCGTCCGGTCGCCGGCCGCTACCGCCTGGGAATGCGCCTGCTGGAATTGGGCAACCTGGTCAAGGGTCGCCTGAGCGCGCGCGACGCGGCTCTGGTACCGATGCGCGAACTGCACAAACTGATCCAGCAACCGGTGAACCTGAGCATGCGTCAGGGCGATGAAATCGTCTATGTCGAGCGTGCCTTCAGCGAACGCTCCGGCATGCAGGTGGTGCGTGCCATCGGTGGGCGCGCACCGCTGCATCTGACTTCGGTGGGCAAGCTGTTCCTGGCAGCAGACGATCCGCAGCGGGTGCGCGCCTACGCAACGCGCACCGGTCTTCCGGGCCACACCAAGAACAGCATCACGCAGTTGCCCGTGCTGGAGCGCGAACTGTCCAAAGTACGGCAATACGGCATCGCACGTGACAATGAAGAACTGGAGCTGGGGGTGCGCTGCATGGCCGCAGGCATCTACGACGATCAGGAAAAACTGGTTGCAGGCTTGTCGATCTCCGCGCCCGCCGACCGCCTGGACGAAGGCTGGCTGGCCAAACTGCAGGCCACCGCCCGAGAGATTTCAGCCGCCCTGGGCTACCAGGGCAACGACCATTAACTGATGACGGGTTTGGCCGGGGGCAGTTGCGCGGAACTGATGACGGGTTTGACCAAAGGCAACTGTGCCGGCTTGGTCTCGACCCAGCGCCGTACACGCTCGGCATCGGCCAGACGCGTGAATTTCCCGGCCGAATCCAGAAACACCATGATCAGCTTGCGCCCGGCGATCTTGGTCTGCATCACGAGGCAGCGACCTGCTTCGGAGATGTAGCCGGTCTTTTGCAGGCCGATATCCCAGTTCGGGCTTTTCACCAGCCGGTTGGTGGTGTTGAACTGCATCGTCCGGTTTCCCACTGCCACCTGAAAATCGGGTGAAGTCGTGAGCTCGCGCATCGAGGGCTCGCCGTAAGCGGTCCCGACCAGAATCGCCAGATCACTCGCCGTCGACTGGTTGCGGCTCGACAGCCCCGTGGGCTCGACGTAGCGGGTGGATTGCATTCCCAGCGACTGGGCCTTCTGGTTCATGAGTGCGACAAAGGCCTCCAGGCCACCGGGGTAGGTGCGTCCCAGGGCATGGGCGGCGCGGTTTTCGCTCGACATCAGCGCCAGATGCATGAGTTCGCCGCGCGTCAGTGTGGTGCCGACCTTCAGGCGGGACCGACTGCCTTTTTCGGTGTCCACGTCGTCCTGCGTGATGGTGATCTTTTCGTCCATCGACAGGTTCGCTTCGGTCACCAGCAGACCCGTCATGAGTTTGGTCAGGGACGCGATCGGCAGCACCGCTTGCTGATTCTTGCCGTAAAGCACCTCGTGTGTATCCTGGTCGATCACCAGCGCTGCGCTCGACTTCAAGACCAGCGGGTCATGCGTCCCTTGCAGGCCGGCGCGCTGGCCGTACGACGCTTTGGACGCCACCGTGGAGCGATTTCTGGATGCTTTTGCGCTCGCCGATTTGGCCTTGAGCTTGACTTTCTTCGCGGGTGTCGCTTTCTTATGCACCGCGGGTGCGGACTGAACCGCTTCTTCGGCCAGCGCTGAGACGGAGGTCGTCACCAACGCGAGCAGCGCCGTGAGTGCGAGTAGCTTTCTTGAAACCCTGCTGATGGAACGGATCACCTATTTATCCTCTATGCGCTTGTGACAGTGGCGCGAGTGTACACAAGGGGAAAAAATCACGCAAGATCAAATACTTGCGTGAGCTTGTTAATCCCGTAACGAATCACTTCTTCGGTCCCGCCCAAGCGCGCGGTTCAGCCCTGCGCCGCGACCCGATCGGCCTTGCTTTGCAGCTTGTTGAGCGCGCTCAGATAGGCTTTGGCCGAGGCCACGATGATGTCCGGATCCGCGCCCACGCCATTCACAACGCGGCCGCTGTTTTGCAGTCGCACCGTCACTTCGCCCTGGCTCTCGGTGGAGCCGCTGATGGCGTTGACCGAATACAGCACCATCTCGGCGCCGCTCTTGACATGGGTTTCGATCGCCTTGAGCGAAGCATCCACCGGTCCATTGCCGTCGGACTCGCCGGTGAATTCCTTGCCGTCGACCGTGAAGACGATGCTGGCGTGCGGCCGTTCACCGGTCTCGCTGTGCTGCGACAGCGAGACAAAGCCGTATTGCTCGCGCTGCTGCGTCACCGCTTCTTCGCTCACCAGGGCCAGGATGTCCTCGTCGAAGATCTCGCTCTTGCGGTCGGCCAGTTCCTTGAACTTGGCAAAGGCGGTGTTGATATCGGCTTCGCTCTCCATCTGCACGCCCAGCTCCTGCAGGCGCTGCTTGAAGGCGTTGCGTCCGCTGAGCTTGCCCAGCACGATCTTGTTGGCGCTCCAGCCCACATCCTCGGCGCGCATGATCTCGTAGGTGTCGCGCGCCTTGAGCACGCCGTCCTGATGGATGCCTGAAGCGTGCGCAAAGGCATTGGCCCCCACCACCGCCTTGTTCGGCTGCACCACAAAACCAGTGGTCTGGCTCACCATGCGGCTGGCCGCGACGATCTGCGAGGTATCGATCCCCATCGTCAGATCGAAATAATCCCGGCGCGTCTTGATCGCCATCACGACCTCTTCCAGCGCACAGTTGCCGGCGCGCTCGCCCAGGCCGTTGATGGTGCACTCGACCTGACGCGCGCCGCCGATCTTCACGCCAGCGAGCGAATTCGCCACCGCCATCCCCAGGTCGTTGTGGCAATGGACAGACCAGATGGCTTTGTCGCTGTTGGGAACGCGCTCGCGCAGATTCTTGATGAAGTTGCCATAGAGCTCGGGGATCGCATAGCCCACCGTGTCGGGCACGTTGATGGTGGTGGCGCCCTCGGCAATCACCGCCTCGATCACGCGGCAAAGAAAGTCGGGGTCGCTGCGGTAGCCGTCCTCGGGACTGAACTCCACATCGCCCACCAGGTTGCGGGCGAAGCGCACGGCCAGCTTGGCCTGCTCGAACACCTGATCCGGCGTCATGCGCAGCTTCTTCTCCATGTGCAGGGCACTGGTCGCGATGAAGGTGTGGATGCGGGCGCTGCTGGCACCTGCGAGCGCCTCGGCGGCACGCGAAATGTCGCGGTCGTTGGCACGCGACAGCGAACAGATGGTGGAGTCCTTGATCACGTTGGCGATGGCCTTGATGGCCTCGAAATCGCCATTGGAACTGGCCGCAAAACCAGCCTCGATCACATCCACGCGCAGGCGCTCGAGCTGGCGCGCAATGCGCAGCTTTTCGTCGCGCGTCATGGAGGCGCCGGGAGACTGCTCTCCGTCGCGCAATGTCGTATCAAAAATGATCAGCTTGTCAGCCATGGTTCGCTCCGATAAAAAAGATGGAAATTCGCAACATGAATGGAAAGAAAAAAGGCCCGTTGCGAATGCATACGGGCCTTTGGAAAACAGTGATCGTCAAGACGTTACTGAACCTGCCCGTGTCGGACTGATAGCAGTAGCGCTAGCGAAATATTCTTCATGGCACCACTGTAGCACAGCTTGCTCAGTGCAGCCCCTTCTCGTCCGGTTCATCGGTCGAGGTGCTGATGACGCTGGTCGGCACCCCCTTGGCCTTGCGCCAGCCATAGATCACGTAGCCGCTGATGCCATAGAGCATGAAGATGCCAAACAGCACCTTGGGCGGATCGATGTTGATGGCGGCGATGATGAGCGCGATGGCGACCAGCACCACGAACGGGACACTCTTCTTGGACACATCCTTGAAGCTGTAGAAGGGCACGTTCGTCACCATCGTCAGGCCCGCGTACAGCGCCAGCGCAAACATCGGCCAGGCCACGCTCGCTGCGGAGATATCGAGGTCGTTCATGGTGTAGATGAAACTGGCGATGATGGCCGCCGCCGCGGGCGACGGCAGGCCCTGGAAGTAGCGCTTGTCCACGACGGCGGTGTTGACGTTGAAGCGCGCCAGGCGCAAGGCAGCGCACGAGATGTAGACAAAGGCCGCGATCCAGCCCCAGCGGCCCAGACCCTTGAGCGCCCAGATGTAGGAGATGAGCGCGGGCGCTGCGCCAAACGACACCATGTCCGAGAGCGAGTCCATCTGCTCGCCAAAGGCGCTTTGCGTGTTCGTCATGCGCGCCACGCGACCGTCCAGGCTGTCCAGCACCATGGCACAGGCAATACCTACCACCGCCAGATCAAAGCGCCCGTTGATGGCCATCACGATGGCGTAGAAGCCACCAAACAGTGCCGCCAGCGTGAACAGATTGGGCAGCACATAGATGCCCTTGCGGCGCTTGGGAATCGCCGGGATTTCATCCGACTTGGTACTGACAGATTCGTCGTCGTTCATGGATCGGGTTTGGACTGTGGACAGGCCGCAAGTGTACGCTCTGCAACACCAAAAAAAAGGGCCACCGAAGTGGCCCTGCTTGTCACAAGAAGATCAGTTCTTGGTCTGATCGACCAGTTTGTTCTTCTTGATCCAGGGCATCATGGCGCGCAGCTTTTCGCCAACCTGCTCGATCTGATGCTCCGAAGTCAGGCGACGGCGGCTCAGCAGCGTGGGGGCGCCCGCCTGGTTTTCCAGGATGAAGCTCTTGGCGTATTCGCCGGTCTGGATGTCCTTCAGGCACTTGCGCATCGCGTCCTTGGTGGCAGCGGTGACGATCTTCGGGCCGGTCACGTACTCGCCGTACTCGGCATTGTTGGAGATCGAGTAATTCATGTTGGCGATGCCGCCTTCATAGATCATGTCGACGATCAGCTTGAGCTCGTGCAGGCACTCGAAATACGCCATTTCGGGAGCGTAGCCCGCTTCCGTCAGGGTCTCGAAACCGGCCTTGATCAGCTCCACCGCGCCGCCGCACAGAACCGCCTGCTCGCCGAACAGATCGGTCTCGGTCTCTTCGCGGAAATTGGTCTCGATGATGCCGGCCTTGCCGCCACCGTTGGCCATGGAGTAGCTCAGCGCCAGATCCTTGGACTTGCCGCTGCGATCCTGGTGCACCGCGATCAGATGCGGCACGCCGCCGCCCTGGGCGTAGGTGCCACGCACCGTGTGACCAGGTGCCTTGGGCGCGACCATCCACACGTCCAGATCGGCGCGCGGCGTTACCAGGCCGTAGTGCACATTGAAGCCGTGGGCGAACACCAGGGACGCGCCCTGCTTGATGTTGGGTTCCACGTCGTTCTTGTACACCGCACCGATTTGCTCGTCGGGCAACAGGATCATGACCACGTCGGCCGACTTCACTGCGTCAGCGACGGTGGCCACGGTGAGTCCGGCCTTTTCGACCTTGGACCAGGAGGCGCCGCCCTTGCGCAGGCCGACCACGACCTTGACGCCCGAGTCGTTCAGGTTTTGTGCATGGGCATGGCCCTGGCTGCCGTAGCCGATGATGGCCACGGTCTTGCCTTTGATCAGGCTCAAATCACAATCTTTATCGTAAAAAACTTTCATTCTTATCTCCGAAACAGGGTTTGGCGAAAATGCCCATCGACAGGCTCAGGGCGAACGGTGAACGAACTCGCCACTTGAAAATCCGTTCGCGTTGAGCCTGTCGAAACGCGCGCACGGACTTGGAAAAACTCAGACCCGCAGAATACGCTCTCCCCGGCCGATGCCGCTGGAGCCGGTGCGCACCGTCTCCAGGATCGCGCCGCGTTCCAGCGCTTCCAGGAAAGCGTCGTTCTTGCCCTGGTCGCCGGTCAACTCAATCGTGTAACTCTTCTCTGTGACGTCAATGATGCGGCCGCGGAAGATATCGGCCATGCGCTTCATCTCCTCGCGCTCCTTGCCCACGGCGCGCACCTTGACCATCATGAGCTCACGCTCGGTGTAGGCGCCTTCGGTCAGGTCCACGACCTTGACGACTTCAATCAGGCGGTTCAGGTGCTTGGTGATCTGCTCGATCACGTCGTCCGATCCCGTGGTCTGTATCGTCATGCGCGACAGGCTCGGGTCTTCGGTCGGCGCCACCGTCAGCGACTCGATGTTGTAGCCACGGGCCGAGAACAGCCCCACCACGCGCGACAGTGCGCCGGGCTCGTTTTCCAGCAAGACAGCGATGATGTGTTTCATGTCAGAGGTCCTCCGCGCCAAGCAGCATTTCGGTGATGCCCATGCCGGCCTTCACCATCGGGAACACGTTCTCCGTGGGGTCGGTGCGGAAGTCCATGAACACGGTTCGGTCCTTGAGCTTGCGCGCCTCGCGCAACGCGCCCTCCACGTCTTCAGGGCGCTCGATCAGCATGCCGACGTGGCCATAGGCCTGCGCCAGCTTGACGAAATCGGGCAGCGCGTCCATGTAGCTGTGGCTGTAGCGACCCGAATACTCGATCTCCTGCCATTGGCGCACCATGCCCAGGTAGCGGTTGTTCAAAGCCAGGATCTTGATCGGCGTGTTGTACTGCAGGCACGTGGAGAGTTCCTGGATGCACATCTGCACCGAACCCTCGCCGGTGACGCAGAACACTTCACTTTCGGGCTTGGCCAGCTTGATGCCCATGGCGTAGGGGATGCCCACGCCCATGGTGCCCAACCCGCCCGAATTGATCCAGCGCCGCGGCTCGTCGAAGCGGTAATACTGCGCCGCCCACATCTGGTGCTGACCCACGTCCGAGGTGATGTAGGCGTCGGCGTCCTTGGTCATGTTCCACAGCGTTTCCACCACGTACTGCGGCTTGATCACGTCGCCCTTGCCGTGGTCGTACTTGAGGCAGTCGCGGCGGCGCCAGCCTTCAATCGTCTCCCACCACGCGCTCAGCGCTGCAGGATCGGGCTTGACGCTGCCTTCACGGATGATCGCAATCATCTCGGTCAACACGTCCTTCACATCGCCCACGATCGGAATGTCGACCTTGACGCGTTTCGAAATGCTCGACGGATCGATGTCGATATGAATGATCTTGCGTTCGTTCTGCGAAAAATGCTTGGGGTTACCGATCACGCGGTCGTCAAAGCGCGCGCCCACGGCCAGCAGCACATCGCAATTCTGCATCGCGTTGTTGGCTTCCATGGTGCCGTGCATGCCCAGCATGCCCAGGAACTTGCGGTCGCTCGCCGGGTACGAGCCCAGTCCCATCAGGGTTTGGGTCGTCGGATAACCCAGCATGTCCACCAAGGCACGCAGTTCGGCCGAGGCGTTGCTCGCCACCACGCCGCCGCCGGTGTAGATGTACGGGCGCTTGGCAGCCAGTAGCAGCTGCAACGCCTTGCGGATCTGGCCCGAATGGCCCTTGCGCACCGGGTTGTAGGAACGCATTTCCACGGTTTCCGGGTAGCCGGCATAGGGCGTCTTCTTGAAGGACACGTCCTTCGGAATGTCCACCACCACCGGGCCCGGGCGGCCGCTGCGCGCGATGTGGAACGCCTTCTTCATCGTCAGCGCCAGGTCACGCACGTCCTTCACCAGAAAGTTGTGCTTCACCACCGGGCGCGTGATGCCCACCGTGTCGCATTCCTGGAATGCGTCCTGCCCGATGGCGTGCGTGGGCACTTGGCCCGCAACGATCACCATAGGAATGCTGTCCATGTAGGCGGTGGCGATACCGGTGACGGCATTCGTCAGGCCCGGGCCGGAGGTGACCAGCGCCACACCCACGTCGCCCGTGGCGCGCGCATAGCCGTCAGCCGCGTGCACGGCGGCCTGTTCGTGGCGCACCAGTACGTGCTGCATCGTGTCCTGCTTGTACAGGGCGTCGTAGATGTACAGAACGGCGCCGCCGGGGTAGCCCCAGATGTACTTGACGCCTTCGGCCTGAAGCGTCTTGATCAGAATCTCCGAACCCATGAGTTCCGGGACGGATTTGGGCGCGGGATGAGGCATTGCCGATGTGGCCGACGATTCGGCCTTTGAAATTTCCATGATGAACCTTTGTGAATTTCTCTAACGAAAAACCTTGGGTGCCCCTTCGCCATGCCTTTGTGGGGCGGTGTCGGGACTTGAGGCCAAGGCCATAAGCGGAATTAATTGCCGCCGAGCCGAGACCCTTTTGCCTTTGATGACTTGCGCTGCGATTATCGCATTGCATTGCAGCATTTTCGTCGAAGCCCGGAATTGAATTGCGCACCAGCGGCCCCGGACCGGCCGCCTTGCGGCAATGCGATAATTTGGGCAATCTTCATTCCTGACGCTTGCCCATGAGCGCGTCGGGGTCACTCCATTACCGGACGGCGCCGCCTTTGGCCACAGAACTCGAGCTTTCAGAATTCCTCAAGGGGGTGGAAAAACGTGCGTTCAAGCGTTCCGTTTACCACGTCCGGAACGAGGAATCCGCGCTGGATATCGTGCAGGAAAGCATGATGAAGCTGGCAGAACACTACGGGGATAAGCCTGCGGCTGAACTGCCCTTGCTGTTCCAGCGTATTCTGTCCAATTGCACGCTGGACTGGTTTCGCAGGCAGAAGACGCGCAACGCGCTGTTTTCCAACTTCAGCGACTACCACGCCAGCGCTGAGGACGAAGAATTTGATATTTTGGAAACTTTGGAGGTCGAAAACGAGTCGGATGGTACGGAAAGCGCCGAAACCACGACCAGTCGGGCACAAGTCTTGCGTGAGATCGAAACTGAGTTGCAACAGTTGTCGCCACGTCAACGGGAAGCGTTCCTCATGCGTTACTGGGAGGAAATGGACGTTGCCGAGACCGCTGCTGCAATGGGCTGCTCGGAAGGTAGTGTGAAAGTGCACTGCTTCAGGGCTACACAAGCGCTGAGTGCCGCACTTAAAGCCAAGGGAATAAAAATATGACTGATTCGCTACACCGCCAGGCAGAAAACCTGCAAAACCAATACGGGCTCAAAGTGGCAGCACGGTTGTCGGGTGCGACCGCAGAATTGCCCTACGACATTTCAGAACGCCTGCGTGCATCGCGGGTGCAGGCATTGGCCAAGCGCAAGATCGCCGTGACGCGCACCGCGACCGCGGTGATGGGCTCGGGCGGCGCCGCCACACTCACATTTGGCGACGAAGGTCTCAATTGGTGGAGCCGTCTGGTGTCTGCCGTCCCGCTGGTGGTGCTGGCGATGGGACTGATCGGCATCAATGTGGTGCAAAACCAATACCGTGCCGACGAAGTGGCGGAAATTGACTCGGCCATTCTCACCGACGAATTGCCGCCATCGGCCTATGCCGACCCCGGCTTCGTCAATTTCCTCAAGGCAGACCAGGATCAGGCTCGCTAGGGCGCGACGGCATGCGCAAGCGCTTGTTCGCGTTGATGCAGCTGCGCAGCACGCAATGGACGGGTGCGGCTGTTGCGCTGCTGCTGGTGACCGCAGGATGGGTGGCCGCGGGCGAGCCCGCCACCTCTGCCAGCGCGGCGCGGCCTGCATCCCACGCCAGCGCGCCATCGGCTCAGCGTACCTCGACCCCGAAAACAGACGCCAGCGCACCCTCGGGACCGCTCTGGCTTGAACTGACGCCGGCCCAGCAACTCGCGCTGCAACCGCTGCACGGTCACTGGAATGGCCTGAGCGATGCGCAAAAGCGCAAATGGCTGGCCCTTTCCAAGAATTACCCCAATATGGCAGGCGCCGAACAGGTCAAGTTGCAGGCGCGGATGACGGAGTGGGTCACGCTCAGCGCTGAGCAACGTACGCAGGCACGCCTGAACTACGCCCAGGCCAAGGCCATTTCACCCACCGAGAAGCAGGAAAAATGGCAGGCCTACCAGGCGCTCAGCCCTGAAGAAAAAAACAGGCTGGCCAGCAAACATCCGACGCCGAAGGGCGCGGCGCCGGTTGTCAAACCCGACACGGGCGCGCAATTGACCGTGGTACCGACATCGGCAAAGTCGGTCAAGCCCGGACAGAAGATCGCCACCGCGACGCACAGGATCGACCAGAAAACCCTGCTGCCCCAGCCCGAAAAAGCGCTGGCGGTGACGGCCCCCGCGGCCGATCCCGCACCCGCGCTCATGCCAGCGGCTTCTTCGGCTGCACCCAGCCTGAGCTCGACCGACTGATCGCTTCGGTCTTGCGGGCCCGACTCGCCACGACCGGCCTGCCTGCCTGCCCACGCCCCGATGCCTTCCAGCTTGCTCATTGCACCCAGCCTGTGGCGGCGCCTGGCTTGCCTGATGTACGAAGGCCTGCTGATGTTTGGCGTGGTCTTTGTCGCCGCCTATTTGTTCGGCACCCTGAGCCAGACCCGCAATGCGATGGACAACCGCAATGCGCTGCAGGCCTTCCTGTTCGTCGTGTTCGGCATCTACTTCACGTGGTTCTGGTCCAAGGGGCAGACCCTGGCGATGAAAACCTGGCATATCCGCGTGGTCGACCGCCAGGGCCAGCCGCTGACACAATGGCGCGCCCTGCTCCGATATCTGCTGAGCTGGCTGTGGTTCCTGCCGCCGCTGGCGGCAATGGCGCCCTTTCACCTGTCGGGGCGCGATTCGGCTGTGATCATCCTGGGCTGGATTGCGGTATGGGCGGTGCTGAGCCGCCTTCACCCCCATCGGCAGTTCTGGCACGACGCACTCGCCGGCACGCGGCTGATCTCGTGTGCGCCGGCCACTCCCTGACTTATTCGTCGACGACAATCGGCGCATGTCTTCTCATGCTCCACAACCTCTCGCCATGGACCCGGTCAATCCGCAAAAAGCGCGCACCGGCTTGAATCGCCTATGGCATGCCACCGGCTATTCGCTTCAGGGCCTGCAGGCCGGCTGGGGTGAACCTGCCTTCCGGCAGGAAGCCAAGGTGGCGCTGCTGGCCATTCCGCTGTCGTTCTGGCTCGGCCGCAGCTGGGTCGAAACCGCCCTGCTCGCGGGCTCGATGCTGCTGGTCATGATCGTCGAGCTGCTCAATACCGGTCTCGAAGCGGCCATCGACCGCATCGGGCCCGAATGGCACGACCTCTCCAAGCGCGCCAAGGACATGGGAAGCGCGGCCGTGCTGCTGAGCCTGATCCTTTGCGCGGGCATCTGGTCAGCGGCGCTGGCGCAAAGGTGGCTGGCATGAATCCACTGTTTTCTGTGTGCGTGTATTGCGGATCTCGCCCGGGCGCCAAACCGGAGTTCACGCTGGCCGCGCAGGCCGTCGGCAGCTGGATCGGCGCCCATGGCGGGCAACTGGTGTATGGCGGCGGCAAGGGCGGCTTGATGGGCATCGTGGCCCAGGCCACCTTGCAGGCGGGTGGCCGTGTCGTGGGCATCATCCCGCAGGCACTGGTCGAAATGGAGGCAGCGAACCGCGACTGCACCGAACTGCACATCGTCGACACCATGCACGAGCGCAAGCGCATGATGGCCGAGCGTGCCGACGTTTTCCTCGCGTTGCCGGGCGGCATCGGGACTTTTGAAGAGCTGTTCGAGGTCTGGACCTGGCGCCAGCTGGGCTACCACGACAAGCCCATCGGCGTGCTCAACGTCGAGAATTATTACGACCCGCTACTGGAGTTCCTGAAGGCCACCGTGGAGCAGCAGTTCCTGGGTGACTGGCAGATGGAACTGATCCGGACCGGCACCGACGTGCTGCCGCTGCTGCCGGAACTGGTGCAGGCAGCAGGCCTGGTGCCGGTGGCCCGGCTCGAAGAAATTTAGACCGCGGCGTCGTCGAGTTCACCGGTGCGGATACGCACCACACGCTCGACGGCCGTGACGAAAATCTTGCCGTCGCCGATCTTGCCGGTGTGGGCGGCCTTGATGATGGCGTCCACGCAGCGATCCACGTCGTCGCTCTTGACCACCACCTCGACCTTCACCTTGGGCAGGAAGTCCACCACGTACTCGGCGCCGCGATACAACTCGGTGTGACCCTTCTGACGCCCAAAGCCCTTGACCTCGGTGACGGTCAGGCCGGTCACACCGCACTCGGCCAGCGCCTCGCGCACTTCTTCGAGCTTGAAGGGTTTGATGACGGCGGTGATTTGCTTCATGGGGTTTCCTTAAAAAAGATGAAATGCCAGGCGTTGCTTCAAGCCTTGAATTTGCTGGTAATAGGATACCGCCAATCCTTGCCAAAACTACGGTGCGTCACGCGAATTCCCACCGGCGACTGACGCCGCTTGTACTCGTTGATCTTGATGAGGTGCGTGACACGGTGCACGGTCTCGCTGTCGTAACCCGCAGCGATGATGTCCTCGCTGCTCTGGTCGTCCTCCATGTAGCGCTGCAAAATGCCGTCCAACACGTCGTAAGGCGGCAGGCTGTCCTGGTCTGTCTGATCAGCACGCAACTCGGCGCTGGGTGGGCGCGTGATGATGCGCTCGGGGATCGGACTCACGCCCCTGCCGTACGGATCGTGCGCATTGCGCCAATGGGCCAGTTTGAACACCGTGGTTTTCACCAGGTCCTTGATCACCGCAAAGCCGCCCGCCATGTCGCCGTACAGGGTGCAATAGCCCGTCGCCATCTCGCTCTTGTTGCCGGTGGTGAGCACGATGGAGCCGAACTTGTTGGACAGCGCCATCAGCAGCGTGCCGCGGATGCGGGCCTGGATGTTCTCTTCCGTCGCGTCGGGCGCGCGCCCGGCGAACTCGGTGCTCAGCGAGGCCTTGAACGCCTCGAATTCCGGCGTGATGGAGATTTCGTCGTAGCGCACACCCATTCTTTGCGCCATCTCGCGCGCGTCGATCCAGGATATGTCGGCCGTGTAGGGCGAGGGCATCATCACGCTGCGCACCTTGTCCGCGCCCAGGGCATCGACCGCGATGGCCAGCACCAGGGCCGAATCGATGCCACCTGACAGACCCAGCAGCACGCCCGGGAAACCGTTCTTGCCGACGTAGTCACGCACGCCCATGACCAGCGCGTCCCACAGGTCGGCCTCGTCCGAGGGGTCTTGCACCACAGGTCCGCGCGCCACCAGCGCCATGGCCGGGGCCGTTCTTTGCAGCTCCAACAGCAGCAGCTCTTCCCTGAAGCTGTCGGCCCGTGCCGTCACGGCGCCCGCGGCATCGAGCGCAAACGAGGCGCCGTCAAAGACAACTTCATCCTGGCCACCCACCAGATGCACATACAGCAGCGGCAAGCCCACGCAGCGCGCGCGCTCGGCCATGCGCTGGCGCCGCTCGCCCCCCTTGCCCACATGAAACGGAGAAGCGTTGATGACGGCAAGCACCTCGGCGCCCGCCTCCTTGGCCTCGCGTGCCGGCGCCTCGAACCACGCGTCTTCGCAGATCAGCAGGCCCACCCTGACGCCATCGACCTCGAACACGCAACTCTCGTGACCGGGAACGAAATAGCGGCGCTCATCAAACACCTGGTAGTTGGGCAATTCACGTTTCGCGTAGTGCGCCACGATCCGGCCTTCGCACAGCACGCTGGCGGCGTTGAACAGGTCAGGCACGGCGACAGAACGGCTGCGCTGGGCGTGGGCGAGCGGGTCGTGCTGCGGGCGTCCCACGACCACGTTCAGGCCCTTTAACCCGGCCAGTTCACGGGCCACTGTTTTCACGGCATCATCGCAGGCTGCAATGAAGGACGGACGCAGGAACAGGTCTTCGGCGGCGTAGCCGCAAATCGCCAGTTCCGGCGTCAGCAGCAGACGCACGCCCTGTGCGTAAGCGGTCCTGGCGGCGAGAATGATCCTGTTCGCGTTGCCGGTCAGGTCACCCACCACGAAGTTGAGTTGAGCGACGCCAATTTTGAGAGTCATGAGTACACAGATCAAAGTGTGGGTCCGGCGGGTTCCAGCCCTCGAGCGGATGCGCATCACCGCCGGAAGATTTCTGCGCCGACGGGATACGGCGTGAGTGCAGCTGATTATGTCATTCGGGTGCTGAATTCGCCGCTGGATGTCGCAGCGAGCGCCTGGAACACGCTGCTTTCGCTCCAGTCGCACCCCAACCCGTTCATGCGTCACGAATACCTCTGCGCGCTGCACACCAGCGGCTGCGCCCTGCCCAAGACCGGCTGGACGCCGCGCTTCCTGACGCTGTGGCAGCGCGATGCCAACGGTGACATGCAGCTGTGCGCGGCCTGCGCGCTCTATCTCAAGACCCACTCCCACGGCGAGTACGTGTTCGACTGGGCCTGGGCCAACGCCTACGCCGAGCACGGCCTGGCCTACTACCCCAAGGCACTGGGGGCCGTGCCTTTCACCCCCGTCCCCGGCAGCCGGTTGCTGGCAACCGATGACCCGGCGCGGGCGGCCCTGCTGGACGCGCTGCTGCACTGGTGCCAAGAACAGAACCTGTCGTCGCTGCACCTGCTGTTCATCGCAGAGGACGATGAAGCGGTGTGTGCGCAGGCCGGAATGATGCTGCGCCACAGCGTGCAGTTCCACTGGAAGAATGCTGGCTACCAGGACTTCGATCAGTTCCTGCAAGCGCTGGCGCAGGACAAACGCAAGAAGATCCGCCAGGAGCGACGCAAGGTCAGCAACGCCGGGGTGACGATTCGGTGGTCACGGGGGCAGGACATCAGCGCGCCAGACTGGGACTTTTTCTACCGCTGCTATGAGCGCACCTACCTGGAGCATGGCAACGCGCCCTACCTGAACCACAGCTTCTTCCAGGCCATGGCCGATCACATGGCGGGCAACTGGCTGCTGTTTGTGGCCGAGCGCGACGGCAAGCCTGTCGCCAGCAGTTTGATCGGACTGTCGGACGTGCTGCCCGGGGATCCGACGCCCAGGGTCGCCTATGGCCGCTACTGGGGCGCGCTGGAACGAGTGGACTGCCTGCACTTTGAGCTGTGCTACTACCAGCCGCTGCAATGGTGCATCGCCCACGGCGTGCAGCGCTTTGAAGGCGGTGCCCAGGGCGAGCACAAGATGGCGCGCGCCCTGCTTCCGGTGAAAACCAGCAGCGCGCACTGGCTCGCGCATCCAGCCTTCGCCGACGCGGTGCAGCGCTTTCTGGAGCGTGAAGGCGAGGGGATCGACGGCTATCTAGAGGAACTGGAAAAGCGCAGCCCGCTGCGACAAGGGGACTGAAGACTCCTGTCCCGCAAACCACCTCTGATCAGTTGGGGACAGAGCACGCTCGCTGCGCGTAGCTTTGGTCTTTCCCGCAAAGTATCAGAAAGACTCCCAATCATCGCCTCCCGCAGCCGCTGCCGGTGGCGCAGGCTTCGAGGTGATCTGCGGCGCCTTGGCGGCAGCGCTGACCTTGGCCACGGGTCGGGGCGCCGGGGCCGCGCGCCGAGCAGCCGGCGCATAGGGTTTGGGCGCAGCGGTTCGGTTCGGGATGCGGGTGGCGTGGCTACCCTGAGCGCCCGCCAACTTGAACACCGCCACCGCCTGCACCAGTTCACCGGCCTGCGAATTCAGGCTGCTGGCCGCAGCGGCCATCTGCTCCACCAGTGCGGCGTTTTGCTGCGTGGTCTGGTCCAGGCTGGTGACGGCCTGGCCCACCTGCGCCACGCCCAGGCTTTGCTCCTGACTGGCGGCGCTGATCTCACCCATGATGTCGGTCACGCGCCGGATGCTGCTCACCACTTCCTGCATCGTCGTGCCGGCCTGATCCACCAGCACCGTGCCCTGTTCCACACGCTCCACGCTGGCGGAAATGAGAGACTTGATTTCCTTCGCCGCTTCGGCGCTGCGTCCGGCCAGGCTGCGCACCTCGCTTGCGACCACCGCGAAGCCGCGGCCCTGTTCTCCGGCACGCGCGGCTTCTACCGCGG